>NZ_JBLNKV010000002.1:0-633080 GCF_048158585.1 Flavobacterium galactosi
GCCCTTATATGGTGAACTTCAATGGCGCAGGATTCTTGGCTCAAGCCTCTCCAAAAGTGTACACTGGTCTTACTGCCGGTACCTACACCTGGATTGTTAAAGATGCCAATGGATGTGTTGTACAAGGTTCAGAGACTATTGCACAACCAACCATTTTGGTAGCTTCGGCAACTCCAATAAATCCTAGATGTTGTAATGAACCAGATGGTTCAATTACACTAACATTCAGCGGTGGAACAAGTCCTTATATGGTCAACTTCAATGGTGCAGGCTTCGTGGCTCAAACCTCTCCAAAAGTATATACAGGCCTTATAGCCGGTACGTATACTTGGGTAGTAAAAGATGCGAATAATTGTATCTTTACAGGCGGCACGGTTACTTTAACCAATCCACCATTGATAGTAGCATCATCAGTCCTTGTGAATCCTAAATGTAACGGAGGAACTGATGGTTCGATCACAATTATTGCTTCAGGAGGTACTGGTGCACTAACGTACTCTATCGATCAAGGGGTGACTTATCAAGCATCCAATGTATTTACAGGGCTTGCTGCAGGAGAATACAAATGGAGAATAAAAGATGCCAATGATTGTTTATTGAAAGGCACGTTTATCTTAACCACTCCACCAGCTGTAATCGTATCAGCAACTCTTGTGAACCCTAAATGTAACGGTGGAGCCGATGGTTCAATCACGGTGAACGCTACAGGAGGCACAGCTCCATTGATGTACTCCATAAATGATGGAGTTTCTTACCAAACATCTAATGTGTTTAATGCACTGGCTGCAGGACAATACAAATGGGCGGTAAAAGAGGCCAATGGCTGTATTTCGAAAGGAACGGTTAATTTAATCAATCCACCAGCGATAGTTGCATCAGCAACACCAGAAAATCCTAAATGTAATGGAGGAACCGATGGATCTTTCAGTATTACAGCAACAGGAGGAACAGGTATACTGATGTACTCTAAAGATGACGGATTGACTTACCAAACATCTAATTTATTTAGCGGTCTAGCCGCTGGAGATTACAAATGGGTGGTAAAAGATGCCAATAACTGTATCTTGAAAGGAACTGTTACTTTAGTAAGTCCGACATTAATAGCGGTATCTGTAGCAGCAGTAAATCCTTCCTGTTGTGAAGCATTAAAAGATGGTTCAATCACCTTGAATGCTACTGGCGGAACAGGTACATTGATGTACTCTATAGATAATGGAGTTTCTTACCAAACATCTAATTTCTTTGGTAATTTATCTGCAGGAGAATACAAATGGGTGGTGAAAGATGCTAATAACTGTCAAGTCAGTGGCATCGTTACTTTACGAAATCCAAGCGATCCAAATGCACGATCAATAGCTACGAAAACCGCAACAGCTGATTTTACGGCTTACCCTGTTCCTTTCAAAGATGTTCTTACAATCAGATACGATTTTGATTATACCTCTGATGTAAAAATTGAAGTATTTAATGCACAAGGTATTTTGGTACTTTCAAAAACGGAGACAAATAGTTATTTGAGCAAAGAAATCATGCTACACCTTCATACATATCAAGGACAAGAGCAGATTTTTATTGTAAAACTGACTACAGATAGAGGAAGCAGTATCAAAAAAGTAATGTCTTCTAAATAACTTCTAACACTTAACTATCCTATAAAATATTGAGAAGGATTAGAGTTACATTAAACCTCGGAAAGTAAAACTTTCGAGGTTTTTTGTTGTGTGTTACAAAGCTAATGAATATAAGTCCCAAACGAGTCTCCTAATGGGAATCGTTAGTTGCGAGCAAGGGAGCTCAGGGCGACCTCAAATCTGAAGGAAGCCGAGACAAAACTATGATTGAACGAATAGCAACATAATACAAGGCTTCCTCTATAGACTATTGAAACAGGAATATACAGAATGTCCAGCCCAATTGTTTTTTCTTATCAAATCAGCAATTCTAGGAGTTATTCCAATATTTTTATCATTTTTATTTGATTTGCCAGATTGTGTTATAAACGTTAATTGTTCATAGGCCTTTGAACTCGCTTTATCTTTAATTGAAAGGGTTAAAAAGTTTCTTTGATCAAGTAAAAACAAAACTCTTGTTATCAGTTATTTATATTTTCTTTATTCAGTTTTTCTGTTTCAATTTTTCCAAGAAGCCATCGCAAAGATGATAGATGTTCAAAGTCATGGCTACACAAAATGTGTATTAATGATTTCAAGGTAATATTTCCATACCCCTCAAAATAGGCTATTCTGTTCCATTTTGATTCATCAATTTCCTCAATCATTACCAACGTTTTTTTTCTTGCATTGTAAAAATCATAAATGACTTCTGAAAGCTTTACATTTTGATAATCTTTTTGAATAGACAATTTGTAGTCAATTGATTTTAAGATTGGATAATTTTCATTTAAGATAGCTTGTATGTGTAAGTGATATTCATTCCTTTCAATGTCATTGAGATGACAAATTTGTTCAATTGCAGAGAATCTTTCTCCTGGAATTCCGTCCCAAGATTCAGGTTTCCATACTAAATCGTGGGTAGAGAATAATTGCAAAATTTTAATAACCTCTGCCGTCATACTTGAAAGCGAAAAAAATAATTTTGATTTTAAATTTCCCATTATGCTTTTATAATTTGTAAATTATTTCATTACCTTTTTTGAATTTTCCTTGTTTTTTTCAATGATTATTAAGCATTTGAGTAAAAACTAAAGCTGAGTTTTAATAACTGTTAGTAACACTCATTTTATTTTCCAGCTACATATTCCATTGTTTTTCTGCAAAATTCCCTCATTCTTCTTTATATTTAAATGGAATTTGATAGACTCTTTCATTGATCTTTTTTTTCCAGAAAGATCAAATAATTTTACACTAATATTAGAGTTCCATTTAGGCTACGTATAAAACCAGATTATTTCAAATATAAATGAAATATCAATACAATTATTACCTTTATAAGAAAATGATTTAAGGCCTGAAAATTAAGCGACCCCATTTGATTTAATTATCAGGTTTTTCTGAAATTAGCTGTAAAGTGTTCGACTGTGAATATGAGTTCGACAGTCGAACTCTAACGTCTCCATTATGTACATCTTTTTACCTATAAAAAACTTAGAATTATTAAAAAGCGTTAAAATCACTTAGTTAAACATTTTCAACTTAAAAAATTATCATCAAAAAACAATAACATAAAATACTAAAAATCAATACATTACATTATAACTTTAAGCTATCAAAAAAAGTTAAGATCGGTATAAGGTGTTCGATTGTAGTCCCGGCGATAATTGTATCTTCCTATCAATTGCCGCAAGTTCGATTTTTAGTTCGTACAGCCAGCTTTCCTTTTTCCACGTACCGTTGACTACTTCCTGAAGTACAGGCAGGTCTTTTTGCAGTTCAGTAATTTTCTTTTGTTCCTGCTCGATATAGCCGGGTATTTTTTCCAAAGCACTAAGGAAATTCATTGATGCAAGCTTTGTGTCATTAGCAATCAAACCATTATTATAGGTATATTTTATATTGCCTTCACCCTGTATCAAAAAACGATTCACTTTAATATCAACACCCTCTCTTTCGGACATTTCAGTTTTAACCAATAATGCAAATCCATACAGGTTGCCTATTTCTTCATATTGACCACTGGTACGGGCTTTATCGGCAATCTGGTTAAGCTTGGCTCCAATCTGTTTCACATCGGCATTAGGTGACAGTCCATCAAGCTGTACGAGGTTCAGTATCGTTCCATCCTGTTGTTTTTGCAAGCGTTTTTTTGCAAATTTTCCCAATCGAGGCTCATTCGTTCCAATCTTGACCCGGCAGACTCCAGTGTAACGGAAATATCTTCCAGCTTGTATTTAGAGCTAAACTTGGAACGGTTGAATGCCTGCTTCTCACTTTCCAATCCGGCAAACTGTTTTTCCAGTTTTGCTTTTTCCAAAAGATCGGTATTGCCCGAAAGTATAGCTACATATTCAGAGAAATTCATTCCCGATTTTTCGTCCATACTGCCTTCATCAATGGTTCGCTTTCCGAGATTGTTGGTTTTGAGTTGATCAATAAAAAGCTGTTTATTGTAAACAGGTTGAATTTGTAGCTATCGAGTGATTTTTCCACTGCATAGATAATTACATCTACCTTGTTATCGGCGAAGAACTTGACAATTTCATTACCTTTACGGACAGCCCTTCCGTCACGTTGGGCAAGATCGCTTGGTCACCACGGAGTATCCAGATGATGAACGGCAACGGCTCTTTTCTGTGCATTTACACCAGTTCCCAACATACTGGTAGAACCAAACAGCACACGGATTTTTCACTCATTCATACAGCTTATAAGCTCCTTACGTTGCTTATCATTTTTAGCTTCCTGTATAAAACGGACTTCGTGTGCTGGTATACCGTGGTCTTCTGCAAGTTTGCGTTTGATCTCCCCATATACGTTCCATTCTCCAGGCTTGTAAGTACCTAAGTCAGAAAAGACAAACTGCGTTCCTTTCTGCGCATGGAACTTTTGGCAGTATATAGCTATGTTGGCGGCACAATAGGAAGCTTTGTTATCAGGATGATCATCATATTTACCGCTTACCATTCGCATATCGAGCGACATCTTACGGACATAATCCGTAGCAATCAACATCTTTGCTTTTTCTTCCCGATCTGACAGCGGAGGTCTTCCCAATAAGGTGGCATTACCTGATTTGGCAAACCCATTAGTTTTTGAATGAATATTTCCTGATCTGGCGTAGGCGGTATATTATAAAGCACCTCGTTCTTTTCCGGACGGTCAATACCAATATCCTTAGCAGTTCTGTAATCCGTGATTTCCGAATAGAACTGTGCCAGTTCTGGCACTTTGATGAAGTATCGGAAGCGTTTTTTTGACACAATATTACTCGCTACCGAAAACTCATAGTCGGTCGTTTTTCCTTGCATAGATAGCCGGTTTCCTTCTGATATAAATCGAGGTAGCTATCCCGTACAGAAATATAAGCTTCAGCTCTTGCTTTCTGCAAGGACGATAATTGCAAAGGATAAAACATTACCTGCTGCTTATCCTTATCAAAATCTTTAAGATAGCCAATCCAGCCGTTATCCACTGCAAGGCAATCGTTACGATTAAAAGATTTGTATTTCTTTGGTATAAATTGCAGGTTCGGGAATAGTGTTACCAGCGGTAATCTTTTGAGCCAAGCCATTTCCGTTCAGTCCTGAAAACAAATCGCCGATAACTTCCTGAGTATTCCTTTCATTTGACGTATTATTATTTACAGGAGAAGTAGAAACTGGAGGTTGCTGCATCAAACCGCTGAACAGGTTTGCCTGATACCCGTTCACAGTTCTTTTTCCTTTGGCTTGTTGTTTTGTTGTTGCGACTGCTTTAACTGGAGTGACAACAACCGCTGGTTCTTCTAAATTTTCAAAGAGATCAAAAATGCTCAGCTGCCTTTCTTCTTTGACCTTATTTATTGTTGGAGCAGATAATATCTGTGTTTCCTGTGTAATGGTTACAGATTGAGCAGCGGGAGGTGTAACCGTTGGTATTATAGGAATTTCGATGACAGGCACATCGTTTCGTTCGCCTTTATACAAGCCAATATCCAGATGCTCCCCAAAATCTTCTGATAGCATTTGCTTCAGGTCTTTGGCAATTCCTTCCACACCATCCCTGTGAGTATAGATAAATGCAGGTTGCCCGTAAGGATCGGTATCTAAAACACGTGTAGTATGTATAATCCTTCCGTTATCCTGAAACAAGGCATTGCTTGGTGTATTGTATTGCGTTATTTGGCTCTGACAGAAAAGTTCTTCCACTTCTGTGAAGCTTTGCTTAACGGTGTTTTTTTGCAGTATAATCAAGTCGCTACCGACTTCCGTACCGGCATAGTCTGTAAATAGGTTATTTGGCAATCGGACTGCTGAAACCAGATTATTATCCTTCATCAATGCCCTGCGTATGGTCTCGTTCTTAGCACTGTTCAATACCCCCTCTGAAGTAATAAAAGCCAATATACCACCCTCACGGAGCATATCAGTTCCTTTCAGGAAAAAGTAATTGTGTATGCTGCGGGCTGCTTGCACTTTTGCTGTGTCCCTGTTTCTGGAATAGGAAAGATCAAAAACGGAAGTATCACCGAAAGGGATATTGCTGGCTACTATATCGTAGCTGTTTTGTTCCTTTTCGGGTATTTCTTCAAAACCACTGATGCGGATAGTGTTATCGGGATGGAGCTGCTTTAAAATTTTGCCTGTAAGCAGATCCTTTTCATAAGCGGTAACCTATGGTACATCTTTATCTGCAAAGGATTGTATGAAAGAGCCGATACCGGCAGAGGGTTCTAAAAGTTTTTGAATGCTTACAGCATTTTCTTTTAATGTGATGGCAATAGCATCAATAACCAAAGGTGGTGTGTAAAATGCAGTCAGTACAGAACTCCGCATACTGTCCACATACCTGCGGTATTGTTTTTCGTCAGTTGCACTTTCTTTTAGAAGCTGATGCAGTTCCTGTGTGAGTGGAAAAAGTTCGTGTTCGTTCTTTCTCCAATGGTTGATGTCTATCGGATTTTGGGCAGGGTTCAACACAAATTTAAGACCACCAAATCCGCTGTATTGCATCATTAGCAGTCTTTCGCTTACGGAGGCTTTTCCGTTCTCCTTTTCCAGTTTAAAAGCAATTCGCAAGGCATCAATATTCCATTGGAGATGTTGACGTTTACTGAAGCCCATTTTCTTCTATCCAAATGGCTATAGTTCCAGTCAGTTCGGTATAGAGCAGGTTAAAATCAGTGCAATAGCCGAAGTCATCCGTCAGTTTATAGTTTGCAAAAACAGGTTCGCAAACAGGAAGCATCTTCACGGCAAACGGGCGTAATTCTTCGTCTGCCATTCTTGTATCGAACTCATTGCAGACCAATTGAAAAAGGGTGTCAAATTTTGAAAAGTGTAGCCCTTCAAAAAGGATATATTCAGCAATATTATCGTAATGGCTGGCGGGGTTTCCTGCTCGAAAAGTTACTTCATAAGCACTGGCAGCCCAGCTTGAACGTTGGCTGATAAATTTGGTGTCCCAAGCTCTTTCAGGAAAACTTTCATTCAATAGTTCCTGTAGCCTTAATGCGAAATAAGACAGGTCTTTTTGGTGTGTATTCATACTATATTTTGTTTAGAATTTTGCTAGATGGCTAAAATTTGGAGCATTCGACCAATCTCAATATCCATTCTCGAAAATGCAAACCATTTTTTACCCAGGTCTTTCAATGATGCTCCGATATGGTAGAGTTCGGTGTTATCAATTATAAGAAAACGGTAGTGGGCATCCGAAAAAACCTCAACTTCAACCGAAGGATATTGACTGTTGTATCGTTGCACATCCAGCCGTAATTGGCTACTCATACTTTTAGTATAGATTGTTGCGGTAACATTATTATTTCGCTTGCCCAACAAAGTCAGCACCGTATCGTCCACATAATTATCAATAAGTATAATGGAACTTTGGGCACTGCGGATAATATCAGATACAAAGGCATAGGCATCAAAAATTTCTCCGTTATAGAAAACACCCTTTTCACTGTGCAGCTTTCCGCTTTCAATGGCCTTAAAGATTTCTTCAAATTTAAGGTCTGCTTCTGCCTGTTTTAGTACCATCTTATCCAGTCGATGAAACAAGGCTGCATTATTAACAACCATCTTACGCTTTTCCACAAAGGCATTCATTATCTCGATGCTCACTTTTACGGCAATATCGCTACGGAGTACAGCTGAAAGCATCGCAATCCCTTGTTCTGTAAAAGCATAAGGCAGATAACGCCTTCCCCCATAATTCAAACTTGAGGTCACAATTTGTGACCTCAAGTTTATGGTGTCAAATTCATTCTGTGCCAGTTGAAAACAGAAGGATTCAGGAAAGCGGTCTGCATTACGTTTAACTGCCTGGTTAAAAACCTTTGTTTCTACCTGATAGATCTTGGCAAGGTCGCTGTCCAGCATTACCTGTTTCCCCTTTACATTGTAAATCTGATTTTCTATTTCCTTTTGGGTAATGATAGAATTGCTCATTATTTCTTTGAAGGTTTGGATTTTTCAAATTCAAAGGAGCTTTCCGCCTTATCATTCAATACTATATAGGCATCGAATCTCTTTCCGGCTTTGCTTTTCATTCCTTTAATGAAAGAAGTTTTTCCTTTGCTGACAAGACTTTCTATATCGGCTATACCGATTTGCACACCACATACATTTCGGAATTGTACCCAATTGCAGGTCTCATCAGGACATTTGACAATTTTATCCCTAATAATCAGTTGCCTATTTTTGCATTTGGGACAGTCAAGCATGGCCAGATTTTCTTGTGCAATGGCAGTTTGCAACAATTCATTGGTAATGGATGTAGCATAGTTTTCCATTTCTTTCTGGAAAGCCTCTGCATTACTTTTGTTGTTTTCAATTTTCTGCAAAGTCAACTCCCATTCGGCGGTCATTGCAACGTCTGCAATCTTTTTGTCTTTAATAAGTTCATAAACTTGTAATCCTTTACCGGTAGGTATCAGGGATTTCTTTTCCCTTTGGATATAGTTACGAGCAAATAAGGTTTCGATGATAGCGGCTCTTGTGGCGGGCGTTCCAATACCGATGTTTTGCAATGCTTTTCGCTCCTCTTCATTTTCAATCTCCTTTCCAGCAGTTTCCATAGCCGATAAAAGTCCGGCTTCAGTATAAAGCACAGGTGGCTTGGTCTTTTTTTCCAGGACGATGGCTTCTTTTATTTTAAGCTCATCGCCTTTTTTTAGTTGGGGTAGCTCCTGTACTGGTTCTGCATCATCATCGGAGAAACTGCCTTTGATAGAACGCCAACCTGGTTCCAATATCTTGTAACCTTTCAACACAAAATCATAATGCAAAGCCTGCAACATAACATCGGTTATCTCTATAGTACAGGCTTGGGAAATAGCTTCCAGCACTCGAAAGGCAATCAAATTGTAAACTGCATTTTCCTTTGCCGATAAAGCCGAAGGGATTTTGTCCGTAATCAGCAGACCGTGATGATCGGTAACACGCAGGTCATTCACGATACGTTTACTGAAACGTCCCCACTTCACTTTGGTAACTGCTTGCTTGAAGGCTCCCATTTCCTGTAAAGCCCTGATAAGATTGGGAATTTCTTCCCACCTATCTTCAGGAATGTATTTACTTCCCGTACGCGGGTAAGTAATAAATTTCTTTTCATACAGACTTTGGGCAATGTTCAAGGTTTCTTCAGCGGTCAGGTTCAACTTTTTATTGGCTTCTTTTTGCAAGCCTGTAAGGTCAAACAACAAAGGCGGTTGTTCCGTCACGTTTTTGGTTTCTGCAGAGGTAACCATAACTGTATTGCCATTTCTTTTGATGGACTTTAGTGTATCTTCCACGAGCTTTTTATCATCCCATTTGTTTTTGGAAAGGCTTTTAAAGTCTGTGAACTCCTTTGTATGGGACAACTTTATCTGCCAGTATTGCTGCACCGAAAAATTTCTGTTTTCCAAATAACGCTTGCATATTAAAGCAAGTGTAGGTGTCTGCACTCTTCCGAGCGAATAAATGCCGTTGCCTGCGGCAATCGAGAGTGCCTGCGAAGCATTGATGCCCACTAGCCAGTCAGCTCGGCTCCTACCCTGCGCTGCCTGATATAATCCGTCAAAATCACTACTGGGTTTCAGGCTGTCAAAGCCCTGCTTGATTGCTTTTTCGGTAAGCGAGCTGATCCAGAGGCGTTCAAACGGCTTGTTGCATTTCAGGTATTCGTAGATGTACCGGAATATCAGTTCACCCTCACGCCCGGCATCGGTTGCGACAATAATCTTTTCACTACGGTCAATGACCTGTTCTATTACTTTCAGTTGCTTTAATGCTCCTGTATCAGCCGTATATCCTTTGTCTTTTTTTACTTTACGTATTGTCAATAAAAAAGGATTGGGCAGTATCGGCAGGGATGATTTCTGAAATCCGGAAATGCCGTAATCCTCCGGCATACCTAATCCTACTAAATGTCCAAAAGCCCACGTAACAAAATAACCGTTACCTGTCAGGTAACCATCCTTTTTTTCGGAGGCTCCCAACAGGCTGGCTATTTCCCTGGCTACACTTGGTTTTTCTGCAATAACTACTTTCATGACACGTTACATTTTACATTTTGCGCCCTTTGGATTTGGCAGATGCTTTGGCCACTTCCTGTTGCTCCTGCTGTTCCTTGCTGTCGGGATTTTTTTGTCCCGAGTTCAAAGGCTCTTTGATATTCTTGGTTGCTTCATTGGTTTTACCTTCTGAATTAACTGCAGTTTGTGTTTTGTAAGCTTCGGTGGGCTTCGCCTGCTCTTTGACCTTATTCGGATTTTGGAAAGAGAAGTCTGTCTTATTAGTTTCCTTATTAAAGGTGATGTAACCATTATATTCTTTACCCTTCTTATCAACCAATCCGCTGACATAAACAGTCTGTCCGTCTTTGAATTTCTGATATTGCTCCTTATCCAGCTCTTTGTCTCTAAAGATTTTCGGAGCTTCCTGCGACTGGCTTTGCTGACTGCTTTGCATTTGCTTATTGGTGTTGCTTCTATCAAACGTGAACTCTACAAAACGTTTATCAGCATTGAATTGTATGGTAGCATCAAACGCAGCTCCTTTCTTGGAAACCATCCCTTCTATATAAAGTGGTTTGCCTTCCAACAAGATTTGCTTTTGCTCTTGGTTCAGTTTTATCCCTTTAATTTCGTCAGGTATTTTTATAAAATCTGTACGTAGTGCCACCAGCTCATTGGTCAGCTTGTCCACGCTGACAATAGAGGGAATGATCTCATTCGTTTTTGGATTGGTCAGATTAACCACTCGGCCCATATTGCCTGTTTGGAGCAGATTGTCTTTATCTTCTTTAGTGAACTGATGACCGAAAAAAGCAAAATTCAGGTTAGGTTCTTTGCGGATACCATGAATGGCGACCACAACCGCCCCTTCATCATTTTGTTGCAGAGAGAGCCGTGCATCCATACGGGTAACAGCAGTGCCGAGATTAAGGCTTACAGGTACAAGCTCATTGGTTTTAAAACCTCTCAATAAAGGATCAAGGAGGTTCATCTTTTCAAGTTTTTCTTTGTTCAGTCCGAGATTGTTCATTGTTTCCCAATCGATCTGTTCTGGTTTGTAGCGATACTCGCTTGTTTCTGATGTCGTTTGTCTAGTTTCCATGCTATTTTGATTTTCTTGTTTATAATCTTGTTGCGATTCAGTTTTCACTTCGTGTTGCTTCATCAGCTGTTCCCCTTCGGGAGTTGGTCTATCCATCTGTTTTTGCATTTCATTTACCATATCAATAGCGACAGGTTCAGGAACTTTGAAAAAGGAAAAACGAGTAGGATTCTTTAATTGGCTGAGAAAATTGGAAAAGAAGTTAGAAAATAAATCGCCATTCTTATCCACACGCATAAACTGATTCTGATTTTTTTTATTAGCATCTACGGTTTCGAGCTTGCCATTTTTATCAATGCCCTTTACAGCCTGAATTTTCTTTTTCTCTTTGTCCAGCACCAATAATATCTCGGATAATTGTTCGGGAGATTGTGGTTTATCTAAAGTTTGTTTGCTCATAATTTGAAATATTTAAGTTCGACATCGAAAGTAAAAGAGGCTTTCACTGTTTTGTACTAACTGGCATCCATTGGTGCTATTTGTCACCCGTTGACTTTTACTTTGGACATGGGAGCGGTAAAGCTTTCTCTGACGAACTGGTGTACATCTGATAGCTTATAATAAATTTTTCCGCTGATTGTATAATAGGGAAGCTTGCCGGAGGAACGATAACGCTGCAGGGATCGTGAACTTATCTTTAAAATCTGCAAAATATCCTGATTGTCCAGCAGCTCTTCTCCATCAATAGTAGTATGCTGATTTTTAGCTGCGCTTACCAATTCCATAAGGATGTCGAACCGCTCCATAATTCGCTCCATCCAAGCCATAAATTCAATTCTGTCGATATTCATATAGCTATGTTTTAATCAATTATTACTTTTCGATTAATGATATATGCAAAATTGGAGGCTATTTATTGTATTTTCTGCCAAGCTTTACCAATTGAAAATCATGATTTTGGAAATTTCTAGAATACAGACAATTAGTAATAATTAAGCTAATTTTGATTTTCCACTGTCAAAGAAACTAGAATCAGAAACGTTTTGCCAATGGGTAAGGATGGGTGGATATAAAAAAAAACAGTGTAATAAAACACTGCTTTGAAATAATAGAGGATTATAATTATTTATAAATCTTTATCCATATACTGCTCTAAAGAAGATTTGAGCTGGTCTAAAAATAAAGTGCGATTACCTGCACGGTCTTTCATACGATGAAACGCATGATGGATATCACCCAATTGTGTCCGGAATAATAGCTGAAAAACTAAACTAATTTTACGGATTCCGATTTTACCATTAGAAATCGCTCCAGATACGTATAGGGCATAAATCAATTCTATCATCGCGTTTTTAGATTCTGTCCAAAAGACATCTTTGGTAGATTCGGCATTTTGTAAAACCATATCAGGTTTGTCGACAGGATTGATTTTGACAATCAAATAATTATAAAGCAATTCATCGGCTATAATGCGCGAAACTTTGTAATCATAATAAGTAGAGAATTGAGTATCAACTTCAAAGATAAAGCTGTTAAGCCCCGTATTAAGACTTATTTTTCCTAATTTAAAAAAATCGTGGTCTTTATCTGTCCGTCCTGAACGATAATACCGGTAAAAATCAGAATTACAGATATGTTCTTTGTATTCATTCTTTAACTGCTGTAATTCACCAGAAAAATATTTATAGTACATTTTACCACTGTTTACTGGACAAGAGGTCTCTATTCTATACACTTTGTTATAATAAATTAACTTTCCAAGTATTTGTGGTTTAATGATCCTAAAAAATTCGATTTCTTCATTTTCCTCTGTAAAATGATAATCCAGAACACGTTTTTTCATATCTAAAAGTAAATCCTGGAGAAAAACAATCATACGATAGGATTCATCAATAACATGCACTGATTCCAAACTTATCTCCTGTTCTTTTCTCAGTATACTGTAAAGAGCATCTTTATAAGTAGACTCCATCATATTAGCCAAAGTGAATAATTACCATTTGTATATTTCATCTTTTAAATATCTTGTTAACCATTATTTGTACATCCAAATCCTAATTTTAATGGTGCTCAGAAGGAGACGTACAGGTTGATTAAAAAAAATTAATAAATTCATGGGTACAGATTTTTGAAAAAATCAATTTCTTCCAATACAGTGTTGAAATCTTTTTTGCTCATTATCTCTTTTTAAGTCCGTTAATGTTTTGTTACACAATTTTATTCCGCTACCTGCCTTACTGAGTTTTACTTCATTTGCTTCCTGAATTTTATTGCAGATACCATTAAATACTTCAACCCTTTTTTTAAATATTCTTTTAAATATTAGTTGTCAATATGCTTTCGTCATTTTGCAATTGATTTGTAATCATTTTGCAAAGTATTCATAAGTTCCATTGCGTAATTGTCTCTTGCCTGAACATAAGCTACTTTTGGAATTATTTTAGCTCCTAATTTTCTTTTTTCAAAGGAGGCTGACACTCCAAAGTCAATTTTTTGAAACTGCAACTCATTAGCTCTTTTTATGGTTTGAAATAACAATTGTCTGTAGAGTTGGTATTCTTTTGCCCATTTATAATCCATACCTATTAATTCAGGGACATAGATATTATTCGTGTTTTTGTAGCAAAACATAATTCCTACGAATGGATTTTCGGTTTCTGCTTTCAATGCTAATACTATGAACTCCCAGTTTGGACTTTCATTCATATTTTCGAAAACTTCTTGGGTATATCGGAATGTATTGATAGCGTAATTATTATCTTTTACATTGTTGTAGAGTTGGTATGCTCTTGCTATTTCTGATTTGCTTAATTTATCTTTTATTGCAACGTCATAGCACTTCTCATAAGGTTCTATCTCTTTATTGAAATGTTTACGGGAACGGAGAGACAATGTTTTTGTAAACTCTTCGTATGAATACCAAACTTGGCTTTCAATTACACAGGATTCCGGCATGTCTATTTTGAAATAACCTTGGTCAATTATTGTTTTGTTGTAAATGTTGTCTTTTTCAAAATCTCTTAAAACTAACATATCTGCATTTAAGGAATTGTATTTTTCCTCTAATTTATCCAATAGTAGTTTCAAAGCTTTTTCTGCTAAAGGGTGTTCTTCATTGATGGAACAGTGTTTTCCTTCTGTAAATAGAGACCCCATACTCAATACTTTTGAGGTGAGGTATGAAGGATTGGTTTTTCTTATTTCTTCCAAATGGATGGAGACCGATTCAGTTGCCAGCATATCGTCTTTCCAAAGACCATAGGTAAAAAAAGTCATTAGTATTATGTTACCTCTATTGTCTTTAATAGTGTAATAGTAAAAATCCCATTGGTTTGTTGGATCCGGATGCTGGCTGAATGTATTCTCTAAATAAACCAGTCCTTCCCAATCGAAAATATTTTGCTTTCCAATGCATTGGTTCCATTCTGATTTTATGATATCCTGAATGGTATTTTTTTCTTCTATAAAAAGCTCCTGCTCTTTTGATTCGGAAATCTTTTCTACTTTTTTACTGTCAATTCCAAAAGCCTGTCTTATTTTGTTTTCGCTGTTATTTGTTTCTTCCAAAGCTTTATGGAAATAGTATTCCATTGCTTCGGCCAAAGCTGTAATGTCCTGTTGTTGATTGTGACTGGATAACGTAATTCTAATCCCAATATTCTTGATAGGTACAGCAGGATAAATCCCCAAATTCAGAAAAAAACCTTCCTTGAATAAACGATGCACAAAGTTATAGGCTGTTGCGGGTGTACCCATTCCCAAAAAGAAAACTGGCGAATCGTTTTTTGAAATTATTGGGAGGTTTCCTTGCGACAACAATTGGTTGAAGTAGGCAATTTTATCTGCCAAATCATTTTGTTTCAATTCTATTTCAGGAGATAAATGGATGTTTGCAGATGCAATTGCAGCCGCCACAGATGCCGGTTCTAACTGAGCGGAAAAGGTTAATGGTCCTCCAAAATTTTTAATTTTGTCCCTCAATTTCTGGTTTCTACAAAATACAGTTGCACCACTGGCTCCAAAGGTTTTGCTTAGTGTGCTCACCACAATACAGTTTTCTGGTAGTTCTTTGATAGCGTCAAAAATAAAACCGGTTCCGTTTTTGCCTTTCCAGCTCATTCCATGAACATCATCAAAATAAAGGTTAAGCTGTGTATATTTTTGGGTTAAAGCCAATAATTCCGGAATCGGTGCATAATCACCAAACATGGAATATACCCCATCAGCCATGTACCAAATTTTGTTGCATTTGGTGGTTAGCTGTCTGATTTTATCTTCCAACATATCCAGATTACTGTGCCGGATCATTTCCACCGGAATTCCTCGCAATTTTAAAAGTTGACAGGCATTTTGGACACTCCAATGTACTTGATGATCCAATATTACGGCATCTTCATCCCTAATGAGTGTTGGGATAATGGCTAAATGCCCCAGCGTACTGTTCTTGGTTATGATGGGTGGAATACTATACATTTGTTCGATTTTGCTTTCCAGTTCGCTGTAAAGTGGATGTGAAATGTATGATTTTGAAAGTGGGAATTGTGTACCATAATTGTGTATGGCTTGAATAGCAGCTTCTTTAAGTCTGTTATCCTGTTCTAACCCCAAATAACCAGTTGTTCCGAAATGAAACATTTCCTTTCCCTTGATTTGAATTGTTCTGCCTGTTAAAACTTTATCTTCCGCATATAAGTGTAATATGCCTTCTTTCTTTGCGTTCGAAAAAACTTCATCCACGGTATCGATAAAATTATTGTGCTTGATTTTTGCCATTTTTTAGTTGTTTTAATCGTTGTTGAAAAAATAGAATTCTAAAAGTCACTATAAAAAATGAAAGTTATTTCATCCAGTTATTCAATATTCCCAAATTGACAAGTCAAATTCCCGAATAGACAACAAATACATCAAATTGCAACAAATAATCCCAAATTGACAACTGCATTATTTATAAATGTTTTTAATTTTGTTAAATTAGAACCCTTTAAATTCATAAAACATGATTGCAGCCCATGATTTTTATGAGAATAACTATGCCCGATTTTGGATTGCCGATGGTATTCTCTTTTTTGAATATAAACCCAACACGATTATTGATTTGAAGGTGGCTCAGTGTGTAGTAACCGATAGAATTCATTTTCAAAATGAAATTTCTTTTCCTGTTTTGTGCGATATCCGAGGTGTTATTTCAACGGAGAAAGCGGGAAGAGATTATTTGGCTCAATCTGGCTCCATATTGACCCATGCAGTGGGTCTTATCGTGCATGAAAAAAAATCCTTAACGATTAGTACTTTCTATTTGCAGATTAGCAAGCCCACTGTACCCACAAAAATCTTCAATAAACAAGATGACGCATTGGCATTTCTGAAGCAGTTTATTTAGAGAAAAGAATGTAGAAAAAAAAGATAACATTAGAGTTACTATGGAAAGAGCACATGACCAAGAACGTATTGTTACCATGCATCAAATGCTGTTTGAGATGGCAAGAGGCAATTTTAACAGCCGTATCCCTTTAAGTCCGTATGATGACGAATTGGAGACACTTGTTATTTTAATTAACATGGTTGCCGAAGAAATGAAAGAGTCGATTTTTCATGTTGGTTATGTCAATACCCACAGTACTCATGAATTTATTACCCAAACCACTTTTGTTTTGGATGCCGCTTTTTTTATCAAAAGTTTTAGCCCAGAGGTTATTTCCTTTTTAGGTTATTCGGAATCTGATTTGATCGACCAGCCTTTGTCCAGTATTCTTACTGTTTCTTCTGTGGAGCAACTGCAAGAAGTGCTCCATGGAGGCATTAGCTTACCAGCAACAGTTCGCTTAGATTTTACCACTAAAGAGCATTTGCTTGTTTCTGTTTCCTGTAGTGTCGGAAAATTAATTAATAGAACGGAAATTATATTGAGTCTTGTTACACCTATTCATCAAGATTCCTACAATCCTATGGCCTATGAAAATGAATACGAGAAACAAATCAAAACCCGAAAAGCAGATGCGATTTTGATTCAGAAACTCTATGATTATATCTTAGCCCATCTTGAAGAACCACTTCCTCCATTAAAAGTACTTTCGCGTCAATTTGGCACAAATGAATATAAACTGAAAGATGGTTTTCGTCATTTTTTTAAGAGCAGTATTTATCAATTTTATAATGGCGAACGTTTGAAAAGAGCTTATTTCATGATTCAACATACAGGGATTCCTTTAAAAAATATTTCGGTCATGAATGGTTTTAATAATTATCCCAATTTTTCAAAATCTTTTAAAAAACGCTTCGGATTTTCACCATATGAACTGAAACGCAATGAAATTGGTTTCACTTCTTTACCAGAAGACTAAATATTCGAGTTAAATATCAATATTAAGTTTAATGAACTCAAACTTTGTTATCTTTTTTTTGGCATTCATGAATCTTCGATTTCAAGCCCGAATATTTATCTACCAAAAATCACGGCAAGGATTTCCCTATCGCGCCCCCCCAGCCACTCGTGTTTCACACTCGCTCGGGGGCACGCAAATCCTTGCCGTGATTTTTGGTAGATAAATATTAGGGCAACTAAAGTACGGTAGCGAGAATCTTCAATTTCAAGAAGGGAATTCGCCTCTGCTACTATTTAATCCTTTAATCATAATCCGTTTTGGTTAAGTTTTGCTCCCAAAATGACAAGTGTTTTGGTTTTGAATTTCAGAATTTTGCTTTGTGGAACTAAAACATATGAATCTATGAGATTGAATTCCAAAATACAAAACCTATTTTTAGAGTTTATTTGTTTGCTCTATATTCTTCTTTTTGTTTATGCAGCAGTCAGTAAATTATTGGATTTTGAAAACTTCCAAGTCCAGTTGGGACAGTCTCCATTGTTAAGTACTTTTGCCAGTTGGGTTTCTTGGTTGGTTCCAATTATTGAATTGATTCTAGCCTTGTTACTTTTTTTTCCTAAATGGCGTATGATTGCTCTTTTTGCCGCTTTCAGTTTAATGGTTATGTTTACGGCATATATTTACATCATTCTAAATTATAGCTCTTTTGTTCCCTGCTCCTGTGGAGGAATTCTTGAAAAATTAGGCTGGACGGAACATCTCATTTTTAATGTAGTTTTTATAATACTGGCAGCAGCGGGTATACTGATACTGGCCGGCGGTGTGCCACAGGTACATCGTATTTCGAAACCTGCTGCGCTCGCCAGTATTTTTTCACTTTCAACTTTTTTTAGTGTAGGCATCGTTGCAGTGTTGTTTATCTTATCCGAGGACATAATGCATCATCGGAATAATTTTGTTCGTCGTTTTGCGGGGAATGCAACAAAAGTTAATGAAATCGATCTCAAGTTTAGCTCCTATTATTTTGCAGGAATAGCCAATGACAAAATTTATCTGGGCAATTATACCCAACCTCTTTTGGTTACCACATTGGATACCCTTTTACACAAAAGAGAGAAATTTAAGATTCACCCCAGTCGGACCGATTTCCCTTTTCAATCTGTTCAGGTTCGTGTTTTACCCCCTAATTTTTATCTTATTGATGGACCTGTCCCTATAATTTTTAAAGGAAATATAAAGGATTGCAATGGGTCTGTGAAATGGAATGGGTCGACTACTTTTTCGCACTATCAACTTATTGATTCGCTTACATTGGCAATCCGTTCCAATGACAATTTAAAGGGCGAAAGTCAACTGGGATCTCTATATTTTGGGAACAAATCTAAAGCTCGTTTTAATGAAAATCTATTGCAGAAACAGATAGATGGCATTTTCGATGTGGATGTGGGATAATTATACAACCGACCCGAAACAACGTACGAAAATTTACACCGCACCTTTACAGGCTACAAGCAACCAGCTGAAAGGATTACCACCAGCATTGGTGCAAACCGCACAAAATGATATTTTAAGAGATGAAGGAGAAGCGTATGCCCGAAAACTAGACGAAGCGGGGGTAAAAGTTACTGCAAAACGCTATAATGGAATGATCCACGATTGGGGCTTGTTAAATCCAATAAGTACAATTCCCGGAACTAAATCAGCTTTATTACAAGCAGCATCTGAAATAAAAAAAGCATTAAAATAAAACTTGATTTTCTAACGATCGCTGCATGTTTTAATAAATTACCTTAAGGCGAGCACACAAAATTAATCGAGGGAAAGTTGACTTTTTAGTTTGATGAAAACCTAGTTTTTTAAACTTTTCTTTTTCGAAGTAGAGTTTTGAGGAATTAAACCCAAAAGAGATTAAATTTTGTGCTTAATATTTTTGGAGCTAAAGAGGACATTAAATTTTAACAATTATTATTTACAAAAACTTACTTTTTCAACACCGGAAAAACACCAACGATCCCGACAAATAACACAGGATTAACCAAAGAGGATGTAATGAAGAGTATGAAAAAGACAGGTGCAAAATGAACGCTTCATAAAACAATAAATGACAGCAAAAATTTAAACTTAGATACATAATTATAATCCTAACCCATTTGGGTGTCATTTATTTAAGTTTTAATATTCCCAAACCTAACACACCTACTGCATCATTTATTAATATCATTAGTAACCTTTTAATTGTGTAGATTATGAAAAATGTAGTAAAGATTCAAGAAGTAGAACCTTCCTATACTGACAGGAGGAAATTCCTTAAAATCAGCGGGCTCACTATTGTGGGTACAGGCTTATTATTAACCGGTTGTAACAAAGACGACGATATAATTCTTAGTCCTAACAGTACTAATTTAACATCAAAGTTTGGTTGTGGTCATTTCCCTGGGGTAAAGGATGGTGTATTTGATTTAGGAGGGAACGACTTAGGAGTATTGACCTATGCATACGCTCTGGAACAATTAGAAGCCGATTTTTATACTAAAGTCGTAAATGCTACGGGTTTTACAGCAAATTTTACAGCCGAAGACCAACAGGTGCTGACCGATTTGTATTATCATGAAGTCATTCACCGAGAATTCTTTAAAGCGGCTTTGAGTGGAGCACTTCCTAATCCAAAAAACAATTACTCCCTAATTTAGCTTTTGATTATGGCAGATTAAATTTCAGCAGCCGCGATCAGGTTTTAGCTACGGCTAAAGCTCTCGAAGATACAGGAGTTGCATCTTATAATGGTGCGGGAAGATTACTTTCAAACCCTGATTATTTACTATTGGCAGGAAAAATAGTTTCTGTTGAAGCTAGACATGCTTCAGCGATCAGAAGTCTGATAAATCCAAATTCTACAGATTTTGCCGGAGATAATGTCGCAGATCCTAGAACAGGGCTTGATATAAAGAAAAATCCTTCAGAAGTTCTTGAAGAACAAGAAGCAGTAATCAAACAAGAGATTACGTATTCTCGTGAAAAGAAAAAAGATCCAGGAAGAGCCAAACTACAAGAGCATTTACCAGTAGAAGAAATTGAAATACATCCAGAGGGAGATTTATCGGATAAGGTTTGTATTGAAAAAGAAACTACAGATGTTTTGGCTTATGTTCCCGGACACTTTAAAATCAAAAGATACATCCGTTACAAATATGCGACTAAGGATATCGAGAATCCCCAAATAACAATTGGAGTCTTACCTGATAGAGTTATCGACAAAGGAATACCCTCTGAAGGACTCTTAGCTAGCATTCTTGTTGATAAATATGTAGATCACTTGCCACTATATCGACAAAAGCAACGCTTTGCAAGAGAGAAGATCGAAATCGCTTCCTCAACCATAGAAGGTTGGACAGCTCAGAGTCTTGATGCTTTAAAGCCCCTATATGAAAAGCTGGTGATGGATATCAAAAACGAAGGCTATCTCCAAGTGGATGAGACCACCATCAAAGTGTTAGACTATAAGAAAAAGCAGTCAACATATTTAGGATACTACTGGGTTTATCATGCTCCTATATCCAAACTAGTAATGTTTGATTATAGCCCTACACGAAGTAGTAGTGCTGCATTACCTGTACTCAAAGATTTTAAAGGGTACCTGCAAACCGATGGGTATGCGGGATACAAAGCCTATGGAAAAAAGACAACGGTGACCCATTTAGGTTGCTGGGCTCATGCGCGTCGCGAATTTGAAAGATCTCTTGAGAATGATAAGCAAAGAGCTGAGCACGTATTATTGGAGATACAAAAACTATATGCTATAGAGCGTAAAGCTAAAGAAGACAAACAAAATCCTGAGCAGATTAAAGAGCTAAGGCTAAAGGAAAGTCTACCTGTTATTAATGAACTTGGTAAATGGATGTTTGTACAAATAAAAGCCACCTTACCCAAGAGTCAAATCGGGAAAGCATTAGCTTATTCACAGAGTAGATGGGATAATCTATCCGCTTATCTATATGATGAAATCTACAAATAGACAACAATCTAGTAGAAAATGCAATCAGACCGGTCTCTTTGGGTCGCAAGAATTATCTCTTCGCAGGATCACATGATGCTGCACAAAGAGGTGCTATGGCGTACACCTTTTTTGCTAACTGTAAAAAGCATAACGTAAATCCATTTGAATAGCTAAAGTATACTCTTGAGAATATACAGTCAATAAACCACAAGAACATATCGGATTTATTCCCTCACAATTGCAAGAAACTCATATAATCAAACAAGATCTGGTTCTTCTGAGCTTAAAGGGTCAATTCACTTTATCCAGAATAAGTGGCACAAATCGAACCGAAATATCCACTGGGCCATTGATCCAAGTTTTTACTCCACAATAGTGGTGACCTTTGCAGCGGAATACTCAAACTGTTCACTTTGCCCGGAATAGAATGTACAGTTTGCTCCGGAATCCACTTATTTAAACAAACAAGATGTGCTTGGTCGGACGCTTACATTGCAAAAAATAAAAATTTAATCCAGTTTCAAAGCAGCAAATTGATTACTATTTTTGTCGAAATACATTTGCATTGAAAATAGGCACTCTAAATATTTATGTGATTCAATCTATTTATAACATATCATTAAAACTATTTAATAACCGATTATACCTATTAAAAGACAGTTACTACTTCTCATTTTACATTTAAAAAATATTCCTTTTAATTTACATTATATTATTAGTCGCTGCAATTTAAATTAGTATAGACTAATGAATAACATTCCCTGTCTTATCTAACCTTTATGAATGAACAATACTTTTCAATTTTAATCTTAAAAATACAATCCTAAACAAAATTCACAGTTTGAATTTTAACCTCAAATATGAAAAAAACAAATATTCAATATAAAACAATCCTATTTGTGTTAGTTTTTACCATTGCTACTGTCACTGAAGCTTTCTGTACGCCACCACCACCTCCAGGTTTCGAGGAGCCTTCCGCATCAGTTACCGATTTATGTATGATTCCAATGGTTATTATAGGGATTATATGTACATTTTCTTTAGGAATTGCATTTAGAATTTCTTTTTATTCGAAAAAAAATAGGGCTTAATAATAAATTTAATATTTCAGTTTTTTATATTAAATAGATCTTTGGAAAAGCCCAATAAAATATTTTTACTGATATTTTATTATTAAGTAATAAAGATTAAAATTTAAATAATACTGACCAGCAAATTTGTTGTAAAAACAAACAAACAAACAAACAAACAAACAAACAAATAGTAAACCATTATTTTAACGATTACTTAAAGAACGTGTATTTTGAATTCAATAATAATATTTTATTTTTATTGAGTTACAAATTATTTATTAAAAATAAAAATTCATTCCTTTTAAATTCAGATTAGGACACTGTTTGTGCGGGAGGGGTGCAATTATAAAAAACTGCAATCCAAACTTTATATAATTCTATTTTATATCAAATCACTTTAATTATCAGTTATTGTTATTACATCTCTGTATTATTTCGTTTTAAAATAAAAAAAAATCTTTTTAATTTACATTGCAAGTGACGTTATGATACATCCCACAGATATGGATGATGTAATTGTAGCTGTTAATAAAATAGTCTAAACAAAGCAGAAGTTTTTTTTATTCTAAAAAATGCTTCTGCTTTGTTTTTGAAATCATTTATCCTTTAAAAATCAAATACATTTCTCTTTAATTGAACCTATAAAGCAGTTTTAATCTTTGCATAAGTCTAAATGTTTTTTTTACTCATTACCAAAAAACACTTTAATGACCAGTTAAGCCGGTTACTATCCAATTATTACTTTTCGTTTTAGATATAGAAAACAATTGTATCTATTTGCACTCTAATTAATAATCAATGGTTGGTTTTAATTATTGATATACAAAAACAAAAAAATATTTTTAACCCCCCAAATCCTTTTCTATTATGAAAAAAATTACTTCAATTATTGCAATCATTACCTTATCGATTGCCTTTTCAGCAACTGCTTCAGCACAAGTAACTGCAAACGCTCCTACAACGGCTACTATTGTGGCTCCAATTGCGATTGCTAAAAATGTAGATATGTATTTTGGTAACGTGGCAGTTTCAAGTACTGCAGGGACTGTGCTTATGACTGCTTCAGCTACCCCAACAAGAACTCCTTCTGGTGGTGTTACTTTACCAGCAGTCACAGGAACGCCTACTGCTGCTAAATTTACGGTATCAGGAGAGGGTGTATACACGTATGCGATTACGTTGCCTGCGGCTGCTCTTACGCTTACTAAAGCTACAACTCTCGAAACGATGACTGTTAGTACTTTTACCAGCACACCTTCTGCAACCGGTACTTTAACAGCTGGTTCACAAATTGTTTACGTTGGCGCAACACTTAACGTTACTGGTTCACAAGTTGCTGGTTTATATGCCAATACAACAGGTTTTGCTGTTACAGTAAATTATAACTAAATTCTACTAAAAAAAGGGTGTTCCATTTTTGGAGCGCCCTTTTTTTTTAGTTTTTTACTGTTGTTGCTTTTCCTGGCAAAACCCAAAGCGGAATCAATGAAACAAGGACTCCCATGAAAGAGAAAATTTTACTGCTGTTACTGTTTTTTTTACCCTTTGCCGGTTCTTTAATGGCGCAGGTTCCTATCTCCATTTCGAAAAACACAGACATGAATTTTGGTACTATAGCGGCTTCATCCGGTGGTGGCACAGTGCTTTTATCTACTTCAGGATCAAGAACTCCTTCAGGAGGGATAATCCTGCCCTCCTTTACCGGAACTGTTACTGCGGCTCAATTTACAGTAACTGGTGAGCCTGGTTATACCTATGCAATTACGTTACCCGCAAATTTCACACTTTCTGAATCCGAAGTTGGCCCTGCATCCATGGTTGTTAACGCCTTTACCAGCACACCTTCTGCAACCGGTATTTTAACAGCTGGAACACAGACTGTTTTTGTGGGAGCAACGTTAAATGTTGGAGCCTCACAAACCACAGGTTCCTATACCAATACCACAGGTTTTCAAGTGACGGTAAATTATAATTAGTCAAACTAAAAGGTCGTTTTACATACTTTTTTTTTTCATCTATACCTTTGCTGTCTATACTAAAATTGAGTACTAAACTAATGAATGACATCCCATGAAAGAGAAAATTTTACTGCTGTTACTACTGTTTTTATCCTTTGCCAATTCCTTAATGGCACAAGGGGATTTGATGATTTTTCCAAAACGTATCACCTTTGACGGCATCCAAAACAGGGTGCAGAATATAAACCTGTCCAATATTGGTAAAGATACTGCCACCTATAAACTGTCGTACAGCGAGATAAAAATGGATCAGGACGGCAAATTTATTGCTATTGAAGCACCGGAACCCGACCAGCGCTTTGCGTCTCCTTATTTGCGGTTTTACCCCCGCATGATTACGCTTGCCCCCAATGAATCGCAAACTGTAAAAATACAGCTAATAAAAACTAATGAACTGCAACAAGGGGAATACCGATCTCATCTTTATTTCCGTGCCGTGCCAAAAAACAAGGCTTTAGAGAAAGAAGATCCAACCCATAAACAAGAGGGCATGAGCATCAGTATAATACCGGTTTTTGGAATTTCGATTGCCAATATCATTACCATAGGAGAATCCACCACAGCGGTGACGCTTTCGAATTTGGCAGTGCAACAGTCCGAAGACGGCAGAACGCTTTCCCTGGATTTTAACCGCAGCGGCGACAGGTCCTGCTATGGCGACTTACAGGTCAACCATATTTCGCCCGAAGGAAAGACCACCCCCGCAGCCACCGTAAAAGGTTTTGCCGTGTACACGCCGGGAAATTTACGCCGAACCAAGATAAAATTGAGTACGGACCAAAAGACCGATTATACAAAAGGCCAGCTTCAGGTCATTTATTCCCCACAAAACAAAGGCACTAAATATGCTGAAGCCACCCTGCGTTTGTAACACCCTAAAATACATCACCCATGTATTCCTTAAAGGCAAGTTTATCTATTTTACTGCCCACCACAATAGCTGCTCTTGGACTGAATCCCTTAATTGCTGCCGCCTGTCTTACTGTAGATAGCGTATGGCCTGTTAAAATATATAATGGGTAAGTGTATTCAAAAAAAACATATTCCACTTAGCCAGTGGACTTCTTTCTTCGGATTGTTTACGTACAAGTCCGGCACCTTTTTATGTCTATTTTTTATCCTATTAGCAAGTTTGCATTCTTCTGCCAACGCTCAAGGACGCGACTGCGATGAAGTGCTGTTGTCGCTTCAGGTGAAATACATTGGCAGTACCGAGCTGCCTTCGATAATCTGTGGCAAGGAAGTGTATCTTTCTGTACCCACTATTTTTGATTTTTTACAGATTAAAAACACCACCAATACCAATTATAGCATCATTAAAGGTTTTTTTATCCTACAGGACAACGCTTTCAAAATTGATGAAAACGCTGGCCAGATCACCTATAAAGGCAGGGTAATTCTGCTACAACCGGGTGATTTAATTCGAACAACTACCAATTTATTCCTGAAAGCGTCTTATTTTAATACGATTTTTGAACTCGAAAATAACTTTAGCTTTAGAAATTTGTCGGTTTCTATGTCCTCAAAACTAGAATTACCGGCCATCAGAGAAGCCCGTATCATGCAGCTACGAGCCAATATCAACAAAATCAAAAACGAATTTACTGCCGATACAACCCTAGTCAGGGACAAACCCCTGTTTCACTTTGGAACCGTAAATTGGGCCGTGAATACCAACCAGCAAACCAATGGCGCCCACTCTGAAAGACTGCTTTTAAATTTGGGAGGCATGCTTGCCGGAGGGGAACTGACAAGCGCGCTTAACTACGGTAGCAATCAGCCTTTTGTATTAAAAAACCAATATTACCAATGGCGGTATGTCAATGAAAACAATAAATACATAAGCCAAATCACATTGGGAAAAATAGCCGCGTCGTCAACGGCTACTATTTTGTATCCGGTTGTCGGCGGACAAATCACCAATGCACCCACCCAAATCAGAAAATCTTTCGGCACCTATGCCTTAAGCGATCACACCCAACCGGACTGGATGGTGGAGCTCTATATCAACAATGTGTTGGTCGATTATATCAAAGCCGATGCTAACGGTTTTTTCTCCTTTAATGTTCCGCTGATGTACGGGCGCACTGAAATTTCGCTGCGGTATTACGGTCCTTGGGGTGAAGAACAGATTTCCGGTAAACAATTTGTGATTCCTTTTCAATTTCTTCCTGCCAAAAAAATGGAATACATCCTGAGTTCCGGACTAATCGAAGACGGCAAAAACAGTCTTTTTGCGAATGCAAAAGTAAACTATGGACTTTCTGACCGTATCACCATTGGAGGCGGTGTTGAATACGTTTCATCTTTAGTAAACCAAAAAATTATTCCTTTTTTAAATACATCAGTTCGGGTGGCACCCCAATTGTTTATCTCGGGAGGGTATTATCCTAATGTGATGTATAACGGGAAACTGAACTATACTGCCGCCAATAATCTCCGTCTGGAGGTGGATTATGCTAAATATGACAAGACCCAGCAGGCCATCCGTTTCAATTATTCCGAAATGCGCAAGGCGACGCTGTCCTTCCCGTTTCATACAGCTCATTTTTCGGGTAATTCCCGTTTGTCTATGGAGAAAAATTTGTTCAACACCACTAAATACACCACTTCAGAGCTTTTATTGTCTGGAACGGGCTATGGACTAAACTTTAATTTTACTACCAATTTATTTTATTCCGCTACCGGCAAACCGTTTATTTACAGCAACCTGTCCACTTCGCTCCGCCTCCCAAAAGGATTCGTTTTAATCCCTCAGCTACGATACGATTACAATGCTGACGGCATCACTTCATTGAGAGCCGAACTGAAAAAACAGGTGTTCAAAAAAGGCTTTGCTCAGGTTTCTTTTGATCAGAATTTCAAAACCAACAGCAGTTATCTGCAAATGGGTTTCCGATATGATTTCGATCATTTAAGCAGCAGTTTTTCGAGCAGTTTTACCAAAAATCAGGCTTCGTTTTCTCAGTCGGCCAGCGGCAGCCAGATTTATGAGCCCAAAGCAGATTTTATAGATTTTAATAATAAAGCAAGTGTAGGAATGGCAAGCATGAAATTCATTCCTTTTTTGGATACCAACGGCAATGGAAAACGAGACCCCAATGAACCTCCCGTAATTGGCATACAGATTCTAGTGAATGGCGGCGGCAGACAGATCAGTGCCAAAGACGGCAGCACGATTATTACCGGATTAGAGCCGTATATAAAAAACCATGTGGAACTCAACACCAACAGCATCAATAACATTGCGTGGCGAGTAACCAACAAAGCCCTAAATATTACACTAAACCCCAATCAATTAAAAATAATTGAAATCCCCGTTGTTGTAGTCGGAGAAATGGGGGGAACGGTGAACAGAAATGAAAATGGGAAACTAATTGGAACCGGCGGTTTGAAAATCAATATTTATGATAGTGATAATGTTCTGACCACCATTCTTTCGGAACCCGACGGGTATTTTAGTTTCCTGGGTTTAAAATCAGGCAGGTATTCGGCAAAAATAGATTCGCTGCAATTACAAAAATTACAGATGAAGGCAGCACCCGCCAGCGCAGCTTTTGAAATTAAGAATGGAGCGGATGGCGCCATTGTGGACAATCTTGAATTTGTGCTGCATAAAGGAAAAATTGAAAAATTGGATACTGAAATTATTCCATCGGATATTCCAGATAAACCAGCAGCTGTTACCGTTTCTAAAGTACCAACCGATTCCATAGCGCATGGCGAAAAAATCGTTTATCGTGTGCAATTGCTGTCCTCTAAAACGCAACTCGCGTTAAACCATCCTTGGTTCAAAAACAAGAAAGAAATAGTTGAATATGAATACCATGGTGTTTTCAACTATACTTGGGGCTCCAGCACCTCGCGTAGTGAAGCCAACAAAATTAAAAAGAAGTTACGTTCGGAAGGTTATGCTGATGCTTTTGTGGTCCTTTTTTATAAAAATAGAAGGATCAGCAGACAAGAAGCCGAAGCAATTAACAAAAAGAACGCAGCCATTCTGTTAGCAGCTGCTTCTATAAAATCACAATCCGGGATCTCCAACTCCGCTACTTTTGCAATCGATGCAAGTACAGAAGAACAACATGAAAGCAGTCCCGAAGAAGGATTAATTTATAAAACACAGCTTTTGGCTACCAAAACAAAAGTGGCGTTGACCGATCCTTTTTTCAAAGGGCTGAAGGAAATTAAAGAATACCTTCATAATGGATTGTATAAATATACGGTGGGCAGCAATGCATCGACCGGGGAAACGAACAAGCATAAAAATAAGCTGCGTTCCAGAGGATTCTTTGGCGCTTTTGTAGTGCCTTTTAATGACAATAAAAGAATAAGTGAGCAGGAAGCTAAAGTCCTTCGCAAAAAGAATACAGCTGTTCCGCTAGGGGCTGCCCCACAAGAAACAGCTGCCCCGGTCATAGAACCTGTAATTCCAGTTATCGATTCAGTTACACCGCAACTATCTGAAAATACCATCGAAGAAGGGCTAATTTTTAAGACCCAGGTTTTGGCTTCCAAAAAGAAGATGGCTTTGACAGATCCAATTTTTAAAGGATTAAAAGGCTTGAAAGTATACCTGCATAAAAAATTGTATAAATACACGATCGGTATCAGCAAATCATTGGCAAAAGCGAACAAGCTAAAAAACAAATTGCGTTCCAAGGGATTCTATGGGACTTTTGTGGTACCCTTTTATCATCAAAAAAGGACAAGCATGGAAAAAGCCGATGTGATCAATAAAAAAAATGCGGCTGATTTATTAGAAGCTGCTTTTCAAAAATCACAAGTAGACCATCCCGATACGGTTGCTGATAAAGAAGATCAGTATGGAAACAGTCCGGAAGAAGGATTAGTTTTCAAAAACCAACTTCTGGCTTCAAAAAAGAAAAAGGCTTTATCTGATCCGATTTTCAAAGGTTTGAAGAGCGTAAAAGAGTATAAACATAAGGGAATGTATAAATACACCATCGGTAACAGCAAATCGATAGCGGAAGCAGATGAGATTAGAAAGAAGCTGCGCTATCAGGGATTTCCTAAAGCCTTTGTAGTCCCTTTTTATAATGAAGTGAGAATTAACTCCGGCAAAATTACCGGCGTAGTTTTCTTTAAAAGTGAAAATTTAGATGGGATTGGCGGAATCAGAGTCCATATTTACGACTCTAATAATACAATGACAACCTCCACCCTTTCGGAAGCGGACGGAACTTTCACGGTTCTGGGCTTAAAGTCGGGAGATTACACCGCGCAATTAGATAGCGAGCAATTAGAGGAAGCACAAATGACTGTAAAGGTCCCGGTTCACCGATTCAGTATTGCCAGTGATAATGGAGATGCTAAAGCTAAACTGAAGTTTTTATTGGAAACAAACGACAATAAATACCAAAAGCCTGATGCAAACGGCGATAAAATAATTTCCCAAAAAGGGCTGGCTTTCAAGGTTCAGCTAATGACTTCAAAAAAGAAACAATCTTTATCCTCTAACTCATTTAAAACCTTAAAAGGAATTGAAATGTATCAGCATGAAGGTTTGTACAAATACACTTGGGGAGAAGCCAATACCGTTGATGAAATCAGAAAAATAAAAAGAGATCTTCAGGAACTCGGGTTTAAAAATGCTTTTATAGTTCCTTTTTACAATGGGGAAAGAATGAGTTTACAAGAAGCTGTAGGTGAGGTTTCGCTGAAGATGTATGGTAATTTATACGAGTTGGGAGGCATCAAAATAAATATTTATGATGACAACAATATATTTGTCACCTCATTGCTTTCAAAATCCGACGGCCATTTTAGTTTTCTTGGGTTGCGTCCCGGAAATTACACCGCAGCATTAGATCGCACGCAATTGGATTATTTGAACATGGGTTCTAATTCTGATTCTTTCCGATTCACTATTGGCATCAATAGTGATGGAGACGTTGCTAAACAACTAAAATTTATACTGCATCCAAAATAAGTATCTAGACAAGCAGCTTTAAACCAAACTTTCAATATTAAAGGTCGTAATACAGCATTAGGTTTCATTTTAAAAAAGGCAACCATTCCGTCAAAAAAAGGCACACACTTACAATCAATCACATAAATATAACCTATTCAAAGTGAATGACATAGTAGTTGTTATTACATAAGAAAATAAAGGGAGCCTGAAAAAAAATTACTGATATAATACTAACCCACATAACGAATATTAAAATCGACACAAATATCATGAATCGGGGTCTAATCTGTCCTCTGGTAAAATGGGATTAATCTGATGAATTTCAAAAAGTGATGTCCGATCAATAATTATACTGAAGGTCAGCTAGCCTGCCTCAACAATAGTATTTATTTTAAATGAAGTAGTAATTAATGAAGTAGTAATTATCGAAAATGACCCCACCGATTTGGAGTGAATTCAATATCAATACAATCACAATAAAGGGTATTACATCTCACTTATGCTTAAATACCGGACGATTATTACTTTTGTTTTTAAAAAAAAAAAATACTTACCGTATAATAAATTAATATATTACTTTAAAAAAGTTAAAATTTGACACTTGTTATTTACATAAACCATTAAGAATGAATATTCTAAATTATGCATTTATATTGTTAATTGAACCTTTAACTGCAAATTCCAGCCTATGACGCCTATTAATGCAATAATCATAACCGAAGAAAAAGACACTTTAATAATTTTAAAAAAATTTGAAGAAGAAAACTTTATGATTATAAAAATAATTGCTGACGCATTATCCACAATCGCCGGAATAAATATAATAAAGTTGACAAAACCAGACGTCATTTTCTTAGATATTATATTAAAAGATGATACTTTTTTTGAAATGCTCGAACAATTAGAATTTAGTATTCCAAAATTGATATTCATCTCAGAACAAGAACATTATGCTGTAAAAGCATTTAAGCACAATGCAATAGATTTTATCTTAAAACCAATCGATTTTAATGCTATTATTCTAGCCGTTTACAAAGTAATTAAAAGAATTGAAATGGAGTGTTCTTATCAAAATCAAAAAATTAATAACATTAATATTTTGAACTCTTTTAATCAAAATAATGAATATTTAGCTGTTTCGTCATTAGATAAAATTGAACTGATCCACATGTCGGAAATAATTTTTTGTAAAGCAGATGGAAAATACACTTATTTTTTTCTACTTAATGGTAAAAAAATAATGTCCAGTAGAAATTTAGGGGAATACAGTAACATTCTTGACAACAACTATTTTTTTAGAATCCATCATTCTTTCATTATTAATCTTCGGCATATCTCTAAAATTTCAAAAAAAGATGGTTATTTCTGTGAATTTTCAAATGGAACTATTTTACCTGTGGCCAAAAGACGACAGGAGGATTTCAATAAATTTATAAAGCTTAAAGAGTAATATAACACATTATAAATTTTGAGTTTTTCTTCCCAAAAACTATTTTAAAAAGTAATAATACTCATGAAAACTAAAATATTAATTGTCGAACACGATCCCTCTGATATTGAATTGATTCAACACGAATTAAAAAAGGGGAATGTCAATTATATATCAGAAATGGTGCAGACAGAAAATGAATATGAAAAGGCACTTCATAATTTCAAACCAGATATCATCCTATCAAATTATACTTTTCCTTATTTTGATGGGGCTACTGCATTTAAGTTAAAGAAAAAGTTAGCACCAAAAACGCCATTTATTTTTGTTACCGAATCCATTGGTGAAGAAAAGGCTATTAAACTTATTAAAAAAGGAGTTACAGATTTAGTGTTAAAAAAAAACCTTTCTAATTTAACCACTAAAGTAAACCGCCTATTGAAAGAGTCTACATTAAGCACAAAAACACCAACTGTAGTTGAAAAAATATTAGATTCATCTTTAAATATAAACTATTCCATAACCAAGGAAACTCCGAAGAAAAAAAAATTAGAAAAAGCTTCCAAAATTGAAAAAGAGTGGTTTTATGATTTGTTTTTGCAAGCTCCTTTCTCCATGGGGATCTTAAAGGGTCCAAACCATGTATATGAAATGGTAAACAGGTTTTACTTAGAATTAATTGGTAAAAAAGATATTATTGGTAAATCTGTAAAAGAAGTACGACCAGAAATTGTAGCGAATGGGCTTATTGAAATATTAGATCAAGTATATAAAACAGGTATCTATTTTTCAGCTAATGAAGTGCTTATAAAACTGGACAAAGAGAATAATGGGGAAATTGTTGACATGTATGCAAATTTCTTATATCAGGCACATAGAAATAAGGAAGGCAATATTGACGGTGTTTTTTTCATTGCCGTAGATGTATCCGAACAAGTCATATCCCGAAAAAAAATAGAAGCAAATGAAAACCGCTATGAAGAAATCCTTCAAAATTTACCCATGGCAACCTATTCCTGCGATGCAGAAGGACATATAATAAAATACAATAAAGCAGCGACGGTCTTATGGGGTAGAGAACCTGAAATAGGAAAAGATATGTGGTGCGGATCCTGTACTATTTATGATATGGATGGTAATCCAATTCCACTTGATTCATGTCCAATGGCAGTAGTGCTAAGGGAAGGAAAAGTAATAGTTGGCGAGGAAATAATTATCGAACGTCCCAATGGGGAAAAGCGAAATGTGGCATCATACTCAATACCCTTTATTGATGTTGAAAGCCAGATAACAGGAGCTATTAATGTGCTGACTGATGTTACGGAAAATAAAGTGGCACAGCAAACCCTGAAAGAAAGTGAAAAAAAATACCGCCAGATCGTAGAAACCGCCCAAAAAGGAATATGGCTAGTTGATGAAAATTACTTAACCAGGTTTGTTAATAAGAAAATGGGGGAAATTCTTGAATATACCCGAGAAGAAATGATAGGGAAAGATATTTATTTTTTTATGGATGATAGGGGTAATCAAATTGTAGAAAGATTACTACTCAGGAGAGAGGAAAAATATACTAGACAGAGTCGATTTAAATATATCTCAAAATTTGGAAAAGAAGTCTGGACTCATATTTCTACAAATCCACTTTTTGATGAAGCGGGTATTTATAAAGAAAGTTTGGCTATGGTTACCGACATTACTGAAAGTAAAAAAGCAGAACTAAATCTTAAGCAACTAAATAAAGAGCTTACCTATTATAAATATGCATTGGATGAATCATCAATAGTAGCAATTATAGAGCATAAAGGAATTATCAAACATGTAAATGATAACTTCTGTAAAATCTCAAAATACAGCCGGAAAGAATTAATAAATCAGGATTATAGCATTATCAGTTCAGAATATCATTCTAAAGAATTCTTTCAAAGTATCTGGAAAACTATGGCAAATGGAAAACTATGGAAAGGGGAAATCAAAAATAAAGCAAAAGATGGAACTATTTATTGGGTAGACACTACCATTACCCCCTTTCTGAATGAAGAAGGCAAACCCTATCAGTTTGTTGTTACCCAATTCGACATTACCGCACATAAAAAAGCAGAACAAAATCTTGAACAGAAGAATAAAGAACTTATCAAAACAAATACAGAACTGGATCGATTTGTTTACAGCGTATCGCACGATTTGCGTTCCCCACTAACGTCCATTCTTGGGCTGATTTCTTTTATAGAAGAAGAAAGCCAAGAAGCAGATACCCTTGAACATATAATTATGATTCGCAATAGCATCAATCGCTTGGATGAATTCATTAAAAACATTCTCAACTATTCTCGAAACAACCGCATGGGGCTGGAAATAGAAAAAATTTCTTTACAGAAAACAACTGTTGACATTGTGGATTCACTTCGCAGTATGAAAGAGGCGAAAGGAATTCATTTTGAAATTGACATCAAGGAGCAACAGCCGTTTTATTCCGACAAGCTACGCTTTAATACCATATTGGAAAATCTTATTTCCAATGCTATAAAATACCATCAGAAAGACAAATCAGGCAGGTATATAAAAATAACAGGACAATCAGATCATGAAAAACTGCAGTTCAGTATAGCCGATAACGGTATCGGGATAGCATCAGCACATCAAACTAAAATATTTGATATGTTTTTTCGCCTGTCAGGTAACAAAGATGGATCCGGCATTGGGTTATATATCGTAAAGGATACTGTTGGGATATTGCAGGGCACCATTCAGATTCAGTCGGAAGAAGGTGTTGGAACGGACTTTATTATTACATTAAAAAATTTGAAAAAATGACAAACGAATTAAAACCAAAATTTGAAAGAGTAATGATTATCGATAACAACATCATAGACCTTTATATCTCATCACGAATGATTACCAAAAACAATTTTGGAAAAAAAGTATTAGAGTATTCGGTTGCAAAAGAAGCTCTAAAATATTTGCAGGATAATCAGGAAAATATTCCCGTGCTGCCGCAGATAATTTTTGTAGATATATACATGTCTGAGATGTCAGGGTTCGAATTTTTAAAGGAGTATGATAATCTATCATTTGCTTTAAAAAACCATTGCAGGGTGTTCATTATTTCATCAACAATTAATGATGATGACATAGCCCAGGCACGCAGTGATAAAAACGTAGTCGCCTTTCGGGTTAAACCCATTATAAAAGAATTCCTTGACCGTATTATTGCACATTAAAACCCTATTAATAGTTTATAATCCAAAAATAAAAGATTGAAAATTAATAAATTCAAACAGTTTCCAATATATAGGTTGTTTTCCTAAAAACGATCTTAAAATTTAATGACGCCTATGAAAACTAAAATATTAATTGTCGAACATGATCCCACTGATATTGGATTGATTCAACATGCGTTGAAAATTGGCAATTTAAATTATATCGCGGAAATTGTACAAACAGAAAAAGATTACAAAAAAAAACTACGTAATTTCAAACCAGATATCATACTTTCAAATTATACTCTCCCGTCTTTTGAAGGTACTATTGCATTTGAGTTAAAAGAAAAACTGCTGCCAAGAACGCCGTTTATTTTTATTTCGGAATCCATCGGTGAAGAAAATGAGGTCGCGCTGATAAAAAACGGAGCCACCGATTTTGTGCTAAAAGAGCGACTTGAAACTTTAGCCGATAAAATAAACCGCGCATTGAAAGAGGCTGCACAAACTAAAAAAGAATTAATCGATGTAAAAAAAGTAATGGATTACTCTTTAGATGTGATCTGTACCGGTGATCAGCAAGGAAATTTTGTTCACATAAGTACTTCATCGGAAAGCCTTTGGGGGTACAAGCCCGAGGAATTAATTGGCAAAAATTATATAGATTTAGTATTCCAAGCAGATGCTGAAAACACCAAAAATTCGGATTCGGATGTTAAAATCGGAGTGCCGGGAACTATGTTTGAAAATAGATACATCCATAAAAACGGGAGTATTGCCAAAGATCCAACGAAGAAAATAAAACTGGAAAAAGCTTTTGGAGTGGAGAAACAACGCTTTCAGGATTTGTTTTTACAGGCGCCTTCCTGCATGGGGATTTTAAAGGGACCCAACCATGTATATGAATTGACCAATGAGCATTATTTGCATTTAATTGGTAAAAAAAATATCATTGGCAAGACGGTAAAAGAAGTCTTGCCAGAACTGGAAGCGCAGGGCATTTTCGAATTTTTAGATACCGTATTTCAAACCGGTGAAACCTTTTCAGCCGATGAAATGCTGGTAAAATTTGATTTCCATGGAAACGGAAAACTGGTGGATACCTATTTGAATTTTATCTGCCAGGCGCACAGAGATATTAATGGCACTATTGATGGCATTTTTTTCTTTGCCAATGATGTAACGGAACAGGTATTATCCCGCAAAAAAATAGAAGAAAGCGAAAAACGACATCGATCTCTCTTTGAAAACAATCCCGTCCCGATGTGGATAACGGATTTAAAAACGTTTAAATTCCTGGACGTAAATAAAATGGCCATCCTGCAATATGGATACAGCCGGGAGGAATTCCTTTCTATGACTGCAATAGACATAAGACCGGAAGAGGAACAAGAATCGTTTAGACAATATAATAAATCTTTTGAATATGACCCCACAAATTTCAATAAGGGAATTTGGAATCATCAGAAGAAAGACGGAACTATTTTTCCGGCTGAAATTAATGCGCATGAAATCATTTATGAAGGAGGCCCGGCACGGTTTATTCTTTCAAACGACATCACCGAACGTAAAAAAGCAGAAGAAAGCCTTTTACAAAGTGAATCCAGATTAAAAGACGCACAGGCAATAGCACGTCTCGGCGGTTGGGAGCTCAATTTTGAAACAGGAATAGCTTTGTGGTCTGATGAAACATGCCGTATTTATGGACTTTCGCCCAAGGATAACAAACAGTCATATTCTAACTGGATATCTTTTATCCATCCTGACGATATGGATAATGTAATGACAATAGTTAATGAATCTCAAAGAACATTAAGTAATAGTGTTTTAAATAACCGAATCATTTTGAAAGATGGGACAATAAAACACATCGATTCAGAATGCAGGTTTGAATTTGACCAAAACGGAAAACCGATCGGTTTATTCGGTATAGCACATGATGTAACCGAAATAAAATTGGCCAAATTACAACTCGAGCAGCAAAATAAAGAACTTGCTTTTCAAAACGAGGAAAAAGAAAACCGTACAATAGAATTATCCATTACCAACAAAGAACTCATCAAAACCAACACTGAACTGGATCGTTTTGTATACAGCATCTCTCATGATTTGCGTTCCCCGCTTACCTCTATTCTAGGGCTGATTTCTTTTATTGAAGAAGAAAGCAAGGAAACGGATACTCTTGAACATGTAAAGATGATTCGTAACAGTATAAACCGCCTGGATGAATTTATTAAAAACATTCTCAGTTATTCTAGAAATAAACGCACTGGATTGGAAGTAGAAAAAATTCCGTTACAGAAAACTGCTGCTGATATTGTGGATTCACTTCACAGTATGAAAGAGGCTAAAGGAATTGTTTTTGAAATTGACATCAAGGAGCAACAGTCATTTTATACGGACAGGCTGCGCTTTAATACCATTCTGGAAAACCTTATTTCCAATGCCATAAAATACCACAAGAAAGAAGAATCGGGCAGATATGTAAAAATAATTGGGCAGTCAGACCATAAAAAGCTACAGCTCAGCATAACCGATAATGGTATCGGGATAGCGCCAACGTATCACACTAAAATATTTGATATGTTTTTTCGCCTGTCAGGTAAAAAAGATGGATCCGGCATTGGGTTATATATTGTAAAGGATACTGTTGGAATATTGCAGGGCACCATTCAGATTCACTCGAAAGAAGGTGTTGGAACTGTCTTTATTGTTACGTTAAAAAATTTAAAACCATGATAGAAGAATTACATCCTAAATTTAAAAAAGTAATGATTATTGATGACAACTTCATTGACCTTTACATCTCATCACGTATGATTACCAAAAATAATTTTGCAAAAATTGTCTTAGAATATTCAGCTGCAAAAGAAGCCCTAAAATATTTACAGGACAATCAGGACAATATTTCTGTTTTACCTCAAATAATTTTTATAGATATATACATGCCGCTCATGTCGGGATTTGAATTTTTGGAGGCTTATGATAAACTGCCAACCAATTTAAAAAAACATTGCAAGGCATTCATTATTTCATCAACCATCGATGATGATGACATCGCCCGTGCAAACGGTGATAAAAATGTAGTTTGCTTTCAGGTAAAGCCTATTAATAAGGAATTCCTTGATCGTATTTAACTGGACTAATAGCCTATATTTTGACTATAATTGTTAAATGAAAAATCCGAAAATTAAATTATTAAAAGGCGTAAATTAATTTTTGGGATTGTCAATATCTAGAATTCATATAGAATACAACTTTTTGAGATTAGAAGCAAAATATAAACATATTATAATTTTTAAGTTATTACCTCAAAAATTACATTAGTGACCTACTGGATATGAAAATAAAAACTGCACATTAAGTTAAGCTACATTTTTAAAATTAATTTGATTGTGAAATTTTCATGAAGGGATTATACATAAAAGGGATTATTTACTGTATATTGGATGCACTTCTCTAATTTAACTGCAGCATCTGTTAATTTGGCGATGTCAGAAGTAGTTGAATTTGGCTCATTTAAAGCAGCTGATATTTTTTTTGGATATCATTTTCTTTGCTGACTATAAATAATAGAAGGTAGTGTTTTTTTTCCAAGCTCCCGCTGTTTTTTTCGGTTATTCCAATTATTTGCGAAGCTTCTTTTTGAGTCACTACACAACAGGAAATCTTAAAACAGGAAATTCAAATGTAAATATTGAAGGCAACAAAATTGAAAGTGTACCAAATATAATTTCCAGAAATGTAATTTCAGTTCATTATTGGAAAATAAGTTTGTCGGGACTCTATAGTTATACAGCCACAAGTTTTGCCGATGCATTAAATACACTTACGCCAACAGCAACCGGAGCAATTGGTTTAGTTCCTTCATATGGAATATTTGATCTCAATTCAACGATAAGAATAAATTCCAAATTTGAAATTAAAGCAAGTTTGAATAATGTTTTTAATAAGCAATATTTCACTAAACGACCTTTATTTTATCCAGGTTTAGGGATATGGGCATCTGATGGAAGAAATGAATCAATTTCATTTGTGGTAAGTATATAAGATCAAATAACAACAACCGTCAAGGTTTAGTACGTTATTCTAAAGCTTAAATTTGGAGTGCGTCGAAGTGAAAAAGTTTTTACATCTTCAATAGAATTGGTAATCGTATTTATTCTATAATATTCATTGATTTCATTTTTTCGATTCAATGCATTCAATAGCGATAACCCCAATTTATATTGAATTTGATCTAAGCTTTCCCATTTGTATGTTGCCGAAAAATTAACTTGAAAAAAGTCATTGAGTATTTTATTGTTTGGGGTATTGTAATCAATCTTTGGATTGCAGAAATTACTGTAATTTATAGTTGAACTCATAGGAGTGGTCTCGGGTTTTCCAGAATACCACTTTGAACCCAGTGCTATTTTTAGATTTTTTCTTTCATAGATACCAGCCCAGGAAATAATATGGTCTAATTTAAAGTTATTTGGAAATACAGGTTGTTCGAAATTTGGAAAGTGATAATTATTAGTATTGTAAGTATAACTAAACCAAGTAATAAAATGATTTATCTTTTTTTGAACCAGCATTTCCATTCCTAAAACTTCATAATCGCCATTAGTTTTTACAAATTCTAATTGATTTTGAAATTCTTGACTCGAGCTATTAATTCCGGTTACTTTTTTATAAAAATTATCTAAAGTAAATAACCAATTATTTTTGTTGTAAAATAAACTAATTGATGCTTGTTTACTTCTTTGAATAGGGATCGTTGTTGTTTGCCAATATCCACCTTCTTTTTTCAATACCAAAATAATCGTTTTGCAGATCAATAACCTGATAAGAATTTTGACTTTTAAATTCTCCTAATACTTCTAAATTAAAATATTTTGTAATTGCATAATTAAACTGTAATCGTGGTTCTAAAAGTTTTTTTTTGAATTGTTCGATATAGTTTAATCGCAATCCTGCATTAAAATATATTTTGGATAAAGTATCATTATATTTTGCTTCAACTATGAGTGCATGAATTCGTAAAACTTCTTTAATTCTTCTGTAAAATATAGGGCTGTTTACTTCATCTAAATTTATGGTACCAATTTCGTTGAATTGATATCCATTTTTATGAGTAAATTTCGAATTGATTGTATGACTATTTTCAAGCTTGAAGCCATTGTCTAACACTTCATTTTTTTGTTTTACAATTTGATTATCTTATATTTGGTTTTTTTCGGCATTAAGCACATAGGACGAAGTATACACATTTAAATAAGAGCTATTTTTAGTATTCCAGTTTCGTATACATGAGAGATTACTTCCGTAATTTTTTTGATATAAAATATTATTTTCAGACTGAATTTGATAACTGACGTTGGTTGGTTGAAAAATTTTAAGTTGATCGTTAATTGTAATAAAATCTAAAATAAAATGGTCTTTTTATCCAATTTGTTGAGAATATTTAGCCGTAATATCGTAAAAATTAAATTTTTCGTCACCTAAATAATCTATATTTTGATTACTGGAAAAATTTGTAATACTTGTATTTTGGAAGACTTTATTATAATATTCTTTGTAGGTAGGTGTTTTTACTAAATCGGTTATGGATTTTCTTCCTGAAATTTCTATGAAACTTTTTTCGGAGATTTTGAACTTTGAATATACATCGGCATTTATCATGTTTATTCCTGCACTAAAACTATTTTTTTTAAATTTATTGGTGTTTGAGGAAATATCTACAACGCTTGAGACGCCTTCTCCATCCCTGCGCTCTGCAAAGATGTACTTTCCAAAAAATATATTTCTCTAAAAGCTGCGCAAGGTCACAAACTTTGCGCTTTTTTTATGGATTTAAATCTGTTTTATTCTATTAATTAGAAAGTTTTAAATATACTTATGGAGCTTTTGTTCAAAATATTGTAAAAGCTAAAGAATGGTCGGATATCGAGACAGGTCATAGAGGTGATTATGTTGTTGATTACGGATTTTCTCTCATACCACGAATTCCGACTCCATTTAAAATCAATTCCAAGCTAACATCAAGAATTGGTGGCGGATTGGGTTATAAAACACCAACCATTTTTACAGAGGAAATCGAACGTATTCGGTATCAAAATGTAATGCCTATAAACACTGACCTCAATAAACTTGAAATAAGTTATGGGGTTAATTTTGAGGTTAATTTTGAGGTTAATTATAAAATCAATTTAACTGAAGATATATCTTTAACATTGAACCAATTATTCTTTTATACGAATGTTGATAGTCCGCTAATGTTTACTCCTTTTCCCAATAATATTTATCAGTTTGCAATATTAATGGTTATTTAGATGCGAAAGGCAAATCCTGTCTTTAAAGATATTTATGTTCTACTATATGGATTTGTAGTACATGCAAGAACTAAAATAAAAATTTAATAGGATTTGAAAAGCTGTAAAAATCAATTGCAAACAGTTTTTTACGTTTACGGTAATCGAATCAGCAGTTCCTGCAAATCTAGACAATCATAAATACTAGAAAAATTTCGAACTAATTTTCGAACTATGAAAAAACCTCCAAAATCAAAGGACTTTTGAGGTTTATACTTTAGGTGAAATTTATATAGTTCAAACCATTATTCTACTAAAATTAAAATATTTTAAAAGTTGTTTTTTTTAAATAATAAAGGAGTTAGTCTTTATCTATTCGCTTCCCTAATAATACTTTTAATGAGAATAAAAATCAAAGCTAAGTAGTAGTAAAAAAAATCAGTAAGTCTTTAGCGTGTATTAAGATTATTTCTCTACCTTTGGTACAATATTTAGATTTTTTACATAAATGAAAAAGTTTCACATTTTATTAATCGTTGTTCTTGGTTTCCTCTTGATGCCAGCAGTAACTTTTGCGTGTGAAAATAATTCATCGAAACATTCTTCTTCAAAAGAGACTTCCTCAAAAATGGACATAGATGATTGTTGTAAAGACAATAGTCATTCAAAAACTAAAAACGACGAGGGTTGCGGAGGAAAATGTAGCCACTGTAAATGTGGTTGTGCTTCTTCTTGCAACACATCCGTTTCTATTAATATATTGAAATTTAATAAAAATATTTTTAATTTCTTTTCAGAAAAACAAAATTTTTACAATTACGAAACCTCCATTTCTTCTGGTTTCAATTCTTTATGGCTTATACCAAAAATAGGCTGAATTTTAAATTTGATAGCCATAATTGTGTCAAATCAAAAGCAATTATTGCTTTAAATCATTTACTTTCTCAGTTAATTTCATTTTCAAAAGGCTGGCTTTGTTGTGCTGTCATTTTGTTCTTGTTTAACTAATTCAATTTAAAATTATTTTACAATGAAATCATTAAAAAAAACAATGATGGCAATAACTCTATTGTTATCAGTCGTGGTTTCCACTGCGCAAATTAAAAACACTAAAACACAACAAATAACTGAGAACCAATCGAAACCAGTTTTCGATAATTATTTCTTATTGAAAGATGCTTTGGTAAAAACTGATGGTAAAACGGCTTCTGTAAAGTCAAAGGACTTACTAACAGCGATCACTTCTGTAAAAATGGAAAACTTAAAAACAGCGGAGCATACCGTCTGGATGAAAGTTTTGAAAAGTTTAACTGCTAGTGCTAAAAATATTTCTAAAACACAAGACATCAAGAAGCAAAGGGAACTTTTCAAATCATTATCTAAAAATATGCATGAATTGATAAAAGTTTCAAAATTAACAGCACCCGTTTATTATCAGTATTGCCCAATGCAAGATGCTAATTGGTTAAGCAAAGAAAATGCGGTTAAAAACCCTTATTATGGTTCACAAATGTTGAGCTGTGGTAAAACAGTTGAAACAATTAAGTAATATTTAAAAACAATATAAAGATGAAAACATTAATTATCGTACTAAGCGTATTCTTAGCAGTTAGCACAGCAGCATCAGCTCAAAATGTTACAAAACCCTCAAAAAAAGAGGCTCAAAAAACAACTTACAGCTGTCCGATGCATCCAGATGAAGTGAGTTTAACAGCAGGAGGGTGTAGCAAATGTGGAATGAAAATGGTGAAAACCACGGAACGAAAATTCAATCACGCTGTAAAGGGAAGTCAAGCAACCAGTGAGGTTGTTACAAAATATGTTTGTAGTATGGATGGTACAACTTCCAATGAACCAGGGAAATGTCCGAAATGCGGAATGGAAATGGCTAAAAAAGAAATCCAAAAGGAAACTTACACTTGCCCGATGCATCCTGGAAAGGTAAGTTTAGAAAATGGGAAATGTGCCAAATGTGGTATGGAAATGGTAAAAACCACGGAACGAAAATTCAATCACGCTGTAAAGGGAAGTCAGGCAGGCAGTGAGGTTGTTACAAAATATGTTTGTAGTATGGATGGCACAACTTCCAATCAACCAGGAAAATGTTCAAAATGTGGGATGGATATGACTAAAGAAGAAGTTCAAAAAGCAACTTACACTTGTCCGATGCATCCTGATGAAGTGGGTTTAGAAAATGGAAAATGTGCCAAATGTGGGATGGAAATGGTAAAAACTACTGAGAGAAAATATGATCACGCTGTCAAGGGAAGTCAATCAAGCAGTGAAGTTGTTACAAAATACGTGTGCAAAACGGATGGTCAAACTTCTGATAAAGCAGGAAAGTGCCCTAAATGCGGAATGGAAATGACTAAAATGGAGGGTAAGAAAAAATAAACCAGTCTATAAATTTTAAATTTCCTTTTAGTTTACTTAATTCAATGCGCATCGCGTTAATTTATAGACGGTGCGCTTATGATTACAATTACGAGGATTAATGATGCTATAAAAATGTTGCCAATACCAACAATAACAATTTAAAAAAATAATAAAATGAAAAATTTAATTCTTTCAGCCATAGCAATGGCATTTGTACTAGTTTCTTGTAACCAAAAAAATAAAGAAGCTGTAACAACTGATTCAGAAAAAACAGAAAGTACTTCACAATTATATGCGTGTTCTATGCACCCCGAAGTAACAGGAAAAAAAGGAGAAAAATGTTCAAAATGTGGAATGGAATTAACCGAACCAGTTGTACAAAATGAAGCAGCTCATGATCATACTGATGGTAGTCATAGTCACGATGATGCAACAACAGTTAAAGTTAATACTGAAGCTACATCGGTTACCCAAACAACATTTTCTACAAATGAAATAATTTCTGATTATTTAAAACTAAAAAACGCACTAACAAAAGACGATACAACAGGAGCAGCCAATGCGGGTAAAGCATTATATGCAACTTTCAATAAAGTCAATACCAATACAATAGATCCAAAATTGAAAACAGAATATATTGATATTACTGATGATGCTAAAGAACACGCAGAACACATTGGCGATAATGTTGGAAAAATTGACCACCAAAGAGAACATTTTGCGATGTTGAGTAAAGATGTGAATGATTTGATAAAAATATTTGGAGCAAAACAAAAACTATATCAAGACTTTTGTCCTATGTATAATGAAGGAAAAGGTGCAATTTGGATAAGTGAAAGCAAAGAAATAAAAAATCCTTACTACGGTTCGAAAATGCTTACTTGTGGTTCTATGAAAAAACAATTATAAAATGAAAAAAATCATCAAGAAAATACTCATAATTGGGTTTGTTATTTTTTTGTTGATGCAGTTATATCAACCTACTCGTAATGAAAGTTATGAGCAGGAATTAACTGCAAATTTCACAAAAATGTACGATGTTCCTAAAAATGTTGAAACTATTTTACGGACATCTTGCTACGATTGTCACAGTAACAATACCAATTATCCTTGGTATTCATACATTCAACCAGCACGGTTTTTTATGGAGAATCATATTAAAGATGGAAAGAAAGATTTAAACTTTAATGAGTTTGGAAAGTACTCCAAGCGAAAACAAGAAAACAAATTAGAAGCTATCATCAAACAAATAAAGTCTGATGAAATGCCCTTAGCGTCCTACACGTTACTTCATAAAAATGCAATAGTAACACCTGCTCAAAAAGAGGAAGTAATCAATTGGATAAATAAAACAAAAGATAGTCTTTCATTAGAAAACTAAATGTCATGGTAGAAAAATTAATATCATTCTCGTTAAAGAATAGATTTGTTGTCCTTCTCGTTTCGGCCTGCTTATTTGCTTGGGGTATTTATAGCGTACAACAAAATCCTATAGATGCAATTCCTGATTTATCAGAAAATCAAGTCATTGTTTTTACAGAATGGATGGGAAGAAGTCCACAGGTTATAGAAGCACAAGTAACCTATCCTTTGGTTTCTAACCTGCAAGGAATACCAAAAATTAAAAACATTCGTGGAGCTTCTATGTTTGGGATGAGCTTTGTCTATATTATTTTTGAAGATGATGTTGATGTTTATTGGGCAAGAACCCGCGTACTGGAAAGATTAAATTATGCCCAACGATTATTGCCTCAAAATGTTGTCCCAACCTTAGGCCCCGATGGCACGGGTGTGGGACATATTTTTTGGTATCATTTAGAAACCAACGGTATGGACTTAGGAGAGCAACGCGCTTTGCAGGATTGGTATGTGAAATTTGCATTGCAGACCGTTCCTGGCGTGGCCGAAGTGGCTTCTTTTGGAGGTTTTGAAAAACAATATCAATTGGTGTTAGATCCTTTAAAAATGCAGTACTATAATGTAAGCATGATGGAGGTGATGAATGCTGTCAAGGCAAACAACAACGATGTCGGCGGGCGAAAATTTGAAATGAGCAATATGGCCTACATTGTAAGAGGATTGGGCTACATAAAGAACATAAAAGATGTCGAAGATATCACGGTTAAAAATTATAATGCGGTTCCTGTAAGAGTAAAAGATCTGGGTTCCATACAAATGGGAGGTGATTTGCGTTTGGGAATTTTTGATGAGAATGGTACAGGCGAAGTAGTAGGCGGAATTGTAGTGATGCGCTATGGCGAAAATGCCGATAAAGTTATAAAAGCGGTTAAATTAAAAATGAAAGAAGTCGAAAAAGGACTCCCAGAAGGCGTTTCTTTTAAAACTTCCTATGATAGAAGCGAACTCATAGAACAAGCTATCGAATCTGTCAAAGGAACTTTAATCGAAGAAATGATTGTTGTTTCTATAGTTATCCTTTTGTTTCTTTTTCATTGGCGAAGTGCTTTAATCATCCTTATTCAGCTTCCAATATCTGTTGCTGTTGGTTTTATTTTGCTCCAGACTTTCGGGATTTCATCCAATATTATGTCGTTAACCGGTATCGCTCTTGCAATAGGCGTAGTGGTTGATGATGGGATTGTGATGGTTGAAAATGCTTATCGGACAATTTCGGAGAAACAGGAAGAAATGGATAGTAATCAACAATCGATTGAAAAATGAAAAATTTCATAAAAAAAATATTTAAAAAAGAACACGACCCGTTATCTTCCGAAGAAAAACTGAAGATCATTGAGGCTTCCTCCAAATTGGTTGGACCAGGTGTTTTTTATTCAACCATAATTGTAATTACTTCGTTTTTGCCGGTATTTCTTCTTACGGGAATGGAAGGTAAACTGTTTAGTCCACTGGCTTGGACAAAATCGTTTATCCTTATTGTAGATGCTTTTTTGGCCATTTCACTTACGCCTGTTTTGATCAGTTTTTTACTCAAAGGCAAACTTCGCCCAGAGGCAAAAAACCCAATTAACAAAAAACTGGAAAGTATTTACACCCCTATTCTGACTTTTTCTTTGAAATGGAGAAAAACAGTGTTGGGTTTAAATATCATTGCTTTACTAATTGGCGTATTGATGTTTACGCGTCTGGGCTCAGAATTCATGCCTCCATTAGATGAAGGTTCTATTCTGTTTATGCCGGTTACCTTGCCCGATGTTTCTAATTCCGAAGTAAAACGAATTTTGCAGGTGCAGGATAAATTGATAAAATCGATACCCGAAGTCGCCCATGTTTTAGGAAAAGCCGGAAGGGCGAATACAGCGACCGACAATAGTCCCATAAGTATGATTGAAACGATTGTTTTGCTAAAACCCCAAAACGAATGGAGAGAGGGGAAAAACAAGAATGACATTGTAACCGAAATAAACAATAAACTGCAAATTCCCGGTGTAACGAATGGTTTTACCCAGCCTATTATCAATCGGATCAATATGCTTTCTACCGGTATCCGAACTGATGTGGGCATAAAAGTTTACGGAGCCGATTTAGATACCATAAATGCTTTATCCCAAAAAATAAAAAAAGCACTCGAAGGAACGGCCGGAGTAAAAGATTTATATTCCGAACCTATAACAGGCGGAAAGTATATTGATATTGAAGCAAAGCGGGAGGCAATAGGTCGATACGGACTTACTATTGACGATGTAAATAACGTTGTCGAAGCCGCTATTGGCGGGATGAAACTGACTACAACTATCGAAGGAAGGCAACGTTTTTCGGTAAATGCGAGATATGCTCAGGAATACCGAAACAGCATTGAAGCTCTGAAAAAACTGCAAGTGCAAACCATGCAATACGGACCAATTCCTTTGGAAGCCGTTGCTGACGTAAAAATAAGCGATGGACCACCCATGATAAACAGCGAAAATGCGATGCTTCGTGGAAGCGTATTATTTAATGTTCGGGAACGTGATTTGGGAAGCACCGTAAAAGAAGCGCAGAAAAAACTGAACGCAATGATAACAAAAATGCCCAAAGGGTATTATGTGGAATGGAGCGGACAATGGGAAAACCAAATCAGAGCCAACAAAACATTAAGTATGATATTGCCCATCGTTGTTATTATCATTTTCCTGATTTTATACTTTACGTATCATTCGATGAAAGAAGCTTTAATCACCATGATAACAGTGCCATTTGCTTTAATTGGAGGGATTTTTATGGTCTATTTATATGGCATTAATTTATCGGTGGCAGTGGCCGTTGGTTTTATTGCGTTATTCGGAATGGCCATAGAAACAGCGATGCTAATGACCATTTATTTGAATGAATCCATGAATAAAATGGTGGCAAAATATGGCAACAGTGCAGCAACCATTACTGAAGCCATTTTAAGACAGTATATTATTGACGGTTCGGCCAAAAGGCTTCGACCAAAACTGATGACGGTTTCCGTTTCACTATTTGGATTAATCCCCATTCTTTGGGCAACAGGAACGGGTGCAGATGTGATGCTCCCTATTACTGTTCCACTTATTGGTGGTACAATCACCTCAACTATTTATGTATTATTGGTAACACCTGTTGTTTTTGAAATGGTAAAACTCCGTGAATTAAAAACAAAAGGTAAAATAGAACTTATAGATGTTAAAGAATAACTATTTTATCGTTATAAGCTGTTTGCTTTTAAGTACCGCTAATTTAGTGGCGCAAACACTTTCGTTGGATAATGTTTTGACGAATATTAAAACAAACAATCCACAATTAAAAATGTATGATGCCGATATTCAAAGCATGGATGCAGCGGCAAAAGGTGCCAAAAGTTGGATGCCGCCACAAGTGAGTACCGGGTTTTTTATGACCGCTTACAATCCCAAAATGTGGAAAGCCGACGAAATGAACCCAGGAATGGGCAATTATATGTTAGGCGTTACACAAATGATCCCTAATGCTTCAAAACTAAAAGCGGATTACAACTATATGAGTACGATGTCTTCGGTCGAAGCCGAAAACAAAAATTACACTATCAATCAGTTAAATGCTTTAGCGAAAACGAATTATTACCAATGGCTGGTACTCACCAAAAAAGTAAAAATTGCCAATGATAATTTATTGCTTTTAGAATATATGATTAAAAGCATGGAAATTCGATACCAGTATAATATGGATAAATTGCCAACCTATTATAAAGCAAAATCGCAATACAGCATATTACAGAATATGATAGTAATGCTACAAAATGACATCTCTCAAAAACGAATTATGCTTAATACATTGATGGCAAGAGATAAAAACACCTCTTTTGAGATAGATTCAACCTATAAATTAAAAGATTTTGATGTGATGAAATCGGATACCACTTCACTTTCCCAAAACCGAAGCGATGTGAAGGCTATTGAAAAAACAATGGCATTAAATCAATTGAAAATAAAAGTCGAAAAGACAAAATTATTACCGGAATTTGGTGTTAAATATGAGCACATGTTTGCATTTGGAGAAGATCCAAACCAATTCTCTTTAATGCTCATGGTTAATATTCCTTTAGCACCTTGGTCATCCAAAATGAATAAAGCCAACATCGATAGTTTTCAGCTAAAAAACGAAAGCCTGAACTGGCAAAAACAGATGATTTTGAACGAAGCTACCGGGATGATTTCAGGGATGAATACCGAACTCGGAAACTTAAAAAAACAATATGATATAGTTGAAAAAAATATCATTCCAGCCTTACGAAGAAATTATGATACCGCAATAATAGCCTGGCAAAATAATACCGGCGATTTGTTTATTGTTCTGAATGCCTGGGAAGCATTAAATATGGCTCAAATAGATGCCTTAGATAAATTACAAACTATTTTGACGACACAAGTGGAAATTGAAAAACAACTGGAAACAAAATAATTATGAACAGATATTTAAAATATAGTTTAGTAGTTCTGGTAATTTTGATTATTGGATTTGCAATCTATTATTTTGCGACAAAGTCAGACAATCATTCCGAAAGTATAGCTCAAAACGAAGTGTACACCTGTTCTATGCACCCTCAAATTATTCGGGATAAACCCGGAAATTGCCCTATTTGCGGAATGGCTTTGGTAAAAAAAACAATTCAAAATCAGGTTATTGACAGTAATTCAATTGATGAACTTTTGAGACCTACCGATAATTTTATAGTGGGTAATTATCAAACCACAACCGCAAAAGATACCACCATTAGCAGTGAAATTAATTTACCCGGTCTGGTTGCTTACGACCCAAATTCTTCCGTAAATATTGCGGCAAGAATAAGTGGCAGGATAGAACGAATATACGTGAATTATAAATACCAAAAAGTCAGTAAAGGACAAAAACTATTTGATTTGTATAGTCCGGAATTACTGACAGAACAGCAAAATTTTATTTATTTAGTTTCCAATGATTCCGATAATGCATCAATTATTAAAGCGGCAAAGCAAAAATTATTGCTTTACGGAATGACAAATAATCAAATAAATGCACTGGCTTCCGCCAAAAGAGTAAATCCCATAATTTCAATATACAGTCCAGCATCCGGAATCATTCAGGGAACCGAAAGCATGACCAAAAGCACTAATGCGACCATGCAAAATTCAGGTGCAACTACGGAAGCTTTAACCATTAAAGAAGGTGATTACATAAAGAAAAGTGAAATCGTTTTCAAATTAGTGAATACCGATAAAGTATGGGGCGTTTTTAATATTTTGCAAGGATATAATAGCCTGATTAAAATCAATCAATCGATCAACATTTTCTCGGAGTTGAATGAAAACGAATCTATTTCGGCCAAAGTGAATTTTATCGAAACACAATTCAGCGCGACGGACAAATCCAATAGAATTAGGGTTTATTTGAATAACAATACGTTGAAATTACCCATCGGTTTACGATTACAAGGCATTGTAAAAACAAATCCGACGGAAGGGACTTGGATACAAAAACAAGCATTGGTAAGTATTGGAAACAAAAAAATAGTTTTCATGAAACTGGGCAATGGTTTTAAAGTAAGAGAAATAAAAACGGGAATTGAAGTGAATGATTTCATTCAAATTATAGACGGTATTTCCGTTGACGATACCATTGCTAAAAATGCACAATATTTAATTGATAGCGAAAGCTTTATAAAAACAGAATAGCCATGAAAGCATTAAAAAAAATCAGCATTCTATTTTTAATACTTACCGCGTTTATAGCTTGTAATACTAAAAACAAGGAAGACCATAGTACCCATCAAACAAAGGAAAGTCTTTTCTATACTTGTTCAATGGACCCACAAGTGAAGGAAGACAAGCCAGGGAAATGTCCTATTTGCCACATGGAATTGACTCCAATGAAAAATGATGAGTCGGCGGTTAACGAAATAGCTTTGAGCGCCCAACAAATTAAGCTTGGTAACATCACTACACAAACTATTGCAGAAACTCAAAGCAGCGTAGAACAATCCTATACCGGGGTTTTAACGATTAATCAAGAAAAAATAAAAACCATTTCGGCAAGAGCAATGGGACGAATCGAGAAGTTATATTTCAAAAGTGTTGGAGATTATATTGCTAAAAACCAACCCGTTTATCAATTATACAGCGAAGATATTGCCATTGCCAAGCAGGATTATTCCACAGCCTATAAACAGCTTTCCATGCCCGGTGATTTTGGAAAAAATGCTAAAACCATGCTAAATGTAGCCAAACAGAAACTATTGTTCTTTGGTTTGTCCAACACCCAAATTGAAAGTATAAAAACGAGCAATGAAGTTTCTCCTTATACTACTTTCTACAGCACCTACAGTGGAACTATTTCGGAATTAATAGCCACCGAAGGCAGTTACATCATGGAAGGTTCCGGTATAATTAAGCTGGCTAATTTGAATAGTCTTTGGCTTGAAACACAAGTAAATGTAAACTATTCGAAAAGCATGCACCTAGGGCAAAACGCCAAAGTTTCATTTATAGATTTTCCAGAAAAAACTGTAAACGCAAGAATTTCATTCATTAATCCGGAAATAAATCCGGATACCAGACTCCTTTTAATTCGTATGGAAGTCCCGAATCAAAACCTACTCTTAAAACCGGGGATGCAGGCCATGGTGAGGTTAACACAATCAAGCCTGAAAGGACTGTTTGTTTCAGCCGATGCCGTAATCAGGGAAGAAAACGCCTCTTATATATGGATTGAAAAAAGACCGGGAGTATTTGAAAGTCTAATGGTGGAAACAGGAGCGGAAACCAATGTAATGATTGAAATTAAATCCGAAATGGATCCAGCAAAAAAAGTAGTGATAACCGGAGCCTATGCCATAAACAGTGAATATAAATTCCGCAAAGGAAGTGACCCCATGGAAGGAATGAAGATGTAAAATAAAAATCCAAAATAAATGACACATATCTATAACATTACTAGGATGTCTTGCGATGGCTGCGGTTCTAAAATCATAAAAAAACGTAATGAAATTGTGGAGGTAATTGCTTTAAATCCACCCTTATCGCTATACAATGTAAAAAAATAGTATAGTTTCCGTCATGCAAAAATCATAGTCAAAGGTTGGAAACCATAATAAATAAAAAACGGATTGAAACTAGTATGAATAAAGCATATTCTACTTGCAATTTTAAAAGTAATGAAAATGGATAATCGAAAAGCAGATACCAATTGGTATGTTATTACAGGTGGACCCAGTACAGGTAAAACAACAGTAATTGATATTATCTAAAAGGGGCTATAAAACAACTATTGAGCACGCTAGGCATTATATTGATAGTATGAGGGAAGAAGGAAAAAGTATAGAAGAAATAAGAGATAACAGAAGAAAATTTCAATTAGCTGTGCTAGATATGCAAATTGAACAAGAAGCAGAATTATCACCTATTGAAACTGTTTTTCTTGACAGGGCTATTCCCGATGCGATGGCTTATTATCAATTTTTAAATCTTGATTTTGACGAAAAATTACTTAGTGCCTAATTATCGAGGTTTAAACTCACAAATCTGTCAATGAGCCAATAACAAAATCAATTTAACCAACTTTTAAACCAAAAATTATGGAAATGAAACACACAACACAGCAACACACAAAAGAAACAGGTTCATCAATGTACAAGAAATTAGCACTTATGATAGTATTGTCGTTTGTAGCGATGTATGCGCTAATGTATGCAATGGTAGATGTTTTTGCCAATATAATACCCAATATAAACCAATTTTACATGGCTGGACTGATGACCATGCCGATGCTCATAATTGAACTTCTAGTAATGGGTAGCATGTACGGAAATAAGAAATTAAATATTTCACTGGTTATCACTGGTTTTATTGCTTTGATTCTATTTTTTACAGGCATTAGGCAACAGGCAGCGGTTGGAGATAGAGAATTTTAAAATCAATGATACCGCATCATGCAGCAGCAATATTAATGGGAAAAGAGGCATCGGTTACCGACCCTGAAATAAAGGAATTAATTGAAAATATTATTACCAGCCAACAGGCAGAAATTGAACAGATGAAAGCAAAGCTCAAAGAATTAGACAAATAACTCCATAAGAATTAGTAAATTAATTTTAAACTAAAAAAATGAAAAAAATTATAGTATTACTATTCATTATGTCTATTTATTCCTTTGCCCAAGCACAGGATATGAAAGGGATGGATATGTCAAAAAAAGAAAAGGCGCAAAAGGTGCAGCCCGCAACATACACCTGCCCAATGCACCCCGAAATTCATGCTGACAAACCGGGAAAATGCCCTAAATGCGGAATGACGTTGATAAAGGAAAAAGCGAAAGCGGTTAAGAAATCGGTAGTTAAAAAGCATGATGAAATGCAAATGCCCATGAAAAAGACTTCTAAAAAGAAGGACGACATGGACAATATGAAAATGGATAATAATGAGGTTCCTAAAAATCAGGAGATGGGTAAAATGGGTATGCCAAAAGCAAACTTAGGCTCCATAAAGACAATTGTAAACAACACACCGCCAAGGACAGTTAGGTATGATTTATACGTGCGGGACACCATTGTAAATTTCACGGGTAAACCTAAAAGAGCCATTGCCGTAAACGGACAAATACCAATGCCACCACTAACGTTTATAGAAGGCGACACCGCAGAAATTTATGTGCACAATGAATTGGACGAAGAAACATCGTTGCATTGGCACGGTTTGTTTTTACCCAACAAAGAAGATGGTGTGCCAAACCTTACACAAATGCCAATCAAACCACATACTACCCATTTGTATAAATTTCCAATTATTCAACACGGTACGCATTGGTATCATAGCCATACCGGATTGCAGGAACAAATTGGCATGTACGGTTCTTTTACTATGAATAAAAGAGAAGAGCTTGACATTCCCACCGTGCCCATAGTTTTGAGTGAGTGGACTGATCTGAACCCCAATAATGTACATCGAATGTTGCATAATGCTTCGGATTGGTTTGCTATTAAAAAAGGAACAACCCAAAGTTATGCAGAAGCCATAAGAAGCGGCTATTTTAAAACCAAACTTAATAACGAATGGAAGCGAATGAACGCTATGGATGTGAGCGATGTGTACTACGATAAATTCTTAATAAACGGAAAAAGCGAAAGCCAACTTTCACAATTTAAAGCAGGCGATAAAGTCCGATTACGAATTGCAAACGGCGGTGCCTCCACTTATTTTTGGTTTACGTATGCAGGAGGTAAAATGACTGTTGTAGCAAGCGATGGTAACGATGTAGAACCCGTTGAAGTAGATCGATTAATCATAGCGGTTTCCGAGACCTACGATGTTATCGTTACCATTCCTGCCGATAAAACTGCCTATGAATTTTTAGTTACTTCCGAAGACCGTACAAAATCAGCCTCATTATATTTAGGTGATGGTATCAAGCAATTAACGGCTCCGCTACCCAAGTTAAAATATTTTGAAGGGATGAAGATGATGAACGGCATGATGAAAATGAACGGAGATTTAGACGATATGGGAATGCAAATGTCGCTTAACCAAATGGATATGAACGTAGTCATGTATCCAGAAATAACTGGTGAACTAAAGCAAAAAGGCGACGATAAAATGCCAGGCATGGATATGGAAGGAGATAAAATGGATGGAATGGACATGAACAAAAAGGAATTGAAAGATAAGGATACAGGCAAGGAGAAAAAAGATGACATGAATATGAGTGACCATAAAATGCAAGGCATGGACCATCAATATGATTCCAATGCCCTTTCTGATATCGTTACCTTGAACTATGCCATGCTGAAATCGCCAACCAAAACCAATCTTCCAAAAGACGCACCAGTAAAAGAATTAAAGTTTGAACTTACCGGAAATATGAACCGCTACGTTTGGAGTTTGGACAATAAAGTAGTTTCAGAAAGTGATAAAATATTAATTAAAAAAGGAGAAATCGTACGCATGATACTTCACAACAATTCTATGATGCGCCATCCCATGCACTTGCACGGACATGATTTTAGGGTAATTAACGGACAAGAAGATTACGCTCCAATGAAAAACATCATTGACATCATGCCAATGGAAACCGATACGCTCGAATTTGCAGCCACCGAAAGTGGCGATTGGTTTTTTCATTGTCATATTTTATATCACATGATGAGCGGAATGGGCAGGGTTTTTAGTTATGAAAACTCTCCTGCTAATCCATTAATACCAAACCCTAAATTGGCACAACGTAAATTGTTTGCTGACGATAGAGCATTTCACTTTATGGCAGAAAATGATTTTGCCACAAACGGAAACGATGGAGAAGCGATGTATCAAAGTACACGTTGGAGTATCGGTACAGAATGGCGATTGGGTTACAAGGAACACCACGGTTATGAAACCGAAACTCATATAGGACGATACATCGACAAAATGCAATGGATCATGCCCTTTGTCGGTTTTGATTGGCGTTACAGAAAAATGGGGATAGACGAACACGAAAGAAATCTATTTGGTCAAACAAACACAAAAGACAATCGAGCAGTTTTTAGTGCTGGACTTGAATACACTTTACCAATGTTGATAAAAGCACAAGCAGAAGTGTTTACAGATGGTAATTTCAGATTACAATTTGAACGAAAAGATATTCCAGTCTCTAAACGATTACGAATGAATTTAATGTGGAATACCGACAAAGAATATATGGCAGGTTTAAAATACATTATCAAAAGAAATTTTGGAATTACAACCCATTATGATAGCGATATGGGAATAGGTTTTGGTGCTGCTTTGAATTATTAAGAAACTCAAATTTTAAATTTGTATAAAGGATGCTTGTTCTAAAAGACAAGTGTCCTTTTTTTGCAATTACAATTTCCATGAAACAAAACTATATGTCTGATAATGTGTAAATTATATAACTTTTATTAGAATTCAACAATGTTTTTTCAGGCAAAAAAGCTACCTTTAAACTGCGAAAATTAATTCGCAATCAAAATTTAAAAACGATGAGCCATCAAAAATTTAAAGATTGTATCGATGCATGTTCAGAATGTGCAGTAGAGTGTTCGCATTGTGAAAGTGAATGCTTGAATGAGCAAGACGTAAAAATGTTAGCGCGTTGCATAAAACTCGATCATGATTGTGCAGCTATTTGTTTATTTGCAATGCAGGCTATGGCAAGCGGAAGTGAGTTTGCTGAAAAAATCTGCAAACTATGCGCCGAAATTTGTACTGCTTGTGCAGAAGAATGTGAAAAACATGCACATATGGAGCATTGTAAAAATTGTGCAGAAGCATGTCGAAAATGTGCTGCTGAGTGCAGTAATATGAGTAAAATGTGAGTATTTAAATCTCTTAAATAAAGTTTCGTTTAGAGGAATTATTTAAGAGATTTTAAAACAATAAAAATTATAAACTATGAAAACAGTACAAAAAATCACATTAATTATTGTATCGATTGGTTTGTTTACATCTTGCCAATCCAAAACTGATGTAAATCAAATTCTTTCAAATTCAGATACAAAAAAGGCAATTATGGATACTATTGCAAACAATAGCGATATGTCTAAAGATATGATGCAAGCGATGATGAACAGTAGTAAAGGAAAAATGATGATGACAAATCACGAAAACATGATGAAAATGATGAAGGATAATCCAGATATGATGAAAGGAATGATGACCGAAATGATGGAAGTATCTAAAACAGATACTACGATGATGTCTGAAATGTGTAAATCGATGATGGATAATCCTAAAATGATCGATATGATGAAAGATAAAAAAATGCAATCACACAAAATGACTGGAATGGATAAAAATATGGATATGTCCAAATAATACAAATACAAACAACATTAAAATATAAAAAAAATGGAAACTGAAAAAACGTATACCTGCCCCATGCACCCAGAAGTTACCTCGGATAAACCCGGAAAATGTTCCAAATGCGGAATGAATTTAGTGGAGAAAAAAGAATGAAAATTCTACTTGCAACCGATGGTTCAAAATATAGTAAAAACAGCAATTAATGAAATTGCTAACAGACCATTTCCTCCCAAAACCGAAGTATGCATTCTTGCCGCTTATGAAATTACACCCATTGTAAACACTTTAGAGCCAATGGGTGTTTCTCACGAATACTATGCACAATTTGATGAAAACGCATTTAAAAATGCAGAAAAAAATGCAAAAAGTGCCGCCGAAATTCTTGAAAATAAAAATCCAAATCTGTTAGTAACCACAAAAATAGTTGCAGGTTCACCCAGAAGCGTAATACTTGATGAAGCCGAAAAATTTAAAGCCGATTTGATAATAGTTGGTTCACATGGATATGGAGCAATCAAGCGTTTTGTTTTAGGTCCGGTTTCGCATTCAGTTGCGTTACATGCAAAATGTTCGGTAGAAATTGTTCGTAAATAAAAACTTAACAATGGACAAACACTTATCAATTTTGTAGTACGGTATTATTGAACTTACGGGTAGATTTAAGATTTATTTCTTATTTATCTGAAGGCTAAGTTAGCATGTCCATTATTCCTGTTTTTTTTCTTTCATTTTTCTAATGATTTTGCTCGTGGTGTTCCATCATTTTGTCTGAATTTTTCAGAGAATTTACATAATCATAAACCGAAAGGATTTCTTCTTCGCTCTAAATGTTTTCCCATGCTGCCATTGCAGTTCCCTTCATTCCTTTTTTTATGAGGTACATTCGTCCTTGATTTGAATAAAATGATGAATGTTCGGGGTCAGTAAAATCGGCTGGCTTTGGTTGCAATGTTGTTGCTCCAGGACCATCGCCTTTACCGTCACTACCATGACAAGTAGCACAATATTTTATGAATATATCTTTACCTTGTGCAAGTTGTTCCTCTGTACCGAGAGATACGGGCTGATTATATTTTTCGTCCAATTCCTGTTTTAACCATTCACGCGTTTCATTCATTAGTTCTGAATGATCGTTATGTTTATTGTTGTCATTTTCTTTTCCCTTTTGTTGAGGGGGGGTCTGTTCAATTTGTTCTTGGTTTTTTTCGGAATTTCGGCAAGAAGTAAGCATCAGCAGTGCATACATCAATGCGGTAATGATTACAAACTCGATTTTGGCAGTTCGGAGCAGTTTACACAGAGTGTGACTGAAGAACTCACCATATTGTTTAGATTTTTTCATAGTTCTGTTTTAGTTTTTAAATTAAACCATCAACCAAATACAAATTCTCGATACTTTTTACTAAAAACACTTGAATTAGATGTAAAGTACTATTTTTCAGTGATTTAATATAAATTTACGGTTTATTTAAGTATGTAACTTGGAATTTTTATTTTTTTATTTCCACAAATAAATAATATATATCATGCTGTAGGAATGATTAACTTCATAAAACCATTACGAGTTTTAGGATCTTTCCATCCTGCCATTACCGTCACCTCTCTCCCTAATAACACTTTGCCAATGCTTATAATGACTCAAGTCGAAGTATTTACCGATGGTAATTTGAGTACAGTTTGAATGAAAAGCAATACTAAATCATTTACTTTAAAAATTGAAGTATTCATTTCAAAGTAAAATGTTAAACTTATTTTTATAATTTAAGTATTTGCTTAAATAATAAAACAATTAACTACATTTGTTTAGTATTTAATTTAACAATTACAACAATGGACAATAATCAAACGTGTATAAGAGTTTTTGCAGATATAAAACAAATCAGCGCCTGCAAAAACAAATTGACCAATAACAGTAATGCTTTTGGGTTATTGAGTGGTTTATTAGCATTGGCTGGCAATGAAGTACGACTGAAAATAATGTTTCTTATTGAAGAAGAGAACGAGCTCTGTCCTTGCGACCTTGCCGATATTTTAGGAATGAGTATTCCTGCCGTTTCACAACATCTTCGCAAAATGAAGGACGGAAATGTTATTGAAGCTAGACGATCTGGTCAGACTATTTTTTATTCTCTAAAATCAGAACAATTACAAATACTTCGGCCCTTTTTTAAATACATTATTAGTCAAAATTCAAATTTAGAACTCATATGAACACAAATTCAAAATCAGGAAAACTTGCTGTAGCAAGTATTTTATCAGCAGTGACAGCATCGCTTTGTTGCATAACGCCCGTTTTAGCTCTTATTTCTGGAGCTTCTGGCATAGCATCAACGTTCTCGTGGTTGGAACCTTTTCGCCCTTACTTAATTGGAATAACTGTTTTGGTATTGGGCTTTGCTTGGTATCAAAAACTAAAACCACGAACTACGGAAGAAATACAATGTGCTTGTGAAGAAGAGGATAAAACACCATTTATGCAAACTAAAAAGTTTTTAGGCATTGTAACGGTGTTTACTTTTTTAATGATGGCTTTCCCATACTATGGACAAGTTTTTTATCCAAAAGCGGACAAACAGCTAATTGTTGTTTCTTCTGATAATATACAAGAAGTAAAATTTAATGTGAGTGGAATGACTTGTGCCAGTTGCGAAGATCGCGTTAAAAATGAAGTAAACAAATTAGCAGGAATTGTAACCGTTTCCGCTAATAGCAACGAAAGAATCGCATTTGTAAAATTTGACAACAGTAAAACGAACAAAGAGGCTATTATAAAAGCTATTAATACCACAGGTTACAAAGTATCAGGAGAAGTATCGGCCTCCCTAAATCCTCCACACTGACAAACTGGACACGTTTGTGGTCTAAACGGTTGCAAATAATTTTTTTGACTCTATTATTAAGCATTTAATTAAAATAAGAAAAATGAAAGCAGAAAATATAAAACTCGATATCGCAGGAATGACCTGCGACCATTGTGCCACAGGTATTGAAAAAATGCTTACCAAAAATGAAGGAGTAACAGAAGTAAAAGTGAGTTATCAAAACGGCAGTTGCGAATGTTCTTTCGACCCTTCTAAAACTAGTAAAGAAGAAATTATCAATACTATTAACAGCACAAAAAAATATAAAGTAGCTCATACTGCTGAAACTAAATGTTGTAATAAAAACGCAAACCACTTCGATTTAATTATCATCGGTGGTGGTTCGGCGGCATTTTCGGCAGCTATAAAGGCCGAAAGTTTAGGATTATCGACCTTAATGGTGAACGGTGGTTTAGACTTTGGCGGAACTTGTGTAAACGTAGGTTGTGTCCCTTCTAAAACCCTTATTCGTGCAGCGGAAACAGCTTATCACGCAACACATTCCAATTTTTCGGGCATCAAACCCAAAGGTGTTGCTATAGATTTTGCTCAAGTAATTAAAGACAAAAAACAATTGGTAGCCACGCTCCAGAAGAAAAAATATATGGACGTGGTAAGTGATTTTCATAACCTGAAAATGCTAACGGGTTGGGCAGAATTTTTAGATACTAAAACCATTGTGGTCGATGGTAAAGTAAAATATACGGCTCTAAAATTTATCATTGCCACAGGAGCAACTACCAATATTCCAATTATTGAAGGGCTAAACGAAGTAGGTTTTCTTACCAACGTTTCGCTTTTTGATTTAGAAGAAAAACCCGAAAGCATCACCATTATGAGGGCTGGTTATATTGGTTTAGAAATTGCTATGGCTTACAATCGTTTGGGCGTAAAAGTGCGTATCATCGAGTTTACTGATCGTGTGTTGAGAACACAAACGCCCGACATCAGTGAAGCCTTGGAAACACAAATGCGTAATGAAGGTATAGAAATCCTGCCAAATTTTAAAGCAGTAAAATTTGATAAAAAAGGAAATGAAACCATTATCCATTGCAAATGCCCTGACGGTTCTTTTACACAAATTATCGAAAAAGGAAAAGTTGTAGTGGCATCTGGCACAACACCCAATATACAAAAATTAGGATTGCAAAATATTAGTTTGGAACTTGATAAAACAGGGCACATTTTCGTTAACGAAAAAATGGAAACCAATTTACCTAACATCTATGCAGTGGGCGATGTTACCAACACACCTGCATTTGTTTACACGGCAGCCTTTGAAGGCAAAATTGCCGTAGAAAATGCTTTTACGGGAGCCAACAATAAAGCCGATTATTCCTCCTTACCGTGGGTTGTTTTTACCGACCCACAAGTGGCAGGAACAGGATTAGATGAAGTACAAGCAACAGCCGAAAACATTCCTTTTGAAGTAAGCAAATTAGAATTAAATAACATTACAAGAGCTATTGCAGCCAATGACACAAGAGGGTTTATCAAATTAATACGAAATACCGAAACTGATAAATTGATTGGTGCAAGAATTGTTGCTCCCGAAGGTGGCGAACTCATTCAGCAATTGAGTATGGCTATCAAGTACAATATTACCGTAAAAGAATTGGCAGAAAGTTTTTATCCTTATTTAACATTAGGCGAAGGCATAAAACTAGCAGCCATCACTTTCGGAAAAGATGTTGCCAAATTGAGCTGTTGTGCTAGTTAAATTTTAATATGAAAAACGCGACTATCAATTCTATATGATGCACCAGTAATCGCTTTGGCCGATGCAGGAATTGCCAAGGGAGATTTAGGAAGTGACATCTTGGAGCGGGCGGTTTAGCCACTAGATGTGGGAGTAGCTTTATTAGCGATTTTAAACGCAGTTAGAATTCAGAGGATGAAGTTTTAAATCTGATATTAATAAGAAGCTTCCCTTAATAGGGAACGCTCTTTAAAATATTTATGATTTTTTTGGAGGTGTTTTTCCTCCTGCTCAACAAGAACCATCTACACTACAAGATTTTTTCTCATTAGAGACTAGAACCATTACCCAATAAAATTAAAGTATTTTAAAAAGTTATTTTTTTTAACCCTAAAAATATTGCGTTATAAAAAAAGCTGTCCAAATCATTTTTTGCAATGCATTTTTCTGTATTTCAAATTATTACAATTGATTCAAGAAAACGTTTAGGACACTATTAGTAAAAAATATTAAATTAGCGTTAAACTGGAAAAATATTAAATAAACTTTTTGGATTATCATAAAATTACTTAATTTAGATTTTCAAAACATGAATTACATCATTCAATTAAAACAAGTTAATTCAATAATTTACTTAAAAAATGGCTTAAAATTGTCATATTGAGTTTTGTGTCAAAATCGTGGCATATTAGTTTATAAGTAGTTGAAAATGCAGTATAGGCACGGGTTCCAGCTTATTGGTTCGAATCCTGCTCTCCCCACTAAAACTCTTCAAGCGATTGAAGAGTTTTTTTTATGCAAAAAAAGTAGTCTTCATTAAGCGGAGGCCATTTCATTTTATCATATAAAAAATCCCATCTCACAGTTTAAAGTGAAATGGGATTTTCCTATTTACAATTTTGTTTTTTTTATTCTAAAATAAAACTCACGCTTACGTTAGATGTAATATTGATTTCTCCTACTGCAAGCGTTTCTCGAGGTGCTGCGGCATCACTCATTTCCATTGTTTTCATGGCAGCATATCGAATCGGTTGTGGATAAAACGTTTGTGAGTTATCAGATATCGTCATCGCACGACCCACTTTTTGTCCTAAAAAGGAAACATAGTCCTCCGCTTTTAATTTAGCTTCTTTCATAGCCAGTTTTCTGGCCTCAGATTGATATTGTGACAATTTTGAAGATTGAAAGGTAACATTATCAATTCTGTTGATTCCTTCATCTACTAATCCTTCCATCAATTCGTCATATTTTGATAAATCTTTCAATAAAATTTCGATCGTTTGCGTAGCATTATAATTGTGTTTCTTTTTTTCATAATCGTATTCTGGATTTAGAGAAACACGTTGCGTTTTATAATCCGCAGAATCTAAGTTCATTTTTTTTATAAACTTTAAAACAGCTTCGGTCTTTTGGTCATTTTGTTTTTTAACTTCTTTGGCATTATTCCCTTTTGTTTCAATTGTTGCTAGTATGGTCACCTGGTCCGGAACAACTTTTACTTTGCCCTCTCCATTTACACTAATTTGAGGAACTTGTTTAACTTCTTGTGCGTATGAGAGAGTCATAAACATAATAGATAGAAATAGTACTGCTTTTTTCATGTTGATCTGATTTAATTGTTTTTTGTTGTAATTCTCTTTCAAAAGTTATGCCATTATAATTTCCCCATTTTTTCCATTACAAAAAGAATAACTATGGGAATTGCCAATAATATGACCATTAAAGTGTGATCTACGAACAATTGAGGCTCTTTGATAAGTGTAATCAAATAACCACCAACAGCGCCTCCAAAATGGGCTGTATGACCAATATTATCATTTTTGGCTTTCATTCCGTAAATAGAATACAATAAATAAAGGATTCCAAAAAGATAAGCAGGAATTGGAATTACAAAAAAGATACCCAACATCATATCCGGCTGTAATAATATTGCCGAATATAAAACTCCTGTTACGGCTCCTGATGCTCCCACAGCTCTGTAATTATATTGATCTCTGTGGAAAAGCATTGTCAACAAACTCCCAAAAACCAGACTTCCAAAATAAATCAATACAAAGGATATAGCACCCAAAAATCCAATAACAACAGGTGCAAAAAAATAAAGTGTCAACATGTTAAAAATCAAATGCGGTAAATCCGCATGAAGAAAGCCTGACGATAACATTCTTATTTGTTCGCCTGCACGAATACTCCCGACATGAAATTCATATTTTCTAAAAAAGACAAGATCATTAAAACCCTTGTAACTAATTAAAATATTTACAACAATTATTGCTATTAAAAAGGTATTCATAAAGTATGTTTATTGTGAATTGTAAATATAGTCATTCTCAAATGCAGACACAGTAACTAGTCAAAATTTAACTCGCTGTTCATTTTTGCATTATATTTGCAAAAAAATTACTGCATGCAATTTCTTATTTTTATTATTGCTTACCCCTTTCTTTGGATTGTTTCTATTCTCCCATTTCGTATTTTTTATTGGTTATCAGATGTGGTATATTTTCTAGTATATTATATCGTTGGGTATCGAAAAAAAGTAGTGCGAGAAAATCTAGCTATGGCTTTACCAAATCTTAATGACAAAGAACGCCTTGTTATTGAGAAAAAATCCTACCACCATTTGTGCGATATGTTTATGGAAATGATAAAAACCATGACGATTTCATCTGAAGAAATGAACAAGAGATTTGTTATTACAAATCTCGAAGTTATAAAGGAATATGAAAAGAAAGGAAAAAGCATTATGCTTATTGCATCCCATTATGCAAGTTGGGAATGGTTAATTACAATGAACCAAAAAATAGCTTTTCGAGGTGTCGCAGTGTATAAACAATTAGCCAATAAATATTTTGATAAACTCGTTAGAGACATTCGATCAAAATACAATACTGAATTAGTTCCAACGAATAAAACAATTCCATTGATTTCAAATAATCAAAAAAATGATATTCATTGTGTATATGGATTAGCCAGCGATCAATCACCAAAAGCAGACCGGATATTTCATTGGGATAATTTCATGGGTATTGAAGTACCGGTTCATACCGGCCCCGAAATGTTAGCAAAAAAATACGATATGACCGTTGTTTTTGCAAAAGTAAAAAAGGTAAAAAGAGGGTATTATGAACTGACCATAATTCCTATTAGTGATAATCCTAAGTCAATTCCTGATTTTGGCATTACACATACTTACATTCAGGAAGTTGAAAAACAAATCCGTGAAGCTCCGGAATATTATTTCTGGACGCATAAAAGATGGAAACATCGAAGATAGCAGTCATTAAAAATCCCTTATTCAAAAACAATATGCTTTTGAATAAGGGATTTTTAATTTGTTGAATTATTAAGCCGCAGAACCTCTGTTTTTTATAATGAAAACCATTTTTTCACCAATTCATCTTCTAAGGGAAACGCCTGTTTGTGCGTAAACTCATTTGTAGCTGAATTGTAATTATAGTCTAACGCCCAAGTTTTATGGCTTTCAGCCAATGCTTTAATTCCATTACAAACAAATTCAATTTCAGCATTTGTCGTAGTTGGATGAATAGACATTCTTATCCAACCCGGTTTTCTGATTAAATCTCCCAAAGTAATTTCGTCAATCAATTTATGAGAAGTTTCCTGATCCACATGCAATAAAAAATGACCATAAGTACCGGCACAACTGCAACCGCCACGTGTTTGGATTCCGAATTTATCATTCAATAACTTTACACCCAAATTGAAATGCAAATCTTCTATAAAAAATGAAATTACTCCTAACCTATCGCGATGCTGACCGGCAAGAATTTTAATATTTGGAATGTTCCCAAGAGATTCAAAAACAATAGCAACGATTTCATGTTCCCTATTCAAAATATTTTCAATTCCCATTTCCTCCTTCAACTGAATTACCAAAGCGGTTTTTATTACCTGAAGAAAACCTGGTGTCCCACCATCTTCCCTATCTTCGATATTATCTATGTATTTGTGTTCGCCCCAAGGATTGGTCCAGCTTACCGTTCCTCCGCCAGGATTATCGGGAATCAAGTTCTGATATAATTTTTTATTAAAAACCAAAACACCTGAAGTTCCCGGTCCTCCAAGAAATTTATGGGGTGAAAAGAAAATCGCATCCAAATAACTTTCGGATTCTTCTGGATGCATGTCTATTTTTACATAGGGACCGGAACAGGCAAAATCTACAAAACAAAGTCCGTTATGTTGATGCATTATTTTAGCGACTTCATGATAAGGGGTTTTAATCCCTGTAACATTAGAACAAGACGTTATAGAAGCGATTTTAAAACTTCTTTCTTTATTTTTTTCTAATAAAACTTCCAGATTTTTTATACTAAATAATCCGTCTTCAGAAGAAGGAATAACGACAACATCGGCAATAGTTTCCAACCAAGAAGTCTGATTGGAATGGTGTTCCATATGCGAAATAAACACAATCGGTTTCTTTTCAGCGGGAATATTGATAAAATCCTTTAAATTTTCTGGTATTTTTAATCCCAAAATTCGTTGGAATTTATTGACCACTCCCGTCATTCCGGTTCCATCAGTAATTAAAACATCATCCTTATTGGCATTTACATGCTGTTTAATAATGTTTCGCGCCTGATGGTACGCTTTGGTCATTGCTGTTCCAGAAACCGTAGTTTCCGTATGGGTATTGGCCACAAAAGGACCAAACTCATTCATCAACTTTTCCTCAATAGGGCGATACAACCGACCGCTCGCTGTCCAATCCGTATAAATAATTTGTTTTTTTCCATAAGGGGATTGAAACTCTTGATTAATTCCTATTATATTCTGACGAAACTTTTGAAAGTAAAGTTCTAATTGTGTCGGCGTTTCGATGGCAGTCATTGCATTTTAATTTAACTCAAAGATATATTATTTTATTAAATTGAGAATTCAAGAGCCTGTTATTTCTGAGTGTCAATTACTTTTTATGAATTTTTAATACTTTTCAGTCCCATTGAGGTTTCCCGTAAAATAATCATAGCCAAAGGAAATACTTTTGTAAAACATATCGAACTATTTTATCTCTTTCCTAAATTAATACCACATTATACTATGGATACTAGCGTCATTCTGGAAGAAAAATTACATTCCTTCTCTGAGGAAGAATTAACTCAATATATTTATAAAAATGTTGATTCATTAACAACAATAACCTTTAGTGCTTTAAAAAAGGAAATCGCCATCCGAAAAGATTTACCCAATGACGTTAAGATGTTAATTGGAAATATTCAAGATTTAAGAAATCAAAATTTCATCAATGAGATATTCCCTTACCTCTATTCTAAAAATAAGAAAATAATAACTGTTGACGATTTGATTGCCGATTTGAAAAAAAATGAAATTTATGAATCCGAAATTGATTCATTACTGCAACAATTGCCTGAAATTATTGAAATTAATACTGCCCAATCAAATCCTGAAAAGTTATTACAAATATTTGGCCTCTTATTTTGTATTATAATCACTATAATATCCTTTAATCTTTTCGAAACATCAGGTGTGGTTATTTATATAATTTCTGCACTTACCGTGCTTTACATCATTTTTAATGGAAATGATTATTCTCGTATCAATAAATTAAAAATTAATATCGAAATCTATTTAGAGTCTATCAAACAGAATACAGAATCCAAATACTAATAAAAATACTTTGCAACTCATCAGTTATAAAAGTTGGGTTGAAGTAAACATCAAAAAACCCTTTCAAAGTATTTGACTCTGAAAGGGTTCTTGATTTAAAATAACAAATTTACACCTGATTTTTTTAAGGTTATGGCTTTTATGCCTATAAATCGAAACCTACTGAAAATTGCCAAACTCTATTTTGTGCTTTTCCTTCATCGTACAAATCGCCCAAACCTAAATGATAACGCACGCCTAAACTTACTCCAGAATCAGTTTTAAAACCTCCTCCAAAGTTAACTCCCCAATCAAAACTATTAGGATCGTACTGTTGTGAACTACTAAAAAGTCCATCATATTCTTCTTTATGCGAAACAGCCAATCCAATTTGTGGTCCTGCTTCCAAAAAGAAATTTTGAGAGGGATACGCTTTCAACATTAATGGCAAATTGATGTAATTTAGTTTTTGGGTAAAAGTCCCATTACTATCTTTAATTACATATCCTTGTTGAGAGTACATTAATTCCGGTTGTATAGAAAAGCTTTCGCTTATAAATGACTCGCCATAAATCCCTACATGAAAACTATGTCGTTGTTCTGTCTCTCCATCACCATCAAAACTTACAGCGGCTAAATTATATCCCCCTTTTATACCACCGTTCGATTTATGGGTAGTATTCTCCTGGGCATTTATTGTTGTGGCTATTCCAATGAATAAAGCTATTGTCAAAAATTTTGTTTTTATCGGTTTCATATGTAGATACTATTTGTTTTTTATTGAGATATGCTGCTATTTTTTAAATTTTACTTTCCTCCATTGGCACGAAGATCTGCAATACATTGCGCATCCAGTTGTGGTGCTGAACCTCCGGAAACCATATTTGCAATTCCCTTTCCTGTTTCTGATGACCAATACATTAAGCAACTTTCTACATTGCAATGCTTGAGATGGGCTGCGTCTTCATGATTACTTTGTAACGGGGTACCTAAATTGGTAAGGCCCAAAATATGTCCTAATTCATGCGTAATGACTGTTGTTTCTAATAAGCTTCTGTTCGGTTCAAATGAACTGTCGCTCAAACCATGAACTGTTTGCTCATAAATAACTAAAGAGGTATTCCTATAAGCTGTACCTAAAATAACTGATGTACTGGTATCACTTGATGATTTTCCATCTGTAAAAAAGACCCAAACCGCAATTTGATTTGATGTATTAAATTTTGTTCTGTTCGCATCTTCTATTGCTACAATTTCCTTGTCGGTAAAAGTTGCTTTCCCCGTTGATGGTATGGCTCTTTTTACAATACTTATTCCGTTTGGTTTATAAGTTCTGGCATTAAGAAAAGACACTAAATTAGTAATCGCAGTTGTTGATGGCTCAAAGCCCTGAACGTAAACGATCTCTATAACCATACTGGTAAACTTTTTATCCGACAATAAATCATTAGAAGAACTTCCGGTAGTTTGTTTATTAGTGACAGGATTTATAGTTTCACTGGTTTCAAGATCATCATCTTTTGAACAGGACACAAATAGGACGAAACCCATTGTTAGCATTGCAATTACTTTTTTCATTATTCTCTTTTGTATTATAAGTTTATTTTTAAAGAACAGCTACATCAAGATAAGTAGCTGTTCTTTTAAAAAGCATCAACTAAATGTAGCTTATATTTGTTTTAACACTAATGTAACAGCTGTATTAGTTGTACTTTGTAATGATATTGTTGAAGCAGTAAAACTTGTTACTTTCCAATTATTATTTAATAAAGTAAACGTAGCGTTACCAGTAAAATTTAGTTTTAGCAAAACATCTAATTCTGAGCTTACTGCATAAGTACCATTTACAGTTGTATTCAGTAGGTTTACAGCACTTACCGATAAATTATTTGCAAAATCTACCGTAAAATCTTTATAATTTGTTGCTGAGTTAACTCCAGCGCTTACAAATGAATCTACTTTAAATTTTCCATTAACTAAAATAGTTTCTAATTTTTTTGAATTTTCAACTGCTGCTGCCATTGTTGCTTCTGTTTTTAGAGATGCGTTAATACTGGATTGCAATTCAGCATCACTTGAAACAGTTGTTTTCGTTCCATCAGCAATTGTAACTGAAATCGGGTATTTTACCGAAAATAATTCTGTGCTACTTACATTAGACATATACGTATATAATTGTTGTTCGGATGTGATGACAATACTTCCTGTTTGTTGTAAACTTAAATTATAAGTTAAAATTGTAATTGGGAAACTAATATTTACAGAAGAAATAGCATCTTGACCAGAACTTTCCGCTGATGTACACGCATTAAGAATAGCATTATACTCAGTTTGATTATTAACGGTGGCCTCCGTATAGTTACTTAGTTTAACTTTTAAAGGAAATTGTAATACAACGGTATCTTGATCATTATTTGACTGTCCAAAAATAGAAATCACTTGTTGGTAATCCAATTGACTTAAAATAGAAACCTGAACTCCATTTATTTTAGCGGTAGCTGGTAATAAAATGGAAGAACATGACGCTCCATCCAAGAAATCATCAAATGAACCATCATACATAGCACTACGTTTTAAATTACTTGTTGTAGTGGAGTTCGCCGAATTTGTATTTGGATTTTCTCCTTGTACGTCATCAATTTCACTTTGACATGATGTAAATCCTAAGATGGCCATCAATGCAATTCCTGTAACAATTTTTAATTTTTTCATAATTTTCAAATTTAATGTATTTTTTATATTTACAAGCGATGTTTTTAACGCCTTTCTATTAGTAAGACAACTAGCTTTCTTTTTACCCTACTTAAATTTTAAAAAAAATATAAAATTTTACAAATAAATCCATAAAATACTATAAATCAATAAGCTAACTTTTAAAATATTTTTTATAAAAAACCAATTCTAATTAACCTAATTGCTTTTTAAAAAAATAATTTACTTTTACAACCTACAAAAATGAATTAATACTAAATGAGCGACGAAAACAGTAAACTTTGTGACGAAAATCACTTTAGAGATTTTTATCTAAAGCATGTGCAATCAGCAAATAATTTTGCTTATTACAAATGTGGTGATGACGAAGCTGCATTAGATTTGGTTCAAGATGCATTTACCAAAATTTGGGAGAATTGTTCCAAAATTGACTTTAGTAAAGTAAAAACGTATTTATTTACCAGTATCAATAATTTATTTCTAAATAACATAAAGCATCAAAAAGTAGTATTAAGATATGCTAAAGACGCTCCAAATTTAGACACCAATAATCAAAGTCCAGAATATCTATTCGAAGAAGAAGAATTCAAACAAAAACTCACAAAAGCTATCGCCTCATTAAGTGAAGTGCAGCGAGAAGTATTTTTAATGAATCGAATCGATGGAAAAAAATACAGAGAAATAACTGAACTGCTTGATATTTCCCCAAAAACCGTAGAAAAAAGGATGTCCGGTGCGCTGCAACTATTAAGAGCCCAAATAGAGAATATATAATTAGTCATTTAGCTATAGGGTAATTTAAAAGTTAGTTGTCTTATAAACATAGAGAGATAAAATGAAAACCGAAAAAGAAATATTAAAATGGTTCAATAATGAGCTTTCAAGTAAAGAAATTGAAGATTTGAAACAATCTGAAGATTTAGAAACACTTGAAAAAATTGCTCATTATGCATCACAATTGGAAACTCCAAAAGTAGATACCCACGCTGCCTTGGAAGCTTTTAAGTCCCGAAACCATTCTAAAAAGAAAACAAAAGTCAGAACTTTAAACTTCAAAGCATTCTACAGCGTTGCTGCAGTTTTGGTTGTTTTGTTGACCTCAGCCTATTTCTTGTTTTTTAACAACACTAAATCTTTCGAAACTCAAATAGCACAAACAAAAACGGTTACATTACCGGACAATTCAGAAGTGATATTAAATTCCGCTTCAAAATTAACTTTTAACGAAAAAAAATGGGCTGACAAAAGAGATTTAACGTTAAAAGGAGAAGCTTATTTTAAGGTACAAAAAGGACAAACTTTTAGTGTAAATACAGAGGTTGGGGTTGTTAAAGTTCTGGGGACACATTTTAATGTCAAAGAACGCAAAAACTATTTTGAAGTAAATTGTTACGAAGGTTTGGTCAGTGTAACGCATAATAATAAAACTATTAAATTACCTCCCGGAAAAACATTCCGAGTTATAAATGGCATTATCGAAAATGTTGAAGATTTTAATGCCCAAAATCCTTCGTGGATTCAACAAGAATCGAGTTTTAAGAAAATTCCATTAAATCAAGTTATTTCAGAACTGGAGCGTCAATACGATATAAAAATTAAAGTAGAAGGCGTAGATACTTCTAAACTGTTTACAGGAAGTTTTACACATACTAATAAAGAAATAGCGCTTCAGGCGGTTACAATTCCGCTTCAATTAAGTTACAGGATTCAAGGTAAAACCGTTATATTTTACAACTATGATGTTAAATAAATGGCTGGTTTATTTGCTCCTTTGTATGGGAAGTATTTGTTATGGACAAAATAACGCTAATAAAATCCCTTTAACGGAGGTCATTGTGGCTGTCGAAAAACAATTTAGCATTAAGTTTTCGTATGCCGTTGCAGATGTAGCCGCTATTGCAATTGAAAAACCAGATACTTCCTTTACATTAAAAGAAACGATAGCTTATTTAAATTCGAAAACACTTTTAAATTTCAAAGCTTTAGACAATCGATATGTTACTGTTTCGACCATAAACAAAACGATATCCATTTGCGGAATTGTTTTATCCAACGAAAAAAAAACGCCTCTTATTGGTGCTTCAGTAGTTGTAAATGACATTGGAAGAAGTGTAATTACAAATGAAAATGGTAAATTCAATTTACAGAATATACCCATAAATGCAACGTTAACCATTTCCTATTTGGGTTTTGAATCCAGACAATTGGCGGCAAATGAGTTATTTTCAGCACAAAACAATTGCAAAGAAATTGTTCTTTCCACAAAAAATGAAGAATTGAATCAGGTTTTGATTAATGTCTATTTAACTCCCGGATTACAAAAATATTTAGACGGAAGTACGGTTTTAAACACTAAAAAATTCGGTATTCTCCCCGGATTAATAGAACCCGATATTTTACAATCCATACAAGCGCTTCCCGGTGTGGAAAGCACCAATGAAAGTATTGCTAACATCAACGTGCGTGGAGGAACTAACGACCAGAATTTAGTGCTTTGGGATAATATTAAAATGTACCATTCCGGCCATTTCTTTGGACTAATATCGGCTTACAATCCCAATCTGACCAACAAAGTTATCGTTAGTAAAAACGGAACAAGTGCGGAATACAGCGATGGAGTTTCCAGTACGATAAACATGCAAACCAAAGACGATGTTACAACCGTTTTTTCTGGAGGCGGAGGAATTAACTTGATTAGTGCTGATGCCTTTTTAGAAATTCCGATAACTAAAAAATTAGAACTTCATATTTCAGGACGTCGTTCGATTACTGATTTGTATAAATCTCCTACGTACACTAAATACTTTGACCGTAGTTTTCAAGATACTGAAATCAATGCAGATAGTGACCAGAATAATACGTCTTCTGATTTTTACTTTTATGATTATACCGCTAAATTACTTTTCGATTTGAATGAAAAACATCAATTCAGAGCGAATATTATTGGCATCAATAACGCTTTGGATTATTCAGAAAGCCGCATTACAAATTCAAACCAAACCCAATCTAAAACCAGTAATTTATCCCAGAAAAATATTGGTTACGGAGGAAATTGGAAAGCACAATGGAATTCAAAATTAAGTTCAAACTTCATCACTTACTTTTCCAAATATAATATTGACGCTGCGGATTACAGAGTGGAAACGGATCAGCGCTTGACTGAAGCTAATGAAGTGCTGGAAACTGGAGTTAAACTCAATACACATTACAAAACTAATGACAACTTAAATTTCTTGTTTGGATACCAATTCAATGAAACGGGGATGTTGAACCAAACCACCGTTAGTGCTCCGTTTTACTCTAGCACTAAAAAAGATGTTTTATTAAATCACGCCTTATTTTCTGAGGTGGAATACAATAAAAACAATACCTATTTAAGAGTTGGATTGCGTTTGAATTATTTTCAAAAATTTGAAAAGCTTTTAGTCGAGCCAAGATTAAACATCAGACAGAAATTATCTGATCAATTTGCTTTAAAATTAGAAGGGGAATTCAAAAATCAATCTACTACTCAAATCGTGGATTTTGAAGATGATTTTTTAGGTGTCGAAAAAAGACGTTGGGTTTTAGTAACCGATAAAGACATTCCAATTGCAACGAGCAAACAAGGTTCTTTTGGTGTGGAATTCAATAAAGACAAACTAAATATTGAAGCTACAGGTTTTTATAAGATAGTTGACGGCATCACGGCTTCTAATCAGGGTTTCTACAACAGCTTTCAGTTTAATAATGCAAATGGAAGTTATACCGCCAAAGGTTTTGAATTTTTAGCCAATAAAACAGCACGTCAATATAGCGTTTGGGTAAGTTACACATTTAGTACAAATGACTATGAATTTGATACTTTTACGCCCTCAACCTTTCCTAATAATGTAGATATAAGGCATTCTGTATCACTTGGTTTTTATTACAATATTCGTAAAAATCTAAAAATTGCTGTTGGTGGTATTTGGAGAAATGGTCAGCCGTATACAAAACCAATTGGAGGTAAAGAAACCATACAAAACGGAAATACTACCATGGTGAACTATGATTCGCCAAACAGAGAAAATTTAAATGATTTCATCCGTTTAGACGCTTCTTTAAATTACAATTTCAACCTGACGGAATCTATTAAAGCTTCTTTTACTACCGGTGTAATTAATGCTACCAACAAAGATAATGTTATCAATCGGTATTACAAAGTCAATCCAAATGACTCGAATGATGTCGTTCAAGTAGATAATAAATCGCTTGGCTTAACGCCAAATATAAGTTTTAGAGTGAATTTTTAATTTCATTTTATGCTGTATCTTAAAAAACAAAAACCTTTCAAATACTATTTTGAAAGGGTTCTGTTTATTTAAAAATGCTAAATTATATTCCGGCAACTGTTTTTATTTCGTCAATAATTCTTAGCGCCAAAGCATCTGCTTTTTCTTGAGAAGCCGCTTCGGTATAAATACGTATAATTGGCTCCGTATTCGATTTTCTTAAGTGAACCCAATTTTCAGCAAAATCAATTTTTACACCGTCAATAGTAGTAATATCTTCATTTTTATATTTTTCCGTCATGGCAACAAGAATCGCATCAACATCAATTTGTGGCGTTAATTCAATTTTGTTTTTGCTCATGTAATATTCCGGATACGAAGCACGCAAAGCAGAAACTGTCATTTTTTTGTTGGCCAAATGTGTTAAAAACAAGGCTACTCCCACCAAACTATCACGTCCGTAATGCAATTCCGGATAAATAATCCCACCGTTTCCTTCACCACCTATTACAGCGTTATTCTTCTTCATTAATTCCACTACATTCACCTCACCTACCGCACTGGCTTCGTAGCTTCCGTTATGCGCATTTGTCACATCACGCAACGCACGGGAAGATGACATATTCGAAACGGTGTTACCCGGAGTTTTACTCAATACATAATCGGCACAAGCCACCAAAGTATATTCCTCTCCAAACATTTCACCGTCTTCGCAAATGAAAGCCAAACGATCCACATCAGGATCAACCACAATTCCTAAATCCGCTTTTTCTTTTACAACCAATTCCGAAATATCCGTCAAATGTTCTTTTAAAGGTTCGGGATTGTGAGGAAAATGACCATTCGGTTCACAGTATAATTCTACTACTTCAACGCCCATTAATTCCAATAATCTTGGAATAATAATTCCTCCCGAAGAATTTACACCATCAACCACCACTTTGAATTTAGCGGCTTTTACTGCATCAACATCAACTAATGATAAATTCAAGACTTCATCAATATGAATATCCATGTACGCATCGTTAATCATAATGACTCCCAAATCATCTACATCCGAGAAATCGAAAGCTTCTGCTTCTGCAATTTCAAGAATTTTAAGTCCTTCTTCTCCATTCAGGAATTCTCCTTTTTCGTTCAATAATTTCAAGGCATTCCATTGTTTTGGATTGTGCGAAGCGGTAAGAATAATTCCACCCTCGGCTTTTTCTAACGGAACAGCAACTTCAACCGTTGGCGTTGTCGAAAGACCCAAATCAATCACGTCAATTCCTAAACCAATTAAAGTATTTACCACCAAATTGTGAATCATTGGTCCCGAAATACGGGCGTCACGACCTACTACAACAGTGATTTTTTCTTTCCCAATATATTTTTTCAACCAAGTTCCGTACGCCGAAGCAAATTTAACCGCATCAACCGGTGTAAGATTATCGCCCACTTTACCGCCTATAGTCCCACGAATTCCTGATATTGATTTTATTAAAGTCATTGATTATTATTTTAAATTTTGAATCCTAAATTTTAAATTGCCCGCAAATATAATAATTGACGGTTTATAAAAGTCATTTAGAATTCAAAAATCATCATTTAAATTCCTAAATTAGGCGAATGAATTTTCTAGCACACATCTATCTTTCCGGTGACAATGATTTAATCAAAATAGGCAATTTTATGGCCGATGGAATTCGGGGGAAACATTTTGAAAGTTATCCTTTAGAAATTCAAAAAGGGATCATTCTGCATCGAGCCATCGATACTTTTACTGACGCTCATCCCATTTTTAGACAAAGCACCAAAAAACTACATGCGAAATACCATCATTACGCGGGTGTAATTGTAGATGTTTTTTACGACCATTTTTTGGCTAAAAACTGGAAGAACTATTCAAATGAGAAATTGGAGGAATTTGTAGCCCGCTTTTATCAATCTTTACAAGACAATACTGCGATTCTATCTGAAAGAACCCAGCAAATAATGCCGTATATGATCCAACAAAATTGGTTGGTGAGTTATCAAACAGTTGAAGGAATTAATCAAATTTTGACTCAAATGGATCATCGGACTAAAAATGAATCTAAAATGAGATTTGCCACTAATGAACTTTCGGAATTTTATTCGGAATTTGAAAACGAGTTCACCAATTTTTTTGAAGAACTGATAATCCATTCCAATAATAAAATAAGAACCCTATGAAAAAAATACTTTTTCTCCTTGCATTTGCTGTTTTAGGTTGCAAATCGAATGAAAAAACTGTTCAACCAACTGGTTTAGTCACAACAAAAGCAATGGTTGTTTCAGCGCGTGAAGAAGCTTCACAAATTGGGGTCGAAATCATGAAAAAAGGCGGGAATGCTTTTGATGCTATGGTAGCCACTGAACTGGCCCTGGCCGTTTCCCATCCTCAGGCAGGAAATATTGGCGGCGGCGGTTTTATGGTTTTCAGAAAAGCCAATGGTAAAACTGGAGCTATCGATTACAGAGAAAAAGCACCTTTGGCAGCGTCTAAAGATATGTTTCTGGACGAAAAAAAAAATGTAATAGCGGGTAAAAGTAGAGAAACCGCTTTGGCATCCGGAATTCCGGGTACCATAGCAGGAATATTTGAAGTACACAAAAAATATGGCTCTTTACCTATAAGTGAAATTCTGAAACCTGTAATTGCTTTGGCTGAAAGAGGTGTTGTTGTCACTAAATTTCAAGCTGAAAGCTTGGCCTATTATAGAGCTTCTTTCCTGAAAAGTAATGGCCCGAATAGTTTGCTTTCCAAAGCATATAAAGAAAATGACACGATAAAATATACTGCTTTGGCAGCCACATTAAAACGAATTGCCATAAACGGTCGGGACGAATTTTATAAAGGAGAAACGGCTCAAAAATTAGTTGCTTTTCTTGCTAAAAAAGGCGGAAATGCCACATTAGAAGATTTAAACAGTTATAATGCCAAATGGAGAACTCCAATTACTTTTCAGTATAAAAATTTAAAAATTACTTCCATGTCACCTCCCAGCAGTGGCGGAATTTGTCTGAATCAAATCATGAAAATGATTGAGCCTTTCAACCTTTCACAAATGGGACACAACAGCGTAAAAACGATTCAAATAATCACTGAAGCAGAGCGAAGAGCCTATGCCGACAGAAATTACTTCTTGGGTGATCCAGATTTTGTAAAACTTCCGTTGAAAGAATTAGTAAATCCATCCTATTTAGAAAAAAGAATGAGTGATTTTTCATTAGATAAAGCTTCAAAATCCTCTGATATTGCCCATGGAGTAATCAAAGGATATGAAAGCAACCAAACTACGCATTATTCTATTGTAGATTCAAAAGGAAATGCTGTTTCGGCAACAACTACTTTAAATGATAATTATGGTTCTAAAATATATTGTGATGAATTGGGTTTCTTTTTGAATAATCAAATGGACGATTTCAGCGCCAAACCGGGAGTTCCAAATTTATACGGATTGACTGGAAGCGAAGCCAATAGCATTGCTCCCGGAAAAAGAATGTTAAGTTCCATGTCACCAACGATTGTGGAAAAAGAAGGGAAACTTTTTATGGTTGTGGGTACACCTGGGGGTTCAACTATAATTACATCGGTTTTACAGACGATATTGAATGTGTATGAATTTGGCATGAGCATGCAAGTAGCAGTAAATGCGCCCCGTTTTCATCATCAATGGTTACCTGATGAAATTACTTTTGAACCATATTCTTTCGCTAAGGATCTATTAGAACAATTGAAAGGAAAAGGATATTTTATCAATGAAAAAAACAAAGAAATCATTGGCGAAGTAGATGCTGTTTTGATTTTACCTAATGGAAAATTGGAAGGTGGCGCAGATAAAAGAGGTGACAACAAAGCCGTTGGTTTTTAAATTTATAGTATTCGAATGAAAAAAATTATTATTCTATTGAGTGTTCTTTCTATTGGTTGCAAAACCCAAAATGTAATGGTTCAACCAACAGGACTAGTTGCTAATAAAGCAATGGTCGTTTCGGCACGTGAAGAAGCTTCAAAAATTGGAGTTGAAATTATGAGAAAAGGAGGGAATGCTTTTGATGCTATGGTTGCAACCGAATTGGCTTTGGCGGTAGCCTACCCGTTTGCAGGAAATCTTGGCGGTGGTGGTTTTATGGTGTATCGAAAAGCAAACGGCGAAATTGGTTCATTGGATTACCGCGAAAAAGCGCCATTAGCAGCCACGAAAGACATGTTTCTTGACGAAAAAGGAAATGTTATAAAAGGAAAAAGTACCGAATCTCCTCTTGCCATTGGAGTTCCTGGAACAATTGCTGGTATTTTTGCAGTTCATGAAAAATTGGGTTCATTACCGATTGAAGAAATTCTGAAACCTGTAATTGCATTAGCAGAAAGAGGTGTTATTGTGACCAAAAAACAAGAAGAACGATTGGCTTCTTATCGAGCCAAAATCATAAAAATAAATGGAGACAAAACATTATTTGCAACTGCTTTCAAAGAAAATGATGTTATAAAATATCCTGCTCTGGCAGCTACATTGAAAAGGATCTCAAAAAATGGCAGAGATGAATTTTACAAAGGGAAAACTGCTAAAATATTAGTTAAATATCTTCAGGAAAAAGGAGCGATAATCACTTTGGAAGATTTGGCTAAATACGAATCCAAATGGAGAACACCACTTACTTTTGATTACAAGGATTTAAAAGTAATTTCTATGCCTCCACCCAGCAGTGGCGGAATTTGTCTGGCTGAAATATTTAAAATGATTGCACCTTTCGACCTGGCTAAAATGGGACATAACTCAACCGAAGCCATTCAAGTTATTGTAGAAGCCGAAAGAAGAGCCTATGCGGACAGAAGTTTTTATCTGGGCGATCCTGATTTTGTAAAAATCCCTTTGAAAGCCTTAATGGATGATGATTATTTGAAACAAAGAATGTCAAATTTTAGTTTTGAAAAAGCCACTTTATCATCGGATATAAAAAAAGGAAAAGTAACTTATAATGAAAGTACAGAGACTACCCATTATTCTATTGTAGATCAATTTGGCAATGCAGTTTCAGCCACCACAACATTAAACGATGGTTATGGTTCTAAATATTACTGTGATGAATTGGGTTTTTTCCTAAACAATGAAATGGACGATTTCAGTGCCAAACCAGGTGAACCGAATATGTTTGGATTAGTGGGAAATGAAGCCAACAGTATTGCGCCACAAAAACGAATGTTGAGTTCTATGACGCCAACTATTGTAGAGAAAAACGGCAAATTATTTATGGTTGTGGGTTCTCCGGGCGGTTCTACAATTATCACATCAGTATTGCAAACGATATTAAATGTTTACGAGTATCGTTTGAGTATGCAAGAAGCCGTAAATGCACCCCGTTTTCACCATCAATGGTTACCGGATTTAATAACTTTTGAACCCAATACATTCGATACTAAAACCTTTGAAAACTTAAAATCAAAAGGATATCTTATCAATGAAAAAACAACACCCGTAATAGGAAAAGTGGATGCCATTTTAGTTTTACCAAGTAAAAAACTCGAAGGTGGCGCTGATTTTAGAGGAGACGATAAAGCGGTTGGATTTTAGCCCTTCGACTGCGCTCAGGATGACTAAAAATTTAATATTTATGAACTTTATACTTGCTTTAGAAAACGCTTTTACAGCAAATAACAATTCGGAAAATGCTTTTGCGATGGCAAAATACATGAAGAATAATTTTTCGTTTTTTGGAATAAAAACAGAGGAACGAAGACTTATTTTCAAGGGAATTTGGAAAGAAAACAAACAAGAAATTAGAGCAAACGCTAGAGCAATTGTATTAGATTTATATTCAAAACGAGAACGGGAATTTCATTATTGTGCCATTGAAATTTTAATAAAAGAACTCAAAGGAAATTATAAAAAAGAAGATATTCAACTGATTGAAAAACTGATAGGCAACAATTCATGGTGGGATAGCGTGGATACGATTGCAAAATATATTTTAGGAGCATATTTATTGGAATTTCCATTGGAAACCAAAAATGTAATTGAACGATTTTCAAAGTCAGAGAACATATGGTTGAACCGAAGTGCTATTTTATTTCAATTGAATTACAAACAAAAAACAAATTCTGATTTTTTATTTTCAGAATGCTTAAAACAGGCGCATTCTAAAGAGTTTTTTATCCAAAAAGCAATTGGTTGGGCTTTACGGGAATATGCAAAGACCAATCCTGAGGCGGTGCAGAATTTTGTTTTAAACAATAATTTAAAACCATTAAGCACAAAAGAAGCATTAAAAAATATTTGTTGCCTTTAAAATAGTAGTAATTTTGCACCCTTTTAAAAAATTATAATGTTCAAAAAATATTTATCCAAGTTAGAAATAATAATAGCTTTTGCGCAATCCATGTTAACGCCAAAGCAGTTTATCTTTTTATCGGCTGTATTAGTTGGCATTTCCGCTGCTTTTGCAGTTATCGTTTTAAAAACTTTTGCGCACTGGGTTTTCTCGTTTGCTACGTATGTCAGTGGAATTTTAAAATTGGGATTCATCAATAGTATTCTACCAATCATTGGGATTTTACTTACCGTTTTTGTAGTCAAAAGAGTTTTGGGAGGAACCATTGAAAAAGGAACTTCTCAAATTTTGTATGCTGTTGCCAAAAAAGCGAGTATTATTCCAAAAAAACAAATGTATGCCCAAATCGTAACGAGTTCCCTAACTGTTGGTTTAGGAGGTTCGGCAGGTTTAGAAAGTCCAATTGTAATTACGGGCGCCGCTTTTGGTTCTAATTATGCTCAAAAATATAAATTAAGTTATAAAGACCGAACACTCCTTATCGGTTGCGGTGTTGCCGCTGGTATTGCCGCTGCCTTTAATGCTCCTATTGCGGGAGTTTTGTTTGCGATTGAAGTTTTATTGGTCGATGTCAGTATTTCGGCATTTACTCCCATTATGATTGCGGCTGCGACAGGCGCATTAGTTTCGGTTATAGCTTTAGATGAGACCATTTTATTGTCCTTTAGACAACAACAAACTTTTGATTATCACAACATTCCTTTTTATGTACTTTTAGGATTACTCACCGGATTTATTTCTGTTTATTACTCTAGAAATTTTGAAAGAGTAGAACATTTTTTTGAAAAGCTTAAATTTTCCCCTTATAAAAAAGCTTTTTTTGGGGCTTCAGTTTTGGCCATTCTAATTTTTATTTTCCCGACGCTTTTTGGAGAAGGGTATGAAAGTATTAAAACGTTATCCGAAAATGATCCTGGCCAATTATTAGAAAATACGCTGTTTGATGGATTTAGAAATAACAGTTGGGCACTTTTGGCCTTTGTTGGTGTAACGATGATGCTTAAAGTTTTTGCAACCGGAATTACGCTCGGTTGTGGGGGAAATGGGGGGAACTTCGCTCCTTCCCTATTTTTAGGCTCCTATGTTGGTTTTTTCTTTTCTAAATTTCTAAATCTTACCGGATTGACAAAACTGCCAATCAGTAATTTTACAATGGTAGGAATGGCCGGAATATTAAGTGGTTTGTTTCATGCACCATTAACTGCGATTTTCCTTATCGCAGAAATCACTGGAGGGTACAACTTAATGATTCCGTTAATGATTGTTGCTTCTATCAGTTTTGCTATTTCCAAACGATTTGAAAAACATTCGATGGATGTAAAAAATTTAGCCAAAAAAGGACATGCTTTTACCAGCAATAAAGACACCAATGTACTCTCTACATTAGACACTAATTCCATCATTCAAACGGATTATTTAACCGTTTCTCCAGATGAAAATCTGGAAAAATTAGTGGATTTAATTTCACATTCCAATCAGGTTATTTTTGCTGTCGTAGATAAGGACCTAAAAATGATAGGAATCGTTCATTTTAATACCATTAGAGAAATTATTTTCAATCCCTATCGCGTAAAATATACTTTGATAAAAGAAGTTATGATTCCGCCTATAGAAATAATATCCCCAGAAGATAGTATGGAAACGGTAATGAATAAATTTGAAAAAGCGAAAGTTGTTTTTCTACCGGTAATCAAAGAGGGTAAATATTATGGTTTTATTTCCAAATCTATCGCTCTTGAGGCCTATAGAGCCAAACTAAAATCGATGACGATAGAATAAATTATAATATTTCTTTTAACATAAACTTCTAAAGTGTTCTATCGAAAGAATAAATCAAAATGGTAACTTTGCTTTTTTGCAAAAATTATGTTAAAACAAGTCAATTATTTTATTTATTAGCTAATTATTTGCGTTTATAATTGAAGTAAAATATAAATCCATGAAAATTAAAGCAATCATCATTGATGATGAAGTAAAATCCCGTGAACTGATACATACCTTTTGTAAAACTTACCTTGAAGATAAAATTCAGATTTTAGATTTGTGTAATTCTGTTGATACGGCGATTGTTTCTATCGAAAAAAACAATCCCGATTTAATTTTTTTAGATATTGATATGCCTGAAAAAAACGGTTTTGATTTGGTAAATCATTTTACAAACATAAATTTTGAAATTGTTTTTGTTACTGGACACAACAATCATTTCACCGAATCAATAAAATATTGTGCGCTTAACTATTTAATGAAACCAATCAATCCATTAAATCTAAAATCAATAATCGAACAATTTGAAGTCAAAGCGCTAGAAAAAAAATCATTAAATCGATTTGAAGTTTTAAAAAGCAATTTAAACAGCGACAAAAAATCGATTGTTTTTCCGAATAATGACGGTTTTAAAGTAGCATTGGTTTCAGATATTATTAGTTGTGAAACTGAAAATGGCAATGGGAAATGCAAAATTGAAACCACCAAAGAAACCATTGTAGTCACAAAATCATTAAAGGAAATGCTCCAATTACTTCCTGAAACTATTTTTATCAAAGTCAGTGGCAGTGCAATAATCAATAAAAAAATGGTGGAATTATTTAATAGTAAAGATTTTAATTTAAGAATGAACAATGGTCGTACCATAAAAGTTTCTGAAAAATTTTACAACAAAACAGAATTAATGGATGCGATTTCGAATTAAAATTTTACTTCTCTTTTTATTTTTAAGTACTTTTTCTTTGCAGGCACAATACAAGCCGTCAAAAAACTATACCACTGCAGATGGATTGCCCAACAACGCTGTCCGTTCTTTATTTTTAGACAAAAAATTTGATTTGTGGATTGGTACTGAGAACGGAATTTCGAAATTAAAAAATGGTGCTTTTACAAATCTTATCCTTCCAAATACTATCAAAAATAATAGTTGTTGGGATATTACTCAGGATACAGACGGAAATATGTGGTTTGCCAGTTATGGTGGTGGAGTTTATAAATTTAATGGTAATAAATTCACTATTTTCAATCACAAAAACGGCTTACCAATAGATAGAACCCGCAAATTATTATCTTACAAAAACAACATTTTTGCAGGTACAGAATTGGGTATTGCTATTATCGATACTAAAACCAATAAAATAATAGTCCCAAAAGGAATTTTGCCTCATTTTGGTGTTTTTATAGTTAATGATTTTTTAGTATTTAATGACGAAGTTTATTTTTCAACTTCAAATGAAGGTTTATTTAAAATCATTTATACAAACAATGTACCGCTTATAAAGCAAGTTTATAAATATCAATTTGCATATAGTTTAGGATTTTATGACAACACCATTTTTAGTTGTAACAAAGGGTTTATAGATAGTTTTAAAATTCAAGAACTAATTTTAGGAAAAATAACAAGTCAAAAATTTGGTAAATCTGTAGTTTGGGATTTTGCAAAAGACAAATACAATACCATTTATGCAGCGGCTTGGGGCGTTTTTGATTTAAGCGGAGGGCTTTATTCGATTGCCAATAATCAAATGACAAACATTTCAGAACAATACGGAATTGATTCCAAAAATTTGTTGAATGTTTTTTACAGTCCAAAAAAAGACATCCTTTATGTAGGTTCAAAAGACAAAGGAATTTACGAAATTCAATTGGATAAAACTATTGATTACAATCCATTTAACAACAAAGCAATTGTTGATTTTGAAGCTTTAAATAACCAAAAAATTGTACTTCATCAAGATGGGATTTCATTTTTGGATGCTGAAAATTCCATTTCGAAAACAATTTATTTATCTGATTTTAAAAAGTTTGAAATCCAATACATTAAAAATTTAAAACAAAAACTACCTACACATGAAGATGGCTATTACGAATTAGATTATTCTATTCCAGCTCCAGACATTGAGTTTTATGAAATTCTAAAACATCAAAAATCCTTATGGATTACGAGTAATATTGGTGTTTTTGAAATGAATTTTGGAGGTGAAATTATTAATTATGTTCCGATTCACAGTTATAAAATTGGTTTTACCAATGATGATACATTCATAGAAACCATTCCTTATGCTGGCGTTCGGGTGTATGATGATGTGTATCATTTGAAAGCCAAACACTTTTCGGAATTTGATAAAAATACACCTTTGGATATTGTTGGAATTTTAAATACGGATGACAAAACCTATTTAATTTCTGTGTTTCAAGGATTGTTTGTACATCAAAATAAAGTATTTCAATCGCTGCTAAAGGATAAAATTTGGAAAGAAAGCAAACTAAAATTCATTACCAAAAACAAAAAAGGGAACTTAATAATTGCTTCAGAATTTGGTACTGTTACCGTAATCGATATTGCAAAATCATTTAGAATACTCAAAACAATTCCAAAAAATCAGATTATTGGGAATACCATAACTTTTCTTGAAAGTTACAAAGATTTCATTTTTATTGGCACCGAGAAAGGAATCAACATGTACCGAAACGGAATAATTCAATTGTTTGACAAAGAGCAAGGATTAAAAGATCCGGCAATTAGCAGTTCGCATATTTTTGAGAACCAATTATGGCTAGGCACCAAAAAAGGATTTTACACTATTGATCTAGATAAACTTACCACAAATAAAAACACCGTTTCCAGTATCGAAATCAGGGCAATTGCCATCAATTCAGTTCCAATAAATCAATCCAATTTTCGTTGGTTTTCTTATGTTTCTGACCAATTGACTTGCAATTATGAGCACAATACTATTGCTGTAGATTTTGTGCCAAAAGGGCATTCTTTCCCTAACAAATTAAAATTCAGATACCGATTAAAAAAGACAAATCGTTGGAGTCCGTATTCTGAAAAGCCTTTTGTTTATTTGTCCTATTTGCCTAATGACATCTATAATTTAGAAATTGAAGTTTTAGATTTGAATGCGGGAAAAACATCGCGTTTTAATATTTTAAAAATCAGTATCCAGCCTCCTTTCTGGAAAACGGGATGGTTTTATGGTCTAATAGGAATCATATTGATTTTAGGAGCTGTTTTTATAATTTTCAGCATAAAAAAGCGAGCCGAGCAAAAAGCCGAAACTGAAAATCGAATTGCCAAAGCAAAGCTTGAAGTATTATTGAGCCAGATGAATCCTCATTTTACATTCAATGCTTTGACTACAATTCAGAGTTTTGTTTTTAATAAAGACGCACATAATTCGGCTATTTATATTAGCGAAGTGGCTAGTTTAATGCGACAAACATTAGACAATTCCGCGAGGCAAACCATCACAATCGAGGATGAAATAGGGTATTTAAAAACCTATATTTCGATAGAAAACCAACGCTTTGATAATCGCATTCAATATCAAATAATAGTTGATGAAGCTATAGATATGGCATCTATCGAAATTCCAACTATGTTATTACAACCGTTTGTGGAAAATATTTTCAAACATGCTTTTGATGAGGAGTACCTACATCCTACTTTCAAAATTGAGTTTACAATCCTTGACAACGACCAATTGCAAATCCTAATTTCCGACAACGGAAAAGGCAATACAAAAACCACAAAAACGCATATTTCTATGGGGATTGCCATAGCCAAAGAACGCCTACAAATTATGCAACCCACCAATTTGGATCCCATTAAAATTGATTTCTCAGAAAAAGGAACTACTGTAAAAATCCGACTAATAATTTAGGAGAAAAAATTACAGCACAGAATACCCATTTTATAGGATAGAAACTTCGAATTATATGATTGGTTTTTTTTATTGTTTTTATCTTTTTAGATTTGGTTTTTAACCTATAAAACCAAAGAAATTAAAAACACACTAATACAAAAATAATATGGGCAGATTTGGAGGAACAGAAATAATAGTGCTAATTATAATCGGGGGAATAATTTATTTTGCTATTAAACAGAAAACAAACAATACAAATACTGGTGTTGTGAATAAACACTATTTGCAATCGCAAATTAAATCTTCTGGAACCGCTTATCTTTTATGGTTCTTCTTTGGATTTCATTATGCTTATCTTGGTAAATGGGGGCTTCAACTTTTATATTGGTTTACTTTCGGAGGTTTCTTTATCTGGGCAATAATAGATTTGTTTACTCTTTCAGGAAGAGTTGCTAATCATAACGCTTTAATTTTTCAGCAAATTGATGAAATAGAAAAAAGAGACAGAGATGCTGAACAAACTAGAAATTTGGCAATGATTCTTGCTGCAAAAGGAAATTAATAACTTAAACAAATTATAATTATGAACAATGTTGAATCAAGCTTAAAAAAAGTTGAAGAAAATTTTAAAGACTCCAAAAAGGAAGCCGAAAAGCTTATTGATGATAAAGAAAAAACTAATAAAAAACTTGATGAAGCTTTTAAAAAAGCATCTGCAAACAAAGGAAAATTAGAAGAAGTTTGGAATTATTTGCAACTTTTCTTTTCAATTTCAAGGGATTACATAAATGGAAATTATAGAGAGGTACCAAAAGGTTCAATTATTGCAATAATTGGTGCTTTAATCTATTTTTTATCCCCAATAGATTTAATACCTGACTTTATACCAGTAATTGGCTATATAGATGACATTTTTGTTTTAGGGTTAGTTTTTAGTCAAGTAAAATCAGATTTAGAAGAATATGAAATATGGAAAAATGTATAATTATGAGAAAAATATTTTTCACACTATTCATAAGTTTATTATCAACAACAACTTTCTATAGCCAAAAGAAGCCAACTAAAACTATTCAACAACAAGCGAATGAATACAAGATTTGGTTTGAAAAACTAAATGTATATCAAAAAAGAGATGCTGCAAGAAATCTTGTTCTGAAATTGAATAATATGCCTCCAGAATATAAAGGTATTTGGCTGGCAGTTTTAAAGGATACGGATGAGAAAACTAAGCCTACTTCTATGTCATTAGAAAATATTGAAAAGGGTATAATTAAAATTACTAAAATTAATATCGAAGCTCATTTTTTTGATCCAAAACAAGATTCATTAGTATCAATCAAAATTATTGAAAAAATAAGTAATAAGGATTGGGCTTTAAAGGAAAATACGGTTATTCAAAAAAAAATAGATTCCATAACAATAGTTTTGTCGGAATTCAAAAAAGAACGATTGAATTTGAAGAAATCAATCCCAGAGAATTTTGTTTACGAAGAAACTAAAAATGACACTTTATACAATGCTTATTTCAGAATTAAAGAATTAGAAAGGAAAATACCTAGTCTTACAACTGAATTAGTTCATTATCCAGACGATTTTTTAAAAGGAATTTCTGATGATTATCACAAAATAAATTGGGATGATGAAAAACCGTATAAATTTTTAGTTGAAGTTATATCATTCCCTAATGATGGTTTAGATAATATTCCAGAAGCACATTATTTTGTTGGAAATTATAAGCAAGGAAAAGAATTTTCGATTGATATGAATCAATATGGTAGTCGAATGATGCCTTCTCAGGATTTGGATATCAATTTAATAGAAAAAGATTATCGCGATAATGAAAAATTATCTGCAAAACAAGTGGCATACAAGCATTTTTATACGTATTACGATTAAAAATGTAAAAAATACTAATCATGTATCAATATAAAATATGAAAAAAACGTTACTTTTTTTAATCTTGGGATTAAGCTTAACTACTTACTCCCAAGACATCGAAAAAATGGATAAAAAAGAATTGAGAATTGCTTTAAAAAATAGTAATGCGAGTAAGGATTCTGTGATTTCAATTAACAGTAATAAAGACAAAGAAATAGCTATACTAAATCAAAATCTAATTGCTACTAAAGATTCAATAAAAACTCAAAAAGTAAAAATCACTTCACTTCTATCCTTGAAAAAACAAAGTTACGAAAATTCTAAAATGTTGACTGAAAAAATTATTATGTTAAAAGATTCAATAGTTTTTTTGAATACATCAATTCCTTTTATAAATACAGCCATCGATTTTGAAAAAGAAACATCCGTTGAAGATGGATGTTCGTGTTCTTTTGCAGAATCTAAGCAAAAATACGATAACGGAGAAACATTATATATCTCAGATTTAGGTAATAATTGCACTATTTCAATAAATAACAAAAACATACATTTAAAAAATAGCACTCCAGATATAATTGAAGAAGCAAAATTTTCAAATATTGTTTACATTCACAAAAAGAAAGTTGTTAAATCAAATGATGAGTATGAAACTACTTGGTTTACAGCAGAAATGGTTGTTAAAAATAAAAAAAATGGAAAAAAATAATTAAAAACGTTTATGGTAGCTGTGGCTGTTAATTTAATCATAATCATTGAAAACATTAAAAACGCTAACCAAAATTAGCGTTTTTTTATATCCTAATTTAACATAAACTTCTAAACTGTTCTATCGAAAGAATAAATCAAAATGGTAACTTTGCTTTTTTGCAAAAATTATGCTAGACAAAGACAATACCATTGAAGTTCAAGGCGCTCGCGTTCACAATCTTAAAAATATAGATGTTTCCATTCCTCGTGAAAAACTGGTCGTAATTACCGGGCTTTCGGGTTCCGGGAAATCCTCTTTAGCTTTCGACACTATTTATGCCGAAGGGCAACGCCGCTATGTAGAAACTTTTTCTGCTTATGCGCGTCAATTTCTGGGTGGACTGGAACGTCCCGATGTAGATAAAATCGACGGGCTTTCGCCAGTAATTGCTATTGAACAAAAAACCACCAGTAAAAGTCCGCGTTCCACCGTGGGAACTATCACTGAGATTTATGACTTCCTGCGTTTGTTGTATGCCCGGGGTGCCGATGCATACAGTTACAATACAGGCGAAAAAATGGTGAGTTATAATGATGAGCAAATCAAAGATTTGATTATTCAGGATTTTACCGGAAAACGAATCAATATTTTGGCTCCGGTTATTCGGGCTCGAAAAGGCCATTATGCCGAACTTTTCCAGCAAATTGCCAAGCAAGGTTTTCTTAAAGTTCGTGTGAATAGCGATATCCTGGATATTACTTTAGGTATGAAATTAGACCGTTATAAAACACACGATATCGAAATTGTTGTCGATCGAATGGTGATCGATGATACTCCCGAAAATGAAAAACGATTAACTGAAAGCATCAATACGGCCATGCATCATGGGGAGAATGTATTAATGGTTTTGGACCAAGATTCTAATGAAGTCCGTTTTTTTAGCAGGAATTTGATGTGTCCAACCACCGGAATTTCATACCAGAATCCAGAACCAAATTTATTCTCTTTCAATTCCCCAAAAGGTGCTTGTGATCATTGCAACGGCTTAGGAACGGTAAACGAGATCAATACTAAAAAGATTATTCCAAACCCGAAATTATCCATAAAAAATGGTGGTTTTGCCCCTTTGGGAGAATACAAATCCTCTTGGATTTTTAAGCAATTGGAAATTATAGGAGAAAAATATGGTTTCAAATTGACGGATACCATGGAAACCATTCCCGAGGAAGCGATGGAAATGATTTTGAATGGCGGAAAAGAAAAATTCACCATCAACTCCAAAGACTTAGGCGTTGCAAGAGAATATAAAATTGATTTTGAAGGGATTTCGCATTTCATAAAAAATCAACATGACGAAAGTGGTTCAACATCTATAAAACGTTGGGCAAAGGAGTTTATGGACGAAATAAAATGTCCGGTTTGTGATGGTTCCCGTTTGAAAAAAGAAGCGCTATTCTTTAAAATCAACGAAAAAAATATTACCGAATTGTGCGATATGGATATTTCGGATTTGACCGCTTGGTTTTATGACTTAGACAGCCATTTATCTGACAAACAAAAACGTATCGCCACTGAAGTAATCAAAGAGATTAAGGATCGATTGAACTTTTTGATGAATGTAGGTTTGGATTATTTGGCCTTAAGCCGAAGTTCCAAATCACTTTCGGGAGGTGAAGCACAACGAATCCGTTTGGCTACTCAAATTGGTTCTCAACTGGTTGGTGTTTTATATATTCTGGATGAACCCAGTATTGGTTTACACCAAAGAGACAATGACAAATTGATTCATTCGCTGGAACAATTACGCGATATTGGGAATTCGGTAATTGTGGTGGAACACGATAAAGACATGATTGAACGTGCCGATTATGTGATTGATATTGGACCAAAAGCAGGAAAATATGGCGGTGAAATTATCAGTAAAGGAACGCCTGCCGAAATCTTGAAACATCATACCATAACGGCTATGTACATGAACGGCGAAATGAAAATTGAAGTTCCGGCAAAACGTCGGGAGGGAAATGGAAAATTCCTGAAACTGACCGGAGCAACAGGAAACAACCTGAAAAATGTTTCAATAGAATTGCCTTTGGGCAAAATGATTTGCGTGACCGGAGTTTCGGGAAGTGGAAAATCAACGTTGATTAATGAGACCCTCTACCCTATTTTGAACGCCTATTATTTCAATGGTGTCAAAAAACCAAAACCGTACAAAAAAATTGAAGGATTGGAACATATCGATAAAGTCATTGATATTGACCAAAGTCCTATTGGTAGAACGCCAAGAAGTAATCCGGCAACGTACACCGAAGTTTTTACCGAAATCAGAAATCTGTTTACAATGACATCTGAAAGTATGATTCGGGGATATAAAGCAGGCCGATTTAGCTTTAATGTGAAAGGCGGACGTTGCGAAACCTGCGAAGGTTCGGGCGTGCGAACGATTGAGATGAACTTCCTGCCTGATGTTTATGTAGAATGTGAAACCTGCCAAGGGAAGCGTTTCAACCGAGAAACATTGGAAATTCGATTCAAAGGAAAGTCCATTTCGGATGTGTTGAATATGACAGTGGATGAAGCGGTTCCGTTTTTTGAAATGATCCCGAAGATTTATAGAAAAGTAAAAACCATTCAGGATGTTGGTTTGGGTTACATTACGCTTGGCCAACAAAGTACCACGCTTTCCGGTGGTGAAGCACAACGCATCAAACTGGCTGGAGAATTATCTAAAAAAGATACCGGAAACACCTTCTATATTCTGGACGAACCTACAACCGGATTGCATTTTGAAGACATCAGAGTGTTGATGGAGGTAATCAATAAACTGGTAGATAAAGGGAATACGATATTGATTATTGAGCACAATATGGATGTAATTAAACTAGCTGATTATATTATAGATATTGGTCCCGAAGGTGGAAAAGGCGGCGGACAACTTATTGCAAAAGGAACTCCGGAAGAAATTATAAAAATTAAGAAGAGTTATACCGCGCAGTTTTTGAAAAAAGAGTTACTTTAGTATTTGGGAGCCCTAGCCCTGATGGAAGCGGCATCCTTTTTCTGGCTCTTTTAGCAAGAAAAAGATACAGCGGACAGCAGGAAACAGCTCCAAAAAAATAAGTTTTAAAATAGAGCATATGAGATTAGAAGATTTTGATAATGACGAAGATAAAGTAATTCAAGACCGACTGAAAAGAAAGACTTGGAACGAAATAAGAACCAATGACAGTTGGGCGATTTTTAAAATCATGGCCGAATTTGTGAATGGTTATGAAAGCATGGGCCGCATAGGTCCGTGTGTGACAATTTTTGGCTCAGCTAGGACAAAACCGGAAGACAAATATTATTTGCTTGCCGAAAAAATTGCCTATAAAATCAGTAAAGCCGGTTATGGCGTGATTACAGGCGGTGGTCCGGGAATTATGGAAGCGGGAAATAAAGGGGCGCATCTTGGCGGAGGAACCTCTGTGGGATTGAATATAGTATTGCCCTTTGAACAGCATTATAATCCTTATATTGATGGGGATAAAAACTTAAATTTTGATTATTTCTTTGTTCGAAAAGTGATGTTTGTGAAATATTCCCAGGGATTTGTGGTGATGCCGGGAGGTTTTGGAACCATGGATGAATTGTTTGAAGCGATGACTTTAATTCAGACGAAAAAGATTGCAAAATTTCCAATAATATTGGTTGGAACTTCCTTTTGGGCCGGATTGATTGAATGGATAAAAACGGTTTTAATAGAAAAAGAAGGTACAGTAAGTGCCGAAGATATGAATTTATTTAAAATTGTAGATACAGAAGATGAAGTCGTTGAAGTCTTAGATAAATTCTATAAAAAATATGATTTAACTCCAAATTTTTGATTGAAAAGCTGTCTAACCAACAGCTTTTTTTATATTTTATCAGATTTTATTCCATTTTTATCCAATAACTAAGTATATTTATTTTTTTAATAAATTGAGCCTCAAAAGTTGAAATCATTCTACAAAATTGCCATTTATACTCTTGTTTTATTGATTTCAGTAAAACAATATGCACAACATCATTCCAAAATGATTGTTGAGTTGAATCCAGCGGCCAAAACATTGAATATTCAGCAAGAAATCATTTTTTTCAACCAATCAAGTGACACATTGACTTCTATAGTCTTGAACGATTGGAACAATTCGTATTATGATAAAAATACTCCTTTGGCGAAACGTTTTTCGGATGAATTTTACAGAGGTTTTCATTTGGCTAAAGAAGAAGAACGAGGAAGCACGAATAATTTAACCATTATTGATGCGAATCAATTATTCGTTTCATGGGAAAGAACAGAGAAAAATCCTGATTATATTGAAGTTAAATTAAGACAGAAACTACTTCCAAATCAAAAAACTACTTTACATCTCACTTATATTACAAAAATACCAAGTGATAAATTCACCAAATACGGATTTAATGATAAGGGCGAAATGAATCTTAAAAACTGGTTCCTTACTCCTGCCCGTTATGAAAACCATGATTTTATTCGAAATAGCAATAACAATTTAGATGATATTGCTAATGCGGTTTCCAGTTATGATATAGACCTGAAAGTACCTGAATATTTAGCTATCACATCTGATTTAAATAGTAGTTTACCAAACAAAGCCGGAAATTTTTCCAACTATAAATTGTATGGAGACAACCGAACTGATTTTAGCCTTTTTGTAGAACCTAAATCCAGTTTCATCATTTTTAAAAACAATACAACCGAAGCACTCACTAATCTCAAAGAAAATAAAATAAGTGCCATTCAAAAAGCAGTTATTGTAGATCGTGTGATGGATTATGTGAATACGCTTGTTGGGAAATATCCCCATGAAAAAATAATAGTTTCTCAAACTGATTATGAAAGAAATCCATTTTATGGGTTAAACCAATTGCCTTCTTTTTTAAGTCCATTTTCGGACGAGTTTATTTTCGAGATTAAATTTTTGAAAACCTATTTGAATTCCTATTTAAAGACTAGTTTGTGTTTAGATCCTCGAAAAGACAACTGGATTTATGATGGGATTCAAGTGTATGCCATGATGAAATATATTGATGAAAACCATCCAGATGCTAAAATGTTTGGTAGCGTCTCTAAACTTCGATTATTGAAAAGCTATAATTTAACCAATTTAAGTTTTAATGAGCAATACAGCTATTTTTATATGCTTATGGCCAGAAAGAACTTGGACCAGCCACTTGGTGATCCAAAAAATAGTTTAATAAAATTCAACGAACAAATTGCCAGTAAATACCGCGCCGGATTAAGTTTTAGATATCTGGACGATTATCTGGAGCATGATGAACTAAACAGTAGCATTCGTCAATTCTATGTTGAAAACAAGGAAAAACAAGTTTCAAGAACTGATTTTGAAACGATACTAAAATCAAATGCTGATAAAGATATCAACTGGTTTTTTAAAACCATAATTGGTTCTCGTGAAATAATTGATTATAAATTTATTGACGTCTCAAAAACCAAAGACAGCATTACTTTTTCAGTAAAAAACAAAACCAATGTTCTGGTTCCGGTTCCTGTTTATGGTATAAAAAAAGGAGAAATAGTTTTTAAAAAATGGCTTGATGCCAATGAAACGGACAGCACTTTTACCATTGAAAGAAAAAATGCCGATAAAATCGTTTTGAATTACAATAATGAAGTTCCAGAATACAATTTAAGAAATAACTGGAAAAAATTAGAGGGTTTTTTTCCGAATAATCGTCCTGTAAAATTTGTCTTTATGAAGGATTTAGAAGATCCGTATTATAATCAAGTCCTTTATGTTCCAACGCTTACCTACAATTATTATGATGGACTGAGTCCGGGATTAAGGCTTCATAACAAAACTATTTTGGACAAACCTTTTATATTTGATATCAATCCCGCTTATTCTACAAAAACGGATAATTTGTCTGGTTCCGCAGCTTTTTCAGCAAATCAAAATTATAGAAACGGCACGCTTTATAACGTGAGATATTCTGTATCTGGCTCCTATTTTCATTATGCGCCGGATGCATCCTATCTTAGAATAAATCCTATGGTTCAATTGCGAATCCGGGAAGAAAACTTTAGAGACAATAGAAAACAGCTTATAATGCTTCGTCAAGTATTGGTGAATAGAGAAAAGAGTGCTTTTGTTATTGATAATTCGGCGGAAAATTACTCGGTTTTTGATGCAAAATACTTCAATACAAGAACGGAGGTTACTAATCATTTTAGTTTCATGTCTGATCTACAACTGTCTGGTAAATTTGGGAAAATTGCGAGTGAAATAGAATATCGAAAATTATTTGAAAATAATCTTCAGATTAACTTACGATTGTATGCCGGTAGTTTTTTATACAACTCCACCGCTTCAGATTTTTTTAGTTTTGCATTAGACCGTCCAACCGATTATCTATTTGATTATAATTATTATGGTAGATCCGAAAGTAAAGGTTTATATAGCCAGCAATTTATATTAGCGGAAGGTGGTATCAAATCAAAGTTGGAAACCCCATTTGCCAATCAATGGATTACAACCTTAAACGGAAGTTTTAATATTTGGAATTGGATGGAAGTATATGGCGACATTGGTCTTATTAAAAATAGAGCCCAAAATGCGAGATTCGTATATGATAGTGGAATTCGTCTGAATCTGGTAACGGACTATTTCGAATTGTATTTTCCAATTTATTCCAACAATGGATGGGAAATAGCACAAAATAACTACAACGAAAAAATCCGATTTATAGTTACATTCTCTCCAAAAACATTAATCAATCTTTTTAATCGAAAATGGTTCTAATCTAAGATAAAAACTAGATTAAATTACACTATTCTTTAAAAAATAACTATTTTAGTGCGTATATAAAAATAATACATATGCTAAATTCAAATTGACTACTAATAATTAAATTATATTTCTTTTAAGGAATTATGAAAATAGCTAGTTTTTAATTAAATTTGCAGCACAAAGTTATTCTTTCAATTATGATAAAAGAAAAAATCAATACTACCCTGACATTTGAAGATTTCAAAACTGAAGTATTAAGTGACTATAAAATAGCTACTGTAAGCAGGGAATGCAGCCTGCTGGGACGCAAAGAAGTATTGACAGGAAAGGCTAAATTTGGAATATTTGGTGACGGTAAAGAAGTGCCACAGTTAGCTATGGCAAAAGCTTTTAAAAACGGCGATTTCCGTTCCGGCTATTATCGCGATCAAACTTTTATGATGGCCATTGGTGAATTAACCATACAACAATTTTTTGCAGGTTTATACGGACATACGGATATTGAACAAGAGCCAATGTCTGCAGGAAGACAAATGGGTGGACATTTTGCAACACATAGTTTGAATGAAGATGGATCTTGGAAAGATTTAACCAAACAAAAAAATTCAAGTGCTGACATCTCTCCTACCGCAGCACAAATGCCCCGATTATTAGGATTAGCGCAAGCATCAAAAATATACCGTCAGGTTTCAGGAATTACCAATGCCGCGAATTTTTCGGTAGATGGTAATGAAATTGCTTGGGGAACAATAGGAAATGCAAGTACCTCTGAAGGATTATTCTTTGAGACTATAAATGCGGCCGGGGTTTTACAAGTACCTATGGTCATGAGTGTTTGGGATGATGAGTATGGAATTTCAGTTCATGCAAGACATCAAACAACCAAAGAAAGTATTTCTGAAATTTTAAAAGGATATCAGCGAGAAAATAATACGAATGGTTTCGAAATATTAAAAGTAAAAGGTTGGGATTACGCTGACTTAGTTGCTACTTATGAAAAAGCAGCCACTATTGCTCGTGAAAAACACATTCCGGTTCTCATTCACGTAAACGAATTGACTCAGCCACAAGGACATTCCAGTTCAGGATCGCACGAGAGATATAAAGACTCGAATCGATTGGCATGGGAAAAAGATTTTGATTGCCTTCGTCAAATGAAACTATGGATGATTGCCATCAGTGTTGCCTCTCCAGAAGAAATTGAAGCAATTGATTTACAAGCTAAAAAAGACGTTTTTGAAGCTAAAAAAGCAGCATGGAATGCTTTCATTGAACCCATTGTTGAAGAACAAAAAGAGCTGGTTTCTATATTGCAAAAAATAGCAGAAACAAGTCAAAATAAAGGACGAATACTAAAATTGATTTCTGATTTAAACAGTATAAAATCGCCTTTAAAAAAGGAGATTCTTGTAACTGCTCGAAAAGTACTGCGTTTAATAATGAACGAAACAGGTAAAGAGGAATTGTCTCTTTGGATCACTTCGTACACTAATAAAACCCAACAAAAATTCAGCAGCAACTTATTCTCGGAGACGGATTTAAATGTATTTTCTGTAGAAAAAATTTTACCTGAATATTCAGAAAATGCACAAGAAGATACGGATGGTCGCATGATTTTGCGTGATAACTTTGATGCCATTTTTACAAAATATCCTGAAACATTAATTTTTGGTGAAGATGCCGGGAATATTGGTGATGTAAACCAAGGCTTAGAAGGAATGCAGGAAAAATACGGAGAACTCCGTGTTGCTGATGTTGGAATTCGTGAAGCAACTATAATTGGTCAAGGTATTGGTATGGCATTAAGAGGGTTGCGCCCTATTGCCGAAATTCAATATTTAGATTATTTATTATACGCTATTCAAATCATGAGTGATGATTTAGCAACATTGCGATACCGTACGGTAGGAAAGCAAAAAGCGCCACTTATCATAAGAACACGTGGTCATCGACTGGAAGGAATCTGGCATTCTGGTTCCCCTATGGGAATGATTATAAATGCGATAAGAGGAATTCACGTTTTGGTTCCTAGAAACATGACTCAGGCAGCTGGTTTTTATAACAGTTTATTGGAATGTGATGAGCCTGCATTAGTAATCGAATGTTTGAATGGGTACCGATTAAAAGAAAAAATGCCGTTGAATTATGGTGAATTCAAAACCCCAATTGGAGTTGTGGAAACGTTGAAAGAAGGCACAGATATTACACTAGTTTCTTATGGTTCCACTTTAAGATTAATACAACAAGCAGCCAAAGAATTACTCGAAGTAGGTATTGATTGCGAGATTATCGATTTACAATCTTTATTGCCTTTTGATGTCAAACAAGATGTTGTAAAAAGTATTGCCAAAACAAATCGTCTTTTAGTAATAGACGAAGATGTTCCCGGTGGTGCTTCAGCCTATATTTTACAACAAATTATAGAGCAACAAGATGCTTATAATTATTTAGACAGCAAACCTCAGACTTTAACTGCAAAAGCACACCGAGCTGCTTATGGAACAGACGGTGATTATTTCTCTAAACCCTCTACCGAAGATATATTTGAAAAAGTATATGGAATGATGAATGAAGTAAATCCAGTTAAATATCCAAGTTTGTATTAAAATATAATTATTTACAAATTGAATTCCAATCTAAATAAGGTTGGGATTTTTTTGTTTTAACTAATAGTTTATTTTAAAAATTAAAATAGTAAATTGTGAATTCATATTAAGTAACCCTAATAAAAAATAAGATGAAAAAAGCAACACTATTTCTAGGAATATTATCAATCCTTGCAATTGTTTCCTGCAAGAAAAAAGAAGATAAACCTTTTCCTCCGCAAGTGGAAACTTCAAACGCAACAACAACTTCCACTCCTGTAGTTTCTGGAGAAGTGAAAGATAGTACCTCCATAAAAGTAGGCACTGATGGTGTAAATGTAACAACTAAAGATGGAGCTACTAAAACTAGTGTTAATGTTTCCGGTGGAGAAGCAAAAATTGAGATTAAAAAATAACACTCAATTATTCTCTTAATTAAAAGTTATAATGCCAACATAAATTATTTATGTTGGCATTTTTTATTTTAAATTTAAACTTTAATAAAAAATAATAAAAATGAACGCTTTGGAAACTATTTTAAAAAGCATACAAAATGTCAAAGTGATAGATGATTCTATTGATTATAAAAACTATATATCTTTAGATTTATCAATTTTTAATCATGAATTATTAAAATTAGACATTAGCAATTCAATTAATTTCGAAAAATACATTGAAAATTATTTAACAACAAGCAAAGCCAAAGTCGCTTTTGGAGGATATAATGAAGAACGTAATTTGTACAAAAGGAGTGCCGTTTTTAATGATTCAAAAACGGAAGAAAGAAATATTCACTTAGGATTAGATCTATGGGTAAAAGCAGGGACTCATGTATTAGCTGCGCTTGATGGAACTATTCATAGTTTTAAATACAATGTTGGTCTAGGAGATTATGGTCCAACAATTATTTTAGAACACAAAATAGAAAATCAGATTTTTTACACACTATATGGTCATCTTTCGTTAGAAAGTATTACTGAAATTAAAATTGGGGATTTTGTTGAAAAAGGGCAACAAATAGCGACTTTGGGTAATTTCGTAATTAATGGGGATTATTCACCTCATTTACACTTTCAAATTATAAAAAACATAGGAGATAATTTTGGAGATTATCCGGGAGTTTGCAGTAAAAGTGATTTGGATTATTATTTAGAAAACTGTCCAGATCCGAATTTATTATTAAAAATTACATAAATCATGAAAAAGATAATTCTCATTCTAAGCATCATTTTACTCATTGGTTGTAAATCTAAAAACGTTGTTGCTCCTGTTCCTGAAGAAGCTAAGATAATCAAACTAACATTTTCTGAAGTCAGTGCATCTCAAAAAGATAAAGCTTATGAATTAGGAAAAAGAGTTTTAATGACGTGTAACACTTCCAAGTTTAAACCTTTTAACCAAAGTGAAGCAACAACTTCGGTAATTAAAAATACAACCGAAGAACGATTGACAAAAACTTGCACCAAATTCCGTCAATATTACGGGACTTTTAAAGACTTACAGTTAGTTGAAATCTACAAAAATAATACCGATAAAATTACTGTTTATCGGTATAAAGCATTGTATACAAAGAAAGTTGCCAACAAAGAACTCCGCGTTTCAATCAATCAAGAAAACAAAGTTTCGGCTATTAAATCACTGGATTGGGTAGATGCTTTTCAAAACAAATAACTTTAAGTAATAGAACGAAATTCATGAATCAAAAAGTCCTGCTTTTTTTATTATTTATCGCAACCATTTCTGCAACAAGTCAGGAATTATTGAGTTTTAAAGGTTCCAAATCCTATCGAGCTACGAATTCTTGGAATTTTATTTGTGAAAACTATGCTTTGACTGGAGCTGCAGCTATTCAAATTGCAAAAACAGAAAAAGGAGAAATCCTTAAAATAACCATTGAAACTACAAACCCGGCATTCAATATCGCAGGAATAGTTTATGTTTATCTAACTGACAATATGGTTATTATATGTTCTGACAAAGGAATTCGGGAGAATACAGAAAATCAAATTGTATCGTATTACTCATTTTCTGCTTTAGAAATGAATAAAATAAAAACTACTGATATTCAATCTATTCGTTTTAATATAAAAGGGAATGCCAGTAAATTTAATAGTCAAACAGGCAATTTTACTGCTGTTAATAGAAAAACATACTTTTCGACAACTTCTGATAAAAAAAATTATGCTACGGCAGCAGAAATAACAGCTTTATACTAATAGGAATTCAGACCAAAAACTAATTATCGGAAATAATTCCTCCTGCTTTTCTACCCAAAAGATTCATAATTCAGATAAATCTTGGGCGTCAATTTCTTTGCGATTATTTCAAGAACAGTACTATTTCACAACAGTACTACTTTTATTAAATGCTAAAACAGCTTCTCTTTTTCGGAGTTTATTCGTAAATTTATACTATAAAAAATAGTAACCGAGTGTATCTGTCTTAAAAACAAGCTGCATTTAATTTCTCTTTTTTTTTCAGAACACTCCATTATTAAGAATACATTGAAATTAATAATGTGTGAATTATACAACTTTTTTTGAAAGTTATATAAGTCCTTTTAATTGCTTTTATTCGATTTTTACATAATCTTTTAAAAAAAATAATTTGAAACTATATATCAAATACATGGTAAGTAATCGCTGTAAAATGGCGGTAAAAGAGGAATTAAAAAAACTTGGACTACACTTCATTGTTGTTGATTTAGGCGAAGTTGAAATTATGGAAAATATTTCTATGGATCAACGGGGTAAACTTAAATTGTCACTATTGGATTCGGGACTTGAATTAATGGATGATAAGAAGGCCATGCTTATTGAAAAAATAAAAAATGTGATTATTGAAATGGTCCATCATTCCACTGAAAATATAAAAGTAAATTTTTCTGATTATCTAAGTGAGAAATTAAACCACGATTATACATACTTGTCCAACTTATTTTCGGAAGTGCAAGGAACAACAATCGAGCAATTTATCATCTCCCATAAAACGGAACGAATAAAAGAATTAATTATTTACGGCGAATTGAATATTACTGAAATCGCATGGAAAATGAATTATAGCAGTGTCGCTCATCTCTCCAGTCAGTTTAAAAAAGTTACGGGACTCTCCCCTTCTCATTTTAAACAATTGAAAGATAAAAGACGAAATCCAATTGAAGAAATTGGAAATGTAAATGAATAAATTGTAAAGTACGAGTATGCACAAATCTCAATATAACAGAAATTTAATTGAAGCCAATTTTGGTCCTTTCGTTACTATTAGTTCCGAAGGGAAAATTACTGATGTTAATGAGGCTTCAATAAAATTTACTGGAGTTTCACGAGAAGCATTAATAGGCACTGACTTTTCTGATTATTTTACTGAGGAAAAGAAAGCAAAAAAAGGGTGCCAGCAAGTTTTTGAAAAAGGATTTATTGCAGATTATCCGCTGACGATAAAACATAAAAACGGAAAATTAACCGATGTGTTATATAATGCTTCTGTTTATAAAGATGAAGGAGGAAATGTCCTTGGAATTTTTGCAGCAGCAAGGGATATAACTGCTGAAAAATTAGCTTCTCAATATCCACTAAGTCTGATTGAAGCAAGTCTTGATCCATTGGTTACCATAAATACCGAAGGTAAGGTTACTGATATGAATGAGGCGTTAGTGAATATTACGGGTATCTCCCGAAAAGAACTTACCGGTTCTGATTTCTTCGATTATTTTACCGAAAAACAAAAAGCTTGCAAAGTCTATCAGGAAGTATTTGAAAAAGGCTCTGTAGCTGATTCTCCGCTTACACTTAGACATAAAAATGGAAAATTGACCGATGTATTATTCAACGGTTCCGTTTATAAAGACAATCAGGGAAATGTATTAGGTGTAGTTATTGTTGCAAGAAATATCGCCGGACAAAAATGGGCATTAGATTTACAAATTGCCAATAAAGAGCTTGCTTTTCAAAACAGAGAAAAAGAAAAACGCGCTGCTGAACTAATCATTGCAAATCATGAGTTATTATTTCAAAACAATGAGAAAGAAAAGCGCGCTGCGGAATTAGCAATAGCGAACAAGGAGCTTGCTTTTCAAAACGATGAAAAAGAAAAACGTGCTAACGAATTAATCGTTGCCAACAAAGAGCTTTTATTTCAAAATGATGAAAAAGAAAAACGAGCAGCTGAATTAGCTATTGCTAACAAAGAACTTGCTTTTCAAAACGATGAAAAAGAGAAACGAGCTAACGAATTAATAATTGCCAACAAAGAACTTCTGTTTCAAAATGATGAAAAAGAAAAACGGGCTGCCGAGTTAGTCATTGCCAATAAAGAACTTGCTTTTCAAAACAATGAGAAAGAAAAACGAGCTGACGAATTAATCATTGCCAACAAAGAACTTCTCTTTCAAAATAAAGAAAAAATTAAACGGGAAATTGCAAATAAAGAACTTGAAGAATTAAGCTACGCAGCAAAATTAGCTTCTCAATATTCTCTTAGTTTAATTGAAGCAAGCCTGGATCCTTTGGTCACTATAAATACCAAAGGAAAAATTACCGACATGAATGAGGCTTTGGTAAATATTACAGGTATCAATCGTAAAATATTGATTGGTTCTGACTTTTTTGATTATTTTACTGAACCACAAAAAGCACGTGAGGTTTATCAAGAAGTATTTGCTGAAGGTTCAGTTGCTGATTCTCCACTTACACTTCGCCATAAAGACGGGAAACTAACGGATGTATTGTTCAATGGTTCCGTTTATAAAGATGATAGAGGAAACGTACTTGGTGTAGTGATAGTTGCCAGAGATGTAACGGATCAAAAAAGAATTGCCACTGAATTGGTCGAGGCTAGAGTATTTGCTGAGTTAGCCACCGAAATTGCTGAAGAAGCAAAAATAAATGCTGAAAGTGCCACTATTATAGCTGAGAATGCAGTAAAGGCAAAACAGCAATTTTTATCCAATATGAGTCATGAAATTCGCACCCCGATGAATGCGATTATTGGATTTACAAAAGTAATATTAAAAACAGATTTATCAACGAAACAAAAAGAATATTTAAATGCAATAAAAATGAGTGGTGATGCATTAATCGTGCTCATTAACGACATACTTGATTTAGCAAAAGTAGATGCAGGCAAAATGACATTTGAAAAATCACCTTTCAAAATGCAATCTTCCATTTCAGCTATGCTTCATTTATTTGAAACAAAAATTCAAGAAAAAAACCTACAGTTGGTTACGGAATATGACAATAAAATCCCTAATGTTCTTGTGGGTGATCCGGTTCGTTTGCACCAAATTATTTTAAACTTAGTGAGTAATGCCGTAAAATTTACTACAAAGGGAAAAATTACGGTAGGTGTTCATTTATTACATGAAGATGAAGATGAAGATGAAGTAGTTATCGAATTTGCCATAGCTGATACAGGAATTGGTATTCCCGAGGAAAAAATAGAAACAATATTTGATAATTTTCAACAGGCCTCCAGTGGAACTTCAAGATTATATGGAGGAACAGGATTAGGTCTGGCTATTGTAAAACAATTAGTTGAACCACAAGGAGGCAGTATTCGTGTAAAAAGCAACGTTAATGAGGGTTCCACATTTAGTTTTACCTTAAGTTTCCAAAAAACAAATGCTAATGCTGAATTAGAAAATGAGCTGATGGAATTAGATACCGAAATAAAGAACATAAAAGTGTTAGTGGTTGAAGATATTGCTCTCAATCAATTATTAATGAAAACACTATTGGATGAATTTGGTTTTGATCGTGATATTGCCGAAAACGGGAAAATAGCCATAGAAAAACTAAAAGAAAAGGATTACGATATCATTCTGATGGATTTACAAATGCCAGAAATGAATGGATTTGAAGCCACAGAATACATACGTAAAACAATGAAATCTAAAATCCCAATTATTGCTTTAACTGCTGATGTCACTACTGTTGATTTAGCAAAATGTAAGGCAGTGGGAATGGATGATTACCTTGCAAAACCCATTGATGAAAAACTATTGTATAGTAAGATAGTTGGTATCTTAAAGAAACCAAAACTTGAAAAACTTAGTGCAAAACTTAATGAAAAATTAGAAGAGAAATTGGAAGAAAAAGATAATACTAAGAAAAAAATAAAATGTATTGATCTGGTGTACTTAAATCAAAGAACAAAATCTAATCCAGCTTTAATGATGGAAATGATTTCACTATATTTAGCACAAATCCCACCTTTAATTGACACAATTAAACAAAGTTTAGCAGATCAAAATTGGTGTTTATTAGGTGCCGCGGCACATAAAATGATTCCGTCTTTTTCAATAATGGGAATCAGTCCAAATTTTGAAAACATGGCAAAAAAAATCCAGGAATTTGCAAGTGCACAAGAAAAATCAGAGGAAATACATAACTTGGTTCTCCAACTTGAAGAAGTTTGTTTACAAGCCTGCTACGAATTAGAAGAAGAACTTAACATAATTAAAAACACATAATGATAAAAAACGAAACAAAAATAAAAATTTTCCTGGTAGATGATGATGCCTTATTTTTAAAATCTTTAGAAATTGAATTCATGGAAAATGGGGATTTTGAAATAGAAACCTATCCAACTGGGGAACTCTGTATTGAAAACTTATCTCATAATCCAGATGTAGTAATATTAGACTATCAACTTGATGGTATTGTAGAAAATGCCATGAACGGTCTTGAAACTTTGGATAAAATAAAAGAATTCAATCCACAAATTCCAGTAGTAATGTTATCTTCGCAAGATAAAATTGAAGTGGCCATAAACTGTATGCATCACAAGGCATTTGATTACGTTGTGAAAAGTGAAACTGCATTTGTTCGCCTGCAAAAAATAATCACTACCATTTTTAAATACCAAAAAATGGAAAAAGAATTAAGTTGGTATATGGATCGCATGTAATCCATTTACATAATTACTTTGTTTAAATTTCATCAATAGATACTATTAATCACTCCTAATTTGGTTAAATTTACCAAATTTATTATAAAAAAATGCGGTATAAAGAAACATCAGATCTGGAAATTTCATTGTTATTGGAAGCTATCTATCGAAAATATGGTTATGATTTCAGAGAGTATTCCCAAGCCCATATCAGGCGTAGGGTTATGAATAGAATGGCGGTATCGGGATTCGAAGATGTTTCTCAAATGCAATCCAAGGTTTTGAATGATGAACCGTTTGCTTCCGAACTTTTACAAGATTTATCAATAACAGTAACCGAAATGTTTCGTGACCCTACTTTTTATAGGGCATTACGGGAAAAGGTTATCCCTATTTTAAAAACGTATCCCTTTATAAAAATATGGCATGCTGGCTGTGCAACAGGAGAAGAAGCCTATTCTATGGCTATCCTTTTGCAAGAAGAAGGCTTGTATGACAGAACCACTATTTATGCTACTGATTTTAACCAGATGGCTTTAAACCGTGCAAAAGATGGAATTTTTTCGAACAAAATGATAAAAGAATACACTACAAATTATCAATTGTCGGGAGGAAAAGAATCTTTTTCCAGTTATTATACTTCTAATTATGATAATGTCATTATGAATCAATCCTTGAAAAAAAATATTGTTTGGGCCAATCATAATTTAGTAACCGATAGTGTATTTGCTGAAGTAAACTTGATATTATGCCGAAATGTGCTGATTTATTTTGATAAAAATTTGCAAAATAAAGTCCAGACTCTTTTTTACAATAGTCTCATTAATGGAGGCGTTTTATGTTTGGGATCCAAAGAAAGTTTACGATTTACCGAATTGCATGAGGAATACATTGAGTTGGAAGCAAAACAACGAATATTTAAAAAGAAATATTAAAAATGCATTATGAAGCAATAGTAATAGGGGTTTCTTCCGGCGGCATGAATGCTTTGAAAATTATATTCTCAGCCTTGCCGATAGATTTCAATATACCAATTATCATAGTCCAACATGTAGGAGTTCATTCCGATAGCGAATGGATAAAACTTTTAAATAAAAAAAGTCATCTTGATATAAAAGAAGCCGATGAAAAAGAGAAAATTGAAAAAGGCAAAATTTATATTGCTCCGCCTAATTATCATTTGCTAATCGAAAAGGATAAAACCTTTTCCCTTACCATACATGAACGCGTAAGTTTTGCAAGACCATCAATTGATGTATTGTTTGAATCGGCGGCCGAAGCCTATAAAAATAAATTAATTGGAATTGTGCTTACAGGATCTAATCATGATGGGACAAAAGGTATAAAACGAATAAAAGAATGTGGGGGTCTAGCTATTATTCAAGACCCAAAAACAGCAGAATCCGCATATATGCCAAACTCAGCAATTGCTGCGATAGTACCTGATTATATTTTATCATTAGAGAATATAGTTGAATTGCTAATAAAAATTGATCAACAAAAAGAATAATCGGGATGAACTTTATAAATGACAAAATGAATATGACCCTTGGCAGAAAAATAGTATTAGGATTTATTGCTTGTGCTTTTGTACTTTTAGGAGTTGCGATTTTCTCTTTTAAAAACAGTGAAAAATTTGTCGCTTCAAATGCCTTAGTAAATAATTCCAATAAGGTATTATATGAATTCGAACAAATACTGATGTCTACCATTGATGCAGAAACAGGCGTACGAGGTTATGTCATTACGGGTGATGATGATTTTTTGAAACCTTTTGCATCTGCTAATATAAAAGCAATCGAGCAACTTGATAAGGTAAAGGAATTAACAAAAGACAATCCCAATCAGCAAAAGAACATTGAGGAACTTGCGAAACAGCTCAAAATGCGTTTTGATAATTTAAACAAATGCATTGTCCTTCGCAAAAAGGATTTTGAAAAAGCCAGAGAATTTGTTGCTTCAGGGGAAGGAAAACAATTACAAAATGATATAAGAAAAACAATTGATAAAGCGCAGGAATCAGAGCTAACTTTACTTGCCGAAAGAATACAAATCAGTGAAAACGATGCCAGCAAGTTCAATATTGTTTTTGCTGTTTTATTGTTAATCATTGTTATGATTCTTATCGTTGTATACACTATAGTTGCTGAAAATTTAAAAGCTCTTAAAAGTTCCGAGTCAGAAAATGCCAACAAAAACTGGTTGCTTACAGGCAACTCGGAACTTAATGAAAAATTAATAGGAGACCAAAGTATAACACAGTTGGCAAACAATACCATTAGTTTTTTGTGTACTTACCTGAAAGCCAATATAGGAGCTGTTTACCTATTAAATGACACAGAAAATACCCTGATACTCAGTGGTAAATTTGCCTTTTCGTCTGCTAAAGACACTAAAGAAAATTTTAAATTAAATGAAGGATTAATTGGTCAGGCCGCTTGGGAACAGAAACAAATTTCTTTAACCGATATATCCGAAGATCAAATACGCATCACTTCAGCCGTTTTGAATGCAAAACCAAAAAATTTGCTCATTACACCTTTTTCGCTTGAGGGTAAAACGATTGGCGTAATAGAAATAGGCAAGCTTACTGATTTCAATGAAACTGAGAAGGAATTCATCAGTGTTTCCATGAACAGTATAGCTATCAGCGTAAATACGGTTCAACAAGCAGAAGAAAAAGAAAAAAGAGCCGCAGAGTTAGCCATTGCTAACAAAGAACTTGCCTATCAAAATGATGAGAAAGAAAAACGGGCAGCAGAATTAGGAATTGCTAATAAAGAACTTGCCTATCAAAATGACGAGAAAGAAAAAAGAGCAGCAGAGTTAGGAATTGCTAATAAAGAACTTGCCTATCAGAATGATGAGAAAGAAAAAAGAGCAGCAGAATTAGGGATTGCCAACAAAGAACTAGCCTATCAAAATGATGAGAAAGAAAAAAGGGCAGCAGAGTTAGGAATTGCCAACAAAGAACTTGCTTATCAAAATGACGAGAAAGAAAAAAGAGCTGCAGAATTGGGGATTGCCAACAAAGAACTTGCCTATCAAAATGATGAGAAAGAAAAAAGAGCAGCAGAGTTAGGAATTGCCAACAAAGAACTTGCCTATCAAAATGATGAGAAAGAAAAAAGAGCTGTAGAGTTAAGTTTTGCAAACAAAGAGCTTTCGAATCAAGCTGAAGAACTTCAAATACAGCAGGAAGAGCTCAGACAACTGAATGAAGAATTAGAACAACAGGCGCAAGATCTTAAACAACAGCAGGAAGAGTTACAAATGACCAATGAAGAATTGGAAGAGCAAACTCAATCATTAGAAGAGAAAAACAAAGAAGTTGAAGCTTCGAAAAACGACATTGAACAAAAAACAAAACAGCTTGAAATTAGTAGCAAGTATAAATCGGAATTTCTTGCAAATATGTCGCATGAATTAAGAACGCCTCTTAATAGTTTGCTTATTCTATCCAAAGATTTATCAGAAAACAGAAAGAAAAACCTGGATGATATTCAAGTTGAAAGTGCAGAAATAATTTATAAAAGCGGGCATGACCTTCTTGTATTAATTAATGAAGTGCTGGATCTCTCTAAAATTGAAGCAGGAAAAATGTCTATAAACATTGAAAAAGTATCACTGAAATTTTTTACAGATGATCTCCTTCGCGATTTTAGACATCAGGCGGAACAGAAAGGATTAAATGTTGTTTGCAAATTAGCAACAGCTTTACCGGAATCCATTTATACCGATTTACAACGTTTGAATCAGATATTGAAAAACCTAATATCCAATGCCATAAAATTCACCGACAAAGGAAGTGTAACTATAAGCATTACTCCAAATACAGAAACTACTTTGAACATTTCTGTTACTGATACAGGTATTGGAATATCAGTAGATAAACAAACAGCCATATTTGAAGCTTTTCAACAAGCCGAAGGCGGTACTTCCAGAAAGTATGGCGGTACGGGATTAGGGCTTTCTATTTCACGGGAACTAGCCAAATTATTAGAAGCAGAAATTAAGTTGAGTAGTAAACTAAACCAAGGGTCAACTTTTTCACTCATTATTCCGCTGGAAATACACCCTGAACAAGAGCCTATCAGTACAATTTCATTGAAACCTGTTTTATATACACCACGTTCCGAGAATGAGGCTAACTATCTAAATTATCCCACCATAGAAGATGATAGAGATTCTATAAGTACAGATGATAAAGTAGTACTCATTATTGAAGATGATAGAAATTTTGCTGCTATACTTCTAAAGCAAGCCAATATAAAAGGATTCAAATGTTTATCGGCAGCAACTGGAGAAGATGGTCTATTGCTTGCTTCAAAATACAAACCCCAAGCAATCATTCTCGATATGGGTTTGCCAGGAATCAAAGGAAAACAAGTATTGCATGAATTAAAAGTAAATCCTTCCGTAAGGCATATACCGGTTCATATTATTTCGGCAAATGACCGTTCGCTGGAACCTATCAGAGAAGGTGCGGTAGAATACCTGATGAAACCGATATCAAAAGATGCTCTGGAAGAAGCTTTTAACCGAATTGAAAATTTTGTAAATAGAAAAATAAAAAACCTGCTTATTATAGAAGACAATGAAAATTCCAGAAAAGCAATGAAAATTCTCATTGGCAATGGTGATGTAAAATGTTTAGAAGCAGCAACTGGTAAAGAAGCATTGGAATTGTATGAACAGAATCACATTGATTGTATCATACTGGACATTGGCTTGCCTGACATGAGTGGCTTTGACCTTATCCATAAACTAGAGGATATAAAAGGCCATAACATGCCCCCTATTATCATTTACACCGGTAAAGAACTTACAAAAGAAGAAAATAATCTGCTGCACAAATATGCAGAAAGTATTATCATAAAAGGTATAAAATCCGAAGAACGATTACTGGATGAAACCGCTCTTTTCCTTCACCGAACAATAAGTAATTTACCGAAATCGAAACAAATGATTATTAATAGTTTGCATGATAGAGAAGCAATATTTCATTCAAAAAAAATATTATTGGTAGATGACGATATGCGTAATGTTTTTGCATTATCCAAAATATTACAAGAGCGCGGAATTGAAGTCATAAAATCCGAGAATGGAAAAAATGCATTAGAAATGTTAGATAAACATACTGACATTGATATGGTATTAATGGATATTATGATGCCCGAAATGGATGGTTATGAAGCAATGAAACGGATTCGTGCTCAGATAAAATTCAGAAACTTACCTGTAATTGCGCTCACCGCAAAAGCCATGAAAGATGATAAACAAAAATGTATTGATGCTGGTGCCAACGATTATATCACAAAGCCTATTGATGTAGAACGATTATTATCATTGATGCGCGTATGGTTAAGTAAATAATAGAACGTCATTGCTAGGTGGTATACCCAATGTCATTAATTTAAACTTGTTTGTTGCTATTTCAACATTCAAACTTTTATTTTACAATTGAAAATGAAAATAAATAGCCCTGTTAAAATTTTATTGGTCGATGATCTTCCCGAAAATTTGTTTGCGTTAGAAGTAATTCTTTCCAATGAAAATTATTTATGCGTAAAAGCAAATTCCGGTAATGAAGCCTTAAAAATTCTTCTTCATCAACAAGATTTTGCCATCATATTGATAGATGTGCAGATGCCGATGATGGATGGATTTGAAACCGTAGAACTAATTCGCCAAATCGAAAAACTTAAACATGTACCTATTATTTTTTTAACGGCCAGTATGGATAATTCCCAACAAATTTTCAAAGGCTACCAGGCTGGTGCTGTTGATTATATGATAAAACCGCTTTCTCCGGAAATATTAAAAGCAAAAGTGGCTGTTTTTGTCGATTTGCATAAAAAAAACCAGGAATTATTAGTTCAGGCAGAACAACTGAAAAGGCTTAACACCGATCTTACCGCCCAAAAATTACTTTCTGAATATTCACTTAGTCTTATTGAAGCAAGTCATGACCCATTATTTGCAATTAGCCCCGAAGGGAAAATAACCGATATGAATAATGCATCGGTAAAAGTAACCGGTATATCACGCAAAAAATTAATTGGAACCGATTTTTTTGATTATTTCACTGAACCACAAAAGGCTCGTGAGGTATACCAAAAAGTATTCGAAAAAGGATCTGTTATTGATTCTCCACTAATACTTCGTCATAAAAAAGGCAAGCTGATTGATGTATTATTTAATGGATCAGTATATAAAGATGATAGAGAAGAAGTGTCGGGAGTAGTAATTGTTGCCAGAGATGTTACAGAGCAAAAAAGAATTGCCACTGAATTAATTGAGGCTAAAATTTTTGCTGAATTAGCTACAGAAATTGCAGAAGAAGCAAAAATAAATGCAGAAAATGCCGTAAAAACAAAACAGCAATTCTTATCAAATATGAGCCATGAAATTCGTACACCGATGAATGCAATCATCGGATTTACAAAAGTGGTAATGAGAACAGATTTGACAGTTAAACAAAAAGAATATTTAAACGCAATAAAAATGAGTGGCGATGCATTAATCGTACTCATTAACGATATTCTAGATTTAGCAAAAGTAGATGCGGGTAAGATGACATTCGAGAAAACACCTTTCAAAATGAATTCTTCCATTTCAGCTATGCTTCATTTATTTGAAACAAAAATTCAGGAAAAAAACTTAAAATTAGTTAAGGAATACGATAGTAAAATTCCTAAAGTACTTGTGGGTGACCCTGTTCGTTTACACCAAATTATTTTAAACTTGGTAAGCAATGCAGTAAAATTTACATCAAAAGGAAAAATTACGGTGAGCGTTGATTTATTACATGAAGAGGATGATACAGTAATTCTCAAATTTGCTGTAACCGATACCGGAATTGGTATCTCCAATGAAAAAATTGCAACCATATTTGAAAATTTTCAACAGGCAACCAGCGAAACTTCAAGATTGTATGGAGGAACTGGACTAGGTCTTGCTATTGCAAAACAATTAATTGAGCCACAAGGAGGTAGTATTTGTGTGAAAAGCACTATTAACGAGGGTTCAACATTTAGTTTCACATTACCTTTTCAAAAAACAAATGCCGGCGCAGAATTGGAAAATGAGTTGATGGAGTTAGATTCAGAAATGAAAAATATAAAAATATTAGTGGTTGAAGATATTGCTCTCAACCAATTACTCATGAAAACACTATTAGATGATTTTGGATTTGAACGTGACATTGCTGAAAATGGTAAAATAGCTATTGAAAAACTTAAAGAAAAAGAGTATGATATCATTCTGATGGACTTGCAAATGCCAGAAATGAATGGATTTGAAGCTACAGAATACATTCGGAAGACTATGAATTCAAAAATCCCCATTATTGCTTTAACGGCTGATGTCACTACCGTTGATTTAGCTAAATGTAAAGCAGTGGGAATGAATGATTACCTTGCAAAACCAGTTGATGAGAAACTATTATATAGTAAAATAGTAAACATCTTAACGAAACCTAAGCGTACAGAAGTTAATGAAATTTTGGAAGAAGAACAAAATACAAAGAAAAAACTAAGATGCATTGACTTGGTTTATTTAAATCAAAGAACAAAATCTAATCCAAAATTAATGATGGAAATGATTTCGCTATATCTAGCACAAACCCCTCCTTTAATTAGTACGATAAGACAAAGCTTAGAGGAGCAAAATTGGCAATTATTAGGTTCCGCGGCACATAAAATGATTCCGTCTTTTTCAATAATGGGAATCAGTCCTGATTTTGAAAACATGGCGAAAAGAATTCAGGAATTTGCTACAGCACAAGAAAAAAATGAAGAAATACATGACTTAGTACAACAACTTGAAGAAGTTTGTTTACAGGCCTGTACCGAATTAGAAGAAGAACTTCAAATAATCAAAAATATCATATCATGAATATTGTCAATATGTTACCTATTTACACTCCATATTCATTTATGGAATAAGTCATAAATCATTTACTATTTATAAATTTACAAAACATATTTCCTTACTTTTAAACAAATATTTATATTACATTTTAATTATAAGGTATCATGAAGTCGTGGATTTAACAAAAAATTTATAGTTAATCCTATAAATTAAAATACATATTTAATATTATGAAATTAGCTAAAAAATCCGCTCCCAATAAATTAACACTTGAAAAAGAAACCCAAAAAAAATCTTTTATTGTGGTAGCCATAGGTGCCTCGGCGGGGGGACTCGAAGCTTTTAGCATTTTATTAAAAAATTTACCAGCTGATACCGGTATGGCATATATTTATGTGCAACACCTAAGCCCTGACCATAAAAGTTTACTGACTTCAATTTTATCCAAGATAACTAAAATGAAAGTGCAGGAAATTGATAACATGGAAAAAATGGAACCAAATAATATTTATGTAATTCCACCAAATAAAGTAATTGAAGTAGTTAACGGACATATTCAATTGCTTCCCCGCTTTAAAAAAAATATTCCTAATCTCACCATTGATGTTCTCTTTTCCTCACTGGCTGAAACACATAAAGAAAATGTTATTGGCATAGTGCTTTCCGGTTATGCCAGTGACGGTATGATTGGACTCAAAGCCATTAAAGATGCTGGAGGAATCACTTTTGCACAAGATGATACGGCTCAAGCCAGTAGTATGCCTAAATCTGCCATTTCTTCAGGAGTTGTGGACTATATTTTATCACCTGAAGAAATTGCCGCCGAATTAGTTCGTCTCAGCAAAAATGGTTTTCCTAGAAATGATGGTAAAGAAAAAAAGAAAGAAGTTGTTATTGAAAATAATAACTTCGATATAAATTCCATTTTTGAACTTTTACTCAAAGAGACCGGCGTGGATTTTAGCCACTATAAATTGCCTACCATTAAAAGGCGAATTAACCATAAAATGCAGCAATATGGAATAACAACAATACAGGAATATGTAAAGCTTTTGCTAAAAAAAAATAACGAAATTGAAATTCTTTATACAGACTTGTTAATTAATGTAACCAGTTTTTTTAGGGAAACAGAAACCTTCAAATTTCTAAAAACCGATCTCTTAACAAAGCTTTTAAATAGTAAATCCACAGACGAAACAATGCGAATATGGGTGCCAGCGTGCTCTACAGGACAGGAAGCCTATTCTATTGCAATGATTATAGCCGAACTGCAGGATAATAAACCAACCAAAATACCAGTCCAAATTTTTGCAACTGACCTAAGCGAACGGGCAATCAACGATGCTCGCAAAGGAGAATATTCCCAAAGCGATTTAGATTCTATTCCCAAAAAGTATTTGTCCCGTTTTTTTACTAAAGAGGGTGACAATTATCGCATTATCAAAGAACTTCGTGAAATGTGCATATTTGCACCTCACAATATTTTACGTGACCCGCCTTTTTCGCGTATGGATTTTGTTAGTTGTTGTAATCTTCTTATTTATTTCGATTCAGCCGCCCAGAAAAAAGTCTTTGCTTCCCTACATTTTGCATTGAATGATGGAGGATACTTAATGCTTGGCAAAGCAGAAAGTATTGGAACATCATCACAACTTTTCACTTTAATAAACAATAAATTTAAAATCTATTCCCGAAAAAATAATTTGGGCGTGAGAAAGATACTTGAATTAACACCTCGCTTTACACGTACAAATATGTCAAGTAAAAAAACAAATATTCCTTCTAAAAACATAAGTGTAAATCAAGAAAGTATTGAAAATGCTATTGATTCAACTCTTCTTTCCAGTTACATGCCTGCATGTGCAGTAGTCAATAAAGACATGGAAATCCTCCAGTTTAGAGGTCCGGTCTCCTCCTACCTAGAGCACGCATCCGGTAAAGCCAGCCTTAATATTTTAAAAATGGCTCGGCCAGAATTTGCTTTTGAACTTCGTAATGCGATAAGTAAAGCAATCGAAACGAAACGATGTGTATACAAATCGGGTATTGAAATAAAAATCGAATCTGTTTTACGATTAATGTCTTTTGAAGTCTGCCCCTTGAAAATTGAGTGGGAAGAACCACTACTTCTTATTGTTTTTAAACCTCAAGAACAAATCGAAAAACTTATTGAATCTGATTCAGATAAAAAAAATACACTTAAAGACTTAAAAATAAAAAAACTAACTGAAGAGCTAAATGTTACGCGCACAGAGATGATTGCTATCATTGAAACGCAAGAAACTATTTATGAGGAATTGCAGGCCGCAAATGAGGAGATTGTTTCCTCAAATGAAGAATTCCAAACATTGAATGAAGAGCTTGAGACCTCAAAAGAAGAAATTGAAGCCACTAATGAAGAGCTTATTTCTACTAACCAGGAATTACAAATGCGCCATGATTTGTTAACAGAATCACATGAATATTCAGAAGCAATTATTGCTACTATTCATGAGCCAATGCTTATTCTGAATAAAAAATTTCACGTAATATCAGCTAATAAATCCTTTTATAAAAAGTTTCTGGTTGATAAAGAGGAAACCGAAGGAAAATTATTATTTGATTTAGGAAATAAACAATGGAATATTCCAAAACTCGGTCAGGTACTAAATGAAATAATTTCCAAAAATAATAGTTTCGAAAATTTTGAAGTTACCCACACTTTTTCTGGAATTGGAGAAAAAATAATGTTGCTTAACGCTCATTTAATTATTCAAAAAACAAATAAAGAACAATTAATTCTTCTTGCAATTGAAGACATAACAGATCGTTCTCGTTATTATCTTAAAGAAAAATATTCTCTTAGTCTTATTGAAGCAAGTCTTGATCCCTTGACAACAATAAGTAATGAAGGAAAAATCACGGATATGAATCAGGCAACTGTGATTATTACAGGGATATCCCGTCAAAAATTAAAAGGTTCTGATTTCTTTGGATATTTTACCGAACCAGAAAAAGCCCGTGCTGTTTCTCAAGAAGTATTTGCCAAAGGCTTCATTACCAATTCACCGCTCAAACTGCGTCATAAAAGTGGTAAATTAACGGATGTATTATTAAATGGATCAGTTTACAAAGATGATAATGGAAATGTGCTGGGTGTGGTTATTGTTGCCAGAGATATAACGGATCAGAAAAGAATTGAATCCGAATTAATAGAAGCAAAAGTATTTGCAGAGTTGGCCACTTTAATAGCGGAAGAAGCAAAAAGTAAAGCAGAAGAAGCCACACGAATTGCTGAAGATGCGATGAAAGCAAAACAACAATTTTTGTCAAACATGAGTCATGAAATCCGGACTCCTATGAATGCAATTATTGGATTTACCAAAGTGATCTTAAAAACTGATTTATCCGATAAACAAAAAGAATATTTAAATGCAATTAAATTGAGTGGTGATACGTTAATTGCATTGATTAATGACATACTCGATTTAGCCAAAGTGGATGCCGGTAAAATGACTTTTGAAAAAAAACCATTCAAAATGGCCGTTTCTATAGCTTCAATGCTTCAATTATTTGAAACAAAAATTCAAGAAAAAAATTTAAAATTAGTCACAAATTATGATAAAAAAATACCTGATGTTCTTCTAGGAGACTCTATTCGATTACACCAGATTATTTTGAATTTAGTAAGTAATGCAGTAAAATTTACTTCGGAAGGAAAAATTGCGGTTAGTACCAATTTAGTGTTTGAAGATGAAGAAAAAGTAATTATCGAATTTGCAATTACAGACAGCGGAATTGGTATTCCAGAGGACAATATCGATTTAATATTTGAAAACTTTCAACAAGCTACTAACGGGGCTTCCAGTCTTTATGGAGGAACAGGTTTAGGACTGGCCATTGTCAAGCAATTAGTAACATCCCAAGGAGGAAGTATTCGTGTTAAAAGTAAAATTAATGAAGGCTCTACTTTTAGTTTTACTTTGCCTTTTCAGAAAACAAAAAACCCTGCTGAGCTAGAAACTAATTCAAACGAATTACATATGTCTCAAAAAAACATAAAAGTATTAGTTGTAGAAGATATGGCACTTAATCAACTATTGATGAAAACAATATTAGATGATTTTGGATTTGAGCGTGATATTGCTGAAAATGGAAAAATTGCTATCGAAATGCTACAAACCAAATCCTATGATATCATTTTAATGGACTTGCAAATGCCAGTAATGAATGGATTTGAAGCAACAAAATACATTCGTGACACAATGAATTCAAAAATTCCAATTATTGCCTTAACTGCTGATGTCACAACAGTTGATTTGGAAAAATGTAAAGCTGTGAAAATGAATGATTATATAGCTAAACCCATTAATGAAAAATTATTATTCAATAAAATTGTTGACTTAACTAAAAACGCATAAGAAAAATTGTGTCTGACGAATATAACAGACCTAAATTTATAAAATCTCAGCCTATAAATCTTCATATTAACAGCCTGTAAATACTACTTTCGATTATAGATAATACCTTTTTTTTAAACAAAAGGTTAATGCTATAACTTTTGTCAGTAATCTTATAACATATTTAAAGATCAAGAGTCCATCTTTGTTTAGTGATAAATAAGTCACTATTTAAACAAACAAAGTTATGAAATTTAAAAATGCATTACCTACTCTAGCCTTACTACTTGTAGTTTTTATGTCTAGTTGCAATAACGAAATGGATGAGGATTTAACCACTAATATGTCTGCAATTGGAAAATCAGATAGTTCAGCTTCTGATATATATGCAGTTAATGAAACTTATAATATAGAGCCAAAAATTGGTTCACTGACTGGAGTAAATCTTGGCATAGCAGGAGATTTTGCGATTCTATCAAAAACAGGAATTACAGATGTGTACAAATCCGCTATTACAGGTGATATTGGTTCAAGCCCAATAACAGGTGCTGCCATACTAGTTCGATGTACAGAAGTAGTAGGAACAATATACACAGTTGATGCTGCAGGTCCTCTTCCATGTAGTGTAACTAACGCTACAAGATTAACAACAGCGATTGGTGATATGCAAACCGCATATACTGACGCAGCTGGAAGAACTAATCCTGATTTTCTGAATTTAGGTGCTGGAAATATTGGTGGAAAAACGCTTACACCAGGTTTATACAAATGGACCAGTGCGCTAAATATTCCAACTGATATAACTATTTCCGGTAGTCCGACTGATGTTTTTATTTTTCAAATAGCTGGGACGCTTAAATTGAGTTCTGCTGTTAGAATGACATTAACAGGAGGAGTACAAGCCAAAAATATTTTCTGGGTAGTCTCAGATGCAGTTACCTGCGGAACCACAAGTCATTTTGAAGGAAACATATTAGGAATGACAGGTATTAATTTACAGACTGAGGCAACGATAAACGGAAGGCTGTTAGCACAAACAGCAGTAACGCTTCAAATGAATGCCGTGACTCAACCACAATAGATTAAAAAAAATAATTTTCAAAGAGGCTGTTCGTGAGGACAGCTTTTTTTATTTCAGGACGGGACAAAATGTCATTACAAAGACTAGGGGTTTATTGTATTAAAATCTTTTAATAAGACATAACTCCCTTAAAACAAATAACTTAATTTTATATTGTTAAATTATTTCGTAAATTTATTGTTCTAAAGAAAGAAATATAATTGTAGTGCTTTATTTTATTTTTGAGAGTGATTCCGATGCTGAGCATTTATTAAATAATATTTTCAACAATTATAACGCATAAAACTTTACAATAAATAATAATCATTCTTAACAATTTAAAAACAAATAAAATGGACAAGGAAAAATCAATTGACGTGTTAAACACACTCATCGAAATCAACAATGATAGAATTGAAGGGTACGAAACCGCTTCAGAAGAGACGGAAGAACAAGATTTAAAAACTTTGTTCTCTCAATTAATGAAAACTAGTCAAAAATGCAAAATGGAACTTGTGAGTGAAGTTCGGGAAATGGGAGGAACACCAGTTGAAGGAACCAGAACCACCGGCAAGTTTTTTAGAGTTTGGATGGATGTCAAAGCCGCGTTAACCGGTAAGGACCGTAAAGCAATACTCAATTCATGTGAGTTTGGTGAGGATGTTGCTGTTTCTACTTATGCTAAAATATTAAAAAATGATATTGAAGACATAACTCCCGAACAACAAGACCTCTTAAAAGCACAATACACATTAATAAAAGCTGACCATGATAAAGTAAAAGACTTACGAGATATGTCTTCCTAGCATTAATAAAATTTGTCAAATAGGGTTAAATAGTGACATGAGATGAGTTTTTCTCTTACCACTATTACCTTCCCTTTATAATTAATAATATCATTTGATATAATAACATTAGCCTTCTCTTATTAAATGTATGTATGCTTCAACTCATTTTGATAATAATACAACATTCACCAAAGCCAACCTGCTTCTAGTCTTGCAAGGAAAAATGTGACAGATTTAGTTAAAACCAAATTATCCCACTGCAATTAAATGCCGTGAATAATGCAACTTATTTTTAAAATTATGTAATGCTTTCCGGAACTAATTGAAATACTTTTACTTAACTTCTAAATCATTTTTTTATGTCAATATTCATCGTATTACTTGTACTAATTATTGTAGGCTTTCTTCTTTGGCTTGTCAATACTTATGTTCCTATGGATGGTACAATCAAAAAAATATTTAACATTGTTGTTGTGATTGTTGTGATTATTTGGCTTCTCAAGGTTTTTGGGCTTTTCAATGACTTGATGGGAATACATGTATAAAAATCATGTAGCATTATTCAAATATTGGTTCCGAAATCGAATAGCCTTCAAAACATTAATCCTTATTAAAAATTAAATTAATATTAATAAATCTTTAAAAACTAAAAAATTATGAATCTTAAAAGAATCTTTGGGGCATTACTTACTGCCCTCGGAATTGGTGGACTTATTTATACAGCTGTATTATTTTCTAGTACATCAGGTGAAATGAGAGACGTTAAATCCCTAATTATTTACGGTGTACTTGGTATTATTTTCTTCGTTTCTGGAATTAGTTTAGTTCGTACAACAAAAGACGAATCATAAATTTCTACCTATATTGTTCTATTAATGCAAAAACGCATTTGAGAAGACCTTCATAAAAATTTCCAAATGTAATTTTAAGAAGAATTCCTCCATAACTCATGTAAAGCAGTATGCTTCTATCTTTATGGGCTTTGTGTTAAATAAATCTCTCTGAATTTTTTTAAATTCAGAGAGAAATTATTAAATATTTGATTCTTTGTCAAATTTGATTACTTAAACTTCATCTATTCCTGCCTTCTATTTATTGAAGTTTTACTAAAAAAACATCAATACAAAAAAAGTAAATCATATAACTCTTTATAGAAATAATATAATACATTTTACGAAAATTATCATCAACTTAGTATTCTGAATATTAGGCAAATGAAAAAAATAATCAACATACCGAAAGTAAACATAGTTACCCTTAAAAGGAAAGAAAGAAATAATTTTCCGGGATATCCTGTTTATCCACTTATTGAAAATATTTATAATAAAAGCCAAAACAGATTGATATTAATTCAGAAAATGTTTCAAAATAAAAGTGGCTAATTGATAGAAAGAACTAAAGAGAATAAAATATAAAATTATATTATGAAAATAGCCATATTCAGTACTAAACCCTATGATCGCAAATATCTTGATAAGTTTAATATTGAAAGTAAACACGAACTAATCTATTTTGAAGCTCCTTTAAATGCTGACACTGCAAATTTGGCTATAGGATTTGAAGGCGTTTGTATATTTGTAAATGACAAAATAGATAAAAAAGCTATCGATAAATTATCGGAGATTGGAATTAAACTTATTGATTTACGTTGCGCGGGTTTTAACAATGTAGACGTTGAGGCCGCTGCAAAAGAGAATATTAAAATACTGAGAGTTCCTGCTTATTCTCCACAAGCCGTCGCAGAACATGCAGTAGCATTAATTTTGACTTTGAACAGAAAAACGCATAAAGCCTACAATAGAGTTAGAGAGAGTAATTTTTCTTTGGGAAATCTTACCGGATTTAATCTTTATGAAAAAACGGTAGGTGTAATTGGAACAGGAAAAATAGGTGCCGCTTTTTGCCAAATAATGTTAGGTTTTGGATGTAAAGTAATCGCTTATGATATTAAGGAATCTGAGAAATTAATAGCAAAAGGGGTTGAATATAAAACATTGGATGAACTGTTTAAAAACTCTGATATAATCTCCCTCCACTGCCCTCTTACTATAAATACAAAACATCTTTTTAACCGTACGGTATTTTCTAAAATAAAAAAAGGAGCTATGCTTATTAATACCAGCAGAGGGGCTTTGATTAATACATCGGATGCAATTGAAGCATTAAAAAATGAACAACTAGGCTACTTAGGAATTGACGTTTATGAACAGGAAGAAAATCTATTTTTTAAAGATTTGTCTGAAAGTATTATTAAAGATGATTTAATAGAACGATTAATGGCTTTTCATAATGTTTTGATTACGCCACATCAAGGTTTTTTTACTAATGAAGCATTAAACCAAATTGCCCTAACGACTTTGAAAAATTTCACCGATTTTGAAAATGGATTACCATTAGAAAATGAGGTTAAGTTTTAACTCAAATATTTAAAAAAATAATAGTTTGAAAAAACTCATTTTTATTACAATTTTAGCAGGATTTACATTGTTTTTAAATGCTTGTTCAGCAGGGTATGTTTCTGAACAACCTTCTTACATAGAAGTGAATAGAGCACCACGACCAAGCAGTGATTATATTTGGATTGATGGTGGCTGGGTATGGAGAAGTAATAGCCGAACCTATCAACAAGGAAACGGTTATTGGACAAAACAAAATACCGGACGTGGCCATAAAAAAGGTCATTGGCAAAAATCGCAACGTGGATATCGTTGGAAAGAAAGTAGAAGATAGAATAAATCTTTAATTTAAAAGAGGTTGTTTAAAAAAAAATTTGACCACAAATCAATAATGCAATGGAATAAGTTTGTAGCGGTTTTACTAAAAATCAGAATAATATAAACTTTACCAATGACAGCGATTTATTTGAGATAAAAAAACATTTTTTTTTACAACCTTTTTTTATGCAAATATGTGAAAGTTACAAGACATACCTTAAATTGTGTAAGAGATTAAAAAGTATTAAACCTCAACTTTACACTATTAGAATTATACAAAAAAATTAAATAGAAACTGATGAAAAGTACAGCCACCAAAACCAATAAAAAAGTAGCGTTGCAAGAAGGTAAAGGAAATTCAGAAAATACTATATCCGAGACAAAACAAGATTGTCGCAATATTTTTGTAGAGGAACTAAAAGAAATTTACTTTTCTGAAAAAGCACTAATGATCTCCATTCCTATAATGATTAAAAATGCTGCTACAGATGAATTAGTAGATGCCCTCAAAGTACATTTACAATTTACACAAGAACATATACAACGCTTAGAATTTTTCTTTACTTCGATTGGCGAAGCTGATATTATGCTAAAATATGAAGCAATGTATGGATTAATGAAGCCCGGAAAATAAATTATTCTAAATAACAAAAAACATGCCTCTCAAAACCACTAACAAAGGAAAAGAAGTAGAATTGGGAATAGTCTGGTAGCATCAACAATCTTAAAATTTTGTTGGATAACATTTTTCTGGTTTGCCAGATTGGCGTAACGGCATCAAGAACATAGGGGTTTTCCAATCTTCCGCCTATGACCAACGAATTGGTACACGAGCTTGATAACCGTTAATCAGAACATAAAAAATAATGTTATCTAACTTAATTTTTGAGACAATTTTATTGTTGAATACTTAAGGAATCTCGCTTAAAATAATTTTACTAACCAGAGGTATGCTGGAGCAAGGCTTCATCGTTAGTAATTACCAAGCGAGTTTCCTGAAAGTATTTAAAAAATACTTATACAAATAGGTAACGGAATACACTACATTAAAATTTATAGAACCGATTGAACCTAGTTTGACTGATTCATAAAAGCATTACTTAGATTATTTTCAAAAGAAAAATATTTTAAAATCATTTCCAAAGAAGGCTTATTTAAACTGTAATATGCTTATTTAATGGATAATATAACATTTTCGAAAGTTTTTTCAATACGTAAGTCGTTAAATATAATTATCTTTATAATAGCAAATTAAGAACAACAAACATGAAAACATACGAACTATTTATACCCAAAAAAGTTGGTTCCCTAACATTGAAAAACCGAATTGTTATGGCCCCCATGACAAGATGCAGAGCGATTGACAATATTCCTAATGAGCTGATGTCCGAATATTATAATCAACGTTCCAGCGCTGGATTAATCATAACCGAAGGCACCTCACCATCTCCTAATGGTCTTGGATATGCCCGAATCCCTGGAATATTTAGTGAGCTTCAAGTAGCAGGCTGGAAAAAAACAACAATGGCAGTTCATAAAAACGGAGGAAGAATATTTGTCCAATTAATGCACTCCGGAAGAATTAGTCATCCGCTTAATATGCATAAAGATGCTCATATCATTGCCCCTTCCCAAGTAAAAGCAGCTGGACAAATGTGGACTGACTTGAAAGGATTACAGGACTTTATTGTTCCAAAAGAAATGACACCTCAAGAAATTTTACATGCTAGAACAGAATATGTAGCTGCTTCCGAAAATGCTTTATTTGCAGGATTTGATGGTGTAGAATTACATTCGGCTAATGGTTATTTATTAGAAGAATTTCTTTCGCCCGTAAGCAACATCCGAACCGATAATTATGGTGGAAGTATTGAAAATAGATGTCGTTTTGTGATCGAAGTAGTAGCCGCCGTTGCCGATGCTATAGGAAAAGAAAAAATCGGGATTCGTTTATCCCCTTATGGAGTGGCTAGTGATATGCCTCATTATCCTGAAATCGATGCTACTTACAATTACTTATCAAAAGAGCTCAATAAACTTGACATCGCGTACATTCACCTTGTGGATCATTCCGCTATGGGAGCGCCCCCAGTTCCTTTGGAAATTAAAAAATTGATACGTCATAATTTCAAAAACACCTTAATTCTTTGTGGTGGCTATGACAAGGAAAGTGCTGAAGCGGAAATCGAAAGCGGACTTACGGACCTCATCGCTTTTGGTCGCCCGTTTATTAATAATCCTGATCTAGTAGAACGATTCAAAAACAATTGGCCTTTATCACAAGACCTCGATATGGATTTATTTTATACTGCTGATGAGAAAGGATATACTGATTATCCGGTTTATAAAGGTTAATTAAAAATAGGCTTGTCTGTTAAAACAATCTTTTAGAAATTCATTTAAATCAAAGTTAAAATGAAAGATATATCCCAATTATTAGCTTTATTAGGTGATGAAAAAGACTCCTTGTTGAATCATGTCTGCAAAACTATTTCGAAAGATCAAATTCATTTGCCTAATCCATCTCATATAGATAGTGTTTTTTTGCAAAGTAATCGAAATGAACAAACGATTCGAAGTTTGGCACAGTTATACGATCACGGACGGCTTTATGGCACAGGATATATTTCTATTTTACCTGTTGACCAAGGCATTGAGCATACTGCAGGAAGTTCATTTTCTCCAAATCCTATTTATTTTGATCCGGAAAATATCGTAAAATTAGCCCTCGAAGCTGGTTGTAATGCAGTCGCTTCTACAATGGGCGGGCTGGCAATGTTATCCCGAAAATATGCCCATAAAATTCCGTTTGTTGTAAAACTCAATCACAACGAACTGATGACCTATCCTAATAAATATGATCAAATTATGTTCGGGAGTGTCCGAGACGCTTGGAATATGGGAGCAGTCGCTGTAGGCGCAACCGTTTACTTTGGTTCAGCCGAATCAGACAGGCAAATTATAGAAATAGCAAAAGCTTTTGAAGAAGCACATAATTTAGGCATGGTGACTATTCTTTGGTGTTATTCCAGAAATGATGGCTTTATAAAAGATGGTATCGATTACAATACGGCTGCTGATATTACCGGTCAAGCCAATTATTTAGGGGTTTCAATTCAAGCGGATGTTATTAAACAAAAATTACCAACGCTAAACGGGGGTTTTACTTCTATAAAATTTGCCAAAACAAATCCTAACATGTACACTAAATTAGCTAGCGACCATCCTATCGATTTATGCCGTTATCAGGTAATGAATTGTTATTCAGGACGTATTAGCATGATTAACTCCGGTGGAGAATCAAAAGGCGATACGGATTTGGCGGAAGCTATAAAAACTGCCGTTATAAACAAACGTGCCGGTGGAGCCGGAATGATTATGGGGAGAAAAGCTTTCCAGCGTCCCTTTAGCGAAGGCGTAAATCTCATACACGCCGTACAGGAAATTTACCTCGCAAAAGAAGTTTCAATAGCTTAATGCTCCATATTTATATCCTTTCGATTATTGCCAAAATTATAAAGCCCGGCAATAATCTAGGATGATTATATTTAAAAATATCCCTATTTAAAGATAAAAAAAATTGTGAAATAGAAATCGAAATTAAATTAAACAATTAATTATCAATTAAATACGAAGACAAAGTGTGAATAATGTAACTTATTTTTTTAATTTTATAATACTTGTCGGTAAAATAAAATGAACTTTGTAAAATAAAATTATTTTTAATTGTCCCCCACTGCTTTGATGATAATAAACATAGAATTTTTGATTGAAATCACTAAAAAAGTATACTAATTTAAATAAAATTAAAAAACATGAAACCACAAATTGGAATTACAGAAGATCATTTAAAAAAAAGTATAGCGATTCTTTCTTCAATATTAGCAAATGAGATGACACTATATATCAAATTAAGAAAATTTCATTGGAACGTATCAGGCGAAAGTTTCATGGAACTTCATAAATTATTTGAAGGTCAATACAGACAATTAGAAGAGTCAATCGATGAAATTGCGGAACGTGTCAGCAAATTAGGGGGAAAAACTATAGGAACAATGAAAGAGTTTTCAGATTTAACGATACTTAAAGAATCCCCACATCAATATCCTGCCCAAAAAGACATGCTAAAGGAATTATTACAAGATCATGAAACGGTTATTGTTCATCTACGAAAAGATATTGACCTAAGTGCTCAAGAAAATAAAGACGCAGGAACTGCTGATTTCCTAACTGGTTTAATGGAACAACACGAAACAATGTCCTGGACTTTAAGGAGATATTTAGACTAATTTAAATTAAAACATTAATCCAAAACAAAATGGAAAAATCAGAAAACGAAGTTTACATAGCCTCTAATAGTTATTGTAAAGTTGGAAAAATAACTTCCAGAAAACATATTAAAGAAGATAAATTAATCCCAGAAACTGACTGTAAAACAGAAAACATTAAAAGATCTGATACAGTTTTAGATAAAAAAATGCTATAATTATTTACTTAATTCAAATTCTATTTTTTTTTTGAATCTATAAAATTAGGACTATTAAAAAACCTTCTTATTAACTTCTCTCCCTGAGCGGTTAATAGAAAATTAGTTTTTTAATAGTCCTTTTTTTGAAATAAAAATACAGTAATCAAAATGTGGGAATGATGCAACTTATTAATAAAGTTCTATAACATTAAAGGATTCTATCTTAGCCACCTTTGCATTAATTAATATAAAATATAAATTAAAATGAAAAAAATCCTACTACTTTGTACATGCTTAGCATTTACAATAGCCTCAAAAGCACAAACTGAAGACAAAAAATGGAACATTGGTCTTCATAGTGGTATCACACAATATCAAGGGGATCTTGGTAATAATTTTTACAAAACTGATAAAGCATTTTATGGTTTCGGAGGTTTATCTGTATCGCGATACTTAGGTCGTTATTTTGATTTAAATTTTCTGGCTTCAAAAGGAACAATTGGTTACAATAGTCCTTCAGGAAGTTTCAAGAGTGATTTCAATTCGGTAGCATTAAATTTAAGATTTAATATGACTGGACCAGAATCTATAGTAAGACCTTATGCATTTGTAGGAGTTGGTGCTATGTTGTTTGACAAAGATTTAAACTTTGACCAAGATAGAATTGATTACGCTTTACCTACTGCAGGTGGTGGATTAAATTTCAGATTGAGTCCTGGAATTATGCTTAATTTACAAGAAACCTTCAGTTTTTCAAATAAAGACAGAAGAGATGGTGTTATCGCAGGTAAAAAAGATGCTTACTTATCACACATGGCTGGTTTGACTTTCAATCTTGGAGACAAAAAAGATGCTGATAACGATGGTGTTTCGGATCGTAATGATACTTGCCCGGGAACTCCAGCAGGCGTTTCAGTTGATGCAAATGGATGTCCTTTAGATAAAGACAAAGATGGTGTTGCTGATTATTTAGATACATGTCCAGATGTTGCGGGAACGGTTGCTTTAAACGGTTGCCCAGATTCTGATAATGATGGTGTAGCTGACATTAATGATAAATGTCCAGATACTAAAATGGGAACTAAAGTTGATGCAACGGGTTGTCCAATGGATAATGATAAAGATGGAGTAACAAATGATTTAGACCGTTGTCCAGATGTTGCGGGTCCATTGAGTTTAAATGGTTGTCCTGATTCTGATGGTGATGGTGTGGCTGATATGGATGATCGTTGTCCTACTGTTAAAGGAAGTATCGAAAATAAAGGATGTCCTGAAATCACAAAACAAGATGTACAAAGAATTACCTATTTAGGTAGTAAAATTTTCTTCGAAAATAATAGTGAAAAATTAAAAGTTGCTTCTTTAGTACAATTGGACGAATTGGTAACCTTAATTAATAAATATCAAGCTTCTAACTTGGTTATCGAAGGACATGCAGATAGCAATGGTGGTGATGCATTCAATTTAGAATTATCTCAAAAACGTACGGAATCCGTTAAAAATTATTTGATGGAAAAAGGTATTGCAGCCTCTAGATTGACAGCAATAGGTTACGGTGAAAGCAAACCAATTGCTAGTAACAAAACTGCTTTAGGCCGTGCAAAAAACAGAAGAGTAGAGTTGAAAATGAACTACTAAAGACAATAAGATTAGGTTGGGTTTTTTTGGTTAGGTAAGGGCTGTTGGTGACAACAGCCCTTTTTTTGTGGTCAATAATTAAAGTTAGCTATTTGCATAATAAATAGAACCTTAGTATTTAAAACTGTGAATAGTATAAATAATTTAAAAATTTATATAACACATTTAAAGGATAAGAAGCTGACCTTTACATTCTTAGTGAATCATATGTATTACTCAAAAACATTGTTTTACTGAAGAATTATTAAATAATCTTTTCACACCATTTGTCATGATAGCAGTTAAAAAAGAAGGCATTATAATTCAAAAAACAGTACTCGATTTTGAAAATGAAGGAATCTTAAATCCTGCTTCAATAAAAGAAGGAAATAATATACATCTATTATGCTGCCACAGACGAGCGTGTATTAATCAATCCGAATTACTTAAAAAATTAATGCTAAACACAATAGATCATGATTAATAAAATCAACGTTAAACGAAAAAATATACAATCTGTACGTGTTCCAAAAAACATTTATGGAAATAAGTTAAATAATTTACTATATACAGACACCAAAAATGAGTTGCCTGAAATCTTATTCATCACAACATATCCTCCAAGAGAATGCGGTATTGCAACGTATTCGCAGGATTTGATTAAAGCATTGCATAATAAATTTAAAAATTCTTTTAAAATAAAAATTTGTCCTTTAGAATCCAATAATGAGCAACATGCTTATAATGATGCTATAAAATACATTCTAAATACAGATCATCCGAATGCTTTTATCAATTTGGCAGATCAAATTAATACGAATATCAATTTACAAATGGTGTTGATACAGCATGAATTTGGATTATTTAAAAACAATGAAGATGATTTAAAACAGTTTATAAAAATACTAGAAAAACCTGTTATCATTGTTTTCCATACCGTACTACCCAGACCCAATCCATCATTAAAAGCAAATGTTCAAGAAATAGCACAAGAAACGCATTCTATTATTGTAATGACTAATTCAGCTGCGGAGCTATTAGTTAGAGATTATGGTGTAGCAATAGATAAAATCACAATAATTCAGCACGGAACCCATTTAGTTCCTCATTCTGATAAAGAGGAATTGAAAATCAAATACCTATTAGAAGGGAAAAAAATACTTTCGACTTTTGGATTATTAAGCTCTGGAAAAAGCATTGAAACTACTTTAGAAGCATTGCCCGAAATAGTAAAAAAGAACAAAGATGTGCTCTTTTTAATTATTGGTAAAACCCATCCGTCTGTGATAAAACAAGATGGCGAAAAATACCGTTTAATGCTTCAAGCTAAGATTGAAGACTTACAACTTCAGGAGCATGTTCAATTTATAAATCATTTTTTGCCTTTACCCGATCTTTTAGAATATTTACAACTAACTGATATCTATCTTTTTACTTCCAAAGACCCAAATCAAGCAGTAAGCGGAACTTTTTCATATGCTATTAGTTGCGGTTGCCCAATTATTTCAACCCCTATTCCCCATGCCTGTGAAGTATTGAAGAATGATGTGGGAATTATTATTGATTTTGACAATCCCAAACAATTAGCCGAAAAAACAAATAGGTTATTGCTGGATGAGCAGTTAAGAAAAAATATGGGCTCAAACGGATTGCATAGAATTGCTCCTACCGCTTGGGAAAATGCGGCAATTGCTCATGCCCTATTATTTGAAAAAATTGGAGAAGAAAACTTTCGCTTGCATTATAAACTTCCAAAAGTCAATCTTGATCATATAAAAAACCTAACCACTTCTTTTGGAATGATTCAATTTTCTAACATTAATCAACCGGATATTGATTCGGGATATACTTTAGATGATAATGCCAGAGCCATGGTAGCCCTATGCCAACAGTATGAATTAACAAAGGACAAAGAAGATTTAAAGCACATCCAGATCTATTTCGATTTTATAAAATATTGTTTACAACCGGACGGATACTTTCTGAATTATGTAGATGAAGAACACCTTTTTACGGCACAAAATAATACTACAAACCTAGAAGATTCAAATGGAAGAGCGATTTGGGCTTTAGGCTATCTAAATTCAATGAGCGCCATTCTTCCTGATGAGTTAGCAAAAGATGCTGATGTTACGATGCAAAGTGCCTTACAAAAAGTACTTGAAATTCATTCCACGCGAGCTATGGCTTTCATAATCAAAGGGGTATATTACTACAATACAAAAAGAATCTCTGAACAAAACATTTCTATAATTAAGAAACTAGCCGACAGGTTAGTACAAATGTATAAGCATGAAGCAGAGACGGAATGGACTTGGTTTGAAAGCTATCTTACTTATGGTAACAGTATTTTACCTGAGGCGATGCTTTGTGCCTGGTTAGCTGCAGAAAAATTAATTTATAAGGAAATTGCAAAAACATCTTTTGATTTTCTTCTTTCTAAAATTTTCATAGAAAATAAGATTCGGGTAATTTCTAATAAAGGATGGCTTGATAAAGAAAATCAATTGGCTCCAAGTCCTATAGGCGGCGAACAACCTATTGATGTGGCATATACTATTCTTGCTTTAAGCAAATTTGGCACTGTTTTTAAAAATGAGCAATACCTAGAAAAAATGGAAACTGCATTTAGTTGGTTTTTAGGAAACAATCATTTACACCAGATTATTTACAATCCTTGTACTGGCGGATGTTATGATGGATTAGAAGAGGATTATATAAATCTAAATCAAGGTGCGGAGTCAACAGTAAGCTATTTGATGGCACGATTAACATTAGAAAAATCTTTAAAAAAAGAAGAAAAAAATATTCCTATACACATTGGAAATCCAAATAAATTAACAAAATTTCCTTCATTAAAAATGAATATTTCCCATTAATATAATTTACAAACATGTAAATTATATAATTTTAACCTAAAATTTTGTAATGCTTTTTAGCAATAGATTACTGAAATTTAGCATATTGTAATTATTGATTCTAATTAGCTGCTAAACAACACAATATCTATTATCTAAAAATCATTATGGGAACAACAAAAAAATTAGGCATTTGGATGGATCATTCCATTGCTCATTTAATGGAATTTACATCAAAGCATTTTGAAATAGAGACTATTGAATCAAAGTTTACAATTCAGGAGAAAAATAAAAGTTTAGCTAAAAGCGACAGCCTGATTCATAATAAACAGAAGCAACAACTTTCTGATTATTATAAAAAAATAGGTGAAGCGATAAAAAATTACAAACGTGTAATTCTCTTTGGTCCTACCAATGCAAAAGTGGAGTTATTTGATATTTTGAGTGAGGATGAGCGCTTTTTAAAAATTAAATTCGAAATTAAAAATACCGATAAAATGTCCGAAAATCAGCAACATGAGTTTGTAAAAGAATATTTTTCAAAAGCCTGATTTCATTTTCACAAAATCACTTTTAAACATAACTAATTTTAAATAATACAAAATGCAAACAAGAACCATAGGAATAATTATGACCATAATAGGAATAATTATGCTGTTATATAATAGTTTCAATTATGTAACTACAGAAAAGGTGGTTGACATAGGTCCAATCCAAATAAATAAAGAAGTAAATCATCCATTGGAATGGTCACCTATCGTAGGCATTGTACTCGCTGTAGTCGGCATTGTTTTGATTATCCGAAGAAACAAGTAATTAAACTAAAAAATCCGTGAATAATATAAGTTCTTTATAAAGTTATGTAACACTTTTTGTTTTCTATCTTCTGACCTTTACTAAGTTTTAATTAGAATAGATAAAATTGACAATCAACAATTTAAAATTAAAAAAATGAATATAGATAAATCAATTGAAGTGTTAAATACACTAATCGAAATTAATAACGATAGAATCGAAAGTTATAAAACTGCTTCAAGAGCGACAGAAAAACACGGATTAAAAAACTTGTTTTTTGAATTTCAACAAACCAGTCAAAAGTGCAAATCAGAACTGATAAAGGAAATTAAAAATTTAGGAGGAATTCCAAAAGAAGTAATTAAAATTAATGCTGTTTTCTTTGAATTTTGGATTGATCTAAAGGCTACATTTATTTGTAAAGACAGTAACGACATAATTAATTCATGTAAGTCTAATGAACATAGAGCCGAGCAATATTATAATAATGTATTAATCCATAAACTTGAAAACCTGAATTTTGAGCAACAGATTATGTTAAGAAAGCACTCTCTTTTAATCAATTTAGACAACAATAAAGTAGGGGTTTTGAGCGCTATTTTATTAGAAAAAAAAAAATTTGAATTAAATAGTATTTAAATTGGGTGCTAGTTTTCTTTAAAAATACAATGCTATAAATAAGAAAAAAACATCTGTTTTTTTTTTAGTATAAAAAATTCTTTCCAGGATTCAATGCGGATAAAAAATATTGGTTACACAATATTCAATTCCAGCATTAATACAACTCTTCTTGCGTTTAGCAAATTACAAATTATGGAAAATACAAGTTTGATTTTATGCTACGCAAAAAAAAATCGATCCACAACATACCATTCATTAATCTAAATTAAAACATACTATTTTGATTATTTACTTAAAAAATATTTTTAACGATGTTGGCAAAGTAACGCTGTTTACAGCACAATTTTTCCGTGAAGTTTTTAAACCTCCATATGAAATGAGAGAGTTTATTAAGCAATGTTATAAAATTGGTTATAAATCTTTACCATTAGTAGCTATAACTGGTTTCATAATGGGATTAGTACTAACGCTTCAATCGAGACCAACATTAGCAAAATTTGGTGCCGAATCCTGGTTACCGGGTATGGTTGCGCTTTCCTTGATTAGAGAAATTGCACCAGTGATTACAGCCTTAATTTGCGCGGGAAAAATTTCTTCTGGAATTGGTGCAGAATTAGGTTCTATGAAAGTAACGGAACAAATTGATGCCATGGAAGTTGCAGCAATAAATCCTTTTAAATACTTAGTAGTTACAAGGATTTTGGCCACTACACTTATGGTTCCGGTTTTAGTGATTTTCGCAGATGGTATTGGAATTTTTGGAGGATATATAGGCGTTAATATGCATAGTGATGTCAACCTAACGCGTTATACATCACAAGTTTTTGAATCGTTGACCTTTTTAGATATTATACCAGCCACCATTAAAACATTTTTCTTTGGATTTTTTATCGGGATGATAGGATGTTATAAGGGTTATACCGCAGCAAATGGTACAGAAAGTGTTGGTTTAGCGGCAAACTCCGCAGTAGTAACTGCATCACTTACTATATTCATTATAGACATGATTGCAGTACAATTAACTGATTTATTCTTCTAGAAATGATACAAGAAAAAACAAATATAGTTTCTGATAAAATAACGACTAAAAATACTCCCATAATTGAAATAAAGGATCTACATAAAGCCTTTGGGGATAATGAAGTATTAAAAGGAGTTAATCTCTTTGTTAACAAAGGAGAGAATTTAGTGGTGTTAGGCAAATCAGGATCTGGCAAATCAATAGCTATCAAATGTATAGTGGGATTGGTAATTCCCGATAAAGGCGAAATAAATGTCTTTGATACTGATATTACCAAAATAGATACTATTGAACTTAATGAAATTAGGGTAAGAATTGGGTTTCTTTTTCAAAATGCTGCTTTATATGATTCGATGAGTGTTCGTGAAAATTTAGGTTTTACTTTGAAACGACATGTAAAGGATATATCGGAACAAGAGTTAGAAGCTCAAATTGTAGACGTATTGGAAAGTGTTGGATTAGCTGAAGCCATAGATAAGATGCCTTCGGAATTATCCGGTGGTATGCGAAAAAGAGTTGGACTTGCAAGAACGCTTATTTTAAAACCTGAAATAGTATTGTATGATGAGCCCACAACTGGTCTAGACACTATTACATCAAGAGAAATAAGCGAATTGATATTAGAACTTCAGAAAAAAAACAAAACAAGTTCTATCATTATTACTCATGATATGGCTTGTGCAAAACACACTGGTGACCGAGTAGTGATTTTAAAAGAGGGTGTAATTCATGCTGAAGGAAGTTATGAAACATTAGAAAAAAGTGACGACGAATGGGTGCGTTCTTTTTTTATTTAAAAAGAAAATTAAAAAAATAAATTAAAAATTATGAATAAAGAACCGGGGTTCCAATGGAAATTGGGAATGTTTGTTATAATCGGATTAGTGCTTTTTGTCGCTACAATATACTTCGTAGGAAAACAGAAAAATTTATTTGGTTCAACATTTCATTTAAGATCAAACTTTAGATCCGTAAGCGGTCTTGAGGTGGGAAATAATGTACGATTTTCAGGAATCAATATTGGTACTGTAAGCGAAATCGAATTAATTACAGACTCTTCTGTGGTAGTGAATATTCTAATCAAAGATGAGGTTCGTAAATTTATTAAAACGGATGCAATAGCCAGTATTGGCTCGGATGGTTTAATGGGAGATAAAGTATTAACTATTTCTCCGGGAACTAAATCCACGAAAATTGTTGAAGATAATGACATCATTGCTTCAAGAAGACCTATCGATATGGAAGATGTAATGGGCAGTGTGAAAAAAAGCGTCGATAACGCTGGAATCATTACTGCTGAACTTGCAAAATTTAGTGCCAATATGAATAGCGGAAATGGTATGGTATCTAAATTGATGACAGACAAAGCATTTGCTAACAGTATTACACACACACTTGCAAACTTAGAAAGCAGCTCCAATGAATTTGCCAATTTCACCACTAAAATGAATAATGGAAATGGGGCTTTATCAAAATTAGTGACGGATAAAAAAATGGGTAAAATGGTAGACTCTACGATGAAAAACATTCAAGAAACTACCAAAGGATTTACCGAAATTACTGAAGCTGCAAAACATAATTTTTTATTGAGAGGTTATTTTAAGAAAAAAGAAAAAGCCGAAGATAAAAAACAGGAAGAATTAGACAATCAAGAAGAAGCAGAAATGAAAAAGGCTATGAAGATGGCTGAAGATAGCGCTGCTGCAGCCAAAAAATAAATTTATACAGCAAAAGAGTTTTACTGAATTTAGTATTAAAACTGATTCGTAAGAAATGACTTATACAGACTATTATTAGAGTGTAAATCCTATAACTTATTCCTAAAGTTATGTAATAGATTGATTATAAACACAAAGTATCTTTACTAAATACTATAGAGTATTTACTAACTATTAAAAAAAAATGAAAATGAAAAAAATAAAAATTATTTTATCTTTTATCGTACTTGGAATTATTATGACTTCATGTAATAATAATGATGAAACAGCCTCAAGTTATCCTTATGCTGTGAGAATGACTGATGCTCCTGGCCCATATCAAAAAGTAAATATTGACCTACTTGGTGTAGAAGTAACTGGAGATGCTGGACAAACGGTAACGTTGAATGTAAAGAAAGGAATTTATAACCTGCTTGATTTTTCTAATGGTGTAAGTACACTTATTGCGACTGATACATTACAAATTTCTAAAGTAGCACAAATTAGACTTATACTTGGAACGAACAATACAGTCGTTGTAGATAATGTAACCTATCCTTTGAGTACTCCAAGTGCGGAACAATCAGGATTAAAACTTCAAGTACATCAAACGCTTGAACAAGGTATATTGTATAGTGTTTTACTTGATTTTGATGCAAACAAATCTATTGTGAATACAGGAAATGGAACATATAAATTGAAACCTGTAGTTAGAACAATAGAAGCTGCCATAAGTGGTAACATAAAAGGTAAAATTACTCCTGTAGGTAGTTTAGCTGTAGTTACAGCTGTTGATGCTCTTACAAATTTATCTTATTCCACAAACGTAAATACGAGTGGAGAATTTTTAGTTATGGGCCTTCCTTCAGGAACGTATAACGTAACTATCACTCCTGTGTTGCCTCTAGCCCCAGTTACCAAAAGCACTATTGTAGTGACAACAGGCAATACAACTGATTTAGGAACTGTAATCCTTCTATAAAAAAAGATTTCAGTTTTGTGGAACTCTCGGTTTTCTAATGAAAATTAAGTAGTTTATTAGAAAATCATAAAAATTAAACTATTAGAAGCATCCTTTATTTGAGCGACACTTCTATTAGTTTAATTTTTTTTTGTAATCAAAAAAAAGAAATAATTAACTCAACTAAAAAATAACATCATGAAAACCGAAAAAGAGCTTAACGATGCAATCCTAAAAATGACTTTGAAAATACGAAATGAATATCCAGAACTATCAAAATATTTAGTAGAAATGCCAGAAACAATTCCTGACACAAATAATCCTAAAATTAACATTAAAATATTGAAAGATTATTATGAATCATTGAATTCAATACTAAAAAAATATGCTCCAAATCATACTATCAAAGAAGATAAATAATAATATTCATTTATTAAAACTACTTTTAATCCAATTAAATTATTATTTTTAATAACTGAACCTAAAATAATTTCTTCATGACAAAGATATACAGCACTTTAGAGCAACTTTTTGAAAAGCTAACCTCAACTGCAACAGTTATACTTGGTAATCCTATTACCTTTATTGTCGCACTGTGTTTAGTCCTTTGGTGGTGGATTAATAATCTATTTACAACCCGGGATGTACATCAAATCATCGGAGATATTATTTTTGGAGTTACATTTTTAAGTCTATTTATTATTCAAAAATCATTTAACCGATTTTCAGCTTCATTGCATTTAAAAGTAAATGAACTGGTTTTATCCCATGAGACAGCCAGCAATGCTGTACTAAACGCAGATGTAAAAACGGAAAGAGAAATAACGGAACTTTCAAAAGAATACAGCGAATTAGCGGAAAAATTAAAAGAATTAGACGAAGAAGTATAATTTATTATTATTTTGAAAAAAACAAATTACTTGCGTGTTTCTATCCGATTAATTATATACTTTACTGTTTTTTTTGTACTTCTTTAAAGTATTTTATTTTCTTCAAATGTGTGAATAACACAAGTCTTGTCATAAATTCTATAAGGCATTTTAAAACATTTTCCTTCAACTTTGTAGTGTTGTGAATATATTTTCGCAACATAAATAATACCACAATGAATAGTAAAGAACCAGAAGGAAATTGGGAAGAGCAAAAAAGGAAATTAAAAGAAAAATTTGCCGCTTTAACTGAAAATGATTTATTTTTCACAAAAGGCAAAAAAGAAGAAATGATTGAAAAACTTCAAATCAAATTAGGTAAAACCAAAGAGGAATTACTTAAAATTATTGCATTATAAATATTCAATTTGTTTATAACTTTTTTCAAAAATCGATTGTTTAGTTTAATACCGCTAATAATTCAAGCTAACACAACTAAATTATGTTAGCTTGAATTAGTTAATAGTAAAAGAGAAAAAACTTTTTAATCCCTTCAAAAAATCAAATACATATAACAATGAAGAAAACAATTTATATCCTTGCTTTAACAACGTTTATAGCAGGAACACTATTAATAGGATGTCAAACTTCTACTAAAAAAGAAGCAGCAGCTAAAGATAAAGTAGCTGATGCTCGAGAAGATGTACAAGATGCTAAAGAAGAATTAATGAATGCCCGAAAAGAAGCAACTACAGAAGAGTGGAAAGCATTCAAAGATCAAACTAATGCAACAATCAATGAAAATGAAATACGGATAGCTGATTTAAAAGCAAAAATGAAAAAAACCGAAAATTCAATTGATGCTATGTATGCAAAAAAAGTCAATGAATTGGAACAAAAAAACAAGGATATTAAAGCTAAAGTAGAAACCTATAAAAATGACAGAAACAGTGATTGGGAATCTTTTAAACGTGAATACAACCACGACATGAATGAATTGGGAGATGCTTTAAGAGATGTTACTGTTGACAATAAAAAGTAACACTAAATCATATTTAAAAAGGCGAGTTTTCTAACTCGTCTTTTTTGTTAAACCTCTTTTTTTATATACAAACCTCCTGATAAAAAACACATTATGATTAAAAGGTGTGAATAATATAAATTTTACAAAAAGTATTGTAACACTTTTCTTCTATACCATTCTCACCTTTGTAAGGTATTAAATCTACAATAAATTAACTCTAATAAAAAAATAATGAAAAAATCAAAAACACTAATTTACGCTTCTCTAGTATTGACTTTTATGGCTTTTAATAGTTCTAAAGCACAAGTAGACGTAGCAAAATTTGGTATAAAAGGAGGTGTAAACTTCTCTAACTTATACACTGACAATGTTGATGACAATAATGTGTTAACTGGATTTAATGTGGGTCTTTATGCTAAAGTTCCTCTTGCAAATAACATCTCTTTGCAACCGGAAATCTCTTATACTGGAAAAGGGGCGGAACTGGTTTACAACAACGCTTTTGTAAGCGGAACTGCACAATTTAAATTAGATTATATCGAAGTGCCACTTTTATTGATGGTAAATGTCACAAAGAATTTCAATATTCATGTTGGTCCATATGCTGCATATTTAATTAGTGGTAAAACTACAAATAAGTCCGATAATGGTAATTATAACTTCGAAGACAATATCAACACAGATGATTTCAACAGATTTGATGCAGGTCTTGCTGGAGGTCTTGGTTTGGATTTAGAACCTGTTAGTTTTGGAGTACGTTACAATTATGGATTAACTAAAATTGGAAAAGATGATAATTCAGCAAATAACTTTACTTCTCCAGATGCTAAAAACAGTGTCTTGAGTTTCTATGCTGCTTTTGCATTTTAATTAAAAAACATCAGTATAAATTTCATAAAAAGTTAAAATAAATATTTTTTTAACATCACAATATACTGTAAAACAGTATTGTATGATATATTTTATTTTTAACTTTACTAAATATTACTTTAAATAACTAATCATTAAAAAATAAAAATCATGAGCAATCTACTTTACACAATCGCAGTAATTTTAATCATTTTTTGGGCAATCGGATTCTTTGCTTTCAGCGTAGGATCTATAATACACGTACTTCTTGTTATAGCAGTTATAGCTATATTATTGAGACTTATTCAAGGGCGAAGATTATAAATTAATAAAAAAATTAAACATTAAAAAAATCAATTATGAAAGCAGATAAAATAGTATTAGGCGTTTTAGGTGGTCTTGCAGCAGGTGCAATATTAGGAATTATGTTGGCTCCAGATAAAGGCGATAAAACAAGAAAGAGAATAATGGATAAAAGTAATGACTATGCTGATGAGTTGAAAGACAAATTGGATACATTATTGAGTAGCATAAACAAAAAATATGAAAAAATTTGGAGTGAAGGTGAAAGTATGATTTCTGAAGGAAAATCTAAATTTTATGATGCAAAAAACGAAGGCGAAAATTTAATCGCTGAGGGGAAATCAAAATTTTATGATACGAAAAACGAAATCAAAAATACAAGTATCTAAAGAGGCACTTCAATATTAAAATTTCTATTTTAAGTACGATTAAAAATTAAATTATGGACAACTTTACAGCATCAATAGAAACGCTTTTTGAAAGAGCTGAAGACTATACCAGAACAAGCGCCGAATTAGTTAAGCTAAAAGCAATAGACAAATCAGCGGATGTTTTATCTTCTCTGCTCTCCAGATTAACCGTTGCTATTGTTGCTGTTATGTTTGTTCTACTTATTAATATTGGACTTTCCTTATGGATAGGTGAAATAGTAGGAAAACCTTATTGGGGCTTTTTTATAGTAGCCAGTGTTTATTTAGCCGTTTCCATCATATTATATTATTTTAAAGATCAGTGGATTAAAATTCCAATCAGTAACTTCATTATCACTAAACTGCTTAAAAAAAAATAGTATGGAAAAGATAAACCAAACCAATTTACTTAATGAAACTATCATCCAGTTAGAAAACAGACAGACTTTAGAATTTTATGCTCTGAAGGAACAGTTTAAGATAACTTATGAAAGTGTAAAACCTTTAAACCTTATCAAAAGCGCTTTTACCGAAATGACTACTTCTCCTAATTTAAAAGGGAATGTAGTTAATAATATTGTAGGGATGGCAGCAGGATATTTAACAAAAAAAGTATTAGTAGGATCAACCCATAATCCATTCAAAAAAATATTAGGAACATTATTACAATTCGTTGTAACTAATGTTGCCACAAAACATTCTGATACTTTAAAATCTTAAAAGTTTATAACTCTTTTAATTGCAAATTAAATTCTGGTAATAAATAATTTAGTTTATTTTTTATCGCCAGACTGAAAAACTATTAATTACTATTACCTTGTAAGAAATCAATAGACTTTCTAATTAAAGTAATTTGTGTTTTAAAAGTTTGCAAAAAATTTTCTTAAAAACTTTGAATCGAAAGAAAATGAACACGAAAATAAAAAAGGAAGAGCTAATAATTACGAATAAGGAACTTGTTTTTCAAAACGAAGAGAAAGAAAAACGTGCTGCTGAATTAATTATTGCTAATACTGAACTTGCTTTTCAAAACAAAGAAAAAGAAAAACGTGCTGCTGAATTAATTATTGCTAACAAGGAGCTTGCTTTTCAAAACGAAGAAAAAGAAAAAAGAGCTGCTGAATTAATTATTGCTAATACGGAGCTTGCTTTTCAAAACGAAGAAAAAGAAAAAAGAGCTGCTGAATTAATTATTGCCAACACGGAACTTGTTTTCCAAAATACAGAGAAAGAAAAACGTGCTGCTGAATTGATTATTGCTAACAAGGAACTTGCCTTTCAAAATGAAGAGAAAGAAAAACGCGCTGCTGAATTAATTATCGCCAATAATGAACTTGCTTTTCAAAATGAAGAAAAAGAGAAAAGAGCAGCCGAATTAATTATCGCCAATAATGAACTTGCTTTTCAAAACCTGGAGAAAGAAAAACGCGCCGCTGAATTAATTATTGCCAATAATGAGCTTGCTTTTCAAAACGAAGAAAAAGAAAAACAGGCAACTGAGTTAATAATGGCTAACTTGGAGCTTAAAAAAGCCGAAGAATACCAAAAAGAATATATAAAAGGTTTGGAGGAAATGATGTTTATGACCTCTCACAAAGTTAGACAGCCTGTAGCCAATATTTTAGGTTTATCTTATTTGCTTGATCAGACAATAAATTCACCTGATGAACACATACAATTCTTAAATCATATAAAGCAATCTGCTTTAATACTCGATTCTTTCACAAAAGAATTAACGCTATTTATTTCCCATTTGGAACAAAAAGGTAAAAATAAAAAACATGCCTGACTAAAATCATTTAGTATAATTAGCTCCTAAAAGAAAAATATTACAGATAATATCCCTCAATGGGTATATATTAAAAACGAATAGGGTTTGACTTTAATTAAAGTCAAACCCTATTCGTTTTTAACAACTAAGACCTAATGGGAAATTAATTCTAGAACATGGTTGCATCAACTCTTTTAGCTGCTTTTCCTGTATTTATATTATTCTTTTTCTTCAAAAGTATTTCCTCTATAATACTTTTCGCCACAAAAAAATTTAGCCATTCCTAACCTTTTTCAGAAAAAAAAATTAAGTACTATAACACCTATTTAACATATTTAAAAAAATAAACTACTCATAAACAGTAACTTATGTTATAAATTAACATTTTAAATGCGTGAATTTTACAACTCCCATTTTTAATTGTGTAACAATTCTAGTTCATAAGTAAACAACCTTTGTTGAATAAAATAATTAATCCCCCTAAAATCAAAAAAAATGAAAACTAAAAATTTACTATTAACTTTTGCAATACTGATTATTGCATTAATCTCTGGTTGTGAAGAAGACGATTTCGTAGAAATCGATGGTGTATGCCCAATTGTTTCATCAACAAGCCCCGAGAATGGCGCCATTAACGTTCCTCTGGACAAAACTGTTACAGTAATCTTTAACGAGGAAATGAACGCATCAACTTTTGACGCATCTTCTTTTACTTTACAAGGCTCAAGTTTAGTAGCGGGAACAGTTTCATTTAGCGGAACAACTGCTTTATTTGTACCAACAAATCCTCTTGCAGCAAATACTACTTATACCGGTAGAATTAAAACGTCGGTTAAGGATATCATGGGTAATGCTTTACAAGCTGATTATGTTTGGACATTTAGTACCGGTTCGACTGTAACTCCTATGGTGATTTCAACAGATCCGGCTAACAATACTACAAATGTATTTCTTAACAAAATAGTTTCTGCAGATTTTAATATGATAATGAATCAAGCAACTATTAACACAACAACTTTTACATTAAAACAAGGAGCGACATCAGTTGCAGGATCAGTTTCATACATTGGAACAACAGCCTATTTTAGTCCAAGTATTCCTTTAACAGCTAATACCGTTTATACCGGTACGATTACAACTGGAGCCAAAAATCTCCAAGGTACAACTATAGCTAATAACTATATATGGACATTTACCACAGGGTCTGTTACTGCTCCTAATGTAACTGCCACTAACCCCGCTAACAATGCCGGAGGAATTGCGCTTAATCAAAACATTACAGCGAATTTTAGTATGCCAATGGATCCTTTGACAATTAGCAATACGACATTTACTTTAAAAAATGGGGCAACAATGATTACCGGAACTGTTTCTTACTTAGGTACAACAGCAACATTTAATCCAAATAGTGATCTATCACCAGGAACTACTTATACTGCTACAATTACAACAGGTGCTAAAAATGTAGCTGGTGTTGCTTTAGCAAATGACTATGTTTGGAACTTTAATACTAATGCAACTGTAGTTGGAAATATGGTAAATCTTGGATCCGCTGAACGATTTGGAATTTTATCAGGAGTCGGAGTAAGTAATAACGCTGGTTTTAGTATAATTAATAATATGGATGTTGGTATAAGCCCGGGAGTTCGTTCTTCAATTACAGGATTTCCTCCTGCACTTATAGTAAATGGTGCAATCTATGCTTCTGACGATATTGCTCCTCCAGGAGTACCTGCCATGCTAACGCAAGCGAAACTAGATCTTACCAATGCCTATCTTTTTGCAGAAGGAGCTTCTTATAGTGCACCAATAACTGTATCAGGTGATCAAGGTGGAAAAACACTAGTTGCCGGTATTTATAAATCAACATCTACACTTTTAGTGCAAAATGGAGATTTGACTCTTAGCGGTAGCGCAACAGATGTTTGGATTTTCCAAGTAGCGTCTGCTTTCACCACTGTAGGTGGAGCTGGTGGAAATATAAAACTTACTGGAGGAGCCCTTGCTAAAAACGTTTTTTGGCAAACGGGAAGTTCTGCAACTATTGGAGATTATACTTCCTTTGAAGGTAACATATTGGCTTTACAATCTATAACAATGGGATCACATTCAACTGCAAGAGGTAGAATGCTTGCTCGAAATGGAGCTGTTGTAATGACACATACTAACATAATCACTAAGCCGTAAATAAATGAAAACTAAAACTAATTTTAAAATGGGATCATGTGTTACATGGTCCCATAATAACCTGACTGTTAAAAGTATTGCAATAATTGCTTTGGGATGGTTGAGTATGCAAACTCCAGTTCAAGCACAGCAAACAATAGAAGTTAAATACACTAAACCTTCTTGGTACTTTGGTGTTGCGGGTGGTGCCAATTTTAATTTTTACCGTGGTTCTACGCACCAACTAAATGATGCTTTTACTCCTCCGGCTACTTTTCATGATGGAGATGGTGTTGGACTTTTCATTGCGCCACTTTTAGAATATCGTCCTGCTGATTCAAGATGGGGTGTAATGCTTCAAGCTGGATATGATAATCGCAAAGGTACTTTTGACCAAGTAGTTACTCCATGTGACTGTCCGGCAGATTTATCTACGAATATAAGTTACATCACTGTGGAACCAAGCTTACGTTTTGCTCCTTTTAAATCCAATTTTTATCTTTATGGTGGTCCACGTTTGGCTTTCAATATGGATAAATCATTTACGTATCAATTAGGTATCAATCCGGCATATCCGGATCAAGCAGCCAGTCCTGCAGTAACAGGTGATTTAAGTGATGTCAAAAAAACTATTTTTTCAATGCAAATTGGAGCTGGATATGACATTCCACTTTCTTCTGATAGCAACAAGACACAGTTTGTTTTGTCTCCTTTTGTTGCTTTTCAGCCTTATTTTGGTCAAAATCCACGTTCAACAGAAACTTGGAATATAACTACCCTTACGGCTGGTATAGCACTTAAAATGGGACAAGGGCGTAACATTCAAGAATCTACAGATGTTTTAGCGGATCGCGAAGTACAATTTTCTGTAAATTCTCCTAGTAACATTCCTGGAGAAAGAAGAATTACTGAAATATTCCCACTTAGAAACTATGTGTTTTTCAATGTTGGTTCAACTGAAATCCCAAGTCGTTATGTTTTATTAACGAAAAATCAAGTGAAAGACTTCAAAGAAGATCAATTGGAAGTATTTGCTCCAAAAAATTTGTCAGATCGTTCCAAAAGACAAATGATTGTTTATTATAATGTTTTAAACATCCTTGGAGATCGTATGCAAAAAAACCCTTCCTCAACAATTACTTTGGTAGGTTCATCAGAAAAAGGTCCTGAAGATGCTCTTGCAATGGCAGAATCAATAAAAACCTATTTGGTAAATGTATTTGCAATAAATCCTTCCAGAATTACTACTAAAGGCCAAAACAAACCAAATATTCCATCAGAACAACCAGGTGCAACATTAGAATTAGAATTGCTACGTGAAGGAGATCGCAGAGTTTCTATAGAAAGTACTTCTCCAGATTTATTGATGGAATTTCAGAGTGGTCCTGATGCTCAATTAAAACCGGTACAAATTGTTCCGCTACAAGAAGCACCTGTTGTAAGTTATGTTACCTTCAATAATAAAGGGGCGAATGAAGCTTTATCTACATGGTCATTACAAATATCCGATGAACAAGGAAAAGTACAATCTTTTGGACCTTATACTCAAGACGAAGTAAGCATTCCTGGAAAATCAATTTTAGGTAGCAGACCAGAAGGTGATTACAAAGTAAAAATGATTGGTCAAACCAAAAGTGGCAAAATTGTAGAGAAAGAAACTCCTGTACACATGGTACTTTGGACACCTTCAAAAATGGAAGAAGGAATGAGATACAGCATAATTTATGAATTTAATAAATCGAAAGCGATAGCTATCTATGAAAAATATCTTATTGAAGTAGTAACACCAAAAATTCCTGTTGGAGCAACAGTTATTATTCATGGTCACACTGATATTATTGGTGAAGAAGTTCACAATCAAGATTTATCTCTTGCACGTGCCAATGATGTAAAAAGCATTATCGAAAGTGGTTTGTCTAAAGTAAGTAGAAACGATGTAAAATTTGAAGTACTTGGATATGGTGAGAATGAAAACAAATCTCCTTTTGAAAACAAAACTCCAGAAGAACGTTTTTACAATCGTACCGTAGTAATTGATATTATTCCTGTTGTTAAATAACTCAAAACAATAGAGAATTCACTTTTTATAAATTAAAAATGAGGATAGAAACTTAAAGGTCTATCCTCTTTTTTATTTCAAATTTAAAATCTATTAGTCAGTGTAAATCAATGAATCGGAAGCAATCGACACTGTTAGCGTTTCTTAATTAGGAATTATCTCATTTGTTATTTTCATATTACTATTTAAAAATCTGAATTTTAATAGAAAAAATATTATATTTACTAATCAGTTTCCGTAAATATGACTCCCAACGAGAAAACCCTTATCAAGTTCTACACTGCTTTTAACAATGGTGATGTTTCAACAATGTGTGACTGTTATCATCCAAAAATTAAGTTTCGCGATCCAATATTTGATTTATTAAAAGAAAATGATGTTTGTCAAATGTGGAAAATGCTAATTGAAAAAGGCAAAGGAAATACAAAAATTAAATTCTCAGATATAAAAGCGGATCAATATATTGGTTCCGTTAGATGGATTGCCACTTACAAATTTAGTAAAACCAATAGAACAGTTGTAAATGAAATTCAGGCACAATTTCAGTTTAAAGATGGTTTAATTATCAAACATACTGATGATTTTGACATCTGGAAATGGTCCAAACAAGCATTCGGAATCAAAGGTTATTTATTTGGATGGACTGGATATTTCCAAAAAAAAATACACCATCAAGCCTTATTGTCATTGAAGAAGTATAAAAAAACTAAACATGCTAATTGAAACTTTAAAATCACTATTCAACAGGGATTTAAATCAGCTTAAAGCAGAAATGGAGCTATATCAAAATGAAATTCAAATTTGGCACATTCAAAAAGGGATAGCTAATTCAGCCGGGAATCTTTGTTTACATTTGGTTGGAAATCTTAATACGTATATAGGAGCCGAATTTGGAAAAACTGGCTATATTAGAAACAGAGCCCTTGAATTTTCGCTTAAGAATGTCCCAAGAGCAGAATTAATAACCAAAATCGAAGAAACTATTGTTGTCGTCAACAATGCGCTAAACAACATCTCAGAAGAAGAATTAAAAATGGAATTTCCACTTTTAGTTTTCGAAACCAAGACTTCAACTGAGTTTATGCTCCTACATCTGACCACTCACTTAGCCTATCATCTAGGTCAAATCAATTACCATAGGCGTTTATTGGACGTTTAAAAATTAAAATAACAAACAATTTTCACTGATACTATTCGTTTTAATTAGTACTATAATCACAATTAATATTTAGAATAAAAATTTAAAGAAGGGCAAGAAAATAACAGTTATAATACAAGTTTGTATGATACAATCTTCTAAAACACCCGTCCCATTTCAATCCAACAGAAAATATTCTGTTTTAGAAATTCTTCAATTTATAGTATTGTCTTGTTTGATTCTGTATTTTGGGAAAACGCTTTTTATTCCGTTAAGCTTTTCATTACTCATTAGCTTTATTTTGTATCCCATTTGTAAATGGATGGAAACAAAAAATATTAATAAAGGTATCGCTATTGTTAGTTGCATTTTAGGAGTAACCCTTCTCCTTGGATCCGTTATTTATTTATTGTTTGCACAATTCTCAGAGTTCCTGAACGAATGGCAATCATTACGGGCAAAACTAACGGACACCATAAATCAATTGAGTGTTTTTCTTTTTGAAAGACTTGACATCAGTGTCGAAAAACAATCAGAATTTATCAAAAATACGCTCGATAATTCTGGTTCACAAGCATTTTCGATATTACGCAACACCGCCTATTCCCTATCAGAATCATTATTTATTCTATTAATGATTCCCGTTTTTTCTGCGCTTATACTTTATCACCGCCAAATGTTATCAAATGCACTCTATGAACTTTTTCCTCCAGAGAGAAAAGGCACAATACATGAAATCCTCGTTGAAACCATTCATGCCTACTACAATTTCATAAAAGGTATGTTGATGGTATATCTAATAGTTGGGCTATTAAACAGCGTCGGACTATTAATTATTGGAGTGCCACACCCATTTTTGTTTGGTTTTATAGCCTCAATTCTAACATTCATTCCTTATGTGGGAATAATGATATCGTCGCTTTTGCCCATTGCAGTTTCCTGGATAACGTATAATTCAATTTGGTATCCGTTAGGCGTCATTCTAGTCTTTTCTATTGTCCAAGCACTGGAAGCGTATATTATATTTCCTTTTGCAGTGGGAAGCCGATTGAAAATAAACACACTTGTCATCATCATCGTGGTAATCGTAGGAGGCATTTTATGGGGCGCCGCAGGAATGATATTGTTCATTCCGTTCATTAGCATCGTAAAACTGATTGCGGACCGCACACCAAGTTTAAAGACGTTATCTGTTTTATTGGGAGATGGCGAACAAAAGAAATCTTCGAAATAATCTATTTCAAAAGATCAAAATCAAATGCCCAATCTAACCCCTTTTTATACCACAATTGCCCTTGTGAAACTTCCAGCGGACAGTCAAAATTATTCGTATATAATGCTCCGGTTCCTAATCCCTGCGGCATGGAATTGTACTGTAAAAAGGTCCATTGTGCAATCGCATTTAACCCAATATTACTCTCCAAAGCGGAGGTAATCCACCACCCAATTTTATGCTTTTCAGCCAATAAAATCCATTCATGTGTACCTCGAAAACCACCTACAAAACTAGGCTTCAAAATAATGTATTGTGGTTTGATTTTCTCTAATAATTGTTCTTTTTCTTCCAACGCAAACACACCAATCAGCTCTTCATCCAAAGCAATAGGAAAAGGGGTGGTTTTACACAGCTCTGCCATCCTGTCAGTATGATTTACCTGTATTGGTTGCTCAATACTATGCAATTTAAATTCAGATAGTTGTACTAATTTATTTAAAGCTAAACTTTCATTAAAAGCACCATTCGCATCAACACGAATTTCGACTTGTTCTGGAGTGAAATGCTCTCGAATAAACCGCAACAATTGTAGTTCTTTATCGAAATCTATCGCTCCAATTTTAAGTTTTATGCATCGGAAACCCTGAACTAATTTTTCCTCGATTTGTTGCTTCATAAACAACTCCTCGCCCATCCAAACTAAACCGTTTATCAGTATCGATTTTGTACCATTTGTAAAGTCCGAAGGAAAGAGTAAAAAAGGAGTTTCACTCACCAAAGACTGAAACGCCATTTCTACTCCAAATTGAATGGATGGAAAGGCTAATAACGCTTCCCAAAGTTGATCTTTTCCTAGATGAATGTTATCGCAAGTCCATTGTAATTTTTCTTCATAATCCGGCCGATCATCAATACTCAATCCGCGAAGAATTCCACATTCCCCTATTCCCTTTTTACCATCTTGTTCCAAGACGATAAACCAAGTTTCTTTTTCGGTCATGACGCCACGGGAAGTTCCTGAAGGACGTTTGAAATTAAGAATGTATTTGCGGCAAGTTGCTTTCAAGAAATTATGAATTATGAGTTATTTAAATCTGACAAACTTGTAATGTTTTTTTGAGCTTAAATGCCCTTAAATTACTTATATGGTAAAAAAATCTTTAAACCATATAAGTAATTTAAGTAAACATAAGTTTTAAAATTTTATGCTATTTATCAATCAACTTCAAAATTCTTTCAAAATCATTATTTTGAATACCCACTTTTTTGAAAGTCTCAAAATCTTGTTTTATTTTTTGAGCCCAACTCAAACTATCGGTTACGTTTTGAGATTGGTATTCCTTGTAAATAGCTTTAGCAGACGAATAGTTATTATTTAATAAATACGCATGCGCTAAATTCAGCTTTATCAATAACTCCGAATCATCAAGCTTCTCGCCTTCTTTTAGGAATTTAATCGCTTTGCCGTATTGTCTAGTTAGAATATAATTGTTTCCAATTGCATTATAATCCAAAGCGGTTGCCTTATTGTTATTAATTATCACATTCAATTTAACGATTGCAGCGCCATAAAGACCTTGTTTCGCTAAATCCGATGCTTGTATGCGCAAACCATTGTAAACTAAATTAGAAGCGCCCGTTTCGTTGAAACAGCTATTCCCAAAATCCTTAAAAGCTTTAGAACGCTCTATCGCCAATAATTTTTGGAATTCCTTGAATTTGTATTTAGATTGTATTTTATCGAGAATACAAACGCAAAAATCATCAGAATTGGTCATTTTTTGAGCCATATTCGATGTTTTACATTGCTCAATGATTGCTTTTCTGTTTTCAAGAGTCCAACCACGACTGAGTTTATTATCGACCCACGGCACCACTTCAAGTATGATCTTTTGATTCATGATCCAGTTTTTACTTTCAAAACCAAACCATAAATTTCCTGAATTCGATTTCATACAAGCCGATTTCTCTGCAGAAAGCCGCTTGGCATCTTTACTAACTGGCGTATCTTGAACTAGACAAGCATCATCGGTTTTTCCGTTTTCTTTGTATTTTGAAGCTAAATCACTGCTTGAAAAAACGGCATATTTACATTTATCATCTCCTGATATTTTAGATAAGATAAAAACAGCTCCTGCTGAACCTTGACTGATTCCCGTTGGATCCGGAATAGCTTTTAAAACCGAAACCAAACTGCCTGCCATTTGCTGATTTTTATCTAGAAGGGTTATTCTATACACTACTTCAGTGGTTCCTTCAGGCAAATCTTGGGTTTTAATAATTATTCTGTCTCTTGCGGAAACTGATATTTCTTCTGTTGTAGCGCGAGCTTTGTCCCAATAACCGTCTTTTTGAGAAAGAACAGATTGAAATGAAATAATTGTTAATACTATTAAAGCTATTTTTTGAATGTTCATTTTCTTTATTAACGTTTTTTAGCCCAGATAGCAGTGAAAATCCTTTTTATCAGCTTTTTCGGCTGATAAAAAGATTACTTCACCATACTTTTATTTTCATGGGAGTTCAGTGAATTTCATTTGCAACGAATAGCTGGAGATTGCTCCGAAAAACTCGCAATGACTAATTATAATTCGATGAAACTTCCTACTTCCAGTAGCATCAAATCTTTTCTCTTATCGAAGAATTTGCGAATGGCGGCTTCATGATCAATTTCGATATAACCAAAAGTGTCGTAATGATACCCAAGAATTTTATCGCAATCCAAAAAATCAGAAGCAACAATAGCATCTTCGACATCCATAGTGAAATTATCGCCTATTGGCAGAATCGCTAAATCTAATTTAGTGCGCATAGGAATGAGTTTCATATCCATAGTAAGCGCCGTATCGCCAGCAATGTAGATATTTTTATGTTCGCCTTCAATGACAAAACCGCCTGGATTTCCTCCATAACTGCCATCAGGAAAAGAACTGGAATGAATCGCATTTACATATTTCAATTTACCAAAGTCAAAATTCCAGCTGCCACCGTGATTCATGGGATGCGCTTGAAAGCCTTTTGTTGCATAATGACCTGCAATTTCAGCGTTAGAAACGATTACCGCATTGGTTCTTTTGGCAATTGCTTCCACATCCAGAATGTGATCTCCGTGTGCATGTGTTATTAAAATATAATCGGCTTTTAAAGTGTCAATGTCAATATGAGAGGCCTTTGGATTAGCCGAAATAAAAGGATCTACAATAATGTGTTTGCCACCAACTTCTATCCCCAATGAGGCGTGACCGTAAAATGTTATTTTCATTTGAATTAAATTTTAAAATAGACTAATTTGAGTTTAATAATTATTCACAATCAAATCCGAAAAGAAGAAAATCATGCACAAAGCCAGCAACACCGAAAGCGCAAAAGTACTTAGTGCCAGTTTTTTTAATTCGGGATCTAATTCCTTAGGGTTGTTATTTTTATAAACGGTAATTAAATGTTTAGTTAAAGGGATATACGCCAATAAAAACAGGTATTGATCAAAGTGAAAATGGTCTACAATTGCAAAAACCAGTACCAAAACCATCGCCGTTACAATCAGAATGTAATGATATATTTTAGCTTTAGCTCCGCCAATTTTTACGACAATCGTGTTCTTATTTGATTTTCTATCCGAAGCTTCATCACGCATATTATTCAGATTTAAAACACCAACGCTCAATAATCCAATAGCTATTGCAGGTAAAACCAATTCAAAATCCAGTTGTTTTGAATATAAAAAATTCACCCCTAAAGTACTTACCAAACCAAAAAACACAAAGACAAAAACATCACCAAATCCTCGGTAGCCGTAAGCCGTATTTCCAACTGTATAGCGAATTGCAGACACAATTGAAAGAATTCCTAACACTAAATAAAACAAGGAATACCACAAATTAGTATCTTTAAATGCATAATAAATCAACAGCATCGCTGAAAGTAACGTCAGTGCAGATGTGATGATAATAGCACGCTTCATGGCTTCCGGGGTAATCACACCGCTTTGTATGGCGCGTTTTGGACCTACTCTGTCTTCATTATCTGTTCCTTTTATCCCATCACCATAATCATTAGCAAAATTTGAGAGTATTTGCAATCCAAGTGTGGTCAATATGGCAAAGCCAAAAAGCCGCCAATTGAAAACTTCTGTTGGAGTTAATATAGTGTCCGTTGGGTGCGCCAAAGCATACATGCTTCCAACAATTATTCCCGATACAGATAATGGTAATGTTCGTAAACGTGCGGCTTCAATCCAGTGTTTCATATTTTTTGCTTAATCGTTGATTTGGTTAATTGTTGATTTGGTTAAACGAATCAACAATCTAACTCCTTAATTACATCCAATTACTATCGGACGTTTCTATTTCATACAACCAAAGGTTGACATATTGTTTAATTTTTATATAATCTCCCAACTGAAAAGCGATATTTCCTCCAGCTGTGTGTAACATTATTGAACCTATATTCAGGTTTTTATGCCAAAAAAGTTGCGATGTTGTAACAGCTTGAATTTTACTTGGCTCTATAATTTCATTACTAATATCCCACGCACCGCTTTGTTTAATAATAAAATGATCATTGATAAAAAGACGGTTATTTCTATATTTAAAAAACTGAATAACCCCGACAAACACAACATAAAAAGCAACCAAGATATCCAAAGAAGGAAATTGTAAAACTACATCATCCCGCAAAAAATAAAACACAAGCAAAGGTAGTCCAATTGTAAGAAATATAGAAAATCCAAGCTTCCGAAAATTCGGTTTTAAAACCACTCCTTTTTCAGGAATTTTATTGAATAGAAATTTCAAAATTTCATTCTGTTCGAATTCATTACAACCAGGAATTTCTATTCCAGCTTTTCGTTCTTCTTTTTCTCCACTGGTCGCCTGCTTGATTTTCATTTCAAGTATATTCATTTTCTTTTGAAAATAATTACTGGAAATAGCTACGATTTGAACTTTTTCTGGTTTGATGATCGTACTTTTTGTATTCAACAAACCAAAGGAAAGCAACAATGAACCAGTTTGTTTTGTGATTCTAAAATCAAAATACCTAAAAACCATTCTAAAGACATTCATAACCAGAATCACACAAAAAAGAAGAAGAATCAATATTGGAACCATTTCTAACATTACATTTTCCTTAAAATACGAATCAATTTTAGATTCATCGATGGTCGATTCGCCAAAAATTCTTTTTACATTATCATAAAACGTAATAGAGAAAGCCAGCAAAATAAAAAAACTCTTCACATAATTAGAGGAAATTCCTACTTTCAACAAACTCAAAAAACTGATTTTTATAAAAGGTAATTCTTCAATCTGCACCGAATCCGTTTGTATTTTTGCATCAATTTCATCCGAAACAACTATTGTATTGTTCGTTTCATTTTCTAACAAATGCGCTTTCAACTCTAAAGCTAAATCATGCGAAATGGCTTTGATTGCCACTTCCGTTTTATTAGCTCCTGCAGTATCCACATCAAGTGTATGCACTCCAATAATTTTTTGAATAAAGGATTGCCTAATCGTTACTTGCTGGATTTTATTGAGTTGAATAGTTGTTTTTGTCTTATTTAAAATGCCTTCTGTAATAACAAACTCTTGATTTTTTTTATCTAGAAAGAAAGTGAAATTCAAATATTTAAGATAGGCCATGATTCCAAAAACCAACAAAACACCCAGTATCCCCAGTATCAAATACAACGGATTGAGTTCTTTGAATTTAAAAATCCAAACGACAAGTATCGGCCAAAGCGCTTTACCAAAATGACGAATAGTATCAAAAAAAAGTACTAGAATACCAACAATAGACTGTCTTTGCGGTTGACTAAAATCGGCCCGCATTACAGTTGTTTTTGTATTTTACCCATTAAGAGTTGTTTGATGTTTTCGGCCTGTTCTTTTTCAATTCCGGGAATTTCTATATCACTGGAACTACCTCCAGCGGTAAAAATTTCAATTTTAGCCAATCCAAAGTAACGTGAAACCATTCCTTCATACAATGCAACGTGTTGTATTCTATTATAAGGAATTACAATTGTATTTGTAGCAATAATTCCATGTCTGAAAAGCACATCGTGTTCCCTGAAAGCAAAGCCTTTTTTCTTGAAACTTAGGTATGAAAAGAAAATAAAAATTAGAATAAAGAACCCGAAAGCACTACCAATTTCTAATTGATACGCCACTAATTCCTCAATCTTTACCAGCGCAAATCCTAAACCAATTATCAGCAACAGAAACACTACAAATAAATTAATCAGGATCACTTTCCAGTAGGATTTTTTCAAACTTAAAAAAGGCACTTCCTCAAATTTAGGAAGCTGCGTGATATCTATTATTTCGTTGCTGAAGTTTTCCATTTATAAAATTTATTTTTAAGTTTAAGTTTTAAAAAGTTTAAAGTTATTGGTAAAAACAACTTTAAACTTTAAGCACCAAACTTTTTTTATGGTAACCATTTCTTTTCAAAATTCGGTTTTCTTTTTTCTAAGAATGCATTTCTGCCTTCTTTGGCTTCTTCAGTCATATAGGCCAAACGTGTGGCTTCACCGGCAAAAACCTGTTGCCCCACCATTCCGTCATCAGTTAGATTCATAGCGAATTTTAGCATTTTTATAGCCATTGGCGATTTACCTAATATTTCCTGCGCCCATTCGTAAGCTGTATCTTCTAATTCAGCATGCGGAATCACGGCATTGACCATTCCCATATCCATAGCGTCCTGAGCTGAATAATTCCGTCCCAAAAAGAAAATCTCACGAGCTTTTTTCTGCCCTACCATTTTAGCCAAATATGCAGAACCGTATCCACCATCAAAACTCGTTACATCAGCATCGGTTTGCTTGAAAATGGCGTGTTCTTTACTCGCCAAAGTCAAATCGCAAACTACATGCAAACTGTGTCCACCACCCACAGCCCAACCTGGAACTACGGCAATAACAACTTTAGGCATGAATCGGATTAAACGTTGTACTTCCAAAATATTTAAACGATGTTGTCCATCCTCTCCCACATAGCCTTGATGACCACGTGCGTTTTGATCGCCACCGCTACAAAAAGAATATACTCCATCTTTAGACGAAGGCCCTTCAGCAGACAGTAAAACGACACCAATCGAAGTATCTTCCTGCGCATCATAAAATGCACTATACAATTCCGAAGTTGTTTTTGGGCGGAAAGCATTGCGCACATCTGGTCTGTTGAAAGCTATTCTGGCAACGCCATTGCATTTCTTATAGGTGATATCCTCGTATTCTTTGACAGTGATCCAATCCATTCCAATTGATTTAAATTATTTCAGTGTAAAATTAAATCATTTTTTACATTTTATCTATTCTATTTTAGAGAAGCTTGTGGTAATCTTTCTCTGATTAAACAATCGAAAATGTTAAAAAAATAAAAAAAAACAGAATATTAACAGTTGCCCATCAAAATAATCCCTAATTTTAAATATTGCTAATCAGGAGAATATAACTTGATTAGTTTGATTACTTCACTGATTTATTAACCTAAAAAATGTTTTTTTGAATACAATTAAAAATTTTGTCGCTCCTTTTTCGATGGTAATAAATTATAATACTTTTTCTGAAACCAAGATAAGTGAGTTAATGAGAAGGCCATTTGCCCCAATAGTAAAAATAAAGAGTAACACCTACGGTTTAAAATAAAGATTCACATTCCCACTCAATAAATAAGTTGAGTCTAACAATACAGTTATTTCAGGAAGATAATCTTTCAATATATATACAAAACCAATGGCTTTTAATGTGAAATTAATTCTTAGCTACCAAGCAAGTGTTTGGACATTTAAAGACAAACCCATTTTAAAAAGTAATTTACGCTTAAGTCAATGTTTTTAAAGTAGTATTAAGGATGCTATTAATTATAAAAGTGAATAAATATACTTTTAAGAATGAATCAGCTTTATTTTTGTATTGAATTTCAAGAATTCAATACAATATAAAAAGAGAAAGACTAATCGTTCTGATTAGTCTTTCTTTTTTATTCCTTAACCAAATAAATTCCGTCTTCCTTGATTTCGATTAATTTCTCCCTGTATAAAGAACCAATGGCTTTCTTGAAGGTTTTCTTACTCATTTTCAAAACCGTTTTAATGTCTTCCGGATGTGAATTATCCGTCAAGCGCAAGAAACCTCTACTGGCTCTTAATTCGTCAAGAATTTTATCAGCATTTGGTTCGATACTTTGATATCCTTGAACTTGCAATGCAACATCAATTTTATTATCAGGACGAATCGTTTTGATATAGCCTCTCATGCGGTCTCCCGTGCGAATCGCATCATCATACACTTCATCTTTATACAACAACCCTTTGTGTTTTTCGTTGATGATAACATTAATTCCTAATTCAGTGATATGAGAAACGATTAAATCAACCTCTTCCCCTTTTTCAACCGTTAAGTGGTCATTTTTTAAAAACTGATTCAATTTACTGGAAGCAACCAAACGATTGGTTTTTTCGTCCATATAAAGATAAACCAAGTAACGCTTTCCTTTTTCCATAGGGCGCGCTTGCTCTTTGAACGGAACCAAAATATCTTTTTCCATTCCCCAATCCATAAAAGCACCAATCTGATTGGTATAATTCACACGCAAAAGTGCAAATTCATTCAATAAAATATAAGGCTCTAATGTAGTTGCTACTGGTCTTTCTTCGTGGTCTAGATACACAAAAACAATCAGCTCCTCGCCTATTTCAAATTCGTTTGGAACGTATTTGTTAGGCAAAAGAATATCATGTATTCCTTCCGGATCTTCTTCTGGATTTCCCAGAAACAAACCCACTTTGGTATCGCGTAAAATGGTAAGCGTATTGTATTTTCCTATTTCAATCATTTTCTTTCAATTTCTAAAGCGCAAAGGTACGAAGTTTGAAAATGGTAAAACGAAAAATCACTTCATAAAAAAAGCGCCAACAAAGGCGCTTTTCATTTTTATATCTATTATTAATTGTAAACACTCTCTTTTCCAAAATGAACAGCCAATAAATAATATACTACAACTCGGTATTTATTTTTATTGGAACGACCGTATTTTTCCATTACGGCATCAATTCCGGCATCTAAATTAGTGCCGTCAGCAAGTCCTAATTTCTTAATTAGAAAATTATTTTTCACCGTATCCAATTCAGATTGTTGAGTTCCGGCAACTGTAGCCGAATCCGCATTATAAATTGACGGACCACAACCAACAGTCACTTTTGTCAACAAATCCATATCAGGATTAACGCCACATTTGTCTTTCAAATCGGCAACATACTTTACAATTAATTCGTCTCTAGCACTCATAAATAAAAGTTTAATATTTGATTAATAGATTTTAACTCTCTCAAATTTAAACATTTAATCATCTGTTTTAACGAATAAATAAAAATAATTTAGACTAATTCTTTAAAATATTGCAACAAAATTCTGTCGTTGTCTAATGTTGGCGTGAAAATTTCCAAAATACTTGGCTTTTCGTTTTGACTATAAAAAACATCCAATTCCCTTATTAAACTCATTTCATCATTGGCAATACTATATTCAAAACCATACATTTTAGCCAAATGTTCTGCAGTAAGACCATGTGATGTTTCAAAGAAAGTATTAAAAACAGGGGTTTCTTCATGTCCGGGCAAAATTCTAAATATCCCGCCGCCGCCGTTATTAATCAAAATTATTTTGAAGTTTTTTGGGATGTAATTATTCCACAAAGCATTGCTATCGTATAAAAACCCAATATCACCAGTTATGAAAATCGTTTGTTTTTTATTTGCAACAGCCGCACCGATAGCTGTGGAAGTACTTCCATCGATTCCGCTGGTACCACGATTGCAATACACTTCAATCGAAGAATCAATAGCTATTAATTGTGCATAACGAATCGCTGAACTATTACTGATTTGTAATTGACTATTCTTTGGTAAACTTTGAATTGCTTTTTCGAAAACTTTAAAATCTGAAAATTGAATTTTTGCCAAATAGTTTTCATGTTTTTGCTTTCGCAAAAGTTTCACTGCTTCTAATTTTTCAAAATAATCGCTTTTTACCACTTCCGTTAAAGGCAAAAATGCTTCGAAAAAAGTATTCGGATTCACTTCAAAATGTTTCGTCAATGCATTGAAAGTATCGTACGCCCTTAAAGTGTCAATATGCCAATGGTGTTTTGGTTTGTATTTCCTCAAAAAAGCCTTAATTCGTTTAGAAACTATCATTCCGCCAAAAGTTACCAATATTTCCGGTTGGAAATCCTCAAACTGCTCATTGTTAAAAGGGGTAATTATAGTGTCAATATTGTTTATAAATGAAGGATGCTGCAAATTAGACGTAGTTTCGGTCATAACAACAACCGACTCATCTTGAGCCAATGTAGCGATTGTTTTTTCGCTAATCAAATTTGGCTCGTTCACGCCAACTAAAATCATTTTTTTAGTTGAATTGTTCCAAATAGTCGCAAACTCAGAAATATTTTCTATGGTACTCAAAGCATTCAAATTCGCAAAACCATTAACCATGACATCAACTGAAAGTTCTGAAACAGTTTCGTATAATGGTTCTTCAAATGGTGCATTGATATGAACTGGTCCTTTTTTATGCAAGGCCAAATCTATCGCTTCATTTATTTTGAAATCATTTGCTTTTGAAACAACTTCATTTAAATTGGCATTGTATAAAGAATGGTTTATAAACACATTTTCCTGTCGGATGGTTTGTCCGTCGCCAATATCAATTTTGCTTTGTGGTCTATCCGCAGAGATTACTATTAAAGGAATCTGACTATAAAATGCTTCCGCAAAAGCAGGATAATAATTCAGTAATGCGGAACCCGATGTACAGACTAAAGCCACAGGTTGCAGGGTTTGCTGCGCAATTCCAAGTGCAAAAAAAGCGGCGGAACGTTCATCAGCAATACTGTAACATTGAAAGGCAGGATTGCTCACAAAACCAATCGTTAGCGGCGCATTTCGGGAACCTGGGGAAATTATTATGGTAGTGATTCCTTTGGCCAAACAAATTTGAATGATGCTTTGCGCTAAAGGTATTTTGGGGTAAATCATTGTTTTCGTTTCAAAAGAACAAAGATACAAAGTTGCAAAGGTTTTTGTTTAATCTTAAATAGTTTTATTAAATTTGAAGGAAAATAGATTCTATATGGAAATCAAGATAAGACCTGCTGTTTTTGCCGATATTGACACAATACTAGAAATCGTTAATCACGAAATACTTCATAGTACTTCTAATTATGATTATGAGCCACACGATTTTGAAACCCAAAAATTATGGTTTGAAGACAAATTGGAAAAAAATTTACCGGTAATTGTAGCGGAATTTGAAAACGGAGCAATTGGATTCGCAAGCTACGGTCCATTTAGACAAAAAATAGGTTATCAATTCACAGTAGAACATTCCGTTTATGTTGCCCAGGAATTTATAGGGAAAGGCATTGGAAAACAACTATTGGCTGAACTCATTCGATTGGCAAAAGAGCAAGAATACCATGTTATGATTAGCGCTATTGATGCTGAAAATTCAGGAAGCATCGCTTTTCATGAAAAGTTTGGTTTCAAAGTCGTGGGTACAATTCGTGAAGTAGGTTACAAATTTGATCATTGGCTCGATTTGGTTTTTATGCAATTGATTCTAAAATAAATAAGTCCTTTTCATTAAACAAAAAAAACATAATTGCTCCAGAAAAACCCTAACTGTGTAAAGAATGGTATATTTGCACAACTAAAAATTTCATGGACTACACCTTACTTTCATCACCCTTACAAGGATTTACCGACTTTCGTTTTAGAAATGCTTTAAACAAATATTTTGGAGGGATTGATACCTATTATTCCCCTTATATCCGTTTAAACGGAAAACTTGTCATTAAACCTTCTTACGAAAGAGATCTATTGCCTGAAAACAATATTGGTTTAGAGGTGATTCCACAAGTGATAACAAACGATGCCGATGAGTTTTTATTTGTAGCCAAATATGTTCGAGAATTGGGATACAAAGAATTAAACTGGAATTTAGGATGTCCTTATCCCATGGTGACAAAATCTGGTATGGGTTCCGGTTTGATCAGTAATCCCGAAAAAATTAATAATATACTTCACAGAGCACATTCTGAATCTGACATTATTGTGTCTATGAAAATGCGTTTGGGATATGAAAATAGCGAAGAAATTCTTGATGTTTTACCCATTTTAGATACTTATCCAATTAAAAATATTGCCATTCATGCTCGTATTGGCAAACAACTATATAAAGGTGGCGTACATCTGGATGCGTTTCAACAATGCATCGACAACACGATTCACAAGCTCTATTACAATGGTGATATCACTTCGGTGGCTAAATTTCATGAAATGCAAGAGCGCTTTCCTTCCATAAACCACTGGATGATTGGTCGAGGATTAATTTCTGATCCTTTTTTACCAAGTATGATAAAAAGCAATACTATGGAATATCCTGCAAACAAAATGGAATTATTCAGTGCATTTCACGACACTCTATATGCTATATACAGTGAGTCGCTATCTGGCTCTACACATATTTTGTTGAAAATGTATCATTTATGGGAGTACTTTTCTGCTACATTTTCAAATCCACATAAAGTATTGAAACAAATAAAAAAAGCGCAGAGTATTAGAAATTATGAAGCAGCTGTTGCAGCAATTTTTAAAAATGAGAAAATTTAATTTTCAACTGTTTCTAAAATAAAAAAAGCGATTTTCAGTTTCCCGAAAATCGCTTTTTTTATTCTGCTTTTATAACTATGCTTTAATCCAATCTACGATTGAAGCATCTGTTGGTAATGTTTTTGGATCAACAACTTTTTCAAGTTCTCCTTTTTCGTTGATTAGGTATTTCTGGAAATTCCATTTCACTTCTGAATCTTGCAAACCATTTTTTGATTTTTGAGTCAAAAACTGATATACTGCACACATATCATCTCCTTTTACAGAAACTTTGTCCATCATAGGAAATGTTACACCATAATTCAATTGGCAAAAAGTAGCAATTTCTTCATTCGTTCCGGGTTCTTGTGAAGCAAAATTATTGGCTGGAAAGCCCACAATAACAAAACCTTTATCCTTATATTCTTTATAGATAACTTCAAGGTCTTTGTATTGGGGAGTCAAACCACATTTTGAAGCCGTATTCACAATCATTACTTTTTTACCTTTCAAAGAAGCAAAATCAAAAATATTTCCTGATAAATCGGTTACTTTAAATTGATAAATGGTTTCCTTGGCCATAGCAGTATTACTTTTATTTAATTTTGTTTTTTTAGTTTGTGCCTGATTTTGACAACTAAAAAGAAATAGGATAGCACATGTTAAGAATAATAGGTTTTTCATAAATAGATAATATTAGTTTTTTATTTGAGCATGGAATTTGCATATCAATATCAGTATTTTACCGTATTTCAATTATGCGCATTTTTGCAATTATATTTTTTATAAAATTAAAACAATTAATTGTTGGTTAAAAATTTATTTTGGTTAAACACAAGTTAAATAAAAAGAAGCCTGATATCAAACAAAATACCAGGCTTCCAAACAAAACAAACTAATCTTCATTTTAGAAAACTAAAACGTATATGTAATTTTCCCCTTTATAAAGAAAGGTGTTCCTGGTGTAAAATGTATTTCTTCTACACTTGTGGGCTCATTTTTTAATCTTGATTCAGTAGCAAACTGCGTTTCATTCCATTTGGTGTTAAATAAATTATCAACTGCTATACCGAATGAAATATTTTTAAGTTTGTAATTGATGTTGAAATCAGAAACAAAATAGCCTTTGGCAACTATCGAATTATCTTCGTTTGCGGGACGACTTTTTAAATAGCGATAATGAATTCCTCCCGAAAAACCATTTAGATTCTGAAAACTTAAACCGCCGGTAGAAGTAAAATCAGGTGCTAATGGAATGTAATCTTGTCCTTTTGGCTCATTAATACTTCTGGCGTAGGTGTAATTAGCATCCGCATCCAAATAAAACCAATCATTCAGTTGATACCGCAATCCTAAATCAAATCCCATACGTTTTGATTTTCCGCTTGGTTCAATAATTCCGGCATCACCTACGTAAACAAATTCTTGTTCCAGATACAAATACCATAAAGCTGAATTAATGATTAACTTTGGAAATGGTTTCCAAATCGTACCAACATCGGTTCCGATCGCTGTGGGTAAAATTTGTTTGCCACTATTTTGAACCACAACGCGAGTATCATTAGAATGAAACCCTATTCCTGATTTAATAAAGAACTGCAAATTGTTATTTTGTGAATAAATAAAATTCAGTTTTGGCGAAATTTTAATCTTACTTTCCGTTTGTGTTTTATAATCAGAAGTCAATTTATCTTGGTAATTGAATTTAAAATAATCCAATCGAATTGCAGGATTAATCATTAATTTTCCAAAACTGAATTCCGAATTCACATACGAGAATAAATTAGACTCATCAATATCCCCTAATTTAATTTGCTGCAATGTAGTTCTCCTGTTCAATGTATGTGAAAGCTCGGTATCCTTTGTAGCATCTGCACGAAAACCTATTCCATATTGCATCAATACATTTACATCATTAAGTTTCGTTTTCTTATTCAACTCGGCATTCATTCCATAAATCGTTCTATTTTCTTTCTGTCTAATTTGATCGCCATTAATAGGATCTTCGAGGAAAAAAGTAAAGTTAGAATACAATTCGAAATCGTATTTTGAATAAAAAGCATTCGCTTTTACGAATGAATTTTCATCAATTGGTTTACTCACAGCAGCATTTATATTCGTTCTTGATGTGCTCCCTCCTTCCGTATCATCCACTGAACCAAATCGAGATATTGTTCCGTTATCAACCAATCGTTGTGGTATTTGACCAGAAGCATCCCAACGACTAGAAAAATGAGAGGCTGAAACGGAAAACTTACTGTTATCGTCTAAAATAGCTGAATATTTCCCTAATAAATTGATTCTATTGAAATTTTGGGGGGAATCGAATGGACCATCTGTCAGGATATACTCCGTTGCAATGTAAGCGCTTTGTGTTTTTTGGTTTCCCAAAAGATTAAATAATCCTACTGTTCGCAGCGTATTGAATTGCCCTACTTCTAGACCAATACTGCTTTTTTCAATTTTATCTTTAGTTTGGAAAGTAACGTATCCTGCCGTAGCAAAATCCCCTTTGTTAGCATAATACGTTCCTTTTCCAAAATCTATTTTTTCCACCGTTTCCGGAATTACAAAATGCAAATCGGCGTAACCTTGACCGTGCGCATGAGAAACCATATTTACTGGCATTCCATCTACTGAGATAGCAATATCTGTACCGTGATCAATATCAAACCCTCTCAAAAATAGTTGCTCTGCTTTACCTCCACCGGCATGTTGCCCGATGAATAAACCAGGTACTTTTCGTAAAATTTCCTGAGAAGAATTTACCGGAGTAGTTTGCAAATCAATTTTCGAAATCACATTCATCACCGAGAGTTTTGCTTGAATTACAATCTCATTCAATCTAAAAACATCATCTTCTAAAATAATTCTAAGTTCAGAACCAGAAACTGTATAATTCATTTTTTTAAACCCAAGCGCATTTACTTTCAAAACGTTTCCTGCAACCGTTTTATCAATACTAAACATCCCAAATTCATTAGTATGTGCATGACTTTCAGAGCTTGTATTATTGATGTAGGCATTTTCTACAGGATTCCCATCGCTATCAACTACTATTCCTTTTTGAATCTGGGCATAGGTTGTCCAACCCAAAAGAGTTATCAGGATTATAAAAAAATTCTTCATTTGGAAATTTATAATTGATTTACCTTTTTCTCCAAATTTGGTCCTAATTCATATACACTAGAAAGTAGTTCTTCTTTAATAGGTTGTACTTTTTCTACTTGTTTATTAGACTTATAAATCATTGCCAAGTGGTATTGCACTTTTGGTTCAAAGGATTGCCCAACGACATGTTTTTGAGCAATTTCCAATGCTTTTTTATTTTCGCCTAAATTAAAATACGACCATGCCAATAAATCATAGGAATCCGGAGTTGGTCTGTGATCAATTTCAATTTTTGCAATTTCCAATGCTTTAGAAGCCGTTTGTTTATCATCCGCATAAATTAGAGCGTTGTATTTGTTATACATCGCACCATAATTATTTTTTTGTAACATCGAGAAATAGGCATTTCTATTGCTGAATTCTTCTTTTTTATTTCCTTCAAATTGGGCTATTTGAGATTTCAACAAATAAAAATCAGGAGTATTGTGTGTCACTTCAATCGCTTCAACGATTCTTTTTGCTTCTACCGTATTTCGTTCATGAGAAAATACAATCCAAGCAATTCCTTTCAAAGCATAAGAATAATTAGGATCTATTGCCAATGTTTTTAAATAGCTGTCATAAGACTCTTGGATTCTTCCTGCATGACCATAAAAATCGCCTAAGTTAGAATACGACCAGATTTTAAGGACTTTATTATCTTCTTTTTCTGCAATATCTCTGGCTTTTTCCATAAAAGTGATGGCCGTTTTCAAGTCGCCTTTGTGATCGTTCCATTTTGCCAAACGAATGAGATAATCATAATCTTTCATATCTCGCATAGCATTCAATTTTTTTACGGCTTCAGGAAAATTTCCCAATTCCATTTGCACATCAAAGAGTAATTTTTGTGTTTCTTTCTTGCCTTCGCCTATCAACAAAGCTTTATTGGCCAACACTAACGCTTCTTTAAAACGATGTTGCGCAATATAATTTCTTGCCAAAGATCGAATGGTAGAAACTTTTGAATAATCATACGCTTCATTCGATTTTGTTAACAGTTCTTCTGTTTTATATAGGTTTTTAATATCGCCGGTATATTCAAAAAGAGTTGCGTAATTAGAGGCTATCATGCTTAAATAACTAATTTGATTAGGAGCTGCATCGAATTTTTTTTGCCAAAAATCAATTTCGTTATTCGCAAAAGTCAATGATTTATTTCCTTTTACATTCAGATATTTATTATAATCTAAAGTATTGGTAATTTGACTTGGTTTTTTCTCGCAACTAAAAAGAGATAGGATTGTAAAAACCAATAATGGAATTATTTTTAAAGTTTTCATAATCTGTTTGTTTGTTTGTTTGTTTTTGAAAAGAAAAAAAACAGAGTTGAAATTAAAAATATCGAACTCTGTTTTTTTCATAAAAGTATTACCAGGCTGTTGCCAAATAAGGGAAAGAAGTACCAAATGCTTTATCGTTTGCATTTACATGGTCAGAAGTAAGTGCTGCGTTTGAAGTTCCCATTGGTCCTCCAAAAATCAATAACAATTCTACATCAATAACATCATCAGCCAAAGCTCTGCCTGTAAGAACATTTGTTCCATCAAAGAAAGTTGTTTTTGCAGTTTTTGAAACACCTAAAACATCGGTAGACAAAAGACCTGTTAATTGATCTGCTGTTTGTCCTAATGCATTAGTAGTATAACCTGCATTTAAAGCTAATAATCTAGATTTAAAAATAGATTGGTATTTAGCACCCATCATTGATGGAATAGCAGCATTGAATTCATCTTTTGGTGCTCCTGCTGCAATAAATACAGTGTTTATTGCTGGTCTGGCCATTTGATCTTGCTGAACAAAAGTTCCTGAAAAATCAATACTTGCTACAGGATCTGTATACGAATCATTATTATCACAATTTACTGAAACAACTGCAGAAACTACTGCTACAGCTATTAATTTGAATTTATTAGATTTCATGTCTTTACGTTTTAAAATAAAATTAGTTATTGTTTTTTCTTAGTTTCAGCCCATACATTTAATGTACTTGAAGTACCTAACATTGCTTTTGGAACTTCAACTACTAATGAAAGTACATTTGTTCCTGCAAAAGTGTCTGTACCCGGATTTTTAAATCCAGAAGCAGTTCCGCCAAGGATTGCTTTGAATTGACCTAAGTCAAAAAAGAAAGGATCGTCTCTTGGTCCTGCGAAAAATTTCATTCCGTTTTTCTCAGCTATTAAAGGAGTTGCGCCATAAGTAGAAATGGTTACACTTCCTGAAGCTGCAGCCGTTTTAATCATACTTGAAGTTCCGGTGGCAGTTGGAGCATAAGGCCCAAAGAAATACATTTTGTCATCTCTTTTGATGGCTTGAATAACTAAATCCTCAACATTGTCGCCTGTGTTATCAATGTTGATTTCAATCATAACATTTTCATTAAATGTTGCCGCGGCTGTAGCATTAGGACTTAACAATCCTTGTGTGTTTACTGCAAATACAAGATTATTTGTATCTTGTCCCTGAAAAGTGTACACATCAGTAATATCTGCTGCATTACCTGTTACTGCTGGAGCATCAACGTGATCAGCAGCTACTAAAATTAAGCCCGAAACCGCAACTAGCGATAGACCTAATATCATTTTTGTTTTTTTCATTTTGTTTAAAATTAAAAGGTTATAGAAGTATTTACGGGTTTGTATTCGGTTTGGTTTTAAAAATCATAAAAAAAATAAAAATTAATTTAATTTAAATTATAACTAATTAATTAACAGTGTTTTAAACACTTAAATAAAATACAATTATTTTTATTTTTATTTTATTTTAAAGCAGCTATTCATAAAATATGCCAATTGTAAATAAGAATGTATAAGTTTGTAATAGCAAAATAAAAAGTTATGACTCAAGATGAATTATTAGTATTAATTTATAAGAAAGATGAAAAGGCGTTTACACATCTATATGATATGTATTCAAAAAGCTTATTTGCAGTAATCAATGTTCTTGTAAAAAATAGAGAAGAAGCCGAAGATGTGCTTCAGGATGTATTTGTCAAAATCTGGAAAAATATTGATTCCTACCATGAAAGCAAAGGGCGTTTCTATACTTGGATTCTAAATATTGCCCGAAATACATCAATCGATAAACTGCGTTCGAAAAATTTTAATAACAGTCAAAAAAACCTTTCTTCAGATAATTTCGTACATCTGTTAGACGACAGTAACAAACTGGTCAATAAAATTGATTCTATTGGGATTCAAGAGTTTGTAAAAAAACTAAAACCCAAGTGTATTCAAATAATAGATTTACTGTTTTTTAAAGGGTATACTCAACAAGAAGCTTCGGAGGAATTGGAAATTCCTTTGGGAACCGTTAAAACTCACAATCGAAACTGTATTAATGATTTAAGAAATTATTTGAAAGTATAATGGAAACAAAAGAATATATAGAATCAGGGATTTTAGAGCTCTATGTTTATGGTTTACTCACTGAAACCGAGAACGAAGAAGTGAACACCATGGCAAAAAATAATCCAGAAATAAACGACGAAATTATTGCCATAGAGAAGGCAATTGTGGCTTTATCTTCCAGCTTTTCACCGTTTCATTCTGTGGCGAATTACGAAAAAATAAAGTCAAAATTAGAGCTTAAACACGCTATTAAAGTAATCGAATTGGAACCAACAAGAAATTGGGCTCAATACATTGGTTGGGCTGCAGCAATTCTATTGTTAGTAGGCATTGGTTACCAATACAATCAGATGGAGCAAACCAATACTCAGGTAGTAAATGCCGAAGTGGAGAAAGCAAAAATGGAAAAAGATTTGGATGCTTTACAATTAAAAAATAAGGCAACCGAAACCAATTTAGCAGTGGTAAGAGATGCAAACAATACCGTTGTAGCACTTGGTGGACAAGTAGTTGCACCACAATCATCTGCAAAAGTATATTGGAATAAAGAAACCAAAGTAGTTTACGTTGATGCCGCAGGATTACCGGAACCACCAGAAGGAATGGTATATCAGGTTTGGGCATTAAAATTGAATCCATTGACTCCTACAAGTATTGGACTATTGGAAAATTTTAAGGTTAATGATCAAAAAATGTTTGCTGTAGATAATACAACTGATGCAGAAGCTTTTGGGATAACCTTAGAACCTAAAGGTGGAAGTTTAACGCCTACTATGGAACAATTATATACGTTAGGAAAAGTGTAAAAATCACTTATTCTTGATATAGAAAAGGTTCAACTTTGCAGTTGAACCTTTTTTATGTAACTAACAAGCTATTATTTCTTGTAATACTTTCTATATTTTGGATAGGAAATAGCTCCAAATAAAGCTATTGTTCCTAATGAATACCAAATCCAATCCAATGATTTCGCTTCACCACTTGCGTAAGAATGCAATCCTACTAAGTGGAAATTAACGCCGTAATAGGTAAATAAAATCGATACGAAAGCAAACATACTCATCAGGTTAAAAACCCACTTTCCTCGTAAAGAAGGAACAAATCGAGCGTGAATAACAAAGGCATAAACCATAATACTGATTAAGGCCCAGGTTTCTTTTGGATCCCAACCCCAGTAACGACCCCAACTTTCATTAGCCCATTGTCCGCCAAGGAAGTTCCCTATGGTAAGCATGATTAAACCAATCGTCAATGCCATTTCGTTGATATACGTGATTTCTTGAATATTCAAATCCATTTTGGCTTTGTTTTTTTCATTGGTAAACAAAATCAACAAAAGAGAAACAGCACCTAAAATCATTCCCAATGCAAATGGTCCGTAACTCGCAACAATTACCGCTACGTGAATCATTAACCAATACGAATTAAGAACAGGCTGCAAATTAGCTATTTCTGGATCGATCCAATTCATAAAAGCCGCAAACAATATCATAGAAGTTACAAAAGCCGAAGCTGCAACCGTAAGTTTTGATTTTCTATCAAAGGCCAAACCAAAGAACATCGTTGCCCAAGCCACATAAATTATAGATTCGTAAGCATTACTCCATGGTGCGTGACCCGAAATGAACCAACGTGCAATTAATCCAAGGGTGTGCAAACCAAATAATATTCCTATAATTACATGAAAGGAATTAATCACAACACGCAATATCTTTTTCTCGAAAATAATGTTAAGTATTGTAAACACAAGCATCAAACAGCCAATTGTAAAATAAGCCATGAAAAGATTCTTGAAAATATCAGATTTATTATATACAATTTCCAGTGATATTTTGTCTTCGCTTGGTCTCACTTTTGCTCCAAATTTTTTCTGAAAACCATTTATACTTTCTAATAGTTCGTTTGCCGTTTTATAATTTTTGGTATCAGCTGCATTAGTCAAAGTCCCAAAATATAATGGTAAAACGCTTTTAGTATACGTAGCGTCCATTCCTTTCATTCCTGATTCATTCAATTCTAAATAGGAAATCCATTTGTTATTCGCATCGTTCGGAATAGGGAAAATCTTTAAAATTCTTCCACTTAAAGCCGATTCCATTAGGTTTACCTTCTTATCCGTTTCGATAAAATCTTTTTCGAATTGATTTGGATTAGCTGTTTTGAAAGCACCATCAAGATAGTGTGACAATTTGTAATTTCCTTTTTCGTCAAAAAAAGCTATAAAAGGAGCATATTTTGCTTCTTTATCAATTCCGATAATCTTACGGATACTATCATTTCCAGCTTTAATATAGATGATGGGAACTTCAATCCAAACCTTGGCATATTGTGTCATAGACAGTAAAACCTGATCAGAATTCATGCCTTTATAGGTTTCCATGTGGCTTACTTTTCGAAGCAATTCAGATGAAAAAGTATTGACTGGTTTCATTCTTCCTCCAGCATCCTGAATAATTAATCGCCCAAATTTGGCTGCATGTTCTTCTGAAACTTTGTATTTATTCAATAACGAATCAATCTGTTTCTCGGTTGGTAATTGATGTTGATGTTCCTCATGGCTTTGGGCAAAACCATTTAAAGTGAATAGCAAAACCAAAATAGTCAGTAGGCTAGCCTTCTTCGTTTTTACCACTTCCAGTTTTCTTTTCAAATCAGCAAAACGAGAATATTTGGTAAACATAATCGACATCATTGCAAAAAACAGCATAAAATAACCGCTGTAAGTGATGCAGGTTCCCCAGAAATCGTGGTTTACAGATAAAACCGTACCTTTTTCGTCAGGATCGAATGAAGATTGAAAAAAGCGAAATTGCTTGTAATCTAAAACATGATTCATATAAATTCGGGCATCAAATGAGTTTGCGGAATCCTGAACCGTAACTTTGCTTTCAAATGAAGAATAACTTTTTTCTGTTCCCGGATATTTTTGGGCAATAAATTTATTCAGTTTTATCTTGAATGGCAATAAATACGCTTTGCTTCCGTAGAAAAACGTATAATCAATATTCCCTATTTTAACGGTTTTTGATTCTCCAAGTTTACCTTTGGAACCAACAACTGTTACTTCTTTTTCTTTTCCGTCGGCAGTCACTGTTAAAACCAAAGCATCATCATGATTCTTGGCTTTGAAATCATTTTTAGATTCATAATCAATCACTCCTTTTACAGCAGGATCCGGAAATACAAATCGCATTTCACCAATAGTATATAAGGAACGCATCATCAATGGTTGCGCACTTCCTACAGTTACTTTTCCTTGCATTTTATCAGCCATACGCATAAAATTACCTTCAAATGGCGTTTGAATAGTGCTCGTATTGCCTGTAATAGTTATGTTTATTGCTCCTTCGGTATATTTATTCAATGAAAATAAAACGTTATGAATATTTTGAACTTCCCCTTCTTTAAGCATGTGTTCGTGACGTCCGCCATCTCCCGCTTCTACAATTTTGAAATATAAAGAACCTTTAGGATCCGGTTTTATGTATTCTTTAGCGCCCATGATGAAGTTTTTGTATTTTACTTCAAAATTAGTATTGGCAAATTTATCTGAAATGGTAAAATTATTATTGGTAACTGGCGAAAGTAACAGCGATTTTTCAAAAACTCTACGTTTCATTTCCCCTTTGTAATCTCCATCTACAAAAACAGTAAGGAAGGTTTTATCTGAAAAAACTTGATTTTCCGCTGCGCCTTCGCGAATAGGCATTACTCCTTCATAACTGATATATCGGGTTACAAAAGCTCCCAAAAGGATAAAAACAAAAGCCAAATGAAGCAATAAAGTAGCCCATTTTTCTTTTTTCAACAACTGGTATCTTTTGATATTTCCAATGAAATTAATCATAAAAAACACCATTATAGCTTCAAACCACCAAGCATTATAAACTAAAATTTTTGCAGTATCCGTATTGTATTTGCTTTCGATAAAAGTTCCGGTACCCATTGCGATTGCAAATGTTAAGAAAAGCATAGCCATTAATCGTGTAGAAAACAAAATCGAGAATATTTTTTTAATCATTTGTAAGGGATTACGTTTAGTAAAAGTGCGACAAAAGTACTTAAAAATCTTGACTTCTATATTCGTACAATTGTTAATTAAATCCAAAATTAAGTCTTTCTATTTTTCGATAAAAAAGCATATTTTAATGCTAATTGCGGTTTATTTGTCGTTCAAAAATTGAATAAAACCCTTAATATTTTTTTGCTAATTTTGTCAAATGATTAAAGTAATTATTATTGGCTCAGGAAATGTAGCGCAACATTTGATTGCGGCATTTCAAGATTCTCAAAATTTGGGATCAGAAATCGAATTGGTTCAAGTCTTTTCGAGACAAACCACGAACGTATCGAATATACTGGATTATGATAAAATCACTGATGACTGGAATGCTTTGGTAGAAGCTGATTTGTATATCATAGCAGTTTCGGATGATGCGATTGCCGATGTTTCTTCACAACTACCCTTCAAAAACCGTTTAGTGGTTCATACTTCTGGAAGTGTTTCCTTGAATGCTTTGGATGACAATAATCGAAAAGGAGTTTTTTATCCGTTGCAAACCTTCAGTAAAAACAAAGTCGTCGATTTTAAAACTATTCCAATTTGTTTAGAAAGCGAAAATGCAACTGATTTTCAATTATTGGATAAAGTGGCAAAAGCAATTTCTGAAAAAGTCTTCGCCATCAATTCGGAACAACGCAAAGCATTGCATGTTGCAGCAGTTTTTGTCAATAATTTTGTAAATCATTTGTATGAAATAGGAAGCGAAATTTGCCAGGAACATCAGGTTCCTTTCGAAATTCTAAAACCTTTGATTGCAGAAACTGCTGAGAAAATAATGGTGCTTTCTCCAGAAGAAGCGCAAACTGGACCGGCAAAACGCAATGACACTGCTACTATTGAAGCGCATGAAGCCTTTCTATCCAATGAAAACTACCTGACAATTTATAAAACACTAACACAATCCATACAGCATAATGGCAAAAAGTTATAAAGAAATAATGAATGATATTACTACGTTTATATTTGACGTAGATGGCGTACTTACCGATAGTTCCGTTTTTATAACCAATGAAGGAGAAATTCTGCGCACCATGAATATTCGTGACGGTTATGCTATGAAAGCTGCCGTAGAAAGCGGTTATAATGTTTGCATTATTTCGGGAGGAAGCAATGAAGGTGTCAGAGTCCGACTAAGAAATCTTGGAATTACTGACATTCATTTAGGGACACCAAACAAAGTGGAAACATTTGATGAATATACCGATGTTTACCAAATAAATCCAGAACATGTTTTGTATATGGGAGATGATATTCCGGATTATCACGTCATGAAATTAGTGGGATTACCGACTTGTCCACAAGATGCAAGCCCGGAAATTAAAGCTATTTCAAAGTATATTTCACATAAAAATGGTGGAAAGGGTGCTGCTCGTGATGTAATCGAACAAGTGATGAAAGCACAGGGAAAATGGATGGCCTATTTTGATGGGAAACACGATTAAGTAGCAAAAAAGATATATTGTCGCAATTATTAAAAAAAAATTTTGCCACAGATTGGAAGGATTAAAAAGATTTTTAAAGCTCCGTATCGAATTAATCTTTGCGAATCTATGAAATCTGTGGCAAAGAAATTAAGAGCTTTATTAAAACACGACATTAAATTTTAGCAATTACTTAGTTTCTTTTTTAAATGTTAAATTATAAATTATAAGTGAAATAAATGGTTCCTTTTTTAAAACTCATTCGATATCGAAATTTACTGATGCTTGCCTTTATGCAACTCGTTTTCCGGTACGGCTTTTTTAAATTTCAAAATATCCCATTGTCATTAGCAGATTGGCAATATTTATTATTAGTCCTATCCACCGTTTTACTTGCAGCAGGTGGTTATGTAATAAATAATATTGTTGATCAAGATACGGATAGCATAAACAAACCCAACAACGTAATAGTAGGCAAAAGCATTTCAGAAGCCAAGGCTTACAATATATATGTTGCGCTTAATTGTGTTGGTGTTGGTATTGGTTTTTATTTGTCGAATGTTATACAGAAACCAGGATTTGCCTCTATTTTTATTTTGATAGCCGCTACACTTTATCTTTACGCTACCAGTTTAAAACAAATGGTTCTCGTTGGAAATGTAATTGTAGCTTTATTACTTTCTTTCAGCGTTGTTATCATAGGAATTTTTGATTTATACCCTGCCACCTATGAAGGAAATCAGGCACAAATGGCTGTTATTTTTTCCATTCTTTTAGACTATGCGATTTTTACTTTCTTTCTTAATTTCATTAGGGAAATCGTTAAAGATTTAGAAGATGTAAAGGGAGATTCTAATCATGGAATAAATACTTTACCGGTAACTATAGGAGTTGACAAAACCACAAAAATAGTTTTTGCATTAAGTTTTATTCCTCTAATAGCAATTCTTTTTTACACCTATAATTATTTGTTTCTTTTGACGTATACAACCGTTTATTTATTGACTTTTGTAACGGCGCCACTTCTTTATTTTACTTTAAAAATTTGGAATGCAAAAACAAAAAATGACTTTCACAAATTGAGCTTACTACTGAAATGGATTCTTCTTTTCGGGATTATCTCTATTGGAGTTATCACTATTAATATGAAATATAATGCTTAAGAATAAATTAAAAAAATACAACCTGATTCTAGCTTCGGGCTCTCCAAGACGTCAACAATTTTTCAAAGATTTAGATTTGGATTTTGAAATCAAGCTAAAAGAAATCGAAGAAATTTATCCTCCTGAATTAAAGGCTGCAGCAATCACCGATTATTTGGCTGAATTAAAAGCCAGTGCTTTTGAAGGCGAATTGCAACCCAATGATATACTCATAACAAGTGATACGATTGTTTGGCATAATGACAAAGCTTTGGGTAAACCAAAAGATCAGCAAGATGCTTTTAAAATCCTAAAATCACTATCAAATACTACCCATGAAGTAATTACCTCGGTTTGTTTTAAAACGACTTTAGAAACAACCGTTCTTAATGAACTGACTAAAGTTACCTTTAATCAATTAAGTGATGAAGCCATTTTATATTATCTTGAAAATTACAAGCCTTATGACAAAGCAGGCGCTTATGGAATTCAGGAATGGATTGGTTTTATAGGTGTTTCAAAAATTGAAGGGTCTTATGCGAATGTTATGGGCATGCCAACTGACAAAGTTTATGAATATTTGAGTAAATTAGCATAAATAAATTATGGATATGGTTTTTTTTCAACAATACACAAGAGAACTAATTGCAACTGGAATTTTAGTGATTTTGTTCGTTTTATTACGAATTATCACTTCAAAACTGGTAAGGCGCTATGCTAAATCAAGTCACACTATTGAACATCGAACTAATTTAGTCATCAAATACATTCATTTATTTATTAATATTCTGGCAGTAACCTCTTTAATAATAATTTGGGGAGTTCAAACTAAAGATATTTTTATTGCACTTTCTTCCATCACAACTGTTGTAGGTGTTGCCATGTTTGCCCAATGGTCTATTTTAAGTAACATCACATCCGGTATTATTTTGTTCTTTTCTTTTCCGTTTAAAATTGGTGATGTAATAAAGATTCATGACAAAGATTTCCCTATTGAAGCTGAGGTTGAAGATATTGGTGCTTTTCATGTATTCTTAAAAACCAATGATGGGGAAATGGTAATTTTTCCTAATAATTTGCTTTTGCAAAAAGGGATTTCAATTTTAAAAACCCATTTTGATGATAAAGAATTCGTAGATTAATTTTCTATTAAATACCTTGCTCTTATTTATCTATGGCTAAATTTATAGTTTTATTAAGTGGAAATTATATAACTATTTTTTAAAAATATGTAACGGTTTAGATTTATTATTCTATCATATTTGCTTGTTAAATTTTAAATTTCCATACTTAAATTTTAATAAATAATAAATACAACGAAAATATGAATGATACCATAAAACTTCCATTCTACGCAAAACTTACACTGGTTTTATTGAGCTTGATCAGTTTTGGCTATATTTTTTATATCGGTCAGGAAATTTTAATTCCAATTTTATTGTCTTTTATATTTGCTATAATATTAAGACCCATTGCTCATTTTATAAGACATAAACTCCGTTTTCCACATGTCATAGCAGTAATGATAACTGTTCTGCTATTTATTTTACTCTTTATTGGACTTTTTGCATTTTTATCCATTCAGATTAGTGAAATGGCTAATGATTTTAATAAAATCGAAAGAAACATTTCCATCCACATTCATAACATTCAACAATATATCCGGGAACATTTCAATATAAGTTCCAGGGAACAAAAACAATATTTGGACACTGCTACTGAAGATTCAATGGAAAAAGGAAAAGAAATGATAGGAACGACCTTAATGTCCTTTACGGATACGCTCCTAAACCTGATTTTAATTCCTATTTATACTTTTTTAATCCTTTTGTACAGAACTCATTTTATGTTGTTCTTTTCCAAATTGATAAAAAAAGAGTATCACCCTAAATTGCAGGATATTTTATCTCAGATAAAAGTAGCCGTAAAAAGTTATATTGTTGGTTTAATTATAGAAATGATTATGGTTTCCATATTGACAACGGTTGGATTTATGATAATAGGCGTTAAGTATGCTATTTTATTGGGAATTATTACGGGGATTCTAAATTTAATCCCCTATGTTGGAATATTGTTTGCAGGTGCTTTAAGTATTATAGCATCGCTAACTGGATCACCCGACTTATCCATAATTGTTGGTGTAATTGTAGTCAACATAATTGTACAGTTAATTGACAACAATGTTTTAGTCCCATTGGTTGTGAGTTCAAAAGTCCAAATAAATGCATTTGTTTCCATTGTTGGGATTATTATAGGCGGAGCAATTTCAGGAATTTCCGGAATGTTTTTGGCTATTCCTATAATTGCCATTCTTAAAGTAATTTTTGACAGAATAGAATATTTAGAACCTTGGGGCTATTTAATGGGAGATGATTTACCAAAAACATATACTTGGTATAATATTAAATTACCTCTATTTGATTCCGAAACAACAGCAAAAAAAATCATAATCAAAACGGATATTATTGTTCCTACGTTTACAGAAACCACCACCGAAAATGATAACAATCGTACTGAAAATTAATTGCTTAAAATTCTAAAATCTATTTTTAAAAGCTAATTTTTTAAGATGTTTCAAAAACAAAAACTGATTTTATTTTTTTTACTCTTTTGCTGCTGTCAGATTTCTTTTTCACAGGTAAACAAGCCAAAAAAAGATTCTACTGAAGTATATAAGGATATTCAAACCTATTCCAAAAAAAGGAAATTCACTAAGTTAATGCATAAGTTAATTTTTAGACCTGTTAATTTAAAAGTTAAAAAGGAAAAAGTAGTTCGAAAAAAATACCTCGATTTTGAAAGTAGAACTATCCGAAACATCAATATTATTACGCTCGACCCTTTTGGATTTTCAGAAATTGATACTACTAGAGGGCCTCGGAATTGGGCGGAAAGAAGCGGAAACAGAATACACATTAAAACCAATAGGCTGGCTATCCGAAATTTATTGCTGATAAGAAAAAACGAACCTCTGGATTCCTTATTAGTAAAAGAATCCGAACGTTTAATCAGAACTCAAAGATTCGTAAGCAGAGTTAGTATAACGCCCCAACTAATTAAAAATAATCCAGATTCGGTTGACGTTTATATTCGTGTATTAGACACTTGGAGTATAATACCAAAAGGCTCCATTTCAAACTCGAGAGTTAGTTTCCAACTGAATGAACGTAACTTTTTGGGCTCAGGACATGAAATTGACAATGAATTCAAAAACAGATTCAGTGACGGAAAAAATGCGTATCGTTTTGCCTATATCATTCCCAATATCAAAAATACATTTATCAAAACAACATTAAATTATCATATTGATTTAGATAATTATTATGCAAAAAGCATCAATATTGACCGCCCTTTTTATTCCCCTTTTGCAAAATGGGCAGCTGGAATTTATGTCGATCAGCAATTTAGAAAAGACACAATACAGGATTCTAATTTGACATATACCTATCAAAATTTCAAATACAATTCACAAGATTTATGGGTAGGTCATGCTTTTCGTTTATTTAAAGGAAATACGGAAGGCGACAGAACTACCAATCTAATTTTGTCCGGAAGATTTTTAAATATTAAATACATTGAAAGTCCTACGGTCGCATATGATCCCATTGATTTCTATTCCGGAGAGAAATTTTTTCTTACCGGGATTGGTGTCACTTCTCGAAAATTTGTGGAAGACAAATACATTTTTAAAAATGGAATAATAGAGGATGTCCCAATTGGAAAAATTTATGGAATTACTGGTGGTTATCAATATAAGAATAGTATTGAACGTTACTATTTGGGCGGTAGAGCTGCATTCGGAAATTTTTATAAATGGGGATTTTTAAGCGTTAATTTTGAATTAGGTTCCTTTTTTTATAAATCGAAAACAAACCAGACTGCTTTTTCTTTTCAGGCAAATTATTTTACTAATTTAATTACTATTGGAAAATGGAAATTAAGACAGTTTATTAAGCCTCAATTTATTTTGGGTATAAACCGTTTAAATTCTATTGGAGACCAACTCACAATTAACGAAAATTATGGGATTTCAGGTTTTAACAGTGCTGAATATGGAACCAAGAAAGCGGTGTTGACTTTACAAACTCAGACTTATTCCCCTTGGGATTTATGGGGATTCCGCGTAAATCCTTATTTCAACTATTCAATTGCAATGCTGGGAACTGCTAAAAAAGAAATTAATGAAAGTAAAGCATATTCTAAAATTAGCATCGGATGTATTATTAATAACGATTATTTAGTATTTAGTTCTTTCCAAATATCGTTATCCTACTACCCTTCCATTCCTCGTGTTGGCGAAAATGTTTTTAAAACCAATTCTTTTGAAACCACCGATTTTGGTTTTCAGGATTTTGAATTAGCTAAACCTAGAACTGTGATTTATAAATAAAAGGCGTCTTTTAATGTTCTATTTTAGAATACATTGCAGTAAATTCAATATTTTATGATAAGGTGTGAATTATATAATTTTAAGCAGTAATTGTATAAGTCATTTTTAAAGTATCTTTTTATCTTTACATTAATAAAAAAGACTAACTAATACTAAAAAAAACAAGATGAAAAAAATTTCCTTTTACTTAATGATGATGGTATTATCATTAACTGTAATCCCAACCACAACTTTTGCTGCTGAAAAAAATCCAACAACAGTATCAAATAATCCTAAAGAAGTACCTGAAGAAGTTAAAGTGTTACTTTCTCGTTTAGATGAAATAAAAGCAATGGACAAATCTTCCATGAAATCATCAGAGAAAAAAGCGCTTCGTAAAGAAGTACGTGCTATTAAATCGGAACTAGCATCAACAGGAAACGGTGTTTATTTATCTGTAGGAGCAATCATTATCGTTATCCTTTTATTGATTCTTTTATTGTAATCTAGTTTCCAAAATAAAATTTAAAGAGAAGCTATAAACTTCTCTTTTTTTTATGAAAACAAAGTCCACGATTAAATGGTAAAGAAATTAATTGGCATAGTTGTTGGATTTATAGTAAGTAACACATAGGTTAGCTATTAAATAAATTATTAATTAAATTTTTGAAAAATGAAAACATTAAAATTAATCGCTGTAGGAATAATCCTTTTAGCATCAAGTGGAATACACGCTCAAGTTTCCGTAAACGTAAACATAGGTACACCACCATCGTGGGGTCCTGTAGGATATTCTAACGTAGACTATTATTATTTACCAGATGTAGAAGCCTACTATGATATAAGAGCTTCACAATTTATTTATTTTGGTGGAGGAAGATGGATTCGTTCAAGATACTTGCCTGGACCATATAGAAATTATGATTTGTACAGTGGATATAAAGTGGTCTTAAACGATTATCATGGTTCAAGACCTTACAGTAACTTTAAAAATCATAAAGTAAAATATTATAAAGGATATCATGGTGCTCCTCAAAAATCAATAGGTTATAAAGGGAATAAAAATTACAAAGAATCTAAAAAGAATTACAATCAAGATAATGGTAATCATGGTGGTGATGATAAAGGAAAAGGAAATGGTGGTCATGGAAAACATTAATACGTTTTTTATATAATACAAAAAAGAGAATTTCAGAAATGGAATTCTCTTTTTTGTATTATAATCTTTAATAAAAACGTTTAGAATCTTTTCTCATTTTAACTTTTGACCAAATTATTTTTTCTAAAGTTTTAACAACATTGTTCTGAGATTCAATTATATGAAATTTATTATTAATTATTTCTTATATTTACAGTAACAATAATGTTAAACCATAAAACCACAACCAAGATGAAAAAAGTTACCTTTTATTTAATGATGATGGTATTGTCATTAACTGTTATCCCAACCACAATTATTGCTGCTGAAAAAAATCCAATTACAGCAACAAGCAATACTAAAGAAGTTCCTGAAAATGTAAAAAAAATGCTTTCTCGTTTAGATGAAATCAAAGCAATGGACAAGTCTTCCATGAAATCATCGGAGAAAAAAGCACTTCGTAAAGAAGTACGCGCTATTAATGCTGAGTTAAGATCAACTGGAAATGGTGTTTATTTATCTGTAGGAGCAATCATCATCGTTATCCTTTTATTGATTCTTTTGTTGTAATATAATTTCTAAATAAAAAAAAGAGAAGCTATTTTAGCTTCTCTTTTTTTTATGGAAAAGACGCAAATATTTTAATTAAATGTTAATTATTTTATACTGGCACAGTTGTTGGTTTTACAAAAAAGTATTACCCTAAAGAGTAAATATAAAATTATAAATCTATTAAATATTTGAAAAATGAGAACATTAAAATTAATCGCCGTAGGAATTATACTTTTTGCATCTAGTTCAATACATGCACAAGTTTCAGTAAGTTTAAACATAGGTTCACCGCCGTCTTGGGGCCCTGTAGGATATGCAGAAGCCGAATATTATTATTTGCCGGATGTGGAAGCCTATTATGATATAAGAGCCACTCAATTTATTTATTTTGGAGGAGGAAGATGGATTCGATCAAGATATTTGCCAGGACAATATAGAAACTATGATTTGTACAGTGGTTACAAAGTAGTACTGAATGATTATCACGGTTCAAGACCTTACAGAAACTTTAATAATGATAGAGTGAGGTATTATAGAGGTTACCAAGGTAGAGAACAAAGAAATATAGGTTATAGAAATAACGACAATCATAGACAATATAATAATCATAGACAATATGATAACCGTAGAGAATATGACAACCGTAGAGAAAATGACAATCATAGATATAGCCAAAATCGAGGTAATGGAAATAACGGACATGGAAGAGGAAACGGAAATGGACATGGAAATGGGCATGAAAGAGATTAATACCTAAAAAGAATATTTTTATAAATTAAAAAAGAGAGAACCAAAAATTGGTTCTCTCTTTTTTAATTTAATTTTTTTTATTTTAAAGAAAACCAAAAACATTTCTGAAAAAATTATTTAATTCCTACATTTGAAGCTATTGCAAATTAAATTTAAAATAATGCAAAAAAAACACCTACAAGCGATTATACTATTTCTTTTTTGTTTTCAAATAACAATCGCTCAACAACCTCAAAAACTAAATTCGGTTGAAATTTATAATCAAATTCAAAAGCTTAACTTTTTAGGTTCAGTACTTTATATAGCCGCTCATCCTGATGATGAAAATACCCGCTTGATTTCTTATTTATCAAATGAGACTAAGGCAAGAACCGGCTACTTATCGTTGACGCGCGGTGACGGCGGGCAAAATTTAATAGGTCCACAGTTACGCGAATTATTAGGTGTAATTCGCACTCAAGAACTAATAGAAGCCAGAAAAATAGATGGTGGTGAACAATTTTTTTCCCGTGCCAATGACTTTGGTTTTTCTAAGAATCCAACTGAAACATTAGAAATTTGGGACAAACAAAAGGTGCTTTCTGATATTGTTTGGGCCATTAGAAAATTTCAACCTGATGTAATCATCAATCGGTTTGATCATCGTTCTCCCGGAACTACGCACGGTCATCATACTGCATCGGCAATGCTGAGCGTAGAAAGTTTTGATTTAGCCAACAATCCAACTATTTTTCCGGAACAATTAAAATTAGTTCAGCCTTGGCAACCCAAACGCCAGTTTTTTAATACTTCCTGGTGGTTTTATGGCAGCAAAGAAAAATTTGATGCCGCTGACAAATCAAATTTGATGGAAATGCAAATAGGCGTTTATTTTCCATCCGTTGGAAAATCAAATCAGGAAATTGCCGCTTTAAGCCGCAGTCGTCATCAGTCGCAGGGTTTCGGGAGTACTGGAAGTCGTGGTGAGGAAACCGAATATTTAGAATTTATAAATGGCGAACCATTAAAAAATAAATCTTCCATTTTTGAAGGAGTTGACACAAGTTGGAACCGAGTAAAAGGTGGGAAACCTATCGGAGAATTATTGACAACCATCGCTGCTCAGTTTGATTATACAAATCCTTCGGCCAGTATTCCAAATTTGGCGAAAGCCTATACCATGATGCAAGCATTGGAAGAGAAACATTGGTCCACATTAAAATCGTCTGCGATAAAAGAAATTATTGCTGCTTGTTCCGGATTGTATCTTGAAGCAGTTGCCCAAAATCAGGAAGCAACTCCCGGTAGCATTGTAAAACTAAAACTCGAGGCCATAAACAGAAGTGCTATTCCGATGCAATTAATGAGTGTCACCACTTTGCCGGAACAAAAAAACACGCCTCAAAATACGACTTTAAATACTAATATTTTAAAAAACATAAACATTGATTTACAATTGCCTAAAACCATAGAGTATACACAACCGTATTGGTTAAAAGAAAAAGGCAATGAAGGAATATATACGGTAAATAATCAAAAAAATATTGGGATTCCTGATATCATTCGGGATGTAAAAGTAGTTTTTAACATCCAAATCAATGGGATTGACATTCCTGTTGAACGAACCGTTATCTACAAATACAATGATGGCGTAAAAGGAGAAATGTACAATTATTTAGATATTGTTCCAGAGATAACGACTAGTATTCTGGACAAAGTAGCCCTTTTTAAAGACAATAAAAATAAAACCATAACAGTAAAAATCAAAGCTGGTAAAGATGCGGTGAAAGGTAATTTAAAATTGGAATTGCCAAGTAATTGGATGGTTTCTCCAAAATTAATTCCTTTTAATTTAGAAAAAAAGGGAACGGAACAAATCGTGTATTTTGAGGTAACTCCACCAAATAAACCCGATGAAGCTGTCGCCAAAAGTATTGCTGTCATTGAAAATATAGAATATGATAAAGACCAAATCATCATCGATTTCAATCATATTACCAAGCAACAAGTTTTGAAACCAGCTGAAGCTAAATTCATGAAACTGGATTTAAAAACGAAAGACGAACACATTGGTTATATAATGGGAGCCGGCGATGAAGTCCCTAAAAGCTTAACGCAAATGGGGTACATAGTAACGCTGCTAAAACCCGAAGAAATAACGCCTGAAAAATTAGCTGATTTTGATGTAATTATGACTGGAGTCAGAGCTTACAATACTGTTCAAGCATTGGCAGACAAGCAAAGCATTCTTTTGGATTTTGTAAAAGAAGGAAAAACGATGTTGGTACAATACAATACACCAGATGATATTGCTTTGGCTAATATCGCTCCGTTTTCACTCAAAATTTCACGCGACCGAGTTACCGAAGAAAATGCCGAAGTTCGATTTTTAGCACCTAATCACCCCATCATGAATTTCCCAAATAAAATCACTTCAAAAGATTTTGAAGGCTGGAAACAAGAACAAGGATTGTATTATCCTAATGAATTCGATAAAGCATTCACGCCTATTTTATCATCAAATGATAAAGGAGAAATTCCAAAAGATGGCGCTTTGTTAGTCGCCCCTTACGGAAAAGGATATTATATTTATACCGGTTTAAGTTTGTTCAGGGAATTACCTGAAGGCGTTCCAGGTGCTTTTAGATTATTATCAAATATGATTTCGCTAAAATCACCGGTAACCATTCCTGCCCAAAAAATCAAGAATTAAAAAAATCCAAAAATGCAAACAAAAAAAATAAAAACCTGGAAAAAAAACTATACATGGGTTCTTGTAGCTAACGCCATCTATATTTTGATTTTTTATCTAATAATGGAATTATACTCTTAAATTATGCAACTATTTGATTGGGTCGTACTTATAGCCACTTTACTATTTATTGTAATTTATGGTGCTTGGAAAACAAAAGGAAGTAAAAATGTCGAAGATTTTATTCTAGGCGGTAATGAAACACCGTGGTATGTGGTTGGACTTTCGGTTATGGCCACACAAGCCAGCGCTATTACCTTTCTTTCAACACCAGGACAAGCGTATCATGACGGAATGGGGTTTGTACAATTCTATTTTGGATTGCCTATTGCCATGGTAGTAATTTGTGTCACTTTTATACCAATTTACCACAAATACAAAGTCTATACCGCTTATGAATACTTAGAAGAACGATTCGATTTAAAAACGCGTTCGCTTGCAGCCCTACTTTTCTTGTTTCAAAGAGGTTTGGGAACAGGACTAACAATTTATGCTCCGGCTATCATTTTGTCGGCTATATTGGGTTGGAACCTTACTATAATGAATATTATTATTGGAGTATTGGTAATTATATATACCTTTTCTGGCGGAACGAAAGCTGTAAACGTAACTCAAAAACAACAAATGTTTGTAATCATGTCCGGAATGTTAATCACCTTTTTTCTGATTTTACATTATCTGCCAAATGATATGACTTTTACTAATGCCTTGCATATTGCTGGGGCAAATGATAAAATGAATATTGTTAGTTTTTCAACTGATCCAGAAGAAAAATATACTTTTTGGAGCGGAATAACGGGCGGTTTTTTCTTGGCATTAGCGTATTTTGGTACTGATCAATCTCAAGTAGGACGTTATTTATCAGGAAAATCAGTTCGTGAAAGCCAAATGGGATTGATAATGAACGGGCTTTTAAAAGTTCCGATGCAATTTTTCATTCTGCTTACCGGAGTAATGGTTTTTGTTTTTTTCCAATTCAATCCGGTTCCTTTAAATTTTAATCCCAATAATAAAATAATTGTGGAGAAATCCCAGTACAAAGGAGAATATCATACACTGGAAAAAAAACTGGATGAGCTATCTGAAGATAAAAAAGTAATTAATCTATTGTATATCGATCAGCTGAATCAGGATTATGACAATCCGATTCTTCGAAAAGAATTAATTGCATTATCCAACAAAGAAAAAGATTTAAGAGATCGTGCCAAAGAAATTATCCTAAAAGCCGATAGCCGCAGTGAAACCAACGATAAAGATTATGTATTTTTTCACTTTATCCTTAATTATTTACCCAAAGGACTTATTGGTTTATTGCTCGCGGTAATTATTTCGGCTGCCATGTCATCTACGGCTTCCGGACTGAATGCATTGGCATCCACTACGGCAATAGATATTTACAAACGTAATCTTAAAGAAGAAAAATCAGAAAAGCATTATCTCAATGCCACGAAATTTTTTACGCTGGTTTGGGGTATTATTGCGATTCTTTTCGCTTGTATTGGAACGTTATTCGAGAATTTAATTCAATTGGTAAATATCATTGGTTCGATATTTTACGGTACCGTTTTAGGAATTTTTCTGGTTGGTTTCTATGTCAAAAAGGTACACGCCAAAGCTATTTTTAGCAGCGCCATTTTTAGCCAATTAGCCATTTTTATAATCTACTACTTTGCGATTTACATTTATCCAAGTGGAGAAGAAAAACTGGGCTATTTATGGCTGAATTTCATTGGGGCTTTGTTAACGATTGTGATTTCTTTGCTCTTACAATGGACTATTTTCAGAAAGCAAAAAGACTCAATTATTGGTTAGTGTCCCGTTCAAAAAAAATCCGTCTTGAAAGATTCAAGACGGATTTTTTTTGAAAAAGATAAGAAGAATTACTTTTTACTCCACTCTGCTATACTGTCTTTATTCATTTTTACATAATCTTGGTTTTTAGCAATCTCTGCTGCAGCAAGCGATAATTTAGCAGTTTCAATAGCTCCCTTTTTATCTCCAAGCTTAGCTTGTATTAATGATTTTAATCTGTTATACCAAAACGGTTTTTCTGTACTCATATCCAAAGCTTTGTTTACATAAACCAATGCTTTGGCATTATCTCCATTTGATTGATATAAATATTGTGCAGCTGAGAAATAATCTCCTGCGGCTGGACCAGCCAAAGCTTTTTCTATGTTAGCCATTGCTTTTTTCTCTGTAGGAACTTCAAACTTTACAGCTGCATAGGAATTCTCCCAATACATTTCTAAAAAAGCAAAATTGTTATCTAAACCGCTTATTCCTATCGTAAATGTTTCTACATTTTTAGATAAAGTTTCTGGTTTAACAGTAGCTTTAAGTACTACATTTGCTTCATTCCATTCTGCTGGATTACCCCAGTTATCGGTCGTTGAATAAAATAATATATCCCAACTTTCAATTTTTGGAATGGTGTACAAAGCATATTTTCCTTTTTTCAAAGTTTTACCATCAATAACAACATCATCACTAAATGATATCGTTGTGTTTTCATTAGCTCCCGTTCTCCAAACTTTTCCAAAAGGAACCAAATTACCAAAAACAGCTCTTCCTTTTGCACTAGGTCTTGAATAATTAATCTCTACATCTGTCAAACCTACTGCTTGTATGATTGTAGATTTCGGACTTGACTGTGGTGTTTTCACCTGTGCCTCAATGGTAAAATTTGCAATGATAATAGCAAATGCAATTAGAATATTTTTCATAGTATTAGTTTTTATGTTTTCCAAATTTACAAATTCAGGTATTCTTAAATGTTAATTATTACTTAATTTGGAATCAATATTTTTCACTTCATCAAAACCTAATTCATTGAAATGATTGATTACTACGTCAGCTTCCGATAAATCTTGGTCTTTTGAATGAATACTATTGTACCCCACACAGAAAATCCCGGCAGCTTTTGAAGCTTTAATTCCGTTAGTACTGTCTTCAATTACAATACAATTTACTTTTGGAGCAATAGATAAACTCGCAGCGTGCTCAAAAATGGCGGGATGTGGTTTAGATTTAGGAAAATCTTCTCCACTCACAACATGAGTAAAGTATTCGTGCAGTTTAAAGCGACGAAAAACACGTTCTATAGTAACTTTTGAAGCTGAGGAAGCTAAAATCAATTGGATTCCGTTTTCGTGTAATTCTTTGATTAATTTTTCAACACCTTCTAACAATTCTAAATCTTCTTTACTATCGAAAGCATCGTTAAAGATGGACCTTTTTCTCAAAATTAAATCTTCAACATCATGCTCTAAGTTGAACTTTTCTTTCAATTTCTGGAATATATTCCGAGTGGAATTTCCTGTAAATGAAGTATACAAATCTTCGGTGACTGCAATGTTCAATTCATCAAATTGTTTGAAATAAGCATAACGGTGTACTGGTTCTGTGTCGACAATTACACCATCCATGTCGAAAATTACTGTTTGTATCATTTTTTTAGTTTTATGAAATCTGCTTTCTGTTATCTGCTACCTGAAACCTGACTACTCTTTTTTAAGTAAATACCGAATCACGGTTTCTGCAGCATACAATCCAAATAATCCTGGCATATAACTGTTGGTTCCGTAAAATGATTTTTTAAAATTAGAACCGTCGGTCATTTTTAAACTGGATTCATCTTGAATCTCAGAAGAAAAGACCACTTTCAATTTATCAATTTTCACTTCTTTTAATCGTCTTCTGATTGTTTTTGCAAAGAAACAATTCACGGTATTTGTAATATCCGTCACCTTTACTTTGGAAGCTTCCATCTTTCCGCCAGCACCCATACTGCTGATGATTTTCACTCTTTTTCTTTTGGCTGCAATAATCAAATTCAATTTTGGAGTTACACTGTCAATACAATCCAAAACATAATCAAATTCCTCCGAAATAATTTCGAAAGCACGCTCTGGCGAGAGAAATTCCTGCACACGTATCAATTTCAATTCTGGATTAATATCCATTAATCGGTCGCCTACAACTGTAACTTTTGGTTGTCCCACAGTAGAATGCAAGGCAGGTAGTTGTCTGTTTATGTTGGTAATATCAACTACATCACCATCTACAATTGTCATTTTCCCTACTCCTGCTCTCGCCAAAAATTCGGCTGCAAAGGAGCCCACACCACCAAGTCCTACGACTAGTACATTTGCATTTTGCAATTTATTTAAACCTTCTTTTTTAAATAAAAGTTCGGCTCTTTCTGTCCACTCTGCCATTATTTTTTTAGTTTATTGTTTATAGTTTGTTGCTCTCAAAAATCTGAAATCAACAATCGTTAATCTGCATTCTTAAATCAATTATAATACAATCTTGAATACTTCCAAAAAATTACTATTCACCTGTTTTTGAATCTCTTCTACCGAAACTCCTTTGTATTTTGCTGCTAAAGCATAAACGGTCGCCAAACTTTCTTCTGCAGTATCCGTTTCCAAGAAAAATCGATCATTCGGCATGCTTTTAAAAACCGTTTCCAGCTCTGCATTTAACAATAAATATTTTCCAAACGAAATATAAAATCCGTTTTCCAATAACTGTTTCGCTAACTGTTCACTTTTGGAAAACCCATGAATAAGTATTGGAACGGTACTATTTAATTTTTTTGTAATCTCAATCAATTCCTGAAAAGCGGCAACACAATGAATCACAACTGGTTTTTGATATTGCTGTGCCAAAAGCAACTGTTTTTCGAAAACCAATTGTTGCAATTCCATTGGAACTTCTATTCGTTTATCCAGTCCGCATTCGCCCATAGCCAGACAACCTGGTTCTTGTAATTGGCGCTCGATTATCGCAAAATCAGATTCAAGACGCTCTTCAACAATAAACCAAGGATGAATTCCAATGGAATAAAATGGAATTGTAACATCAAATTCCCAAGGATATTGATTCACTAACTCTAATACTTCCGGTTGATTCGTGAATTTATGGGTATGTAAATTAAAGTACTGCATTAGTCGTGAAATTTTTTAACTCCTGCTTTTATTTCGATATTCAAATCGTTTTCCAAAGGCACTTTGGGACAGGAATATTTATGATTATAAGCACAATACGGATTGTACGAGGTATTAAAATCGATTACAATTGTATCTCCTTTTGGGATTCTCAAATCGATATATTTTCCACCTATATAACTTTCATTCCCCGAAGTCAAATCAGAAAATGGTAAAAATAAATAGTCTTTATAGGCTGCTTTTTTCGAAAGTTCAATATTTTTGTACACATTTAATTTTAGTTCTTTTCCATCAATCGTAAAGAGAACTTCTCCGTATTTTACATACAACGGTTTTCTGTCCGTAGAGGTTTTCATCTCAAATGGTTTTTCTTTTTTTGTTCTGACAAATTTAGCAATCACAAAAAAAATCTCATTAGCCGGGTAAAAATCCAACGCTTTGAATACAGCCAAATCTTCGCTTGTCAAAGGACTCGTTTTAATATCTGCATATTCTGCGTTTAAATCCTTTTGAAATTTGGCAACAGCCGAAACATCGAATTGCTGTTGGCCAAAGCCAAAATTAAACTGCACTAAAAAAACTAAAGCGAATAGCGTTCTCATTTTTATAATTTTAAGCAAAAATAGTTTAAAAGTTACAATGCTACAAAGACGCATCGCTACAAAGTTTTCTACCTTTGTAAAATTAGAACTTTATATATGCTTCAAACCGCTTTTCAACGTTACATTAATAATTTTAGAGGATTCACAAGAGAAGTATGGATTCTCACGTTGATTACTTTTATCAATCGCGCCGGAACGATGGTTTTGCCTTTTCTATCAAAATATTTGAAAGAAGACTTACAATTTACCTACGCACAGGTAGGATGGATTATGGTCGCTTTCGGTTTTGGATCCATGCTGGGTTCGTGGCTTGGCGGCAAATTATCAGACAAAATTGGATTTTATAAAATCATGATTTTCAGTTTATTTACCAGTGGAATTCTGTTATTTGTAGTACAATACATCCGTACTTTTTGGGGATTGTGTATTGGAATGTTTGTTATCATGACCGTAGCCGATATGTTTCGTCCCGCGATGTTTGTTTCCCTTGGCACGTATGCCAAACCTGAAAATCGCACCAGAGCGCTGACTTTAGTTCGACTGGCGGTAAACTTAGGTTTTACTGCCGGGCCGGCTTTGGGAGGTTTAATCATTATGAATTTGGGGTATAGCGGACTTTTTTGGATCGATGGAAGTTCCTGTATCGTTTCCATTTTGATTTTTGCCTTATTGGTAAAAGAACGCAAAAAACCCGCTGATTTAAATACCATTGCTAGTGAAACCGAAATACCTATTTCCGTTTTTAAAGACAAAATATTCTGGATATTCCTGTTTGTATGTTTTGCCACAGCCATGCTATTCTTTCAACTTTTCACCACTTTACCCTTGTATCACAATGAGAAATTTGGACTTACCGAATTTCAAAGTGGACTTTTATTATCCTTAAACGGATTATTAATTTTCTTTCTGGAAATGCCCATTGTGAGTTTCAGCCAAAGAAAAAGTATTGAAAAACTCAAAATTATCCTTTGGGGTTGTGTACTCATGTCCATCAGTTTTTACCTGCTTTTGATCAACACTTGGGCGGGAATATTAGTAATCAGCATCATCATAATCACTTTTGGGGAAATGTTCATCTTTCCTTTCTCTAATTCTTTTGCGTTAAGCAGAGCTCCAAAAGGCCATGAAGGACGCTACATGGCGTTGTTTACTATGAGTTTTAGTTTAGCACATATTGCGAGTTCCAAAACTGGACTGGAACTTATTGGGCATTTTGGGTATCAGACCAACTGGTTTTTCATGGGCAGCTTAGGAGTTCTTTCCGTTTTAGGCTGCATTTGGCTGCAAAAACTCGTTCAAATAGAACAAAAATAATCCTGTTTTAATATTTTGGGCGTGACCACCTTGATAAAAGGGGCAAACTAATTAGCTGGTTTTACTGCCCCTTTTATCAAGGCGGTCGGGCTATACGCGCTACTTTGGTAGCTTGCTACTATCCCTCACGCGGCCTCCTTTCCATAACAATACATCTGAAAAAAGCACTTTCATTTTTCCAAATTAACGTTAAAAAATAAGACAACATCATCTAAAAACTAAAAAATTAGTTAAATAACTATATTTATAGTTGCGTAACTAAAAATATAGTTGTAAGTTTGATTCAAATAAAAAACTCATGCAAAAGTTAACCAATAAAGAAGAAGAAATCATGCACATTTTATGGAAGCTCAAAAAAGCTTTTGTAAAAGAAGTCATGGCCGAAATTACTGAAGAACAGCCTCATTACAACACCCTTTCCACTATTGTACGCAATCTGGAAGAAAAAGGGTTTGTTTCACACAATGCCTTTGGGAACACCCATCAATACTACCCTATTGTTAGTCTGGAAGAATATAGAAAACGTTTCATGAATACGGCAATCGATAATTACTTTAATAGTTCGTATAAAAACATGGTTTCCTTTTTTGCCAAAGAAGAGAAAATTTCTGCTGCCGAATTACGGGAGATTTTGACCATGATTGAAAATCAGGAAGAAAAGAAATAATTCTTTATGAAGAATCGTTTTGCAACAGCAGAAAAAAAGTGATAAACTAAAAATATAATACATAGCGTATGGAAGCACTGTTTATTTATCTCATCAAATCCAGTGGACTAATCGTCCTATTTTATTTAGCTTATTTTTTAATGCTGCGAAAAGAAACCTTTTTCACAAGCAATCGTTGGTTTTTATTGGCTGGATTAATTACTTCTGTTCTGTTACCATTTGTTTTTATAACAAAAATAATCTGGGTAGAACCAACTGCAACCCCAATTAATTGGTCTACGATTCCCGTTACAAATTATACACAAGAAAAAACATTCGAAGATTATTTACCAATGCTTACAGCTCTTGCTTACGGAATTGGAATACTGCTTTTATTGGGCAAATTTGCCTTTGATTTTTATAGTTTGAATGCTGTTCTAAAAGGAAAATCCATTCAACAACAAGCCGATTTTAAATTTATAGATATCAAAGAAAATGTAGCTCCATTTTCCTATTTCAATACCATCGTTTACAATTCGGCTTTATACACCGCTTCCGAATTAGAAAATATTTTAGAACATGAAAAAGTACACAGTGAACAAAATCATACCATTGATGTTTTGATTTCGAGATTGTTTTGTATTGTATTTTGGTTCAATCCATTCATTTGGTGGTACAAAAAAGCAATGCTACAAAACCTTGAATTCATTGCAGACAACGAAGCCACAAAGAAAATATCCGACAAAAAATCCTATCAAATCACGCTTTTAAAAATAACAACACACGAGAATTGTGTTGCCATCACCAATCATTTTTATCAATCATTAATCAAAAAACGAATCGTTATGTTAAACAAAAATCAATCAAAAAAATGGAATTCCTGGAAGTATGCTTTAGTACTTCCTGTATTAGTCGCGTTTGTATTCTTATTCCAAATTAAAACTATTGCGCAGGAAAAAGTATCTAAACAAAAGGACACAACCAATGCTACTTTTATGACTTGGGACAAAAACACTTCTGACGAAGAAATAAGCAAGGATATTAATACCTTAAAAGAGCAAAATATTACCATTAAATATTCAAATTTAAAACGAAATTCAAATAATGAAATTATTGGAATTAAAGTAGAATTTAAAGATACAAAAGGACATTTTGGAATTACTGAATTCAACGGAGACAAAGCAATACAGCCAATTCGCTTTTTTAAAACCGATGACGAAATTGGTTTTGGAGAACCTAAAAAAACTTTTTCTACATCAGAGCATGAAAACGTAGCTAATTTATCTCGAGAAGATGTTGAAAATATAAAAAACAATGACAGTGTTCAAATTAGTTTTAACGAGGTGAAAATTAAAAAATCAAATACTTCTCCAAATGGATCAGTCGGTTCTATTGCAACAAATACATATATATATATTAACGGTAAAAAAGTTAGTAAAGCAACAATGGAAAAATTAGATCCGTCGATGATTCAAAGAATGGATGTGGATAAAAAAAACAAAAAATCTATTATCAAAATAATAACTAAAACTAGTACAGAAACATTAAGTGATTTAGAAATTCCAACTCCGCCAACACCTCCAAAATTTCCAGACGGACCAATGCCGGTAGCTCCTGCTCCTGATATGTCAAAACTACCTGCGCCACCGGCTCATCCATCGAACGTAAAAGATAAAAAAGCAATGGCTGAATTTGAGGAAAAAATGAAAGAATTCGAAAAAAAGATGGAATCTTTCGAGCCAGACATGACTGTTTATGAAAAAGAAGTGGAAGAAGTAATGGCTAAACGCGAAAAAATATTTGAAAAAGAAATGGCTAAATACGAAGAGGCTATGGAAAAGTACAGAGATGCTATGGAAAAGCGTAATAATTAATTTTATCTTTCTGAAAATCAATAAAGACGGTCTCCATCAAGTCCGTCTTTTTTATATCTTTGAAAAAAATCATCTATGTTTAAAATCTTAGCCCAAATTAACAAAGTCATTCTTCCTAGTTTCACCAAGCAGCGATTGGATTTGGCGAAAGCTAAAAAATGGCAAATGGCAATTATTGGCTATCGCTATTATGTAACAGCCCGCGCTTTAGATTAGTATGTTATTACTGCAAAAATGTCATTCCCTTTAATTTTTGCTCTTCCATTAAGAAAAGCCAATTCCATCAAGAAATTGCATTGTACAATTTCACCACCCAATCTTTCTACCAATTCGCATACCGCTTTTGCCGTTCCTCCGGTTGCCAAAACATCGTCGTGAATTAGAATTCGGTCACCTTTTTGAATCGCGTCAACATGAATTCCTAAAGTATCCGTTCCATATTCTAAATCATAGGTTGCTGAAATGGTTTCGTAAGGCAGCTTGTTAGGCTTTCGAACTGGAATAAAACCAACATTTAATTCTTGCGCGATAAGCATTCCAAAGAAAAAACCCCGACTCTCCACTCCTATTACCTTGTCTATTTTTTTATCTTTAAGTGCTGAAACCAATATTTTAAGGCATTTATTCCTTGCTTCGGGGTTAATTAGTAAAGGAGTAATGTCTTTAAACAAAATTCCTTCTTTTGGAAAACCCTGAATATCACGTATGTAATTCTTAAGCGGCATATTTTTTTATTTTTTTATAAATTTAGACTTGCAAATTACACAATTATACCTATATTTGCACCCGCAATAAGGCGCTTTACTAAGCTCTAAAAATAGCAAAAATGGCCTTGTGGCGCAACTGAATAGCGCACTTGATTACGGCTCAAGAGGTTACTGGTTTGAATCCAGTCAAGGTCACAAAACTAAAATCCCATTTCTAACGAAATGGGATTTTTTTATGTTTTTTTAAGTATATTTAACAATCTTTGGTTGAATCAGTGCAAAAGCTCAATTGTACGGATGTAAAAACGAACTTATTTTATCAGTACTCTTTTATATTTAGGTATATCCTTTAAGACAATACCAGTACCTCTAACCACGGCTTTTAAAGGATCTTCTGCAATATAAACCGGCAAATCCGTCTTCTGCGAAATCCTTTTATCAAGACCGCGTAGCATTGCCCCTCCCCCTGCGAGATACAAGCCCGTATTATAAATGTCAGCAGCCAGTTCTGGTGGTGTCAATGAAAGCGTTACCATAATCGCATCTTCAATTCTCTGTATGGATTTATCCAAAGCTCTTGCAATTTCCCTAAAGGTAACTCTGATCTCCTTAGGTTTTCCGGTAAGCAAATCCCTTCCACGAACCGTTATATCATCAGGAGCCTCCTCAAGTTCTTCCATTGCAGCGCCAACATCAATTTTTATTCTCTCAGCAGAAGCGTCTCCAACATACAAATTATGCTGCGTTCTCATATAAAACAATATATCATTGGTAAAAACATCCCCAGCAATTTTTATGGATTTGTCACAAACTATTCCTCCAAGGGCAATAACCGCGATTTCCGTAGTCCCTCCTCCAATATCAACGACGATAATTCCCTTGGGCTCCATCACATCTAAACCCATTCCAATAGCGGCAGCCATAGGCTCATGAATTAAATAAACTTCTTTCCCGTTTACCCGTTCACAAGACTCCTTTACGGCTCTCATTTCTACCTCGGTAATACCACTGGGAATACATACAACCATTCGCAGTGCGGGAGTGAAAAAATTTTTCTTTATTTCAGGTATATTTTTTATAAACCAGCTGATCATTTTCTCTGAGGCATCAAAATCTGCAATAACCCCGTCTTTAAGTGGTCGGATAGTTTTAATATTCTCGTGTGTCTTCCCCTGCATTAAACTGGCCTCTTTACCTACCGCAATAATTTTCCCATTTCTAATATCTCTGGCTACCATAGAAGGACTATCCACTACTATTTTTCCATTATAAATTATTAAAGTATTAGCCGTACCTAAATCCATCGCTATTTCCACTATCATAAAATCCAATAAGCCCATAATATAGTTTTGCTTTTAAGAACGCTATTGTTGCTATTTTATTCTCTATACAGATGAAAATTCGAATGTCGCAATTAAAGTCCCAATTTCGCTTTACATCGAAGCCGGGTTGATCGCATTAATGGAAGATAACAATTAGATCGAGATCGATGTACTGAATAATGCGCTTAATCTAAATGCATCAACCGAGGTGGTCGAAGAACGAAGAAGAAGATGGATGATACTTCAAGCAAAAGCCCAGATTCTGAAGAATGTGTGACAGATGAGGCACATCACAAAGCTTTTCAACTTGCTTTTCCTTGTCAGATATCACCGAAATTTATTCATTGTATATGCTTTAGAAATATTCGAATCATAATAATTACAAACCTAACATTCCTAATTCAATAGTACGTTCTACTCAATTTTCTCAAATCATCCATAAAAAGGTTCGAAAATTGTCCCGACAGGGTCACAAAACCGTCAAAATATACTTGTATCTTTTGATGGTTTATAAACATAAAATATTGAATTTTAAATATTTGACTAATTATTAATAAGAGATTCTATTTTGTAATTTTTCAGATTGTCATTGGAGTTAAATCAGTATAATTTCATAAATATTACGTAACCAATTAATAATCATTATTTTATAATTTAAGTTAATTTTTTATATTTGGTTCAACATGTCCTGCCGTGATTAGGTTATGGGGTTCGAATCTTACATACCTCATAAATAAATTCACCAAAACGAAACTAATTCCATATTGCAGTAAAGTAAAAACAGAAAATAATTCCGAATGAAGGTTTGTTTTTTATAATTTTGCTAAATGGAAAGCAAGAATATACGATCGGTTTCAGAGTTCAATAATGAATTAAAGCTAAAGGGGTTTAATGTCTTTCAAATAGAAAGTGATGGTAATGCAACACGCAATTACAGCAGAAAGGATTTTTATAAAATTTGTCTCACTACTGGAAAGAGTATCATTCATTATGCTGACAAAAGTTTTAATGCCGAAGGAACTATTTTATTTTTTGGCAACCCACATATTCCTTATTCATGGGAGACAATCTCAACAAGCTATGTAGGTTACACTTGCTTGTTTTCAGAAGAGTTTTTAAAATCAGACCGCTCCGAAAGTCTACAAAATTCTTCCCTATTTAAGATTGGAGGGACACCTATTTTGGAAATATCAGAACCGCAACGGGAGTTTTTAAATACACTTTTCCAGAAAATGATAGATGAACAACAAACTGATTATGCGTATAAGGATGATTTAATCCGCAACTATGTTAAATTAATAATTCACGAGGCATTGAAGATGCAACCTTCTGAAAATTATATAAATAGTAATAATGCTCAATCCAGAATTGCATCGGTTTTTTTAGAATTATTGGAAAGACAATTTCCAATTGAAACCAATGAACGACCACTTGAGTTAAAAACGGCACAGGATTATTCTAACGCATTATCTCTTCACGTAAATTATCTTAATCGTGCTGTGAAAGGAGTAACAGGAAAATCAACCACTACTCATATTTCTGAACGTATTATTAGCGAAGCTAAAGCGCTTTTGCAACATACTGATTGGAATATTGCAGAAATAGCTTATGCCCTAGGTTTCGAGTACCCAACTTACTTTAATAACTTTTTCAAGAAAAATACGGGGACAAATCCTAAAAAATTTCGTTTAGATTTGGTTTGAATTTCTTAACTATTGGTTTGATTGTTGTTACCCCACGAACCAAGTTTCAATATAATTTTGTATTGGTAATAAATGCAAAAAAAATATGGAAACTACAACTATTTTCACAAGAGACAAATTAGGAGAAACTATTCAACTTGATGATCCTGAATATCCAAAATTATTTAAGGTTATTCAAAAAGCTATTCGTACTACTGCAAAACTAAACAATCTTGTTACGGATGATTTACAAGAAGTCAATACTGTTTTTAGTGAACTAATAGGTAAAGAAGTAGATGATACATTTTTTATTATTCCACCTTTCTATACTGATTTTGGAGAAAACATTAACATCGGTAAAAATGTATTTATAAATCACGCCTGCACCTTTATGGACAGAGGTGGTATTACCATTGAAGACAATGTGCTTATTGGCCCAAAAGTACATCTGATTACAACCAATCATCCAATAAATCCTGCTGAAAGAAGGGCGACAATTTCTCAACCCATAGTTATAAAAAAGGGAGCTTGGATTGGGGTGGGGGCAACGATACTTCCAGGAGTAATTATTGGTAAAAATTCCATTGTGGCTGCAGGAGCAGTAGTTTCTAAAAATGTTCCTGACAACACTATTGTCGGCGGAATTCCTGCCAAATTCATCAAATCAATTACAGAAATTAATATTTAAATAATCATTAAAATATAAACAAATGAAAAGGCTAGGAATTTTAACAATTGCATCTATTATGTTATTTGGAGGTGCTTCCGCACAGAAAAAAACAAAAGATCAAACCAAAAAAACGACAAAAATGGAACAAATATCACCAAAGGGATATACCATCTTTAGACTAAACGATAATGTTACTATGTATAATGTTACTTTTAAAAATCAATACAAAATGGATGTTGTAGGACATCTTTTTATACCTAATAATTTAGACCGTAATGCAAAACACGCAGCTATTATCGTTGGACATCCTATGGGAGCTGTCAAAGAGCAAAGTGCTAACGTTTATGCTTCCAATATGGCTGACCGTGGGTTTATTACTTTAACAATTGACTTATCTTTTTGGGGCGAGAGTGCAGGGGAACCGCGAAATGTGGTAGCACCTGAAATTTATGCTGAAGATTTTAGTGCGGCAGTAGATTTTTTGGGAACACGTCTATTTGTTGACAGAAATAATATTGGAGTCATAGGAGTTTGTGGCAGCGGAAGTTTTGTTATCAGTGCCGCCAAGATCGATCCAAGAATGAAAGCTATTGCAACTGTGAGTATGTATGATATGGGTTCGGCTAGTCGCAATGCACTTAATCATTCTCAAACTCTTGAGCAGAGAAAGAAGATTCAAGGGGAAGCAGTGGAGCAACGTTATATAGAGTTTACGGGTGGAGAAACTAAATATAGGGGTGGAACCGTACATAAACTGGACGAAAACACGCATCCTATTCAGCGCGAATTTTATGATTTCTACCGGACACCAAGAGGAGAATATACTCCTAAAGATGGGTCGCCTAAAACTACAACTCACCCAACTTTAAGCAGTAATACAAAATTCAATAATTTTTATCCTTTTAATGATATAGAAACAATTTCACCTCGTCCTTTGCTTTTCATCACAGGAGATAAAGCTCACTCAAAAGAGTTTAGTGAGGATGCTTACAAACGCGCGGCAGAACCTAAAGAATTGTATTATGTTCCAAATACAGGTCACGTGGATTTATATGACAAAACCGATTTAATTCCATTTGATAAGTTGGATATATTCTTTAAAAAATATTTACAGTAATTTATTAGATAGGGACAGTTTAATATTGTTTTCCATTCTATTAAAAAACGGTAGATTTAAAATAAAAATCAAATGAAAAATAACAAGGAATAGGCTTCCAGAAGAAAATTTATTAGTAGACTGCTTTAGTGAGCACTAACATAATACTGATAAATCCTTTTCAAATCTTTTCACAAACAAATGCCCTATTAAACATTAGCAAGAATCTAAAATCAAGAGGCAACAGATGTTGTTTTTTTATGTTTTCTATCGAAAAGTGTACTGAAATCAAGAATTATATCTAGTGTAATGATTTAGAAGTCAAAGTGAAGTAATTTAAAAATATAAAGATTATTATTCCCTACTATTACTTTTCATTTTGCGATTATAAATCCATCAATGTATCTAGAGAATATTCTTCTATAAAATTAAAAATGGCAGATTAAGATGCTATTTTTTTTCTTTTTTTTCTAGAAACCCTAAAACTGAAAATTTTTTATATAACAATAAGAAAAAACTATGAAAGAATTATTTTATTTCTAAAAATCGTTATACATTTGCCTAACGGTGTTAAACAATTTAATACTCCATTAAAATGGCAAGTAAAGATCGAATTTTAAGACAAAAAGAAGAAACCAGAAAGAACATTCTGGATGCTGCCTATGCTATTGTAAAAGAAGATGGCTGGCAAGGTCTGAGTATGCGAAAAATTGCGGATAAGATTGAATATACTGCTCCAATTATCTATGAATATTTTTCTAATAAAGAAGCTATTTTACAAGAATTAACTGGTAGAGGTTTTGTCAAATTAGTAATCGAACTAGAAAAAGCAAGAAACAAATACGAAACGCCCGAAAAACAACTTGAAGCGATGTGGATGGCTTATTGGGATTTTGCATTTACCGATACCGAAATGTATCAGTTAATGTTTGGAGTACAAATGAGCTGTTGCTCGGAGCGATGTTCTGCTGCTGAAGCTCCTTATAAACTATTTGTTGCTGTTATTGCTGAAATAATGAAAGATAGTAAACCATCTGAAGAAGTAATAAAACAAAAGTATTTTACTTTTTTTTCCGTGATTCACGGTCTTATTTCTATTAATATCATTAATAAAAGTGAAGTATTAGAAACAATCAATACCCAAATTTTAAAAGATGCCATTGGCGGAATCATAAAATCAATACAATAAAAAAAATTTAATTTTTACTTAACAGTGATAAATAATTTAATGCAGTAATTTGAAATTACAAAAAAACGGTTTTTTCGTCATTTTATTTAACACTGATAAATAATTTAATACCTAATTATGTGACTTATTATTGGAAGGAACAATTATATTCCTTTTTAGACCATTTTACTTAACGATGTTAGAAAATTTAATACCGATAACTATGAATCAAAATAATACAAAAACCCAATCCAAATTTAAATAAATCAAATGTTCAACAAATTAAAAATCAATACTAAAATGAAAAATGTAATTATAACCAGTATCATTCTTGCCTTAGTTGTAATAGGATGTGCAGATAAGACTCAGGCACCAGTTGCCGCTGCCCCATTACTACCCGTTCTAGCAATTAAAAACACAAATGCTATTACAGATGCCGAGTACCCTGCTTCAATACAAGGGACGGTTGATGCAGAAATCCGCCCACAAGTAAGTGGTACTCTTGACAAAGTTTTTATTGATGAAGGTGCTTACGTTTCAAAAGGGCAATCTTTATTCAAAATAAGCGAACGCCCTTTCCGCGAACAATTAAACAATGCGCTTGCCAATCTTCATGGTGCTCAAGCTGCGCTGCTTAATGCGCAATTAGAAATTGATAAATTGACCCCTCTAGTACAAAACAAAGTAGTTTCAGATTATCAACTAAAAACGGCAAAAGCGTCGCACCGAATTGCTGCTTCAACTATTGAGCAAGCCAAAGCAATGGTAGAATCTGCAAAAATAAATTTGAGTTACACTACAATTATAGCTCCTGTAAGCGGTTATATTGGAAGACTTCCAAAAAAACAAGGGAGTTTAGTTGCTGCATCTGATATTGAACCCTTGACAAAACTTTCGGATGTTCATGAAGTATATGCTTATTTCTCACTAGGAGAAACCGATTTCATCAACTTTAAAGCACACTATACCGGAAATACAATTGGTGATAAAATCAAAAAACTACCTCCCGTTTCTTTAATATTAGCCGATAACAATGCGTATCCTGAATTGGGAAAAATTGATATGGTCGACGGTCAATTCGACAAAAATACCGGAGCCATTACTTTGAGAGCCACTTTCCCAAATAAAAACGGCACTTTACGTTCTGGAAATACAGGAAAAATTCGTTTAGGTATTCAACATGACGATGCCATTTTAGTTCCTCAATCGGCCACAATAGAAATGCAGGATAAAGTTTTCGTCTTTACACTAAACAAAGGAAACAAGGTAAGCAAAATGCCCATCACGGTTATCGGTAAAAGCGGTACTAACTATCTTATCAAAGACGGTGTTAGATCTGGTGACCAAATCGTATTGAGCGGTATAGACAAGCTTCAGGAAGGACAAGTAATACAACCTGAAAAATCAAAAAAAGAAGTTGCCCTATTAATTAACAAAAAATAATTTCTACAAAAATGTTTAAAATATTTATACAAAGACCTGTACTGGCAACTGTTATCTCCATATTATTGGTGATATTGGGTATCCTTGGCCTTACAAAACTACCTTTACAACAGTTTCCTGATATTGCCCCGCCATCGGTTTTGGTAACGGCAGTTTACCCGGGAGCAAACGCAGAAACAGTTTTGCGTTCGGTGGCACCATCACTGGAAGAATCTATAAACGGTGTCGAAAACATGACGTACATGAGCTCAACAGCCAGTAACGACGGTACGCTGGCTATTACGGTTTTCTTTAAACTGGGTACAAATGCTGATCAAGCTGCAGTTAACGTTCAAAATAGGGTGGCGCAAGCAACAAGTCAGTTGCCCGCTGAAGTTGTTCAGCAAGGTGTAACTACCGCGAAGCAACAAAATAGTTTTATTATGGCCATCGGTATGTATACCGAGGATGAATCGAAATACGACCAGACTTTTGTTGCCAATTATGCTCAAATTAATATTATTCCTGAAATCAAACGTATTCCGGGTGTGGGTTCTGCCAGTATTTTTGGTGGTGTAAAAGATTACTCGATGCGTGTTTGGTTAAATCCAGCGCAAATGTCGACACATAATGTTACGCCAAATGAAGTGATGGCCGCTATTCAGGATAAAAGTTTGGAAGCTGCTCCGGGTAAATTTGGGGAAAGAAGCAAAGAAGTTTTTGAATACGTGATCAAGTACAAAGGGAAGTTAACCAAACCCGAAGAATATCAAAATATTGCCATCCGTGCTAATGCTGATGGTTCTATACTTCGCTTAAAAGATGTAGCCAGAGTCGAACTTGGCGCTTATTCTTACAACAGTTTAACGCGTTTGAATGGAAAAAAAGGGGTTGTAATCGGTATCATCCAGTTAGCTGGTTCAAACTCAAATGATATTCAGGTTGCGATTAACAAGCTGATGGTAAAATCCGCAAAAAACTTTCCAGCGGGAATCAAACACAATATTTTCTATAGCACAAAAGTTTCCTTAGACCAATCGATTGATCAGGTAAAACATACTTTGATAGAGGCTTTTATCTTGGTTTTCATTGTTGTATTTCTCTTCTTGCAGGATTTTAGATCGACATTAATTCCTGCAATTGCAGTTCCTGTAGCTATTTTGGGTACCTTTTTCTTCATGCAGTTATTCGGATTTTCGATCAATCTGTTAACCTTATTTGCTTTAATCTTAGCAATTGGGATTGTCGTAGATGATGCAATTGTTGTTGTCGAGGCCGTGCATGCCAAAATGGAACACAAACATTTGTCGCCAAAAGTAGCGACCCATGAAGCAATGCATGAAATTACCGGAGCCATTATTTCCATTACTTTAGTTATGGCAGCGGTATTTTTGCCTGTTGGTTTTATGGAAGGATCCACAGGGGTTTTCTATCGTCAGTTTGCCTTTACCATGGCGATTGCGATTGTAATATCAGCCGTTAATGCTTTGACTTTAAGTCCTGCCCTAGCCGCTTTATTCTTAAAAGACACTCACGCTGCACATGGAACAAACCCAGCAGTTAAAAAAGGATTTAAAGAGAAGTTCTTCAACGGATTCAACAGTAGTTTTACTTCCTTAACCGACCGTTATGTTGGTGGTTTGAAATTTTTGATTCGCCACAAATGGGTTAGTTTAGGTGGTTTAGCCTTAATTACTTTGGCAACAATTATAATGGTAAAAACGACTCCCTCTGGATTTATCCCTACCGAAGATCAAGGTTTTATTGCTATTGCGGTTAATACACCATCAGGAACATCTTTAGATAGAACTCAAAAAGTAATGACTGAAGCTGAAAATCTTTTAAGAAAATTAGATGCTTCAAGAGACGTTACCGCAATTTCAGGTTTCAACTTATTAACGAACTCAACAAGTCCATCTTCGGCAGTAGTTTTTGTTTTGCTTAAGCCAAATGAAGAGCGTGGAGACATTAAAAATATCGATGAAATAATGAATCAGGTTCGTGGAAAATTGGGTGCCATTTCTGGTGGTAGTTTCTTCGTATTCAGTTTCCCAACCGTTCCTGGTTTCAGTAACGTGGAAGCTTTAGATTTAGTACTTCAGGATAAAACGGGTGGTAAACTGGATAAATTCAGTGGAATCTCACAAAACTTCATCGGAGAATTGATGAAACGCCCAGAAATTGCGGTAGCCTTTACGAGTTTTAAAGCAGATTATCCGCAACTACAACTGGATATTGATGATGCAAAAGCTGATCAATTGGGTGTGAATGTAAAAGATATTCTGCAAACCATGCAGGCTTATTTTGGTAGCGCACAAGCATCTGATTTTAATCGTTTTGGTAAATACTATAGGGTAATTGTTCAAGCAGATATTGCTGATAGAGCTGACCCATCATCAATCGACCGTGTTTTTGTAAAAAACAAAACAGGCGAAATGGTACCCATCAATACTTTGGTAAAACTGACTCGTATTTATGGTTCTGAAACGGCATCGAGATATAATTTATTCAATTCAATTTCGATTAATGCGATTCCAAAACCTGGTTTTAGTTCTGGAGATGCCATCAAAGCAATCGAGGAAGTTGCAGCACAACAATTACCTGCAGGGTATAGCTATGAATTTTCAGGACAAACGCGTGAAGAGATTTCTTCTGGGGGACAATCGGCAACAATTTTCCTATTGTGTTTGATATTCATTTACTTCCTGCTTGCAGCACAGTATGAAAGTTACATTTTGCCTTTGGCAGTAATCTTCTCTATCCCAGCAGGAATATTTGGTGTATTTGTAGCCATTGGCTTGACCGGAATAGAAAACAACATTTACGTACAAGTTGCGCTTGTGATGCTGATTGGATTGCTCGCAAAAAATGCCATTCTTATTGTGGAGTTTGCCTTGCAGAGAAGAAAATCAGGTCAGGCATTAGTTAGAGCATCTATAGAAGCCGCAAAACTCAGATTACGTCCCATTATCATGACCTCATTGGCCTTTGTCGTAGGATTAATCCCGATGATGACTGCGACAGGACCGTCTGCGATGGGTAACCACTCCATTAGTATTGGTGCCGCCGGTGGAATGATTTCAGGAGTAATTCTTGGGTTGTTAATCATCCCGGTTTTATTTATCGTATTCCAACATTTACAAGAAAAGGTTTCTGGGAAACCAATAGCCGTAATTCATAACGAAGAAAAAGAAATATAAAATGGAAAATTATATAACCACAATTCTGATGATAATTTTTGTTGTCATCACATTACTATCATTTAAAGTATCAAAAGCTCTTGAAACTTCAGAAGATACCTGTCCAGAAAATTAAAGAAAAATAAAAAAATGAAAAATTATATAACCAAATCTGTTGCGATACTTTTTATCACAACATTCATATCCTGTAAAGTTTCAAAGGATATTGAAGTTCCAAAAGATGCATTTCCTGAAAATTTCAGGAATGCATCCACTTCAAATGATACAACAAGTAGTGCTGATCTGGAATGGAAAAAATTCTTTTCGGAAAAAGACATCATAAAACTGATCGACAGTGCTATTGCAAAAAATAATAATTTGCAGATTGCAACTAAAAACATTGAAATCGCACAGTATCGATTGACTCAGGCAAGATGGGGAAATATTCCTGAAGCATCCCTTTTTGTGAACGTAAGTAGTAATCGTCCTTCTGAAAATAGTTTCAACGGAATAAACCTGAATCAGGCTTTAAATCAAAATCACATTGAAGATTACTCGGCTGGTATCGGACTTTCATGGGAAGCAGATATCTGGAGAAAAATCCGCAATCAGAAAAAAGGAGCTTTCGCCGGATATCTTCAGTCGGAAGAAGTCAAAAAAGCGTTGCAAACCTCTATCGTTTCTACTCTTTCAAAAGGCTATTATAATCTTTTAATGCTAGATTCTCAATTAGAGATTGCCAAAAAAAATCTAAAACTAAACGATAGTACAACCTTTATAATTAAATTAAAGTATGATGCTGGTCAAGTTACCTCTTTGGCAATACAACAATCGGAGGCACAAAAATTAATTGCGGCACAATTGATTCCTTTATTGGAACAAAATATTGCCATTCAGGAAAATGCTTTAAGTGTATTAACCGGCTCATTTCCAAGTTCGAAAGAAAGAACACTTTCTTTAAATTCGGTTCAGCTGAACGATAATTTAAAAGTAGGAATTCCGTCTTCATTAGTGAGCAGAAGACCCGATGTAAAAAGCGCCGAATTGGCTTTGGCAACAGCCAATGCAAATGTCGGAATTACAAAAGCAAATTTATATCCTGCATTAAAAATTACGGCAAGCGGCGGTTTGAATTCTTTTGAAACAAGCAATTGGTTTACCATTCCTGCCTCCTTATTTGGAACCGCAGTTGGTGGATTAACACAACCATTATTGAACGGTAAAAAGATAAGAACCCAATACAATATTGCTAAATTAGAAAGAGAAAAATCGGTTCTGAATTTTAGACAATCGGTTCTGGTCGCTGTTAGCGAAGTATCAGATGCTTTAGTAAAAATTGAAAAACTGGAAAGACAACATTTTTTTCTGCAGGAACGTGTGAAAATATTGCAACAAGCGATAAAAAATTCAAATATGCTATTCAAAACCGGAATGGCCGATTATCTTGAAGTAATTACAGCACAGGCTAATATATTGCAAAGTGAGTTGGAATTAGCCAATATTAAGCGGGAACAATTAATCGCAAATGTCGAATTGTACCGATCATTAGGCGGCGGCTGGAAATAAGATTGTTTTAAAACAATATGTAAAACTTCTATTCAAAATAACCTTTACGGCCGCAACGAAAAAACATTTAAAACAGTTAACAAAATAATTAAATCTAATTTATAAAATAGTATGAATACAAACAGTTTATTTACGCCTTTCAACTTGAAGACGCTAAATCTTAAAAATAGAATTGTAATGGCGCCTATGACGCGCTCTTTCTCTCCAAATGGAGTTCCTACCGATGAAGTAGCAGCTTATTATCAAAAAAGGGCTGAAGGCGAAGTAGGACTGATATTATCTGAAGGAACAGTTATTAATAGACCTTCCTCATCAAATGATGCCAATGTACCGCACTTTCATGGCGATAAATCCTTGGCAGGATGGAAACACGTAATTGATAGTGTTCATGCTGCAGACGGACAAATGGGGCCACAAATATGGCACATGGGAATTATGGACAATCATCATTCAGGCTGGGTTCCTCCAGTCCCTTTTGAAGGGCCATCAGGATTAAACAGACCTGGTTTTAATAATGGCACCACCATGACTATAAATGATATCGAAAATACCATTATAGCTTTTGGAAAAGCTGCCGCGGATGCCAAAAGATTAGGTTTTGACTGTATAGAAATACACGGTGCCCATGATTATCTAATCGACCAATTTTTCTGGGATGCAACAAATCAGCGTACCGATAATTACGGTGGCAAAACCCTGGCGGAACGTACTCGTTTTGCTGTAGATGTGATTAAAGAAATTAGAAAACAGGTAGGCGAAGATTTTGCTGTGATTATGAGACTTTCTCAATTCAAACCATCAGATTACACATTCAAACTGGCAAAAACACCGCAGGAAATGGAAGCTTGGTTAAGTCCCTTGATTGATGCTGGTGTTGATATTTTACATTGTTCACAACGCCGTTTTTGGGAACCGGAATTTGAAGACAATGATCTTAATTTTGCAGGATGGGCTAAAAAATTGACTGGAAAACCAACGATTACAGTAGGTTCCGTTGGACTTTCTGGAGATTTCTTTGGAGCTTTTGCGGGTGAAAGTTCACAACCTACGTCTTTGGATGAATTAACAAGACGTCTGGATAGAGGGGATTTTGACCTCGTAGCTGTCGGAAGACCACTTTTATCAGATCCGAATTGGGTTAGCAAAATAAAAACAGGAAAAAACGATCAACTTAAAGGCTTCAGCAAAGAAGCTTTGAGCGAATTAGTATTAGAATAAATTTAAAAACCAACTGATTTTCGTAAGAAAGTCATCCAGTAATTACCGTTTAGCAATAAAAAAGAGCCAGTCAAAAATTGACTGGCTCTTTGGTTTAACATATTATTTTATTTCCAACCGCCCCCTAAATCCTTGTAAACATGGACTGTGGCATTCAGTTGTTCTTTCTTGGTATCTATCAGTTCGAGTTTAGATTCCAGCGCATCCCGTTGCGTCATCAGAACTTCGAAGTAATCTACCCTGGCGGACTTGAACAAATCATTCGAAACATCGATTGACCTGTTCAGAGCGGCCACTTGTTGCGATTTCAAATCATAGCTTTTTCCTAGATTACTGATTTTAGAAAGCTGGCTGGAAACTTCCAGATACGCATTTAGAATGGTGCGCTCATAATTATACAAAGCCTGAATTTGTCGTGCATTGGCAGAACTGTATTCCGCTTTGATCGCATTTCTGTTAATCATAGGTGCGGCAATATCTCCAGCCAGTGAATAAAGCAACGACTCGGGTAACGTAAATAAATATGATGGTTTAAACCCATTGAATCCAATCGCAGCTGAAATATCTAATGAAGGATAAAATTCTGCACGAGCCACTTTTACATCCAGCTTTGCAGCCTGCAGTTCCAATTCGGCCTGTTTAATATCTGGACGATTGGCCAGCAATTGGGAAGGAATACCTGAATTGATTATCGATGGCATTAAATTCATAAAATTGCTTTTGTCTCTCTTTATTTCCTGCGGATACTGCCCTAGCAAGAAGTTGATTTTATTCTCGGTTTCTTTTATGTTTTGAAGAATATCAAACTCCATACTTTTAGAAGCCATTACCTCTGCCTGAAACTTTTGAACGGCCAACTCAGTTGCTCTAGCAGCTTCTTTCTGAATTTTTACGATTTCTAAAGCGTTGGACTGCAATGCGATATTTTCTCTTACAATATCCAATTGGCTATCTAAAGCCCGCAATTCATAATAAGAATCGGCAACCTCAGCAATCAGGTTCGTAATCACGAAGTTTTTACCTTCAACAGTCGATAAATACCGGCTCACTGCTGCTTTCTTAGAATTGCGCAGTTTTTTCCAAATATCAATTTCCCAGTGGGTATAGGCTGCAAGTTTATAATCTTGTAAAACTTCTGGAACTATAAGACCCGGTGTAATCTCCGCTGATGCATCCCCAGCTCCTTGACTGGTATACTTTCCTACTTTTTCAACTCCCGCCCCCGCTCCTATACCGACTGATGGTAAGAGTAATCCTTTTTTTACACGGATATCATTCTTTGCAATCTCAATTTCCTGCAAAGTAATCATCAATTCCTGATTGTTTTTCAAGGCTGTATCGATCAAATTTATAAGATTGGGATCCTTAAAATAGGTGCGCCAAGGAGTTCTTGAAATATTGGTCGTATCGGTACTTTTATCGAATGATTCGGGAACAGGTTTACTTGCTGTCAACGGTGCGATAGCTGGAGTACAACTTACCACCGCCAGACAAATGCCTAGCTGGATAATATATTTATGTAACTTGATTTTATACATGGTTATTATCAATTTCTTCGGTTAATGGATTGTTATTTTGTTTTTTTACTATCTTGATTTTTGCTGCAATGCTTCCGAATATATAATACAATCCCGGAATAAGCAATACTCCAATAACAGTTCCTAAAAGCATTCCCCCAAGCGCAGCAGAGCCAATGGTTCTATTACCAATTTTACCAGGACCAGAAGCAAATACCAATGGAACTAAGCCCGCAATAAAAGCAAATGAAGTCATCAAAATAGGACGAAATCTTACTTTGGCACCTTCCATGGCGGCTTCTAAAATGGTGGCTCCAGTTTCGTGTTTTTGAACAGCAAACTCGACAATCAAAACCGCATTTTTACCCAGCAAACCAATAAGCATAACAAAAGCAACTTGAGCATAAATGTTGTTTTCTAAACCGCATATTGAAAGCAATAGAAACGATCCAAAAATACCTGCCGGAAGTGATAAAATCACTGCAAAAGGCAATACAAAACTTTCATATTGAGCCGCTAAAACCAAATAAACAAAGAGCAAACAGATTAAAAAGATGTAGATCGCCTCGTTACCACGACCCACTTCATCTTTAGAAATACCTGCCCAATCAATTCCATAGCCTCTTGGTAAGGTTTTTTCGGCAACTTCTTGAATCGCTTTGATAGATTCTCCACTACTAAATCCTGGTGCCGATTGCCCACTGATTTCAGAGGCATTGTACATATTATGTCTTGTGATTTCAGACAGTCCATATACTTTATCCATTTTCATAAAAGCCGAAAACGGCACCATTTCATCACGATCGTTTTTGACATACAATTTCATAATATCTTCTGGCAAGGCTCTGTATTCTGGCGATGTTTGAACGATTACTTTATATTGTCGGTCGTATTTGATAAAACTAATCTCATAATTACTACCTACCAATGTTGAAAGCGTATTCATGGCATTATCAATCGAAACTCCTTTTTGCTGGGCAATATCGTTGTCGATTTTCATCATATACTGCGGAAAACTGGCACTATAAAAACTAAATACCGATGATAATTCTGGTCGTTTATTCAATTCTTTTACAAAATCGTTATTTACGGTTTCCATTTTTTTATAATCACCAGAACCAGCTTTGTCCAGCAAACGCAATTCAAATCCACCTGCTGCACCATAACCGGGTACGGCTGGCGGTTGGAAAAACTCAAGTGTAGCTCCCGTAATATCTTTGGATTTTTCTTCCAGTTCTTTCATAATCTCATTTGCTGAATGCTCCCGATCTTCCCAACTTTTTAGGTTGACCAAACAAGTTCCAGAATTAGAACCTGTTCCTTCTGTTAAGATTTCAAATCCAGCCAAAGCCGATACCGATTGCACTCCTTCGATTTTTTCTGCAATTTTTTGCAATTTTAAAGCCACATCATTGGTTCTTTCTAAAGAAGAGCCGGGAGGTGTTTGTATAATGGCATAGAACATTCCTTGGTCTTCGTTTGGAATAAATCCTGTTGGGAGACTGTTGTTTAAGAAAAAGATTCCTGTACAAAAAGAGATGAAAGCAATAAAAGTGATAGACCTTTTGTTGACTATTTTTCCAAGAATTCCTTGATATTTTCCTGTAAGTTGGTTGAATTTATTATTAAAACCATCCAAGAAATTGTTCAAAGGCGTTTTCTTTCTAGGGACACCGTGTGTGTTTTTGAGCATCATTGCACAAAGTGCAGGTGTCAGTGTCAGTGCCACAATACCAGACAAAATAATACCTGTTGCCATTGTGATAGAAAATTGACGGTAAAAAATACCTACTGGTCCGGACATAAAAGCAACAGGAATAAATACCGCTGCCATCAAAAACGTAATGGCTATAATAGCTCCGCTAATTTCGTGCATTGCTTTTTTGGTAGCCTTGAGTGGGCCTATATGATCTTCTTCCATCTTGGCGTGTACTGCCTCAATGACCACAATAGCATCATCGACAACGACACCAATAGCCAAAACAAGGGCGAATAACGTAACTAAATTGATTGTTATTCCAAAAAATTGCATGAAAGCAAATGTTCCAATGAGCGAAACGGGTACTGCAATGGCAGGAATAATTGTAGAACGCCAGTCTCCTAAAAATAAAAAAACTACCAATCCTACCAGAATAAAGGCTTCGACCAAAGTATGAATTACTTTTTCGATAGAAGCATCTAGAAATTTAGAAGCGTCATAACTTATTTCATAGTCAACACCTTTTGGAAATGATGCTTTCTTGATTTCGGCTAATTTTGCTTTTACGTCTTTAATAACCTGACTTGCATTACTACCGTAAGATTGTTTTATGGTAATTGCTGCCGATGGACTTCCATTCAGGTTCGAATAAATATCATACATCGAGCTTCCAAATTCTATATTAGCAACATCTTTCAGACGAAGTATTTCTCCGTTTGGATTTGATTTTAGAATAATGTTCCCGTATTGTTCCTGAGTAGTAAAACGTCCTGAATATTTCAACACATATTCAAAGGCTTGTGAGCGTTTTCCAGAACTTTCTCCCGTTTTTCCTGGCGATGCTTCCAAACTTTGTTCTTCTAAAGCCTTCATGACCTCATCAGCAGAAATCTTGTAAGCCAGCATTCTGTCTGGTTTCAACCAAACTCGCATCGCATAATCTCTATTTCCTACAATATCTGCATCACCAACACCATCGACTCTTTTAAGTTCCGAAAGAATATTGATATCTGTAAAGTTGTATAAGAACTTTTGATCCATCTTTGGATCTTTGCTATACAAGTTAACGTACATTAAATTATTCGATTCTTCTCTAGTAATTTTCACCCCCTCTCGAACTACAAGCGGTGGCAGTTTATTTACAACAGATGCAACTCTATTCTGAATGTTTATAGAGGCTTGATTAGGATCTGTTCCTAAATTAAATATTACTTGTATGGATGCCTCTCCGTCATTCCCGGCATCCGATGCAATATATTTCATTCCAGGAACACCATTAATGGCTCGCTCTAAAGGAATCACAACAGATTTAATCAATAACTCATTATTTGCTCCAGGATATTCTGCTGTTACATTTACTTTTGGGGGCGAAATAGAAGGCAATTGCGTAACAGGCAAATGGGTCATTGCCAAAATACCTAGCAAGACAATCATCAGCGATATTACTATCGACAGTACGGGTCTTTCTATAAATTTATTAAACATTTTTTATGATTTAAGATTACGTCTATTCTGCTTTTAATTTCAAATGATTCAGCACTTCTTCTGGTTTCTCAAAATCGTATTTGATTTTGTCATCATCCTTCACTTTCTGAACGCCTTCAAGTAGTATCTTATCCGTTGCTGCAAGACCACTTTTCACTACATATAAATCGGGCATTTCGCCAGTAATGGTAATTTCTCTTGATCTCACAACATTATTTTTATCCACCACAAAAACGTATTTTTTATCTTGAATTTCGTAAGTTATTTTTTGAGGAATTACCAAAGCATTCTTAACAGGAACGGTCATTAAAACTTTACCGGTTTCTCCGTTTTTCAATAATTTATCAGGATTTGGGAAGCTGGATCTAAAAGCAACATTACCAGTTTCGCTATCGAACTCGCTTTCTATAAGTTCAACTTTTCCTTTATATTTCAAAAGTTTTCCGTTTGCCAAAAGCAAGCTTACATGACTATCGCCACGACCTCCTATATTGGATTGATATTCTAAATATTCCGGTTCAGAAACGTTGAAATAAGCAAACATCTTGCTATTATCAGAAAGACTAGTCAATAATTCTCCTTCTTCAACTAAACTTCCTATTTTTTTTGGGAGTCTATCGATAATTCCCGCAAATGGTGCCCTGATTTCGGTAAATGATAAATGGAGCTTTGCCATGGCTACTTCGGCTCTCACTTGTGTTAGCTTGGCTTGTGCGATGGCTTGTTCATTTTTGGAAATTACATTTTTGTCGGCAAGTGTTTTGGCATTTAAAAGTTCTATTTCAGCACTTTTTGCTTCTGCTTGTGCTTTTAGCAATTCGGCCTCATACATTTTGGGCATAATTCGGAACAATAACTGACCCGCTTTTACAGATTGTCCTTCGTCAACATAAATGTTTTGCAGGAATCCTTTTTCTTGTGTTCGGATTTCGATATTTCGCACCGATTTTATCTGCGAGACATATTCTTTGGTAAACGAAGTGTCGATTACAGCAGGATTGGTTACCGTGAATTTAATTGTTTCTTCTTTTTCTTCTTTTTTAGTTGTACAGCTTATTAAGCACAACAGGGCTATAAAGCCTGTAAAAACGGCATTTTTCTTCATGGTATAAAATGAAATTGGCGCGATTTAACGCAGTGAATTCGGAATTTATTGGATGGAAAAAGGCATAGATTGTCAGGGCGAGACCTAAACAGTCATGCAAAAGGGAATTAGGTTACTATACATCCACATCAGGTATTAAGAAACACACCTTTGGTAACCGATGAATAGTCTATCAAATTCTTAAAACTCTGTTAGTAATATAAATAGCAGATGAATTACCGCAAAAGGGCATGAAGATTTTAAAACGCTTGTAGTAATAATTTGAAATAGACAATTGAGAAACGGGCAAATACCAGCTATCAAGCAAACTATCTTTTCCTGCAAAAAATTTATTCGAAACTCCGTTTTTAATATCGTCACCGCTGGAGTATTCCTCATCTAAATCTAAGTCAGTATACTCAATTACGATGCTACCTTGATTTTCATTTTTAAGTTTTACTTGCTGGTTTTTAACAAGATTTGGAGTTGAGGAGTAGCTAACGTGGTTATGATTTGTTTCTGCATGAAGATAACTCCCTCCGCCTAGCAGATGGATACACAGATATACAAAAAATACAACTACTCTCATTTGGGAGCCAAAAGTAATAAAAGAATTGAAAAAATTGAAAGGAAGGGAAGAAATTGTGTTGGATTTAACAAGTAAAAGCAACGAAAACGTTTTCAGTAATTAATCTGAAATAAATAATTGAGCACAAAACAGTTAATACATTTTGAACTTATTAAACGCTTCAGAACATTGAACTACTTTTATAAAATTATTTTATTCTTCAATCTATCGATTAATTCTCTTCGATACGTAATTCCAATGGGTAATTTTTCTTTTTTAATAATGACAAAATCTTTTTCGGAGGCATCAATTTTGTCCAAAGCAATGATATAGGATTTATGAATGCGCATGAAGTTTTTTTCTGGAAGACATTTCTCCAATTCACCAGTGGTAATCGAAGCCAAATAGGTTCTTTTGAGGGTATGCAATTTCACATAATTTCCAAAACTTTGTGCAAATAAAAGTTGGTCTAATTCGATTTCAATAAAATAACCATCCACTTTTACGCTTACCGTATTGACTGTAACTTCTTCCTGCTTTATAGTATTTTCAGTTGAAAAAAACCGATCAATGGCCTTTAAAAAACGAGGGAAATAAATGGGTTTTAGTAAATAATCAATAACGCCAAAATCATAACTTTCAAGAGCAAATTCAGAATAAGCTGTTGTTAAAATAGTTTTAGGATGTGTTGGAATGATTTTCAGCAATTCTAACCCTGTAATTTCTGGCATATTGATATCCAAAAACATCAAATCAACTTTATTTTCTCGAAGATAATCCATGGCCTCAATACCATTATACCCCTGAAAAACCAATTCTAACTGCGGATTTTGTTTAATATAATTCGCTAAAACATAATGTGCTGCAGGCTCATCATCAACAATAATACATTTTTTTTGTTCTTTCATTATACAAACTTTTTAAGTTGTAATTTCAAATCAACAATGTAGGTATTTTTATCATCTTGAATGTCTAATTTATAGTCCTCCCCGTAAATTAGCTTCAACCGTTCTATGGTGTTTTTTAAACCAATTTTAGTAGAAACTACCCCTGTTTTTTTCTTCGGAATTGAATTGACAACATGCAAATGCAACAAACCGTTTTCAACAGTTATAATGATCCTGACAAAACATTTTTCGATCGCACAAGTTCCGTGTTTGAACGCATTTTCGATAAAAGCGATCAGTAACATTGGAGATACTTTATACGCATTTTCGTTATCAATTTTACTATCGTAGGTAATGTCGCAACGATAGGAAACACGCTCTTTTTCAAGTTGCACATAACTGTTTATAAATTCCAGTTCCTCTTCAAGAGAGACGCATTGTTTGTTATTACTCTCGAGTTGATACCGCATTAATTGCGAAACTTTCATAATCAAATCGGATGTTCTTTCAGGAAATTCTAAACTAATTCCATAAAGTGTATTGAAGGTATTGAATAAAAAATGAGGATTCAATTGCCCTTTAAGCGCATTCAATTGCATTTGGTTGAACAGTAACGTTTCATCGGTTTGTTTTTTATGAATTCGGTAGAATTTAAAAACAATTATCGGACTCAAAATACACACCAATGTACCCAAAACACTTGCCAATTGGTATACATAACTTCTTTGATGTGAGTTTTGATACAAATGGCATTTACTAAACATTTCGAAAGTCGTTATTTCATATAAAACTACCGAAAACACGATAACCGTCAGTAGCGTCAGCAATAAATAAGTCAAGGGTCTTTGTCCCTTAAATAGTATTGGCAACAGAAAAAACCGGTTGAATTGAGCATGCATGTACAAAATGAAATAGAGAAAAATACCCATCAAAATGGAAGCTAAAGAACTAAATAGCATCCAATCGTTTTTTAAGGTAAAAAGCGTAAATGAAAAGACAACAACGGCAATTTCTTGCCACCATTTGTTATCCATTATGTTGTCAAATTTTTTATTCATTTTTAATACTTAAACAATATGCAAATTAACTACAATTATTTAATCTTTATTTCCAATAAATGACAAATTCAATTGGTCATTTATAATCGCATTACATCATTTAAGAAGCCTTATATCGGTTAAAGTGAAATAATATTGTACGATACTATTTCACAACCCATTTTATGTATTTCAAAAAAATTACTTTATTATTTTTCTTGATATTTGCTGCTAGTGGTTTTTCACAAACTTTGTCTTTAAAAGAAGCCATAAAAACAGGTTTAGAAAACTATGGTTCAATAAAAGCAAAAAGGAATTACAGCAAGGCTTCCCGAGAAACGCTCAAACAATCCCGACGCGATTATTTACCCAATCTTAATTTATCTGCACAGCAAGATTATGGAACTGTCAACGGACAAAACGGCCCCCTTTACGGTTTTGGAGGACTTGGAGTTGCTTCTTCCGGACTTCCGCTTCCAGAACAAAACTGGAATTCTGCTTTTGGCGCGTTGTATTTAGTCAACATGAATTGGGATTTTTTTACTTTCGGAAAAATTCAGGAGAAAGTTAATTTGGCCAAAATAGATGTTCAAAGCCGTGAAAATGATTTGCAACAGGAAAAATTCCAACAAGAAATAAAAATCGCAGCTGCTTATCTTAATTTATTGGCGAGTCAACGCGTATTGATTTCGCAGCGAAAGAATTTAGATCGAGCAAACGTTTTCAAAAGAACCGCTGCAGCTCGTGTTAGAAGCGGACTACTTGCCGGAGTTGATTCTACTTTGGCAACAGCCGAAGTTTCGAAAGCCAAAATTTCTTTAAATCTGGCTAAAAATTTTGTCAAAGAACAAAACAATAAATTAGTTGATTTGATGGGCGTTGCGCCTCAGGATTTTCTAACCGATACGCTTTTTGTAAATCAAATTCCGAAAGCAATTGTTGTAGCTAATAAAGCTTCTGACAGCTTACATCCCTTGCTTCAATTTTACAAAACGAAGATTGATTACAGCAATCAGCAAGTCAAATTATACAAACGTTTTTATTATCCAACGATGAGTGCTTTTGGTGTGTTGCAAACACGGGCTTCCGGATTTGATTCGTCGTATGCCATAGACCAAACCGCTTTCAATAGAAATTATTGGGAGGGTGTACATCCAGATCGCAGCAATTATCTGATTGGAGTTGGAATTACCTGGAATTTGACTACTCCGTTCCGAATGAGCAAACAAGTGAGTGCTCAGAAATTTGTTTCACAAGCCCTGCAAGAAGAGTACAATCAGGCTGACCGAGAATTGAAATCGCAATTGAATTTTGCTGAGGACAAAATCAAAATCACACTAGAAAATTATGCTGAAGCGCCTGTTCAGGTAAATGCGGCAGCCCAAGCGTATGTACAAAAATCGACTTTATACAAAAACGGATTGACCACTTTAACTGATTTAACACAAACCTTGTTTATTTTAAATCGTGCCGAAATTGATCGTGATATTGTCAACAATAATGTATGGCAATCGTTTTTGCTTAAAGCAGCCGCCACAGGCAATTTTGACTTATTTATAAATGAATTTTAATTAAACCCATATGAATCTAATACGTTTTGCGCTCCGCAAACCCATCTCCATATTGGTATTGGTTGCTGGTTTATTTTTCTTCGGAATTAGTGCCATCAAAGATATTAAGGTAGATATTCTCCCTAAAATGAATTTGCCTGTAATTTACATTGCACATCCTTTTGGCGGATACACTCCGGACCAAATGGAAGCTTATTTTGCCAAAAATTATGTCAACATCCTTCCTTTTGCCAACGGCGTAAAATCAGTGGAAACCAAGAATATCCAAGGGTTGATGATTATGAAATTGACCTATTATGAAAACACCAATATGGCGCAAGCAGCTGCCGAATTGAGTGCACTTTCCAATAGGATTCAGGCGGCATTTCCTCCGGGTACGCAACCGCCTTTTATCATTCGTTTTGATGCTTCGTCATTACCAATCGGGCAGTTGGTTTTGAGCAGTAAAATTAGGTCTAACAACGAATTACAGGATTTGGCAAACGTGTATGTTCGGGCTTCTTTTACTTCGATTCCAGGTTTATTATCGCCGGCTCCCTTTGGCGGAAGTCCAAGAACCATTGAGGTTAACGTAGATCCGGATTTATTGCGTTCCCATAACATGACACCCGACCAAATTGTAGAAGCGATACGCCTCAACAATCAAACAGCTCCTTCCGGAAACGTGAGAATTGGGGATAAAAACTACATTACGCCAACCAATAATACGATTAAAGAACTTAAAGATTTTGAAAAAATTCCGTTGTTTAAAGGAAGTATTCAAAACTTGACTCTTGGTGATGTCGCGACCGTAAAAGATGGTGCCGATATTACCGCTGGTTATGCTTTGGTAAACGGAAAACGTTCGGTTTATATTAGTATTGCCAAAGCAGGAGATGCTTCGACTTGGGATGTGGTTCAGAAATTAAAGTCGGAACTGCCCAAAATTCAAAGTACCCTTCCGGAAGATGTAAAATTATCGTACGAATTTGACCAATCGGTTTATGTAATCAATTCGGTCAAAAGTTTGGTTACCGAAGGAATTATCGGAGCGGTGTTAACGGGATTAATGGTTTTATTATTCCTTGGAGACAGACGTGCGGCATTAATAGTAATCTTGACCATTCCGATTTCGATTATTTCTGGCGTTTTATTTTTAAAATTATTCGGGCAAACCATCAACTTAATGTCTTTGAGCGGACTGGCATTGGCTATCGGAATTTTAGTGGATGAAAGTACCGTAACCATTGAAAATATTCACCAACATCTCGACATGGGAAAACCCAAGGCACTGGCTATTTGGGACGCCTGTCAGGAAATTGCTTTACCAAAATTATTGATCCTGCTTTGTATCCTTGCCGTTTTTGCACCCGCTTTTACCATGGTTGGAATTCCTGGAGCTTTGTTTTTACCTTTGGCATTAGCCATTGGATTTTCAATGGTGATTTCATTTTTACTTTCCCAAACTTTTGTGCCCGTTATGGCCAATTGGTTGATGAAAGAACATCCAAAAACGGAACATAAACCGAACATTACAGATGATGAAGCCGAGTTTAATGCTAGCGGATTAACTCCTGAATCTGAAAAAGATTTGATCGGTCAGAAAAAAGTAATGATTGAAAGAGACGATTTTAATGGGGATGGAAAAATAAGTGTTTTTGAAAGATTCAGAATCCGATTTATGAAAACCTTAGACCGTCTTTTTCCCTACAAAAAAGCCGCTACTTTGGGGTATCTTATCGGGATTACAGTGCTTGCCATGGTGTTCCTTACTTTTATTGGAAAAGATGTTTTCCCAAAGGTAAATTCGAGTCAGTTTCAGCTTAGAATGCGGGCTCCAGATGGAACACGCTTAGAACGTACCGAAGAAAAAGCGATTTTAGTACTGAAAGAATTAAACAAAATGGTAGGCAAAGAACATATCGGAATTTCATCCGTATATGTGGGACAACACCCTTCCTTATTCTCCATTAATCCAATCTATTTATTCATGGCGGGTTCGCATGAAGCCGTTTTTCAAGTGAGTTTGAAAGATTATGAAACCGATATGGATGATTTTAAAGAGGATCTGAGAGCTCGAATTAAAAAAATCCTTCCTGATGTAAAAGTCACTTTTGAACCTATTGAACTTACCGATAAAGTTTTGAGTCAAGGTTCCCCTACTCCTATTGAAGTTAGAGTTGCCGGAAAAGACAAAAAACGAAATGAAGCTTACGCTAATAAAATCGTCGAAAAACTTCAGAAAACATCTTATTTCAGAGATGTACAAATTGGGCAACCAATTCATTATCCTGCGATGAATATCGATATTGACCGAACTCGTGCTGCCGAATTAGGTGTGGATATGAATGATATTTCGCGTTCTTTAATTGCTTCCACTTCTTCTTCCAGATATACGGAGAAAAACACTTGGATCGATGAAAAAACAGGTTTATCGGTTGCGGTACAGGTACAAGTGCCTCTGAATAAAATGAAAAGCAAAACCGATATGGGAGAAATTCCTGTATTAAAAAATTCGTTGCGTCCTGTTTTAAGTGATGTCGCCAAAATTACACCCGGGTTTGTAAGTGGTGAAAATGACAATTTAGGAGCTATGCCCTACATTACCGTTACCGCTAACATCCACCAAACCGATTTAGGTACGGCTACAACAGATGTTGCTAAAACGATAGATTCATTGGGCGAATTGCCTCGTGGTTTATTCATCGAACCTATTGGTTTGAGTAAAGTATTGAGCGAAACATTAAGCAGTTTACAAGTCGGATTGTTAGTTGCCATCTTTGTAATCTTCTTAATGTTGGCTGCTAATTTTCAATCGTTCAAAGTTTCTTTAGTCATTTTAACAACAGTTCCAGCGGTAGTTTTAGGTTCGTTATTAATGTTAACGATTACGGGTTCCACCTTAAACTTACAATCGTATATGGGAATTATCATGTCCGTGGGTGTTTCGATTGCCAATGCTGTTTTATTGGTTACCAATGCCGAGCAATTGCGAAAAATAAATGGGAATGCATTAGAATCGGCACGAGAAGCAGCAGCATTGCGTCTGCGTCCCATCATTATGACCAGTGTGGCTATGATTGCGGGAATGTTACCCATGGCGATTGGTCATGGCGAAGGAGGCGACCAAGTTTCTCCGCTGGGAAGAGCGGTTATTGGTGGATTATTATTTTCGACCTTTGCCGTATTGCTCGTATTGCCTTTAATTTTTGCCTGGGCACAAGAAAAAACAAGTACACAATCTATTTCTTTAGACCCTGAAGACGAAGAAAGCATCCATTATATCTCATCATTAAAATCATAAAATGAAAAATAATATACTACAATCGACCGCGCTATTTTTTGTAGCACTATTTTTTCTAAGTAGTTGCAATTCGAATAAAAAAGAAGCGCCTGTTGCTGAAATAGAACCTAAAATGGAAACCTTTAATTTGGCAAAAGCAAAACTGACCACCGACTTGCGTTTACCCGCCGAATTATCCGGTTTTAGTCAAGTGGATTTATTTGCTAAAGTGAACAGTTATGTAAAAACACTTAAAGTAGATATTGGTTCTGAAGTAAAAAAAGGACAACTCCTTATCGAACTGGAGGCACCAGAGATAAGTTCCCAGTTGGCTGCAGCGGAGTCTCGCCTGCATTCTCAGGAAGCCATTTATACCGCCAGTAACAGTACGTATCAGCGATTGCTTGAAACCAGTAAAGTAGAGGGAACGATTTCTAAAAATGATTTAGAATTGGCTTTTTCCAAAAAAAGTTCTGATTTCGCCCAATTAGCTGCGGCTCGTGCCGGACACAGGGAAGTCAAGATAATGCAAAATTATTTACACATACGGGCTCCGTTTAATGGAAAAGTAACGGCACGTAATGTCAATACCGGGGCCTATGTGGGACAAGGAGCTCAAGTGCCGCTGCTCACGATACAAGACCAAAAGAAACTTCGTTTATCGGTATCGGTGCCGGAAGCGTATACAGGTTATCTCAAAGTAGGGGAAGTAATTACCTTTAATGTAGTATCTTTGAGAGGCGAAACATTTCAGGCCAAAATCAGCAGAATGTCTGGAGCGCTTGACCTCAAGCTGCGTTCCGAACGTGTCGAATTGGATGTAATAAATTCCGACGGAAAATTACTTCCTGGAATGGTTGCCGAAGTGCTCCTACCCCTTAATAGCAAAAAAGAAACTTTTGTAGTCCCTAAATCGGCAGTCGTGAACAGTGCTGAAGGGATCTATTTGATAAAAGTAATCAACAAAAAAGCGCAACGTATCATAGTAAGCCTTGGACTTGAAGTGGATGACCAAATCGAAGTTTTTAGTGATTCATTACAAGAAAAAGATATTTTGCTTAGCAAATCAAATGAGGAGATTAAAGATGGCGCTGAGATCAATTAGTTCTTATTCTTTGAACAACAAATCGCTTAATGCTATAAATTTACAAATATTTGTGATCCTGCAAGTTTTCTAAAACATTGTAGGTGTGTATTTTAAATATAAATACTTAAAAAGTTTTAGAAATAACATAATAAAAATCGAACTCCAGTTTATAGCTTTCTTTGATGCAAATTATATCGATAGTTCTGTTTTGCGTGAGTGATGGCAGTGGAGCTCTTTTTTTGAGAGTTTTTTTTACCTCTCAAAAAAAAGCGGGAACGTAGAGCACGACCCGTAGTTTTTACGGAGGGGCACGCCCAAGTTAAAAAGACTGTTGTTTATAGAATTAAGCTGAAAAAATATTTAACATAACAATTTTAAAATTTAATCGAATGGAAACAATAAATGTAAAAGCTTACGGGACAGTCGCGGTGGATGCCCCTTTAAAACAAATGGATATCGAACGCAGAAACATTACGGCTAAAGATATTGAAATCGAAATTTTGTATTGTGGTGTTTGTCACTCTGATTTACACACGGCTAGAAACGACTGGGGATTTACGACTTATCCTGCGGTTCCAGGCCACGAAATTGTGGGAAAAGTGACTAAAGTAGGAAACGAAGTCACTAAACTGAAAGTGGGCGATTTTGCTGCAGTAGGCTGCATGGTAGATTCTTGCCAAACCTGCGATAATTGCAAACGAGACCTGGAACAATATTGTTCAACAGGATTTACAGGAACCTATAATAATGCTGATAAGCATTTGGGCGGCATGACTCTTGGGGGCTATTCGGAAAAAATTGTGGTAGACGAAAACTTCGTTTTAAAAGTGCCTGCAAATCTTGATTTGGCTGCTACAGCGCCTTTATTATGTGCCGGAATTACCACTTGGTCACCAATTCGCCATTGGAAAGTGGGAAAAGGGAGTAAAGTTGCCGTTGTAGGTTTGGGCGGATTAGGACATATGGCCATAAAACTGGCCAAAGGTTTGGGCGCAGAAGTAACCCTTTTTTCCAGATCAATTAATAAAGAAAAAGACGCTTTCGATTTAGGTGCAGATGCCGTAATTATTTCGACTGATGAAACTCAAATGGCTGCTGTAAGCGGAAAATTCGATTTAATTATTGACACCGTTCCTTATGTTCATGATGTAAATCCTTATGTAGGGACTTTAAATACTAATGGAACTTTGGTTTTGGTGGGTTACTTGGGTGGTTTGGAACCTATATTGAATACTGTTCCGATGATAATGGGAAGAAAATCAGTTGCAGGATCTTTAATTGGCGGAATTGCCGAAACTCAGGAAATGCTTGATTTTTGTGGGAAACACAATATTGTATCTGAAATTGAAATTATTAAAATGCAGGATATTAATGAAGCGTATGAAAGAATGCTTAAAAGTGATGTTCGGTACCGTTTTGTAATTGATATGGCGTCGATTAAAAGCTAGAGAAAATATGAACACAACAGATAATAACGAACAAAATCCAATTTTCTCACAAGGTGATAAAGCAAATCCTGATTATTTTACGGGAAATGCCTGGGTTAAATTATTAGTGAATGAAAATGAGTTTAATAGTGTCATTGGTGATGTCACTTTTGAGGCGGGAGCCAGAAACAATTGGCACACGCATCCAGGAGGTCAAATTCTCATTGTAACCGATGGAACTGGCTATTATCAGGAAAAAGGCAAGGCGATTCAATTGATTCAAAGAGGCGATGTTATTAAAATACCAGCCGATGTTAAACATTGGTATGGTGCTGCAACTGATAGTGCATTAACTCATATCGCCATTACCGCTGTTACTCCAAAAGGAGCAGTCGATTGGCTGGAAAGAGTAACTGATGAAGAATACAATAGTTACAAACTTTAAGAATGACTTTCAAGGAAAGGTGTTCGATTACAGTCCCAGTAACTCCATAATTCATTTTCAATTGAAAACAAAACCCTGTAAATCATATGATTTATAGGGTTTTTAGTTTTTACTAATCCCATTTTTACCTTTAGCGAAATCAAAATTAAATCCAACTTGTGAGATACTAATTATTGCAAACAGATTACCTATTTAATACTGAAATAAGATTTAAACCATTGTGTAAAAAAAATTATAGTAAGTTTGTAAATCAATCCGATTGAAATTTTTTAAAAAGTAACAATAATGAGTTTAAAAGATTTATTAGACAGTAGTAAAGACAAAACCCTTTCAGGACAAAAGTGGCATATGCTAAGACAAGCAATCGTAAAACGATTATTGTCTGCCGGTAATGCTACAATAGCAGAATTAAGTTCTGAACTACAATCTAGTGTTCCAACGGTAACTAAAGCCGTTAACGAATTATTGCCCGAGGGCTATGTGGTAGATCTTGGGAAAATCACCAATAGTGGCGGAAGACGACCTTCTTTGTATAGTATCAATCCAACTTGCGCTTACTTTTTAGGGGTCGAAGTGAGTATTGCCAATATGTCCATTGGCTTACAAAACATAAAAAACGAATTTGTAAGTATTGAATTAGGAACTTCCTTTGTTTTGGAAAATACACAAGATTCTCTTTTGGAATTTTGTAATCTGATAAATTCATTTATAGAAGACAGTTCTGTCGAAAAAAAGATGATTGTGGGTGTTTGCATCAACTTTTCAGGTCGTATTAATTCGATGGAAGGATTTAGCTATAATTATTTCTTTAGCGAAAATAGACCTTTAACAGAAATTATTTCAGAACAATTGGACATGCCGGTACATTTAGAAAATGATACCAGAGCAATGACATTTGGTGAATATTGTGAAGGTGTGGTTGATGATGAACAGAATATAATATTTCTTAATTACAGTTGGGGTGTAGCTATAGGAATGATAACTGACGGTAAACTGTATTATGGGAAATCCGGTTACTCCGGAGAATTCGGCCACAGTACGATCTTTGATAACGGGATTATGTGTCAGTGTGGTAAACTTGGATGTCTGGAGACTGAAATTTCAGGTTGGTCCTTAGTAAACCAATTCAAGGCAGCGCTAAAAGAAGGAAAACAATCAAAAGTAGTTCTTGATGAGAGTTCTCCTGCTTTGCAACACCATACCATTATAGCCGGAGCTTTTAATCTAGAGGATACTTTATGTGTTGATTTGGTGACAAAGCAGAGTGAAAAAATGGGACGCTATTTATCTATTTTACTCAATATCTTTAATCCTGATTTATTAGTAATTGGTGGTGATTTTGCACAATTAGGCGATTATACTCTTTTACCTATTCAGTCTGCATTAAAAAAATATTCATTAGGTTTAGTAAACCGGGATATGAAACTTAAAAAATCGACTTTAGGTCGTCGCGCCGGTGTTATTGGGGCATGTTGTGTTATAAAAGAAAAGATGTTATCCCCATTAATTAATAACTAAAATTACTTCTAAATTTTAGATATTAAAATAATTTAATAATTACATTGTATTTATTAAATTATTTTATATATTTACAACGTGATAATAAATAGCACGGAAAAAAATATATTTTAAATTGTTCTTTTACTAAATTTTATACTTTCTCTCCTACAAAAGATTAAGAAAAAGATTATAGTTCAAAAGAAAAACTCCGTCCAAATTACTATTAAAAAAAGAGATTTTATCTTTTAAGATTACTAATTGCTACACCTATTTTGACTGTGCTTTTCTATCGAAATGATTTTTTCTAATGCTAAAGATTGCCCATAAAAACTAAAGTAAGAATTTAAATTCTTAAAATACAACTGACGATTTTAAGATTGCTAACATAAAAGACAACAAAATTGGGAATACCCTTTTTTATAAAATATTCATTTGTTATCCATAAAAAAAGCCAGCATATGCTGTAAACATGCTGGCTGGTTCTTAATAAAAAGAACTGTGATTGGAAAACAAATAAATAAACCAAGAAGGAAGAATTATTATTAACCTAACCATTACAAAAGTATGTATTTATTACCAAAAAGCAAGCCTAAAAATTATTGGCTTACCCCTAACTTTGGGAAAGCTATGAAATTAACATCTTTATTTCTAGTAGCTTTTACCGTACAAGCATCAGCTTCAGTATCTTTAAGAACGGCTATTTTTTTTGAAAAAAACAATACCGTTACAAAAGAGACAACCAAATTAGCCTTAATCCAAAAGAAAATTACAGGAAAGGTAACTAATGAAAAAGGAGAGACGTTACCTGGAGTAAATATTATTGCCAAAGGCACTACTATTTCAACTCAAACCGATTTTGATGGAAATTTCACATTTGAAGTACCCGACAATGTTACCACATTGGTTGTTTCTTACATCGGACTTCAGGAACAAGAAGTGACTATTGGAAATGCGCCACTTACTATAGTTCTAAAAGAAGTAGGTCAGCAAATGAATGAAGTTATTGTTGTGGGATATGGTTCTCAAAATAGAAGAACTTTAAGCACCTCAGTTTCTAAATTAGACAAAAAAGTTTTAGAGAATGTTCCTTACTCAAATGTAACACAAGCATTACAGGGAAACGTAACTGGTTTAGTGGTGCGTACCGCATCAGGGCAACCAGGTAAAGCATCTAATATTTTAGTACGTGGAGGTACATCTATAGATAATCCGGCAGGTGCAACTCCTATGTATATTGTTGACGGAGTTATTCGTACTCAAATTGATGATATTAACTCTGCTGATATTGCCTCATTACAAGTATTAAAAGATGCCGCTGCAACATCAATCTATGGAGCTCGTGCTTCTAATGGAGTAATTATTATTACAACATCGACCGGAAAAGCAGGTAAAACTAAAATCACGTATAATGTATCTACACAAAATAGCCAAGTAGGAAAGAAATATGATTTCTTAGACGGAGGTGACTTTATTAGATTGCAACGTTTAGGTTTGTATAATGCTGCCGAAATCGCTGGACTTTCAACAACAACCGGTATTGCAAGATTAGGACAATTAACAGGAGCTACTCCTGCCGGTACCGGAAATAATTTATTGAATAACACGCCTTTTGCTACATTATTGAAGTCAAATTTGGATGCACCCACTATTCAAGGTTTACAAGCTAAAGGTTGGCAAGAAATGGCAGATCCTCTTAATGCTAACAATACGATTATGTATAAAAGCACAAACTGGAATGATGTTTTATTTCAAAATGCAATCACACAAAATCACACTTTAGGGATTAGTGGTGGTGGAGATACCGGTGTCTTTGATTTAAGTTTAGGGTATTTAAAAGGCGATGGTATCACTATTTTTACCGGGTACCAACGTTTTACCAGTAAATTAAATGCTTCATTGAAAGTAGCCGATAACTTTACTGTAAACGGTAGAGTATTATACTCTAAATCAAGTAATAATCAAGTCGTTGCCAATAGCGTTGTTTTCAACAGATATTTAGGAAACTCCCCTACAACAAAATTATACTTGGAAGATGGTACTTTGGCTCCAGGCCAAAACAACATCAACGGAAATCCATTATACCAAATGGGCAAAGTAAAAGGGATCAATGAAAACAATAAATTGCAGATGAGTGTTGATGGCGATTTAAAACTTACTAAAGATTTAACTTTTACACCTTCATTGTCACTTTATAACGAAAATGAAAATGATAATACTTTTCAACAGGCATTTTTAAGTGGTAGCAATGGTTTAGTTGATAATACGCGTACGGCTACCCGATTAAGCAATCAAATCGCACAAGTACAATACGAAGGGGTTTTTACTTATGTTAAAGCTTTGGATAATGTAGGTGATTTTCAAGCAAAATTGGGTGCTTCTAAATTCGACAGAACCATAAAAGCATTTAATGCTTCCGGGAAAGGAAGTCCTTCTGATCTTGCACAAACGCTGGATTCATCGCCAATACCGGTTTCAGTATATAGCAACAATACCAGATTAGTGCTGAACAGTGTTTTTGGTCGAGTGAATTATGATTACAAAAGCAGGTATTTTGCAACAGCCTCTTTCCGTTATGATGGCTCTTCCAGTTTAGGTCCTGATAATAAATATGGCTTTTTCCCAGGATTATCTGTAGGTTGGAATGCACATGAAGAGAAGTTTTGGAAAGTAATGCCAGAGGTTGTTTCCTCTTTTAAACTTCGTGGAAGTTATGGGGTAAACGGGAATTTAGGTACTTTGGGTGATTTTCAATCAGGTGGATTATATTCAGGTACAACAAACGGATTTGCTAATAGCTACAACGGTCAATCTGCAATTGTAAATTCACAAATTGCTAATCCAGGTTTGAAATGGGAGCAATCACAAACTATAAATGGAGGTTTTGATTTAGGTTTTAATCATGATAAGATTAGAGTAATTGGAGATTTTTATAATAAATTGACTTCTGATTTATTAACGAATCTGACGTTGCCTTCTAATAGTGGTTTCTCTACCGTGCTAACAAACTTAGGTGGATTAAGAAGCAAAGGTTTTGAATTAGAATTGAATGCCAATGTGTACAATCAAAATGATTTGAAAATTAATGTGGGGGCTAATGTTTCACACAATACTAACGTAATTGAGAAACTTCCTTTCAATGGAAATGCAAACAATAGAATTGGTGGAACTGAAATTTGGGATGCAGCAAGCAGTTCTTATAAATACGTAGGTGGTTTGCAGGAAGGTCAAAAAATTGGTGATTTTTATGCTCACAAACAATTATATATCCTTTCTACACAAGCACAAGCTGATGCTTATAACGCAACTACAAAGGACACTTATGTAACTAAAACAGCTGCAGCCGGTGGTAATCCAACTGGTAAGAAATTTGCTGGAGATGCAGTATTTGAAGATACAGACAACAATGGTACAATTGATAGCCGTGACAGAACTTACATGGGTAATATGTTCCCAAAATTTGTGGGTGGTTTTAATTTTAATGCAGACTATAAAGGATTCTCATTAACCGTAAGAACAGATTACTCTTTAGGAGCTACAATTTACAATGAAGCCAGAGCACGTTTTGTGGGTCAATTTCAAGGAAATTACGGATTATTAGCCGAAAGTTTACAGTCTTGGCAAAAAGAAGGTGACATTACTAATGTACCACGTTACCGTTGGGCAGACCAAACGAACCAAAATAACTTATTCCGTTCTGAAGCAAGTGGTGCAGCATATAATACCAATATGTTCCAAGGAAATAGTCGCTATTACGAAAGTGGAGATTACTTGTGTATAAGAGAAATTACTTTTAGTTATACCGTTCCAAAATCGATAGTTGAGAAAGCTAGATTAGCATCAGTACGTGTGTATGTAACAGGAAGTAACTTATACTATTTCACTAAATACAGCGGTTTAAGCCCAGAAGTTCAAGGGATTGATGGTGGTTCCAGTTTAGGATTAAATTCAGCTGGATCTACAGGGACTTATCCTGTTCCAAAAAACTTTATCCTTGGTTTAAACATTGGTTTGTAAATTTTAATATTAAATATCATGAAAAAGAAAATTCTTTTATATTCTATACTTTTTACCGGTTTTTCACTACTGAACTCGTGTCAGGATGACTTAAACCTTACATCTGAAAGCGTAATTACTTCTGCTAGTTTTTGGAAAACTGAAGACGATGCAAAAGCAGGTGTAAATGGTATGTACTTCAATTTCAGAACCCAAACCCAACAAAATTACTATTTATTGGGAGGAGCAAGAAGTGCAGAAATCACTAATGGAGTTCAATCTCCGCTAAGCTTGGCTAATTATTATAATAACAACCTGACTGCACAGAATATTGATGTGGATTGGGCTGGTTTGTATACCGTAATTCATCAAGCGAATTTGGTTTTGAAATATGTTCCGACTATTCAATTTAGTCCAACAACTGTAAATGAGCAAAAGAGATATATCGCGCAAGCATATTCTATGCGTGCTTTGGCTTACTTCATCATGGCTCGTTCTTGGGGTGGTGTACCAATAGTAACTACGCCAACGGAAAACACCAATCAATCTGAATATATTGTTCCGCGTAATACGATTGAAGAAACTTTTGCATTCATTAAGTCTGATATCGAATCAGCTATTGCGAATTATCCTGATGCAACAAACAATAAAACGCAATTATCCTTGTCATCGACTTACGCTTTAAAAGCGGATGTTAATTTATGGACAGCGAAACAATTAGGTGGTGGAAGTACTGATCTAAATACGGCTTTGGCTGCGATTAATGCTATTCCTACTGCACCATCTTTATTACCAAATTTCAAAGACGTATTTAGTTACACCAATAAAGGAAATACTGAAGTGCTTTTTGCGGTTAGATATTCTTTGGCGGATGTACCATCTGCGCTATCTGACAATTGGAATTCTTTCATGTTTGTTGGACCAAGTGACTTTGCCCCCCTAACAGCAGCGACAGCAACAGCAACTTTCGGAACTTTGGGAGTTGGTACAGGGAATGCAGGTATTTCAAGAGTACAACCAGATATTACCCATTTCAACTTTAGCAATACAGATACCAGAAAAATAGCTACTTATTTAACTTTATACAATGGAACTACTCCGGTAGTAACAGGTTTAGTAAAATACAATGGAACAGTTGATGGTGCTACCAGAAGATTTGTGAGCGATATCATTATTTACCGTTGGGCGGACATCTTGTTAATGAAAGCAGAAATTAAAAATGCTTTAGGTCAGGATCCATCTTCAGAAATGAATCTGGTAATGCAAAGAGCTGATGCTTCTTCTTCATTTACAAATGGCTCTCAGTCAGCTAATAATGATGTCATTTTAAATGAACGTCTAAAAGAATTAGCTTTTGAAGGAAAAGCATGGTGGGATTTAGTTCGTTTCAACAAAACGAATCTTGTGCCTTCTATGGCCGGTAAAAAGATATTGTTTCCAATATCTCAAAATACCATTAACTTTAATCCTAAAATCACTCAGAATCCATAGTAAAAAATTGGATTTAAGAAGTATAGTTTAAATAATAAGCCGGGAATATTTAAGTTCCCGGTCTATTTAAACAACATAAATAAAAGACAATTTAAAAAAATACCTCATGAAAATTGAACATTTACAAGGGCTTATCTCAGCTCCTTTTACCCCCTTTAATAGCAATGGAAAATTAGATGTTAGCCTAATTCCGGCTTACTATACTTTTCTAAAAAAAAACGGAATAACTGGTGCTTTTATTAATGGCTCTACTGGAGAAGGTGTTTCTATAACATTAGAAGAGAAAAAAGCGGTTGCTAAAGCTTGGGCAGATTGTTCCAATCACGATACTGATTTTAAAGTAATGGTATTCTTAGGTGGAACCTGTCTTGCAGATTGTATTGATTTGGCCAAACATGCTTATGAAATTGGTTTGTATGCCGTTTCATTGACTGCTCCGTTTTATTTCAAACCTGCTAATGTGGATGTGTTGGCTCAAGCTTGTATAAAAGTAGGCGAAAGTGTTCCTAATATGCCTCTATATTACTACCACATTCCGGTATTGACAGGCGTTAACTTACCAATGTTTGATTTAGTACAAGCCTTAGACGGAAAGCTTCCTAATTTTGCAGGAGTGAAATATACACACGAAGATTTCATGGATTTCCAAAGTTGTATGAGTTACAAAGACGGTAAATACGACATGCTTTGGGGACGTGACGAGAATATGTTATCAGCATTAGTATTGGGAGCCAAAGGTGCTGTAGGAAGTACTTTTAATTATGCTGCTCCATTGTATTACGATTTGATTGCGGCTTTTAATGCCAATGATTTAGTTACAGCGCGTGCTTTGCAGCAAAAATCAATCAACATGATTCGTTTATTGGGTAAATACGGCGGAATTTCAGTAGGGAAAGCCTATATGAAAATGGTAGGTTTTGATTTAGGTGAATTTAGATTGCCTGTCAAAAACATGAGCGCTGACCAATTTGAATTATTTAAAAAAGATGTAGAAAGTCTAAATTTTGAAGATTTCAAATCAAAATAGCTTTGTTCATTTATTTTAAAAGAAATACCATGAATATACTTATTTTTCCTCTAATTCTTTCCTTACTCATTATGCCGACAACTGACGCCCTATCTCAAAAAAAAGCTATAAACCATGTGGAATGGAAAATGGCAGCGCAACTACAAAATACTGATGGAAGTATATCATTAGGTTTTGCGGGTGCTATTAATGGTATCAATAACGATGTATTGATAGTTACCGGAGGTGCCAATTTCCAAGATAAAATGCCTTGGGAAGGTGGAAAAAAACAGTATTCAAAAGAAATTCATGTATTGCAGAAATGCAACGATACCTATAGTTGGAATAAAAATGTACACAGCACATTACCCGAACCAATCGCCTATTGTGGTTCTACCTCAACTGATTTAGGAGTGGTATATGTGGGGGGTGAAAATGAAAATGGACTTTCAAATAAAGCTTTTATTCTACAATGGAATGCTGCTGCAACTGAAGTTGAAGCCACATCCCTACCTGATTTTCCAGTACCTGTTACCAATATAGCGCTAACACATATTGAAAATGTAGTTTATGCTATTGGCGGTGATGAATCGACTAAATCTTCTGATTTATTTTTAAGTCTTGATTTAAACAGTTCTAATCCAGAGTGGAAAACATTACCAAAATTACCCATCGCTTTATCCAATTCAGTTGCGGTGGTTCAGAAAGATAAGGATGAAACCACTATTTATGTGATTGGCGGCAGAACGAAAACACCTTCAGGAATAAGTGATTTACACAATACCACTTTTGCCTTTAATGTAAAAAAACAAATCTGGGAAATTCGTGCAAATATATCCGATGGAGAAAACACAACCAACTTTTCAGCGGGTGCGGGTGTGGCAGTGGGGAATCATTCCATAATAATCGTTGGTGGTGATAATGGTATCGTTTTTCATAAAATCGAAACGTATTTATCCCAAATTGCACAAACCAACTCTCCTGAGGAAAAGGCCAAGCTAATCGCAGAAAAAAATGTATTGAACACGAATCATGACGGTTTTTATAAAGGAATCTTATTATACGATACTGTTACCGATTCCTGGTCTACCATTGGCGAACTGCCCTTTCTTGCTCATGTGACGACTACAGCTACGCTATGGAACGATAAAATTGTTTTGTCTAATGGAGAAATAAAACCAGGTATTCGTACTCCTGATGTGATGTTAGGAACTATAAAGTAATTACACTCAAAATAGGTTTTAACCCCCATTTTTTGCTATCGAAAAATGAAGGTAAAATCACAAATGAAATTTAAAGCATATCAAAATATGAAAAATACAAAGTATTATCCTTGGGTAGTAGTAGGTTTGTTATGGCTTGTAGCCTTGCTAAACTATATGGACAGACAAATGCTGGCAACGATGCGTCCTTCAATGGAAACAGATATTCCTGAATTGGTCTCTGGTGAGAACTTTGGACGTTTAATGGCTATTTTTCTTTGGATTTATGCTTTAATGAGTCCTATATCCGGAATTATCGCAGACAAATTAAACAGAAAATGGCTGATTGTAGGGAGCTTATTTGTTTGGTCAGCAGTAACGTATGCTATGGGATATGCAACAACTTACAATCAGGTGTACTGGCTAAGAGCCCTGATGGGAGTAAGTGAAGCTTTATATATTCCTGCCGGTTTATCACTAATTGCCGATTACCATCAGCAAAAAACAAGATCACTTGCGATTGGTATTCATATGACCGGACTTTATGTAGGTTCCGCATTAGGGGGTTTTGGAGCTACTATTGCCGCTGCCTATTCTTGGCATACTACTTTTCATTATTTTGGAATAGTTGGTGTTTTTTATGCATTCATTTTGGTTTTCTTTTTAAGAGAGCAAAAAGTTGCCGAAGTAAAAATTATAGATTCCGATTTGATGCTAATAAAAGAAAAAAGTTCGCTCTTCAAAGGCATGGCTTTGTTATTCACGAACATCTCTTTCTGGGTTATCTTATTCTATTTTGCCATAATAAGTTTACCGGGCTGGGCTACAAAAAACTGGTTGCCTACCCTGTTTTCAGAAAACTTAGGAATTCCTATGGAAGAAGCAGGTCCGCTAGCCACCATTGCCATCTCCTTTTCATCCTTATTGGGTGTGATTTTTGGTGGTATTCTATCTGATAAATGGGTACAAAAAAATATAAAAGGCAGGGTGTATACCAGTGCGATTGGTCTGAGTTTAACTATTCCTGCTTTATTGTTAATTGGTTTTGGACATTCATTATTCAATGTGGTCGGTGCTGCGCTTTGTTTCGGTATCGGTTACGGAATGTTTGATGCCAATAACATGCCAATTATATGTCAGTTTGTTTCTTCAAAACACCGGGCGACGGCCTATGGTGTCCTAAATATGACCGGAGTTGGTTGCGGTGCATTAGTAACTTCCCTTTTAGGCAAATCCTCGGATAGCGGAACTTTAGGCTCCGGTTTTGCTTTGATGGCGGGGGTTGTTATAATTGCATTGGTAGTCCAAATCAGTTTTCTGCGTCCAAAAGTGAATGATTTTGTCGATGCTTAAAATCCATTAGTATCGTTTACTAAGTTCAAATAATTGTTTTAAGTTGGGTTTGTTTTTTATCTTTTAAGGCGGAGCCTTGTGTTCCGCCTTGGGGATAATTTACGCCTATTTGTAATAATTTCTGAAAAAAACAAAAACATGAATACGATAAAAAGGAATCTATTTTTAGTAGTCTTTTTCATTTCAATAGCCTTTCATTTTGAATCAGTTGCGCAAAGAGCAATCCTCAAAGTGGCTTGCATTGGAGATTCCGTTACAGCGGGTTATCTCTTATCTGATGCTGCAAATGAATCCTATCCTTCGCAGCTTCAAATCTTGATGGGCGGACAATATGAGGTGAAGAATTTCGGACATAGCGGAGCAATACTTTTGAAAAAAGGAAGCACACCCTATTTTAAAACAAAAGAATGTGCCGATGCCATTGCATACAGACCTGATATAGCTATTATTCATTTGGGTTTAAATGATACAGATCCTAGAAATTGGCCTAATTACAATGCGGAATTTGATGCCGATTACACTTGGTTAATAGACACCTTAAAAAAACAAAATCCGGCAGTTAAAATTTACATCTGTCGATTAACGCCCCTATTTAATGAGCACCCTCGTTTTAAATCGGGAACCAGAGATTGGTTTTGGCAAATTCAATCTCATATACCGAACATTGCAAAAGCAAATCAAGTGGGTCTAATTGATTTACATGAAAAGTTATACCATCGTCCCGATCTTTTTCCTGATGCTTTACATCCAACGAAAGAAGGAGCAACTATCCTGGCCAAAACCGTTTATGAAAACATAACTCAAAATTATGGTGGATTAAAATTAGCTGCTGTTTTTACTGACAATATGGTTTTGCAACGCAATCGACCCATTCCAGTTTATGGAACGGCTAATGGAGGTGATACTATAGAAGTAGCTTTTAAACAACAAAAAAAGAACGTCATTGCCGACAAATATGGAAAATGGAAAATTACTTTTCCCGCTATGACACAAGGCGGACCATATGAAATGACTATTCAATCTAAGGAAACAAACCTTGTTTTGAAGAACATTCTGGTTGGAGATGTTTGGTTTTGTTCTGGACAGTCGAATATGGCATTTCAACTTCAAAATTCAGAAAATGGTTCGGCAGAAGTGAAAAAGGCAATCGCCAATACTACTATTCGGTTATTCAATGCCAAAGCAATACGGGAGACTGATGAAACGGCTTGGGATTCTCTCACTTTGGTTAAAACCAATCAGCTGCAATTCTTTTCCGGAAGTTGGTCGGTATGTGATTCGATAAGTGCCAAAGATTTCTCGGCCATTGCCTATTACTTTGGTAAAAACATTGCTCACGAAGAAAATGTAGCTGTGGGTTTGATACAAGTTGCCGTTGGCGGATCACCGATAGAATCTTGGATTGACAGATACACCTTGGAACATGACGATAAAGTAGTTGATGTATTAACCAACTGGCGTAAATCGGATTTTATCATGCCTTGGGTCAGAGAACGTGCCAATTTAAATTTGAAAAATGCTACAAATGCAAAACAACGCCATCCCTATGACCCTTGTTACAATTTCGAAGCTGGAGTGGAAGCCTTTACAAAATTCCCGATAAAAGGGGTGATTTGGTACCAAGGCGAAAGCAATGCACATAACGTTGAATTATATGAACATCTCATGCCAAAATTAGTAGAAAGTTGGCGTAAAGCCTGGGGCTCAAACCTTCCCTTCTATTATGTGCAATTATCAAGTATGGAGCGACCAACTTGGCCAGCATTCAGAGATATGCAAAATAGATTGCAAAATAAAATTCCAAACAGCGGTATGGCTGTCAGTATGGATTATGGAGATGCTCTAAATGTGCATCCAATTAAGAAAAAAGAAGTGGCAGATCGTTTGGCGCTTTTGGCCTTGCGCTACTCCTATAGAAAAGCTGTAATTGCGAATGGTCCTTCCGCTTTGAAAGCCATACAAAAAGGCGACAACATTCTAGTTTCATTTTCATTTGCAAAACAATTAACTACTTCGGACAAAAAAGAACTAATTGGTTTTGAATTGGTAAATGACAAGGGAATTCACATTCAAAGCAAAACAGCTATCGTGAAAAATCAAGTATTAATTACGATCCCGAAAGGAGAAAAAATAAAAACAGTTCTATATGCATGGAAACCTTTTTCTTCAGCCAATTTGGTGAATGAAGCAGGACTTCCATGTTCGACTTTTAAACTCGAATTGAATCCCGCCACTGAAAACTAAAAAAAGTCAAATCCTTTATTTACTGACTAAACGAGACAAAAAATTAACATCTAGTACAACATAAAAAATACTAGTTACAAAACATATATTAAAAAATGAGCTATTCAAAAACAGACCTTCTCAGCTTAAAAGATTTTTATCAGAATCAATTAGTAAATGATACCGTGCCATTTTGGTTTCCACGTTCTATTGATACCGAGTTTGGGGGTTATTTATTAATGCGTGATCAAGATGGAAGTTTGATTGATGATGACAAAGCAGTATGGATACAAGGCCGTGCTGCTTGGTTATTGGCTACACTTTATAATACTGTCGAGCCAAAACAAGAGTGGCTGGAAGGTTCTAAGGCAGGTATCGATTTTTTAAACAACCATTGCTTTGATACCGATGGACGAATGTTTTTTCACGTAACACGCGACGGACAACCCATACGCAAACGCCGGTATTATTTTTCGGAGACCTTTGCGGTTATAGCAATGTCAGCTTACGCAAAAGCAAGCGGAGATGAGGCTGCCGCTGAAAAAGCACGGTTTTTATTCGGAAAATGTATCGAATATTCCACTACATCTGGTTTATTAGAACCTAAATTCACCGCTACCCGACCGTCAAAAGGAATTGGAACTCCTATGATTATGATAAACACGGCACAACAATTACGGGAAAATATTGGAGACCCGCGTTGTGATGAATGGATTGATATCTGGATTACTGAAATTGAAACCGATTTTGTAAAAGATGATATCAAATGTGTGATGGAACAAGTAGCGCCAGATGGTTCTATTATAGATCATATTGATGGGCGCACGTTGAATCCCGGTCACGCTATTGAAGGAGCTTGGTTTATTTTACATGAAGCAAAATACCGCAACAATGATCCTCATTTAATTGAATTGGGCTGTAAAATGCTCGATTATATGTGGGAACGCGGATGGGATAAAGAACATGGTGGTATTCTATATTACCGTGATGTATACGACAAACCTGTTCAGGAATACTGGCAGGATATGAAGTTTTGGTGGCCTCATAACGAAGTGATTATCGCAACGCTGCTGGCCTACACTATGACAGGCGATGAAAAATATGCAACTTGGCACAAAATGGTACATGATTATGCCTACAGCAAATTCCATGATGCAGCAAATGGAGAATGGTTTGGCTATTTACATAAAGACGGAACCATTGCCCAAACGGCAAAAGGAAATATGTTCAAAGGACCGTTTCATTTGCCAAGACAGGAATGGTATTGTTTACAACTACTTAATGAGTATTTAGAAGACAGTTAAATTTGATTTCGGCTATCGCTGTCAGCTAGTTTAACAAAACCGTTCCGGATTACAATCTTATGCTTTACTAACCAATTTTAACCAAATATTAAAAAATATGAAAAATTTATTACTTTCTTTTTGTTTGTTTTTTATGTGTTTATACGCTAATAGCCTAAAAGCACAAAGTGGTAAGGTCTTAAACCTTAATGGAACTAGTACGTACATGACGGTTGCTGATCATGCCGATTTAAACTTTGGCACAAGCCAAAATAAAACAATTACCTGTTGGATAAAAACTACCACTACAACTGGTACCCCACGTATTTTTGCTAAAAGAAATGGTTCATCAGGTAATGGATATGAGTTTTGGACCGGTAATGGTTCAAATGCCGGCAAGTTTGCCATAAATATGCAAGGTACGGGTACACCAAATAACATTAGTACAGCAGGTTATTCTGCAAATTCAATTGCTGATGGGACTTGGCACCATATAGCATTGGTATTAGATGCTTCCAGTAACAGAACAGTATATGGTTATGTAGACGGTGTTTTAGCAAATACAGGAAAAACCTTTACATCCATTACTTCGGATTTCTCCAATGCGTTGAACTTTGTTGTTGGAGCTACATCTGACACAAATAACAGTTACAAATGGGCTGGACAAATTGATGCTATACGAGTTTGGGATAAAGCAATGACTCCAACAGAATTAATGGCAGACATGACTGCAGTAATAAATGGACCAACCACTAACCTACTCGCTGCTTGGGATTTTGAAAACATAAGTGGCAGCACTGTTCCTGATGTTTCCGGTAATAATCATGCAGGAACTCTTTTTGGGTCTCCAACAGTTTCAAATGCTTTTCCGATGATTTTATCTTTGGATGGGGTAAATGATTATATGTCTGTTGCAAATCATGCCGATTTTAATTTGGCAATGGGACAAAGTTTAACCGTTACCTGTAGAATTAAAACAGCCGATTTCTCTAAAAGAATCTTGAGTAAGCGACCAGGCGGTTCGGGTATTGGTTATGAATTTATCAATAATTCATCAGCTGGCGGCGGGCAATTTGGAGTTAATCTAACAACAAGTGGAGGCGCTGCCGGACCACCTTATGGTACATCAAATGTATCTAATAACATCTGGCATCATCTGGCAATGGTTATTGATGTGGCCACTACGAGTTGTAAAATTTATGTGGATGGTGCTTTACAACAAACCAAAACTACCTCAAATATTGGTGGTATAAATACTGTTTCTAATACTGGTAATTTATTGTTTGGAACGCTAAGCAATTTTGCATCCTTTATGAATATTCAAATTGATGATATCCGTTTTTGGAGGAAAGCAATGACAGCTGCAGAAGTACTTACAGATAAAACAGCAATTGTAACTGGTACCGAAGCTAATTTATTAGCAGCATGGGATTTTGAAAATGTAAGCGGAGTTACTGTTCCAGATATTTCTGGCCACAGCCATCCCGGTACGCTAAACGGCGGAGCATCAGTAATCGCTCAAACAAATACCATGCAAATTAATACAGTATCCTTAATTCAAACGGAACTTCCAACGGGTATGGGAGATATTAATCAACGTATTGTTGCTGTAAAAGTCGCTGCCAACGGAACGATCAATCCACTTACTGTAAGCGCACTAAAATTCACTATGAATGGTACGACAAATAGTGCTGATGTTAGCACTATTAAAATATATTCAAGTGGAACCGATTCCGTTTTTAATACTGCTACTGCTACGTTATTTGGAACTACAGCACCTGCAGTCGGTAACCTAATCGTTAATGGAAGCCAAGCACTAGTGTCCGGAGATAATTATTTTTGGATTACTTATGATGTAGCTTCTGGAGCAACTGAAGGAAATCTATTGGATGCCAGTTGTGAATCGATAGTTGCAAATACTATAACTTATAATACCGCTGCCAACACTGTTGCAGGTAACCGCGTTATCCTATTAGCTAATACCCTTTTATTTACTCCGGGAGATGCCGGATCCTCAAACTATCGTATCCCTGCAATCATAACTGCGGCCGATGGTTCATTGGTAACCGTAACGGACAAAAGATGGAATGGTGCGGGAGATTTAGCAGCAAAAATCGACCCGGTAGTCCGCCGCAGCACAGATAATGGAAAAACATGGTCAGAGCCTGTGACCATTGCCAATTTTGGTGCCCCTACCGGAGTCGGAGATGCGGCATTGGTTATGGATAAAGCAACTGGAAATTTAATTTGTTTACTTGCTGCCGATTTAGGTTTCTTTGCTTCGACACCAACAAATCCAATTAAAATAAAATATTGCAGAAGTACTGATAATGGAATCACTTGGGGCGCACCAGTAGATATAACGAATCAAATTTATGGCGCTGGTTGCAGTAATGCTATCACTCAAAATTGGTTAGGCGTATTTGTAGCGTCAGGTAGAGCACATCAATTAAGAGATGGTCGTATCGTTGCTGCCATTTGTGTCAGAGAATCAAGTGGCGGAATCAACAATTACATGATTTCAAGTACTGATGGTGGTATTACTTGGAGTCCATCAACAGGAATTGCTGAAACAGGTGGCGATGAAGCCAAAATTGTCGAATTGAATAATGGAAATCTGATGATGAGCATCCGTAATTCGGGAACACGCAGATTTAATGTATCAACCAACAAAGGTGTTTCTTGGGGCACAGCCTACAATCAGGCTAATCTTACCGATCCTAATTGCGATGGGGATTTTATTCGCTATACCTCAACTTTAGATGGATTTGATAAAAACCGTTTGCTGCATACGATTCCTTTTGCAGCAAATAGAACCAATGTTTCTGTGTTAATGAGTACCGATGAAGGAGCTACTTGGCCAATCAGAAAAACAATTTTTCCTGGAGCATCGGCATATTCTAGTCTAACGGTTTTGCCTGACGGAACAATAGGAATCTATTATGAAAACGGTGAAAGTTCAACTTATCAAATGTATTTTGCGCGATTCAGCTTAAATTGGTTAACAAATGGAGCGGATACATTTGTTCCAAATTCCCTTATTCTTAAAAATAAAACAACTAAAACAACTATTGAAAATCTTAAACTGACTGTAGCCGTTGCTCCTAATCCTATAGCTGATTTATTAAGGGTTAAAATCAATAATACCAATGAACCCGTTACTGTTAAAATAGCGAACTTATCCGGTAAAATAATTTACAGAACGATACTAAATGATAGTGACCGTGAAGCAATAATTCCCCTAGGAGATCAAGCTCAAGGCATTTACATTTTACAAGTAAGTGATTCTAAAACAACAATCAATAAAAAAATAATAAAAAAATAAGCCTGTTGGATTGTATTTTTTTAAACAGGAATAAGTTAAACACATTTAAATTATAAAAAATGAAACAAGCCATTGTTAACGGAATTGTACATACTGGCGATGAAATAAATAATGATGTAATTATTATAGAAAATGGAATAATTATTTCTGTTCAAAAAGAAATTCCCAATACTATTTCTCTAATTGATTTAAAAGGAGAACACATTTCTGCTGGTTTCATAGACATCCAAATAAATGGTGGAGAGCGACTTTATTTCAGCCAAACTCCAACAGAAGAAACCATTCAAGATATTTATGATACCAGTTTGAAATATGGTACCACTCATGTTCTTCCATGCTTGATATCGTCTTCCAAAGAAACCATTCTTCAAGGAATTGAAGCCATTCGCAATTATAAGGCAAAATACAATAATGGAGTACTAGGAATGCATCTGGAAGGGCCTTTTTTGAATCCTTTAAAACGTGGCGCACATAGCATTAATCAGGTTCGTAAACCTACTAATTCCGAATTGGAAGAAATTATCCGTCACGGTAAAGATGTGATAAAGGTAATCACAATTGCACCGGAATGTTTTACAGATGAGCAGTTGGACATGCTGTTAGAAAGTAGTATTGTCATTTCTGCGGGACATTCGACGATGACCTACAAAGAAGCGCAATATTATTTTTCTAGAGGGATTAAACTGGTCACCCATTTGTTTAATGCGATGACTCAATTTGGGCATCGGGAACCGGGTTTGGTTGGAGCCACTTTAGAAAACGAAAGCGTTTATGCTCCTGTTATTTTAGATGGTGCCCATTGTGATTATGCTGCTGCAAAATTAGCATATAAACTAAAGCAGGATAAATTCTTTTTAATTAGTGACGCTGCTTTTTTAGGACGTAAAGTTGCCAATTTCAAATGGGAAAATTTTGATGCTCATCTCGATAATGGCTTTTACAGAAATGAAGAAGGCAATCTAGCCGGTGCCAGTATTTCGATGAAAGAAGCGGTTCAGAATGCTTTCAATCATTTGAACGTATCGGCTGATGAAGCAATTAAAATGGCGACTTGCCGCGTAGCAGCCGCTATTAACATGGAAAATAAATTGGGTAAAATAAAACCGGGATTTCCGGCAAGTTTTGTCACTTTCAATGATAATCTGTCAAGAATAGAAACCCTAAACTGTAATTCGATTTAAAAAATAAATATTAAAAAAATAACTATACAACTAACTCAAATAGAAAATAAAATGAAAAGTGTTTTAGAAATTAAACCTGACATCAGCTATAAAAGTGCCGGTAAATTTGAAGAAACGAGATTTGAAAAAATTCATAACGAAATTTTTAAAAATTCCGTTGAAGCTTCAAAAATTGTTGCACAAGAAATAGCCGCATTAATTAGATCCAAACAAGCCGAAAATAAACCGTGTGTACTTGGTTTGGCTACTGGTTCCTCTCCTATAAAGGTCTATGAAGAATTGGTACGAATGTATAAAGAAGAAGGACTTAGCTTTAGTAATGTGGTCACTTTTAATTTGGATGAATACTATCCAATGACAAAAGAAAACAACCAAAGCTATCATTATTTTATGCATCAGCATCTTTTTAATCATATCGATATTAAACCGGAAAATATAAATATTCCTGACGGAACGGTAGCGATTGATGAACTGAATCAATATTGCGTTGATTATGAAATAAAAATAAAAAATGCCGGAGGACTTGATTTTCAATTATTGGGAATTGGTCGTACCGGACACGTAGGGTTTAATGAACCGGGATCCCATATCAATTCCGGAACCCGAATCATTACTTTGGATCACATTACCAGAGTTGATGCATCTTCTGATTTTAATGGCATTGATAATGTTCCAAAAAGAGCCATTACAATGGGCGTTTCTACGATTTTGAGATCAAAAAGAATTGTATTAATGGCATGGGGCCAAAATAAAGCGTCCATCATAAAGAGAACCATTCAAGGAGAAACAAGCTCGGAGGTTCCCGCTACATTTTTGCAAAATCATACCAATACCACTTTTGTTTTAGATCAATCGGCAGCTTCCGAGTTAACTCGATTTGAAACCCCGTGGTTGGTTGGAGAATGCATTTGGACAACAGAATTAAAAAACAAAGCCATTGTTTGGCTGTGCCAAGAAACAAAACAATCGATATTAAAACTGACTGACAGGGATTACAACAATAACGGGATGTCGGATCTTTTGGCGCAAGAAGGTTCTGCATATGATTTGAACATAAACATGTTCAATGTATTGCAGCACACGATAACTGGATGGCCAGGAGGGAAACCCAATACGGATGATTCCCACAGGCCTGAAAGAGCCAATCCTGCCAAGAAAAGAATCATACTTTTTAGTCCGCACCCGGATGATGACGTAATTTCTATGGGAGGCACTTTTTCTAAATTGATAAAACAAGGTCATGAGGTTCATGTAGTGTATCAAACTTCTGGAAATATTGCTGTAACGGATGATGAAGCATTGAAATTTGCTGAAGTTTGCAATGATTTTATTGGAGAAACCGATTGCAATATTGATTTTCCTGCGGTAATCAATTTCATTAACAACAAAACCGAAAATCAGATTGATTCTCTTGAAGTTCGAAAACTAAAAGGCCTTATCAGACGTCGAGAATCCTATGCCGCAACAAGATACATTGGCTTAAAAGATGAAAACACGCACTTTTTAGACCTTCCTTTTTATGAAACGGGTCGCGTAAAGAAAAACCCATTGGGCCCTGAAGATGTAGCCATTGTTGCAGCCATTATTGCAAAAATAAAACCGCATCAGGTTTTTGCTGCAGGAGATTTGGCAGATCCGCATGGTACGCATGAAGTTTGCTTGAATGCCATATTTGCTGCAATGAAACAATTGAAGCCAGAGAAATACATGAATGATTGTTGGCTATGGTTGTACAGAGGTGCTTGGCACGAATGGGATATCCATGAAATAGACATGGCCGTTCCCTTAAGTCCTGATGAAGTTTTACTAAAAAGACATGCTATTTTGTATCACCAATCTCAAAAAGACAGAGTGATGTTTCAAGGGAATGACTCCAGAGAATTTTGGGTTAGAGCCGAAGATCGCAACAAAAATACAGCAAAACTATATGATGCTTTAGGTTTGGCTGAATATGAAGCTATAGAAGCTTTTAAACGTTTTGACTATTAAAAAACAACCGTAAGATTCCAGTAATCAGACTCAGTTTGAGACCATAGTTAATTGGTTTCATTCTGAGTTTTGTTTTTTTATGGTTGTTATAAATTTAAAATAAAACTTACAATAAAAATGTCACAACCTTTTTTAAAGAAGTGACATTTTTATTAAACTATTAATCTAAGAAACACAGTTAATCCTCTTGCTCCATTAGTCCAATCTAACGGTTGTTCGACTGTGCATTATTTATAAATTCTTCCACTTTCTCTACCATATTAGCACTACCGCAAAAGAAAGGAGTTCTCTCATGCAATTCAGCAGGTAAAATTTCCATTATTCTGGAAACCCCGTCTGAGGCTTTGCCCCCGGCCTGTTCTGCTATAAATGCCATCGGGTTGCATTCATAGAGCAGTCGTAATTTCCCTTTGGCGGCACCAGAGCTTGTTGGATACAAATAAATGCCTCCTTTAATCATATTTCTATGCATATCCGATGCTAAACTCCCAATATATCTTGAGGTATACGGTCTATCCTCCTCTTCCAATTGGCAATATTTAATATAGTCTTTAACCCCTTGTGGAAAATGAACATAATTCCCTTCATTTACCGAATAAATAGACCCATCAACCGGAAATTTCATGTTGGGATGTGACAGGTAAAAAGTCCCAATAGCAGGATTTAAAGTAAATCCATTTACGCCGTGGCCTGTGGTATAGACAATCATCGTCGAGGTTCCGTAAATCACGTAACCTGCCGCAACTTGATTGATTCCAGGTTGCAAAAAATCTTCTAGTGTAACCGGCGTTCCTATCGGTGATATCCTTCTGTAGACAGAAAAAATAGTTCCTACGGAAACATTCACGTCTATATTTGAAGACCCATCCAAAGGATCCATCAAAACCACATATTTATTATTATTACTCTTGTCGCTGCCTTCTACGGTGATAAAATCATCATTTTCCTCTGATGCAATACCACATACAATTTCTCTATTTATTAAGGTTTGAATAAACGTTTCATTGGCATAAACATCTAATTTTTGTTGGTCTTCGCCTTGTATATTTTTATCTCCTGCTGATCCAATAATATCAACTAATCCCGCTTTGTTCACTTTATAACTGACTACTTTTGCTGCCAATCGGATGGAGTTGAAAATTCGAGATAATTCGCCTGATGAATATTGAAAATCTTTTTGATTTTCGATAATAAATTCTCCTAAGGTTTTGTTGCTTTCTTCCATTATGAATTTTCAGTAATAGGTTAATATTTTTATTTTTGACAAAAATCGTAATGTAAAACTATTAAAAATTTATTCTAATTTCCTCTTGTTTCTGATTATAATTGACTCCATCATGGAGAAAACAAAAATTTATTCCATAAGAAATACCGTCAATCCTCTGGCACCATGAGCGCCTAAAACTAACGATTGTTCAATATCGGCAGTTTTTGAAGGTCCGGCTATGAAAGTCCCAAAACCATATTCCTGATTTCCAATACGATCATATGCTTGATGCATAGTGGCTACAATATCTTTTTTGTTTACTACAATAGCCAAATACTGAGGAATAAATGTGGAAACGCGTTGCCCTAATAGAGCATCGGTTACCCAAAGCGCAGAGTTTTCAGCAACACCAAAATGAGCTTTAACCAAAGTCAATTCTACATTTTCTAAAGTATGTGGATCATCGTTAAACCAATCAGTAGCTGCAATTTCAGCAAGTTCTGGAATCGTTGTAATCATTCGTTTTTCGGTGTCATAATTTTTTTTGACAAATGCAATTATGGCATCATAATTAGGGACCTCTACAAAGTCTCCACCAATTCCCTTCAATACCGTTTTATATTTGTCGAGTATCTCAAAAACTTCTAATCCTAAAGTACCTAAATTAGGTAATTCACTAGCTGTCGTGGGTTGGTTTTGTTTTATTTTTTCTAAAATAGTGGTTCTGCTACTCATTTTGTTTGTCTTTAGATTCCTTTGCATTTTTCTTGTACCATTCTCTAAATGATTCTTCGGGTGGCGCAGGCATTTCTCTTTGTTTATACCAAGGATTAAGGCTGTTATTAACCAAAACGGGCATGTTTTTCATCACAAATCTTCCTGCTTTTCCTGCAAAATCAAAAACCATAGGATTAGCCAAAACGGTTGCCATTCCTTTCATTGCTATAGTTTTCCCTAGCGGAGAATGTCCTTCTTTTACCAATACTTGGCGCCATTTATACAATTGATCGTGAATATCAATTTTTACGGGACACACATTCGTGCAAGAACCACAAAGGGTACTGGCAAAAGGTAAATCGGCATTTTTACTCATGTCAAGATTTGGTGCTAATATAGAACCAATAGGTCCTGCCACCGCATTGTGATAGCTGTGTCCTCCACTTCGTCTGTAAACCGGACACGTATTCATACAAGCCCCACAACGGATGCATTTCAATGAACTCCTGAAATCTTCCCTCCCTAATTGGGTCGTTCTGCCATTATCGACAATAACAATATGCATTTCTTTCCCGTCTCTGGGCGTTTTAAAATGGCTGGAAAAAGTGGTAATCGGTTGTCCGGTTGCACTTCTTGCCAATAATCGAAGGAAAACACTTAAATGTTTGCGCTGTGGAATTATTTTTTCAAAACCCATACAGGCAATATGTACATCAGCCAGATGCACACCCATATCTGCATTTCCTTCATTGGTGCAAACTACAATTTCACCGGTTTCAGCAATAGCAAAATTTACTCCCGTCAATGCCACTTTTCGCGTAAGGAAAGTATCTCTAAGATGCAGTCTTGCCGCCTCGGTTAAATATTGTGGGTCGTTATTTCCTTTTTCTGTTCCAAGGTGTTCGTGGAACGTTTCACTTACATCTTCTTTTTTGAGGTGAATTGCAGGTAAAACAATATGACTTGGTGGTTCTTTTCTAAGTTGAACGATACGTTCCCCTAAATCTGAATCGATCACATCAATTCCCTTTTCGGATAAATATTCATTCAAATGGCATTCTTCGGTAAGCATTGATTTAGACTTAACCATCTGCTTCACGCCATGTTTTTCCATGATGGAATGCACTATTTTATTGTGTTCATCGGCATCCGCAGCCCAATGGATGATAACTCCGTTTTTCTGGGCTTTCGATTCAAATTCAAGTAAATACTCATGAATATTCGAAAGCACATTGTTTTTTATGTCTGAAGCCGTTTCTCTGAGTAATTCCCATTCTGGAATTTGAAAAGCTGCTTTATCTCTTTTTTCACGAACAAACCAAAGGGTTTCGTCATGCCAATCTACTCGTTTAACATCTTTATTAAAAATCGCTGCGGCTTCGCTATGTTCTAAATTACTTTTCATATCGTAGCGTTTAATATTTCCGCAATGTGAATAATTTTTATCGGGCTTTTTTGTCTTTTCAAAATGCCTTCTAAGTGCATTAAACAGGACATGTCACCGCCGGTAATGTATTCTACCTGATGGTCTTCATGGTCTTTTATACGGTCTTGTCCCATTTTTACAGAAATCGCTTCTTCGGTTACACAAAAAGTCCCTCCAAAACCACAACATTCATCTTTTCTGCTTAATGAAACCAGATTTATTCCGTTTATTTTACTTAATAATTGTTCCGGTTTAGAGAAAAATGGCGCATTCAACTCCGTCATTTGCGAAAGCTTCAATCCACGTTGTCCGTGGCAACTTTGATGCATCCCTACTTTGTGGGGAAAATTCCCGGGGATCAATTCGATTTTCAAAATATCGGTGATAAACTCGGTTAATTCGAAAACACGCTTTCTCATTTGAGATGCTAATGCTTCATTGTTTTCATCATGTAAATGCTCTTTTACATGCAATACACAACTCCCGGAAGGGCATACAATATAATCAAACTCTGCAAAATTAGCAATGAAATTAGTGTCACAACCTTTAGTCAAATGTTCGTACCCGCTATTGGCCATGGGTTGCCCGCAGCAGGTTTGCTTCATTGGAAAACGAACATCACAGTCTAATTTCTGTAATAATTCATAGGTTGCAATAGCCACTTTTGGGTAAAATTGGTCCACATAACAGGGTATAAAAAGTCCAATTTTCATATTAATGTTTGTAAAATTTTAAATCAATCAAATCATTTTGAATCGGCTTAGGATTCCAGTTTTTATGAATCGCCAAAGCAGCACCCAAAGCACTTGCTTGCGCCATAGAAGCGGCATATACTTCCATTTCTGGGAAAGCTTCTGCCAGTAAATTCATAAAAATAGAGTTTTTACTAAAACCACCATCTACAAATACCTTTTTAACGGGACTGTTATGAATCACTAAGTTCGTTGAAAGTATTTGCTGTGCAACGATATCCAACATCAATTGGTGATACGCAATTTCGTAATTTTTAAAATCACTAAGATTTCTCTTTTCGAAAGGAGATTCCTGAAGAATTTTATATTTATCATCATTTGAAGAATACCTTTTCAGGTTAATTTCTCTCAATTTATAAATGATGTTTTTGTCAAAAAGAATCTCTTTATAAGTATCCAATGGTAATCCAAAATGATTCGCTAACTTTTTGGTTTGCACTTCATGTTCATTCCCTGCAAACAATCGAGCCGCCTTCACAGGCTTTTCTTTGTATTGCAAATAGCACAAACAGTCGTATTGCATTTCATCAAAAGTCAGTGGGGTCTCATTGAAAGGATTCATAGAAATACTCCAGGTTCCAGTGGACAACAGAACGAAAGGCTCCGTAAAATTTATCATATAAGGGATAATTGCCGAAGAACTATCATGTAATCCTACTCCAACGGCTATATCACCTATTGTGTTTATCGTATGCCCAGCATCATGAATACGCGGAATTTTATCTATAATATCCTCTTTCTTAAGCCATTTGTGATACTTCATCTTCTTGAAATTCCAAAGATTGGTATGACAACCGATACTGGTGATATCCGCAAAATATTTTCCCGTTAAAAGAGAACTTAAATATTGTGGCAAGTGCAAACAATAGGCCACTTTTGCAAATAATTCCGGGTTTTCCTCTTTCAAACGGTAAATCTGCATCCCGGAATTTAAACTTCCTAAAACAGGAGAAGCTGTTTTTAACGCAAACTTTTCTTCTCCTTTATATTTATCATAAAACTTCTTTTTTAGCGCTTCAGCATATGGTTTTAGATAATTATACAATGGTGTTAAAGAGTTCCCTTCTTCATCCACATAAATAAAACTGGCTCCATAGGTACTAAAATTTACCGCTTTTAAGATATATTCTTTTAATTCCTGCATTTCTGATAACCTAAAAACGATCCAGTTTCTGAGTTCTGCAATATCTTCACAAGGGAAACCGTCTTCATCCACTGTTTCGGGAAGATTCACTGACCTTTCCCAAACTATTTGATAGTTTTCATTAAACAGAAAGACTTTTTTGTTTGTTTTACCAATATCAAAAATCGCTACTACATTCATTTTTGATTAGTTTTTACAAGCCTGTAGCTACTGTTTTAAATCCTCTTTCAGTGATAAGCCCCTTTCTTACTGCAAGATCACGGTATAATCCAACTGGATTTAATGCAGCTCCAGAGCGCAAACGTGCTTCAGCAACTAAGGCGCGAACATCCGTGCGGAAAGCATTTTGTAAAATCTCTTGCGCTGTAACGACATCATTTTCGTTTTGTGCAATTTCTAATGCTTTTCTGTCAACGGAAAGTGCTTGTGCGTAAGCAACCATAATCGCTTCTACCGATTGCAATAAATCTTCCATCGGATCTTTTACGTTATGCGAAGCATCAATCATCCATCCTAAGTCTTTAGCGTGATTCATTCCTCTGGAATCCATTCCTTCAACCAATTCGTTGAAAATCAAGAATAATTGGTATGGTTTTAATGCGCCAGCAGTCAAATCATCATCGCCATATTTCGAATCATTGAAGTGGAAACCACCTAATTTTTCTTCCATCAGCAATAAAGAAACAATTTGCTCAATATTTGCATTTGGTAAATGGTGGCCTAAATCAACCAAAGTGAATGCTTTGTCTCCTAATTTCTTAACATAAGAATACGATTGTCCCCAATCAGCAACTGTGGTAGAGTAAAAGTTAGGCTCCGCACATTTGTATTCTAAATACAATTTCCAGTTTGATGGCAATGCTGCATAAATTTCTTCTAAACTTTCTAGAGTATTTTGATAGGCTTTACGGAAATTTAATTGTCCCGGAAAACAAGAACCATCAGCAAGCCAAACTGTTAATGATTCAGAACCTAAAGCAATTCCTTGTTGAATCACTTCAATATTATGAGCAACCGCTTGTTTACGAACTGCTTTATTTACGTTTTGTAAAGATCCAAATTTATACGAATGTGCTTGATCAGCCTGATCTTGAAAAGTATTTGAATTGACTGCATCAAATTTTAAATTGTGTTGTGCAGCTAACACTTTAATTGCTTGATAATCCGTTGGTATATCCCAAGGAATGTGTAAAGAGATAGCTCCAGAAGCATTGTTTAAAGCGTGTAGCAATCCTACATCTTCAATTTTTTCTTCTAATGAACGGGGTTCACCACCACCTGGAAAACGACCAAAACGTGTTCCTCCTGTTCCTAAAGCCCAAGATGGAATTGCGATTTGAAAATCAATTAATTTTTGGATAATACTTTCGGTTTCAGCAATTTCTGATGCGGTGAAAACCAATTTGTTTTTATGAGCCTTTAAAAGGTCATCATTATGAGAAGCTATTTTGTATGATTCAATTAACATGATATTTTTTTTAAAATTAAATAAAAAACTTCTTTTAAAGAAGTTTATGGATGAAGTATATTTTTAAAAAGAACTTGTTTACAAATTTAGATAAATCTAACGTCCGAAAGATACGAACGTTAGAAAAATCAGTCTAAAAAACAAACATCTAAAAACCTATCTATAAAAGCCCATTGCTACTCCGCCGTCAACATTCAAAGCGTTTCCTGTTGATTTATTCAACAAGCCACCTACGAATGCAAAACAAGCATTTGCAATATCATCCGGCAATATAATTTCATTCAATAATGTACGTTTGGCATAGTAAGCAGGCAATTCTGCAACCGTAATACCATACGCTTTGGCACGACCATCTGCCCAACCACCTGACCAAATATTCGAATCAGAGATTACTGCATCCGGGTTTACCGTATTCACACGGATTTTGTCTGCTCCTAATTCGGCAGCCATCAAACGTGTTAAGTGTGCCTGAGCTGCTTTTGCAGATCCATAACCAGGATTATTAGGTCCTGCAACTACTGCATTTTTAGATACAATATTTACAATATCCCCACCAAATCCTTGCTTGCGCATTACTTCTGTTCCAGCTTTAGAAACAATAAATTGTCCTTTTACCAAAATATCATACAATCTATCCCACTCTTCTAAAGTATGTTCTGCAATCGATTTTGAGATACTGATTCCCGCATTATTCACAATAATATCTGCTCCACCAAAGGCCAAACAAGCAGCATCCAATGCTTTTTCGGTACTTTTTTCATCCGTTACATTCAATAATGTGCTAGAAATGGCATCTTTACCAAACGATTTGATAAAATCGGCAGTCGCATCTTGCAAACGCTCTTCGTTGATGTCGTTGATGACAACGCAAGCACCTTCTTCTGCAAATCTTTTTGCGATAGCTTTTCCAATTCCTCCTGCAGAACCTGTAATCAAAGCGATTCTTCCTGACAATGCTTTTGGTTTTGCCATACGTTGTAATTTAGCTTCTTCCAATAACCAATATTCGATATCAAAAGCTTCTTGACGCGGCAATGAAGTATATTCTGAAACTGCCTCAGCACCTTTCATCACATTTACTGCATTGATATAATATTCTGATGCTAAACGCGCCATTGTTTTATCTTTTGCGAAAGTAAACATACCTACTCCCGGATATAAAATCACCACAGGATTTGGATCACGCATCGCTGGTGAATTCGATTTCTTGCAGGTATTGTAATATTCTGCATACATCGCACGGTACGCTTCAAAAGCAGGAGTTAATTTTGCTTTGATTGCTTCCACATCCGATAAATCTTCGTTTGGATCTAATTCCAAAACCAAAGGACTGATTTTTGTACGCAAGAAATGGTCTGGACAAGAAGTTCCAAGAGGAGCTAATTTCTCTAAATCATTTGAATTAATGAATTCCAATACTCTCGCATCATCTGTATAATGACCAATCATTTTACGTTCTGATGAACAGAAACCACGTAATATTGGAGCAACTTTAGCCGCTTTTAACTGACGTGCTTCCACATCTAAACTTTCTATTTTTTGACCTCCAAAAACGGGACGTTTTTTTCCGTAGTTGCTTTCTAAATAGGCAGCACATTTTTCAGTTACTTCAAGTGTGTTGATGTAACTTTCATAAGACGTATCTCCCCAAGTAAATAAACCGTGAGAACCCAACATTACTCCTTTTAATTTTTTTCCACGAGCTTCAGCTTCTTCAAGACAAGCACGCATTTGTAAACCTAAGTCGAAACCTGGACGTTGCCATCCCACCCAACCGATTTCTCCGTTGAATAACTCTTCAGTAATTTTTGCTCCGTCTTTTGCAGCAGCAATAGCAATAGCCGCATCAGGATGCAAGTGATCAATGTGTTTGAAAGGCAAAAAACCATGTAATGGTGTATCAATCGAAGGTGCTTTTGACGCTAAGTCAAAAATACAATGGTTGAACAATTCCACCATTTCGTCTTCAAATTCGATTCCTCTGTATACGTTTTCAAGATTGAGCAATCTTTCTAAATAAAGTGCCGCACAACCTGATTTCGTCAATGTTCCGATGTCTCCACCAGAACCTTTGATCCACATTACTTCAGAATCAGCTCCTGTTAATGGGTCTTTATCAGTAATTTTCACGGAAGTGTTTCCACCGCCATAGTTCGTTAATCTCAAATCGGCTCCTAATAAATTAGAACGATAGATGAAAAGTGCTACTTCATCTCCTGCTAATGCTGCAGCTTTTGCATCATCCCAAAGGTAGCTTACGTGCTGAAAAGTCATGTTATTTGTATTTATATTTGACATAGTGTTATATTAAAAGTGTTTATAAAAAAGTTTGAAAATGAATGTTATAAATATTAAAGCGAATTCCCAATTCCCACCAATACAATTGACAAAAGAATAAGACCAATACCCAAAAGGAATGTATTAAAAGTCTTTTTAGAGACCCCAGACCATTCTTTTAAATAAAATCCCCAAAAGTTGGCCGTTAAAATAATGGTAGCCATGTGTAGAATCCATGAACTGGCCCCATTACCTAATTTACTTTCGCCCATTCCGTAAAAGAAAAATTGCAAAAACCACATGGTACCTGCAATGGCTGAGAAAAGTGTATTCTTAGCGATTGGAGTATTCGTATTGGTATAATCCCCGAAAGTTTTGTTTTTGAAATTAAGGTACATACACCAAATAAAGTTAGTTGTCAATCCACCCCAAAGTATAATTATATAGGTAACATTGTTTTGAAACAAAGGATTAAAACCTTGTCTAACGGCTTCTTCCGCCATTGGTTTTCCAGCTTCGATTCCGAAATTGAAAAAAGAACTCAGAATTCCAGAAATAATAGCAATAATTAATCCTTTTACTAAACTAAAATCTTTGTCTTTATCTTCATGACCTGTAGCAAAATCAGCTTCTTTAAGCATTCCTGCTTTTCCAGAAAAGGCAATTCCTATAAGGCAAACCAAAACACCAAATAGTACGAGTCGGCCACCGGTATTAGATAACATATCAGTAAATGAAACTTTACCTACAACTGGATAAAAATTATAATAAATAGACGGTACTAATGCTCCAAAAGCAGAACAAAAGCCCAAGGTAATTGAGTTTCCTAACGACATTCCCAAGTAGCGAACACCAAGTCCGTAGGTTAATCCGCCTATTCCCCAGATTAAACCCATTGAATAGGTAACTGTTTTTATTGATGGAGTTGCTGCACTGATAATTTCGACAAAACCCGGAATGGTTAAATAAGCCGCAATTGGCGGAACGATTAACCAAGAAAAGAATCCACCTACAATCCAGTAGCTTTCCCAAGCCCAACCTTTAACCTTTTTAAAAGGCATATAAAAACTTCCTGAGGAAAAACCTCCTATGGAGTGAAAAAGAATACCGAGTAATGATTCCATTTAATATTTTAATTTATAGGGTTAATAATTCTGGTGATGTAAAATAAAAGAATCTCTAAAACAAAACTGTCCTGTACTATCCTTTAGTAGATAGCGCATTTAATTCAAAAAATAAATTTCACAAAATAATGTGACACTATTTTTTTCCAATTTTGAATGCTATGAAACTACCAATTCGATAAATTGACTTTAATATCAACTGTAGCCTTAAGCTAATAAACACCATTTTAAATAGAAATTATTGTAGCCAATTTAGAATATTGATGTTTGTTATTTTTTGAACTATATAAAATAGTTCAACTAAATATAACATCCTCAATAATTATTTTTTGTCAAAATGACATTTTAAAAATCAATTATTGAGGATGTAATTACTTTAGTAATATCACAATTTAATAATACTTTTTTTACACTATTTGTTTATTTAATCAAAAAAAATAAAATAATATTCATGTTCCTATATCCTTTTAATTTTAAAAATCTATATTTGTGTAATCGATTGCGCAAATACAATTATCTATTTTTTTCTTATAGAAAATATTATTTACGAAGAGATTAATAGTGGAAGGTTTAGTTCCTAAATTACCCTATTAAATTAAAACTTATAAATGAGGAATAATAAGAATTAGCAATACCTAATTTTTTTAGCACAAAAACTAGTTTTTAAATAGAATGCCTATTAATTAAAAAATTAATGCCTATTTTGGACATAATTTATTTGACATGGATATGATTAAGTTTATTAAGATAGATGAGAATTCGCGTGTACCTAAATACAAGCAGATTGTAGATTCTATCATCTTTAATATTTCTATAGGAAATCTCAAAATAGATCAAAAAATCCCCTCAATTAATATGTTTAGTGAGGATTTTTATATCTCTAGAGATACCGTAGAAAAAGCATACAATATTCTAAAGGAGCGAAAAGTAATTTCATCCATTAGAGGTAAGGGCTATTATATTACACGAACAAAACTAATTTCCAAAATAAATATTCTATTTTTAATTAATAAGTTGAGTTCTTATAAAATGACAACTTACAATTCCTTTGTCAATAGTATAGGTGCAAATTCCCACACCGATTTGTTAATTTATCATTGCGATGAAACCTTATTTTTGAATTTATTGGATAAAAATAAAGGAGCTTATGATTATTATGTTATAATGCCGCATTTTAAAACGGAAGATTTAAAACATGTCAGTTATACTGACGAAGTGGTTAAGGCGATTAAAAGACTACCGAAAGAAAAGCTGATTATTATGGATAATATTAAGCTTGGAATGGACGGTGAAATTATTGAAATTTATCAAGATTTTGAAAATGATATTTATAATGCTTTAAAAGAAGGACTTACAAAAATAGTTACCTATGAAAAATTAATTTTAATTTATCCTGAAAATGCAGTATATCCTTATCCAAGAAGAATTTTACACGGATTTAAGAAGTTTTGCATAGAATATTCTTTAAATTTTGAGATTCTTAATGAGGTATATGACGATATGATTCTTAAAAAAGGAGATTTATTTATTACCATTGAAGAATCTGATTTAGTTAATTTAGTAAAACAAATGAGGGATGATGAATTTGTTTTGGGAAAAGAGATTGGTATTATTTCCTATAATGACACTCCGTTAAAGGAGCTGCTAGGAATAACCGTTATTTCAACAGACTTCAAAATAATGGGAGAAACTGCTTCCAGAATGATTCTCAATAAAGAAAAAGGTAAAATAAAAATACCTTTCAATTTCATCGACAGGAATTCGATTTAAGCTATTTTTTTATGTTAGAGGAACATAACTTTATTAAATGTTTTAGAGCATAATTAGTAAAATCTCGTGTCTTTCAAATAAACTATTTCAATGTTCGAAACAAGAGCTCCAAAAATAAATCATGGCTCCTGCTTCAATCATTGAATTAACTAAAAAGGCTTATTTATTTTTTTTATAGATTTAGGAAAAGGTACCAGCTCAATGTTTGGTTTTGGAGCAGGCTTCATTCCTTTGCCCATGTAAAAACTGGTGTGTGGCGGTTGGTTGTAGCCCACATTTTGCCAAGCAATACTCATCCGGTATTGCGGGTCATGCATTAGTGTATACTGTCTTATGCTTGTTGGAATAGTTGTGGTATAAATGCGTAATTCGGTATTATCTGAACTTCTCAGAATTAGTTCTTCTCTCCAATCTCCAAAAATATCTGCGGATAGTGCGGGTGTTGATTTACTCCCATTATTGGATAGCGCCCCTTCAGCGGTAAACAATCGACCTTTACCATATTTCTCGATATAATTAGCGTTGAGCAACTCTCTGGTAGCATCATCATCCCAATAAATTAAAAAATTAGTCGAGCTGGGAACTTTCCCAATTTTATTGCCTTTAATATCATACAGAGAAGAAGCCCCTGACCACCACATTTGAGCTCCAACTCGTGTTGAATCTATATTATCTGCAACACCTCTGCCTACATCTTCATTGAGAGCATCGGTAAACAATACTTTTCCTGTTTCGGCCGAAAACAAGGCAACTCCGGGTCCTTTTGTTCCTTCTTCAATTTCGTGTACACCAAAAACTTCCAAACCGGGTATATCCGGATCAAGATCACTTACATGTAACGCATCACCATGTCTAAAACCAGTAGTATACAAGCCTTTTCCGTTATCATCAATACACATAGACCCAAAAATAATTTCATCTTTCCCGTCATTATCAACATCGGCTACGGAAAGGTTATGATATCCCATTCCAGAATATGGATTATCACCGTTTTTACTGTCAAATACCCATCTGGAAGTTAATTTGTTATCTTTAAAATCCCAAGCGGACAAAACGGTTCTTCCATAGTAGCCTCGGCACATTATTACACTCGGATGCACACCATCTAAATAAGCTACACAGGCTGTAAAACGGTCTACCCTATTTCCTGTTGCGTCATTTTTACCATTTCCTCCTTTTCCTCCCCAAGCACCGATATCGCCTCTTTCAGGTATATAGTCAGTCGTTGTTATTACTTCTCCGGTTCTTCCATTAAAAACAGAAAGATATTCGGGTCCTTTCAATATTTTTCCATAGGTAGCAGATTCTGGATTTGTGTCTCTCCAATCTTTAGACGCATCTCCAATTATTTTGTTAGCACTATCCACGGATCCATCGGCTGTTTTACAGACAAATTCCGAAATACCATCACCATCCAGATCATAGACCATAAATTGCGTGTAATGCGCTCCTTCCCGGATGTTGATACCCAGATTTATTTCCCAAAGGAAAGTGCCATTTAAAGTATAAGCCTGAAAAACGGGTGGATCAGTCATTCCTTTGGAAGCGTTATCTCGACCTTTTCCTGTCAAATGAACTATTAAATCATATTGACCGTCACCATTCAGATCACCAACAGAAACATCATTAGGGATGTAGCCGTTTTTTTCTTTTATCGGAATCGACAAATAGTTTTTATCAGGACTGTTTGAGGCAATGGTAAAACTTCCTAATGTTTCTTTTTCTACACCATTTAGAACACTTTTCACATACCAAGTATTCTCATCTTGAGGATTAGCAGTGGGATCAACAAAATTAGTAGCTCCGGTAATGAGACCGGTATTGATCCGTACAGCAGTTTTAGTACCACTTTTTCTATAGAGGTTAAAAGCCAGAAGGTCTGGATCCGTCCCTAAAACCCTCCAACCAATATAAAACTGACCTTTTTCTTTTACAGCAATAACCCCTCGATCCAGGTTTTCCATTTGCTTTTGGCTAAACACAGCGGGTGCTGATAAAAGAAATAAAAAGAATAGTGTCCAAAATTTTTTTGATAGATTCATAATTGTTATTTTTTGTTATCTAATAAGGGTAGCGCTCATTAGCCCTATCACCACATCATTAGCGATTGTTTTTATCGTAAGTTTTTCCAGTGTTTTATTCTTATCTAATGGAAGATCCAAAACAGTCGCGGCGCCACCGTCGATTCCATAATTGCTGTATCCTTTTATTGTCTTAAAGTCTTCGAAATCTCGGGTAATAATTCCTGATTTTAAGTACACTCTTGGTGGTTTGGGAGCATTAGTGGTAAACGCATACCCATCCGAATAATAATCTTGTTCTATTGGCCACCAATTTTCAGGGTTTTTAAGCAGCAAAATTTCAGTGCTGCCATCGGAATAGTTAACAACTAATTCCCCATTTACAAACCTGCTTTGCATAGGGTTGGTAGTGCCTGCAACCATCACATACAAGTGAGAAGCATTACCCTTTAAAGCGACACTGATATTTTCCGGAAAGTTATCCCATAAGGATGTAAATGCAATATTTTTTTGATTCGAATCTGAAGGCGTTTGTAATGAAATACCCAAAGGTGTTATAACCTGTTGGTTCGCTTTAGCCTTTTCCCGTAATCCGGAATCATCTATTGCAACTGTTATGTTTGGGTAACACCAATTCCCTATGCCTGTAGTAGGAAGTTGTAAAGTAGGGGTTTGCGGTCTGGGAGATGTATACTTATAATTAAAAATATCCGTCACCTTTGCATTGAAAGCTTCCGACAGCGGCACTAATTCAAATTGCTGTTGTTTTTTCATTGGAATATCCCAGTTTACAAATGAAATTTTATGTATTTCGCCTTCTGCGGTTCTTAATTCTAAAGTATTGGTACCAGAAACTAAATTTTGAACTGGAATATAAATAGTAGTTTCTGCATTTTTATTTAGCGTGACTCTTTGCAAAATTGCTGTGCCATAAGGATTGAAGATTAAATTACCATTGATGGTATTTTGAGAATTATTTTTTAAAGAAAAAATAAGTGTATCTCCATCCAGCCGTATCGGATTTCCTTCTATTTTAGGTTTAATAATAATATCTATTGGACTCCACCAAATCATATTTCCCTGTTGAAGTTTTACAAAAAAAGTTTTATCCTCACTTCCATTTACATTCCCTCTCCATTCGGAATCTGTTTCTTTTATTTCGCTCAAAGCGGATTGCGGATCATATACCTCGATGATTTTTGAGCTAGATGTCTGGAGATTTATAACCTCACCAGTACTATATATATTCTTTAAGTTAAGTTGTTCCAAATGGTTTCCTTCCCAAGTTATCACTATCTTGTAATCCTCTTTAAAAGGGCTTTTTAGAATCAGTTGCGGCATTCCTATACCATCTGAAGTGGTTGTCCAGTCCGTTTTTTCTCCATTTATAAATACACTTTTTATTTTTTCATAAGGAACATTGACGACAAATTTCAATCCCATTTTTTTTGCAAAATTAGGTTTGATGTGATAGGAATCCGTATTGTTTTTTCTATTAAAAGAAAATGAAATATTCGGAATATCCAATGCTGCATGGTCCCATTTGACAGGCAATCCCGGTTGAATAGTCAAAGTACCGGCAAGCGCATCCGGCTGAATGCCAAAAAGTCCTTCCACCAGTGTACGTGCTACCATACCAATAGGGTCCGCAAAATCACGGTATAATTCTCCTCTTATGGCATCATGAAACAGCAGTTGCTCAAACCCTCCCGGAGAAGCCCCAACATACATACTTTCTATCAAAGCACTTTCCCACATGGTAAAAGCTTTTTCGGATTGTCCTCCCTGCCAAAAAGCCAATGAAGTATGCAATTGTTCGGCAAGAGCGACATTATTGATCGACCAGGTGTACGGTTGCCAATTGGTCGTACTAATGGTATAAAGGTCCGTTTTGTTTAATCCCTCGGCACCGATTGGAATATGAGGAATATTAGTGTCAACATACCGAAGCATCTGATAGTTTTGGAACGGATTCGAAATTTCTTCATCTATTGCATGATAAATACTCCAAATCCCGGGAGCCTCATGTAATAGTTTGTTTCCCAATGCATCTTTGTATTCTGCAAAAACCCCTTTTTTTGGTATCCAAAGTTGTTCTTTTGCCGATTTGAAAATGCTTTGGGCTTCCTTTTCATAAGGCTGTGTGTCTTGTTGTAGCATTTTGGCAATTGTCGCCGCCGTTTTATTGGCATAATAATTATAAGCTGAAGAATGGATTACGCCTCCCCCACTATACTGCAAAGCATCACTGGCCCATATAGAAGCATAGGCATCATAGAGTCCGTCATTATCACTGTCAAAATTTCTTTTTTCCCATTTTAAATGCCGCTCAATTACTGGCCACATTTCTTTCATGAAGGTGGTGTCTCCCGTCCATTTAAAATGACGTAACAATTGATCTATAAAAACCAAATTCATATCGTAATGATGGGCTTTGGTATTGTCATTTGGATTTCTACTGATATAACCGCTACTGAACAGAGCGGTTCCCATTTCTTCTTTTTGTCGCGCTAAGTTTCTGATAGTGTCAAATACTACGGGGCCACTTAAAGGAGCAGTTACCTGTGAATTCCCGTAACTCGTAAAATGAGTTTTTGCCCTGTCGTGCCAACCCAAAGGATCCGCAACATAAGCACCTCTCCAGGCATTTAGGTGCATGCGCCAGGCAATTGCTCCATGCAGAAAAGCCGGGCTTTCCCAGATCGCATCTGCTGCGATTGATAATGCTCCTCCCAAAGTATTGATGTAAGGGTCCGGTGTAACCACTTTAACACGATTGGCTAACAGTAGTGTTGCTTCAACGGATTTCTTAAAAACATCGGCTATTGCCTTTTGACTCTTGTATTTCGTATTGGTGTTGGTTTCCATCATCCAATACAACCCCGTTTGCGGAATGACATCTATTTTTCCAGTTATAACAGTTAACGAATCTGGAGTTGAATTGTAAAGATCGGTTGGCGTTTTTTGTTTATTAGCATCTGCCAAATGTGTTTTGGAATCAGGATGTATCCCAATTAGACTTTTATTGTTGCCTGTTTTTTGCTTGTTACTTTCTGAGCCATATTCCAACAGAAAAGATTCTTTTTTTAGAGAATACGTATTATTGATACAATAATTGGGTTGTAAGTAGAACACCGATTCTGGATCAGCACCGATATCGCCGTCTCTGCTAAATTTTTTTCCAGTGGCTCCGCCAAAAGCCCATATCAGTGAAACGTCTTTTGGAATATTATTTCCCATAACTTTTAGTGCGAAACCTTCTCCTGCTTTTAAAGCAACTAGTTCAATAAGTAATTCTCCATTTGCTAAAAGGGGATCTTTAATTGTATAATACATGATTCCCAGCGTGTACCGAGTATCTATTGTTTTAGCTTCTGTAATCCATTTGCTGTTTTCTCCTTTGGCAAAGCCAAGTTTAAAATTTCCGCCCATCCCGGGCATATACATGGCAAATTCAGGCAAATCTCCTGCTTCAACCCTAAATCCAGAATTAGTACCATAAAGAGCTCGGTTAAATTTCCGCGAGCCATTTTTTAAAACAAAGCTATTGCCTTCTGGAGTATAGTGTATTTTACGGGAAATACCATGCCAAAGCTCTTTTTCCTGACCAATTGTTACTATTGATGACAGAAAAAGCATGAAAACTAGAATTTGAATGCTTATTTTTTTAATCCCCATAGTGTTTCCGAAAAGTTTACATTAGTTGCGTTTTCTATACTTACTTTCGAGCCATCATTTGTTTTGATAGATACATTTCTCAGAGTCCAATTAGAGCTATAAGAAATTCTTCCGGCAGTTTCCGCTTCGATATAAACGTTGTCCAAAGTGATATTTTCAATTGTAGATGCTGCCATTCCCTCAACACTAATAGCCTTACCAACTTTCGTTACATGAATATTCCTGAGTGCGATGTTTTTAAAATGTGGTATTCCTTTAGCGACCGGTTCTACTTTGGTAAGCATTTTTTTCCAATGTTCCGGTAAGTTTTCTTCAGTATATCCATCAGGAAGTTTAGAATAGCTATAGCTTGGATTCCAATTCATGGATATTTGTATAAAAGTGTTGCAATTTTCCATTTTTATATTTTCCATAAGCACATCTTCTACAGTACCTCCCCTATTAGAAGCTGATTTTATGTTCAATCCATTTTTAGTACCGTCTCCTGTTATATTTGAAGCATATACATGACGAATACTTCCTGAAGTTTCACTACCTAATGTCAATAGTCCTGCACCTTTGCGAGCGATACAATCTCGAATAACTACATACTCAGTAGGTTTATTTACTCTCAGGCCATCCCAATCTCTTCCGGCTTTTAGACAAAAGTTATCGTCATTGCAATCAATGTCACAATTTTGAACCAAAATCCATTTCGAAGAATCAATGTCTATTCCATCAGTACTTGGACCATGACCTCCAATGTTGTTTCTTATAGTAATACCATCAACGGTTATGTATTGGGAGTATAGCACTTGTACTGTCCAAAAACCGGCCTGTTGGATGTTCAGATTCTTCAATGTAATATTTTTAGAATCAGAAATTAAAATAGTTCTAGGGCGTTGCGCATCATAATCCACAATCCAACGCAATCCTTTAGGTTCATATTGCTTGCGCAGATCCCAGTAGTAATCCCAAAATACTTTTCCTTGACCGTTGATTATTCCTTCACCATCAATCATAATATTTTGTTGGTTCAGCACATTGATTAAGGCAGCTGGCCATTTCATTTCAATTCCTGCGATTCTGGTATCTATTTGTTTGTAATCCTTAATATCTTGACTTCCTCTAATTTCGACATCTTTGTCAACTTTAAAATGGATTCCCTCTTTTATAAATAAGGAACCTGTTAGATAAATCCCTTTTTGAAAAGTAACAACACCCCCTCCATTTTTTGAACAGGCATCTATTGCTTTTTGAATCGCTATTGTGTTTAGTGTTTTTCCATCTGGAATTGCTCCAAATTCATTTACAGAATAACTGTTTTTTTTAAAAGCAGTTGATTTAGATCCCACTTTTTTAATCCAAGAAGGCAAACTGATACTGCTTGTACCATTTTCTTTCTCTGAACTATTCGTATTTTTTACTCCGCAAGAAAAGAGACTAATATTCGCTAACAATACCCAAAAAATAAAAATATATCTCATTTTGTTTTAATTCAGTAATTATCAGGCAAGTTCTTTGTTTTTTATTGGTATACTATCCTGTACCTACCTGATTTTATAAATATCCATAGTGCCCTATATCAGCGTAATTCTGTAATCATTTTTCATCATCATAGTACAGGATACTATATTAAAAAGTAACCGTTATTTTTGAAAAACTATTAAATTTAAATCTTATACCGTTGGTAAATACTAGACGTTTATTATTACTTGTTTTTTTATGTTATCTGCCGGGCGAACTTTTTTCTATGCATTCGAATTATTTACTGCAAGAGCATAAAAATCCCATCTCTAAAGAAAAGACTCCAACTTCTGATGTAAATTCTACTAAGACCCAATTATTTTGTTTCGGGAGTAAGAGAAAATCTCAGAAAGGAACGCTCATTGATTCTCAATTGATCTTCGATTCAAAAAGAGGTTATGGTTTTGATTTTAATACTGCTCAAAATATAAAAATCAGTCCTACTGCTTTTACTGCCGAAAAACCAACTTACTTTTCAGTAGCAGTTCCCGAGGGAAATTATAGAATTGAAGTAACTATGGGAAGCAAAGAAAAAGCATCGAATATTACCATAAAAGCAGAATCCAGAAGGCTGATGCTGAACCAATTTTCTATAAAAAAAGGAAGTCAAATAACAACGACTTTTAATGTAAATATTAGAAATGCCAAAATTGATGCTACCACCAATATTAGTCTTAAAGATAGAGAAAAAGACACCTTCAATTGGGACAGCAAACTAACTCTTGAATTTCTAGGTACTGTATCTATCCAAAGTATTAAAATCATTCCTGAAGAAAATCTCTCTGTCGTATATTTAGCTGGCGATTCTACAGTTACCGACCAAGATGTAGAACCTTGGGCGTCTTGGGGACAGTTTATCCCCAACTATTTTAATGACAATGTCGTGGTGGCCAATTATGCCGTTTCAGGTTCCGCTTTAAGCTCGTTCAAGGGAAGCAATCGTTTGAAAAAAATAAGCGGATTACTAAAACCAGATGACTATTTGTTTATTGAATTTGCTCATAACGACGAAAAATTAAAAGGCCCTGAGAATACTGCTTGGGAATCCTACTCCAAATATTTAACGGAATATGTTGAAACGGCACGAAAAAAAGGTGCAATTCCTGTTCTAGTTACCCCAACACAACGCCGGTCTTTTAATACCGACGGAACTTTGAAACCAACACATGGCGATTTCCCGGATGCCATGCGAGCCGTAGCTAAAAAAATGAATGTACCGCTTATCGACATTACCCAAATGACGACTCAATTGTATGAAAAATGGGGTGTTGAGGCTTCAAAAAATGCTTTGGTACATTATCCCGCCAATACTTTTCCGGGACAGGAAAAAGCATTGGAAGACAACACGCATTTCAATAGTTTTGGAGCTAACGAAATTGCACTTTGCGTGATTAAAGGCATTCGTGATCTTGACCTTCCTTTGAAAAAATACATCAGCAAAGAAACTCCTGCTTACGACCCAACGAAACCGAATTACATTTCGAATTGGACTCTTCCGATGAGTGCCCGCTTTGAAATTGCAAAACCTGATGGTAATTAAATCCCTTTTGAAAAACCTAATTATGTTACATAAAAATACCTTTCACTCTTTTGTTATTGTTGCGCTTACTGCGTTTTCTGCGCTGAACGGTTTTGCACAACAAACCGACAAAATATATCTTTCTGGAAAAGATTTTGAACATCCCGTGCAATGGGATTTTTATTGCACCGGTGGCAACAACAGCAAGACTTGGTCAAAAATAAATGTTCCTTCGCAATGGGAATTGGAAGGTTTTGGCGAATATACTTATGGCCGATGGTATAAAGAATTGAACCAAAAAGAACCCAGCAAAGAAGAAGGTTTGTACAAATATGAATTCGAAATTCCTGCCGATTATAAAGACAAAGATATCCTAATCGCTTTTGGCGGAGCCATGACCGATACCGAAGTGAAAGTCAACGGGAAGTTGGCCGGAGAAATTCACCAAGGTGGTTTTTATGAATTCAAGTATGATATTACGGCTCTTTTAAACTTTGGTGCCAAAAATGTACTGGAAGTCCACGTGTGGAAACATTCCAGCAACAATACCGTAAATGCAGCCGAACGCAAAACCGATTGGTGGTTGTTTGGCGGGATTTATCGTCCGGTTTGGTTGGAGGTTTCTCCTAAAACACAAATTCAACATATTGCGGTGAATCCAAAAATGGATGGTTCGATTTCTGTCGATATGAACCTTAAAAATATTGGTAAGAATGCCACTGTCGAAGCAACTTTAAAAGGTTTGGATGGCGAAAAATTTGCCGCTTTTTCTTTTCCAATAAAAGCCAAAAGCACCAAAGAAACGATTGCTGCCCAATGGAAAAACGTAAAACCTTGGAATACGGAAACACCGAATTTATACGATTTGGAATTGGTGTTAAAGCAAAACGGAACCGCGATTCATAAAGTGGAAAAAAGAATTGGTTTCCGAACCTTGGAGTTCAAAAAGAAAGACGGAATTTACGTAAACGGTACCAAAATCATAATGAAAGGAATCAATCGTCATTCCTTTTGGCCGGAAGGCGGACGTAGCACCAGCAAGCGCATCAGCGTATTGGACGGGAATTTATTAAAAGACATGAACATGAATGCCGTGCGTGGCCATTATCCGCCCGACGAGCATTTCTTGGAAGTTTGTGATTCCTTGGGACTTTTTGTCTTGAACGAATTGGCAGGTTGGCAAAATTCGTATGATACCAAATTAGGAACAAAATTAGTCACCGAAATGGTTACTCGTGATGTCAATCATCCATCCGTAATTATTTGGGACAATGGTAACGAAGGCGGTTGGAATTACGATGTAGATAAAGTTTTTGAAGATAATGACCCTCAAAAAAGAATTGTTATTCACCCATGGGCTGATTTCAATGGTTGGGACACGCACCACTACCCAACTTATTTAACTGGAATGCACCGATTTAATAGTGGCGAAAATGTGTTTTTCCCAACGGAATTTATGCACGGAACTTACGACAACGGACACGGAGCTGCCTTGGAAGATTTCTGGACGCGCTACAAACAAAGTCCTTTGTTTGCAGGAGGATTTATGTGGGCAATGCTCGACGAAGCGGTTTTCCGTTCGGATTGGAAAGGAGACACCAAATTTGATTCCAAAGGTTCTCTCGCTGCCGACGGAATTCTGGGACCACACCGTGAAAAAGAAGGCAGTTATTATACGGTAAAAGAAGTTTGGGCTCCCATTCAATTTGCAACAAAACAAATTACCGAAAGTTTTGATGGCGCATTTTTGGTTACCAATGACTATCTTTTCAGTAATTTGAATTCCTGTACAATGGAATATAAAGTACTGAAATCAGATGCCAACATTCTTTATACAAATACCGTTCCAGCAACATTAAGCTCTGGAAAAATTGACATTCCAAGCATTGAACCTGGAGAAACTCGCAAGATTAAATTTGCGGTTCCAGCCAACTTTTTCGAAGGTGATGTTTTGTCCATAACGGCAAATGACATCCACGGTGCAGCAATTTATACTTGGACTTGGCCTATACACAAAGCCCAGTTTTATGCGAACAAGTTTTTGGTTGCCAAAACGACCAAAGCAAAAGCAACTGCAGTTCAAACTGGCAATGAGGTAACTTTAAAAGGAAGCGATATCAGCGTAACTTTGGATAAAACAACAGGTGAAATTCTTTCTGTCAAAAACGCCACTTCAGTAATTCCGCTGACCAATGGCCCTCGCCCAATCGGGATGAAAGCCAAACTAAAAGAAATTCAAGTTGTACAAGAAGGCGAAAATTCGGTTTGTACCGTACTATATTCTGGTGGATTGCATTCCATAAAATGGACAATGCATCCAGATGGAAGATTCAAAATGGAACTAATTGCCCTGAAAAATGCCGAAAATGCCGGTGGTTTCGACGGCGCTTATTTTGAAGATAAAATCAATGCTTTCGGAATCACGTTCAGTTTTCCTGAAAAAGGTGTTACGGGAATGAAATGGTTTGGAAGAGGCCCATATCACGTTTGGAAAAACAGAATCAAGGGAACGACTTATGGCATTTGGGAAAAAGAGTACAACACGACCATAACAGGGGAAAGTTTTGAAAATTTGGTTTATCCAGAGTTCAAAGGTTATCACGCCAATGTAATGGATGCGAATCTAAAAGCGGGTGCATCATCTTTCAAAGTATTTAGCGAATCCGAGAATTTATTTTTACGAGTATTCACTCCCGATTTGCCTAAAAACGGTTTTCCGGGAAGCAATCCGCAACCCGCATTTCCAGAAGGAGACATTTCCTTTATGTATGAAATTCCAGCAATGCGTGATTTCAAACCTTTGGAACACCAAGGGCCAGAAAGTCAAGCTACCAACATCCGTATCAAAAAGGGTGATGATGGAATTTCAATGAATCTTTGGTTCGATTTTAGAGCATTAACTGAAAAATAAAATTTATACCTTAAAATATGAAATTGATTAAAATACTTTCTGTCATCTGTTTAGCATTTTTGTTATTTAATTTTACGGAAAAACAAAAAAACAAACCAACTGTTTATACCGTTGGAGATTCAACCGTAAAAAATGGCAGTGGCAAAGGTGACGGTGGACTTTGGGGCTGGGGAGATTACATAGGCCAATTTTTGGACACTTCGAAAGTTAGACTCGAAAACCACGCTTTGGGCGGAACCAGTAGTAGAACTTTTCAAGACAAAGGTTTGTGGTTGCCTGTTTACAATAAACTAAAAAAAGGAGATTATGTGCTGATTCAATTTGGACATAATGATGATGGGCCTTTAAATGATGATTCCAGAGCCAGAGGAACTATCAAAGGGATTGGTGAAGAAACCGAAGAAATCGACAATATGCTGACCAAGAAACACGAAGTCGTTCATAGCTATGGTTGGTATATTAGAAAACTGGTTAAAGATGCCAAATCCAAAGGTGCAATTCCAGTGATTTGTTCTTCGATTCCGAGAAATGATTGGAAGGAAGGCAAAGTGCCTCGCAACAATAAATCCTATGGATTGTGGGCGCGACAAATCGCTGAACAAGAAAAAGTGACTTTTATCGAACTCAACGATAATATGGCCATCGAAATGGAAAAATTGGGTGAAGCAAAAGTAACCGGAACCTATTTCTACAAACGCGACCACACCCATACATCAGCGAAAGGAGCCGTACTTTCTGCTTCGGTAATTATCAATGAATTGAAAAAAAGCGATAATTCCTTGAAAAATTATATTTTAAAAAATCCAAAAATTGTTCTTCCTGTCAAGAAAAGAGTATTTTTAATTGGCGATTCGACAATGGCGAATAATGGCGAGAATCCCAATGCCGTGGGCTGGGGTGTTGCTTTTCCCACCTATTGCGACACCACGCGAATTGAAGTCATCAACAAAGCCCGCGGCGGAAGAAGCACGCGCACCTTTACCAAGGAAGGATTGTGGGATGCGGTAAAAAATCAATTGAAGCCGGGCGATTTCGTAATGATACAATTTGGTCATAACGATGCCGGAGCGGTTGATAAAGAAAAATTTAGGGGTTCACTAAAAGGAAACGGCAATGAAACCCAAGAAGTAGTTCGGGACAGTTTGACCGAAACAGTGCACACTTTTGGGTGGTATATGGAAACGTTTATTAAAGAAGCCAAAGCAAAAGGAGCTATTCCTATCGTTTTGAGCCAGACTCCAAGAAACGAATGGCCAAACGACAAAGTAGAACGCAGAAGTGATTCTTATGGCGGATGGTCGAAAATAGCGGCAACTAATGCGGGCGCTTTTTATGTCGATTTAAACGAAATTGTAGCCTTGAAATACGAAGCTTTAGGCAAAGAGACTGTAAAAACATTTTTCCCAAAAGACCATACCCATACTGGTTTCGAAGGTGCCAATCTCAATGCACTTACCGTAGCGGAGAGTCTCAAAAAAATAAAAGAATGTGGATTGAAAGAGTATATTGAGATTTCCGCGAAATAATCTCATCCACTATTTTAAAACTCCATTGGATATTTATGAAATCGCCACAAACAACAAGTTTACACAAGCAAACATCAATAAATAAAAAGGCGAGACAATATATGACAACTGACTAATATTTTTTACATATATGAAACATAAAATTCTAATACTGACATTCCTTGTAAGCAGTTTGTATTCTTTTGCAGCCGAATATTATGTTGCTCCGAATGGAAAAGATTCCAATATTGGAAGTATAGACAAGCCTGTCGAAACCATAAAAAGAGCCCAGGAATTAGCTAGTGCTGGAGATACCGTTTACATCAGAGGCGGTATGTATACAATGAGAGTAGAACAAATAGCAGCATATAATCGTGCTATGGCTTATGTCACCAAACTGGACAAAAGCGGAATCAGTTATTTAGCTTTTCCAAACGAAACACCAGTATTTAATTATAACAACATTACCCCCGCCAATTATCGCATTATAGCATTTTATGTCAATGGAAGCAATATTCGCATCAAAGGCATTGAAATAACTGGTGTTCAAGTAACAATAACAACCCATACCCAATCCGAATGTTTTGAGATTCAAGGTAGCAATAACACACTGGAAAAACTGCAACTACATGATAATATGGCTATTGGCGTTTACATATTGAAAGGTTCCAATAACCTAATATTAAATTGTGATGCCTTCAGAAATTGGGATTCAGTATCCGAAGGTGGCAAAGGAGGAAATACCGATGGTTTTGGATGCCACGCTCCTATTGGCAATAAAAACAACATCTTTAGAGGATGTCGCGCTTGGTTTAATAGTGATGACGGCTTTGATTTAATTAATTCTGGAGAAACTGTTTTAATTGAAAATTGTTGGGCTTTTTACAATGGCTATACCTCGGACTTTATAAGCCGTGCCGACGGCAATGGTTTTAAGGTTGGCGGTTATGGTGGTAGTCCTCTGGACAAAATACCTAATCCAATACCTCGGAACACTATTCGGTTTTGTCTGGTGGTGGGAAACAAGCAAAGTGGTTTTTATTCCAATCATCATTTAAACGGAAGCAATTGGTATAATAATTCGGCGTATCGAAATAAGAGAAACTATAATATGCTGAACAGAAAAGCTGCCAACACGGCGGATTATCTCACCAATGTTCCAGGCTGGGCTCATGTAATGAGCAACAACTTGGGCTACAAAGCCACGGAAAAAGAATTGACGGATATCGACAAATCTGCTTGTACGTTAACCCACAATTATTTTGACCTCAATCTAACGATTAATGATTCCGATTTTTTAAGCCTAGATGAAACGCTTTTAACGGCTCCCAGACAAGCTGATGGAAGTCTGCCTAAAAATAATTTCTTTAGATTAAATGCTGCAAGTAATATAATTAACGCTGGAACTGCTATTGGGTTTCCATTTAAAGGAACCGCTCCTGATTTAGGTTGTTTTGAATAGGTTAATCTTTTTAAAACTACTGATAACTAATTCTGTGTACCATGCAACTTGTTTTTCTCAAAAAGACATTTTTTGTGCATAGTTTTTTTATGATGGTTCATTCCTGTAAATAAAAACACCCTCCCAAAAATCAGATTTCAGGAGGGTGTTTTTATTTTTTAACAGCACTTATTTTTCTTCTTTATAGGCTGGTATTTCATAAGAGCCTCCCTGTTCCAAAAGATAAACAGCCAATTGATCTAAAACAATTCCGGTTTGATTGACTGTGATAGTGACAGTATGCTTTCCAATATTTGCAAATGAAACTGGCAATTTTATAATCGCACTGTTTCGTAATACATTTTCTTTCCATGCAGTATCTCTATCTTTGGTGTTAATCAAAAAAGACTTTGTTTCTTTTCCGTCTATTTGTACTCCTACTTCATGGTCAAACTTGTTAGCATGAGTTGGGAGCAAATGAATTTCTATTTCGTAATTACCTGTATTATCTACTACAAATTCATAAGAAATTGAAGGTTTTACATCCTTAAAATAACTGTGCTTGAATGGAAATAAAGTAACTGCATTATTACTGAACCCTAAACCATTAATCGTTTCCCATTTATAGTTTTTGGAGGCTTTACTGGCAACAAATTTGTTTGCCTGTATCGTAATCACGGATTTTGGACTTTGTTTTACTGGAATTTCTTTTGGCAATGTTTTTATGGAATCGAAAACCGGTAAATTTCTCGGATGCATCGACATCATCCCATTCCATTTTCCTTTACTCAAGCCGTTGTTGTAATATGCCGTGAGTTCTTTGATCTTCTCAAAAGCTTTCGCCGATAAATTCAAATATTTTTCCTTTTGTTTCAAATCGGTTGTCAATGCCGCCAAATTCCAATATAAAAATTTATGGTTCATATATGCCGCTCCTTCAATTGGGTAAACCACCAATTGGAAATAAGCATCCTCTCTTTCATCGGGAACAGGTGATGACGTATCTACTGCAACAGTAGAATACAAGTCACCTATTTTGTTAATCAAATTATCGTAGGCTTTTATTCTTTCCAAAGATTCTTCTGCAGTAAAATCGGAAAGTTTTATTGGTGTTGTTGGCTCTGTCTGGCTCCATCCCATGTATTCCGGTTTTCTGAGGAATGCCAATCGGTAATGTTCTTCAAATACAGCACTTAAATCTTCTGCCATGTATGGAGAAAACTCTCTGCTGATCCAGTTTTTTAAATAGTGCTTAATCCCATCTGATTTGATGCTATTGATATCCCAAGCCATATCCAGAAAGAACTCCATATCATACTCGGCTGGTTTGATATCACCCACATTGACAATCCACATTTTTTTTGCGCCATTTTCATAGGCTTTTTTCATTTCGTACCATATCAAACCAGGTTGGGTGGTACTTAGCCAAAGGTAATCGTGAGGTCTTCCCCAATAACTTAAATGATAATAAACGCCACCGCCTCCGGGTCTTTTTTGCTCTTCGGTATTGCTTAAGCGTCTAATGTATCCATAATTATCATCAGGCCAGACTAAAGTGACATCTTCAGGAATTTTAAGTCCGTTATCATACATTTCTAACACTTCTTTGTAGGGTACAAATGCTTGAGGAATGTCCTTTAAAGGTTTTTTAAAAGTATTGGATAGCATGTTACGCTGCACACCAATTATCTTTTCCACCATCGTGACAGACTCCTGTAAATCTTTTGCACCTTCCATTTTACTGTCATGTACGCCTCTCATTCCTAAAGTCATGATCGTTTCGTTTTGAGCAGATTTCAATTCATCTAATCGATCCTGCCAATATTTATCTACTTGTATTTTATTGGTAAAATAATTATAATCACCATGAATTTTTGGTTTCCATTCATCAACATTATTTCTTAGCATGGGTTCGGCATGGGAAGAACCTATAATGATATGGTATTTTTGAGCTATTTCTTTATTTCCGGCAATCGTAAAAAAACCTTTTGTAGACGGATGCATGGCTGGCCAAATGGTATTGGATTTCAAACGCAATAGCAATTGAAATATTTTCTCATACGTTTTAGGACCAATATCTTTTGTTTCGGTTTCAAAAGTTTTGGCTGCCCAAGGCTGTAATCCCCAATCTTCATCGTTTAAGAAAATGCCACGGTATTGTACTGATGGCGATGAAATAATGCCGTTTTTAGGTAATTTTAGCGACACTGTTTCTTTTTTTATGGGATGAACATCTGCCCACCATTTCCATGGAGAAATACCCAGACGTTCCGCCATTTCAAAAATTGCAAATACTGTCCCTCGGACATCACTTCCCACTACCAAAAGATTATCTTTTTCTTTATTGATACAAAATTTTTCCCATTGACCTGATAATTTTTGCTGTATTAATTTTGATTTGAATAGCGCACTAGATACTTTTCCAATGTATATTCCTTTGTTCGAAAACGTTTTGGCAGTAGCAATTTGAGGTCTTTTACCGCTTATATTTTGAATATCGTCAGCCAATTCATTCACTGCCCAAACCACTAATTCATCGGTATCACTGTCAATAAAAATAGTCGCTGTTTGATTTGAAGTTATAATGGAATAATTTATTGCACTCTTATCCTGACTATAAGAAGTTATGGTAAAGAAATAGAATAGTGGTAGGAATAAAATAAGGAAGCTTTTTTTCATTTCGGTTTATTTAATTTCAAAAATTACTTGATTCGTTTTTTATTGATATCCGCATTTTGAGCATCAATCTTTTTATTTCGTTTAGCTGCTATTCCGATATTGGAACAATGCAGCTATTTATTGATTTATTGTCTTCGGAAAGTCTAGTTATTTATTATTATTTTGTCAAGAGAAACGAAGTTTCCGGTACTGCCATAATTTGTTTTACTTTTATCAGACCAATTTGATCTTTCCCCTGTTACATAAACGGTTAAGTTATAATCACCTTTTTTTAAAAGTGGAGAGACGAATACTGGTGTTGACAGAGCTGATTTACTATATAGGTCAATCAGGGAGCTTAATAGTGGATGTCCTTTTTTATCGGACAGTACCACTCGCGCATAACCGTTTTCGGTCCCCACATAACTGTATAAAGCAATTTGTCGACCGCTAAATTTGATTGAAAAAGAGGCGTCTTTGTCGTCTGATTTACTTTCAGACACTAAATCTTTATTATTGAGATGGTTCCATTTCCCAATATATTGAATTTGCTTGTCCGTATTTTCGATAATTATATCAAAGGTTTCCAACGGAGTTGCAAGTCCAGTTGAAGTATTGGGTTGCCACGCTTCCTGATAAGTAGACATGGATACTGAAGTTCCTGATATTAAAAGAGGTTGCCAAACATACGTTGCCGATGAGGCCTGTTTAGGGAAAGACCAGCGGTCGCCCATAAACATATAGGTAGTGCCTTTTGTCCCTTCAATAGGTAATACGAAAGTTGATTGTGAATTCCAGGTTAATGTCCCTTCCGGAGCAATAAGTCCTCTGGATATCCAAGGGCCTCTGATCGAATTAGAAGTGTAATAGTAATTATCATTGCGTTCCCAACTGGTAAGGTTTGAGCCAATAAGATAATAAAGACCGTCTTTTTTTAACATGGTAGGGGATTCAAATCCTGATGTCATGTTTTTATTTACTTGCTCAACAACAGATTTGTAATCGTCGCCCAATTTATAAATTTCACCACCATGAATAAGGATGTATCCGGAACCATCTTTATCTTGAAAAACTCCCATATCCCATTTTTTTATAGGTTTGCCATTAAAAAGCAATGGGCCTTTAAATTCGTAAGGGCCTTTAATCGTTTTTGAAGTCGCATAACCCACAAACTGATCCTTATAAGTAATCGAATCAGCATGCATAAACATAATATACTCTTTAGTTTTAGGATTTTTCATTACTTTAACCCTTTCACCAACTCGGCTAGGACCTAATTTACCCGAATTTTGCACAGGAAGTGCTATTTGCTCAAATTTCCAATTATAAAGATCTTTTGAGGAGTAACAATTAAATCCAGCAAAAGCATTATTAGTATCACTATGGGCTTCACCAAAAAGATAGAATTTACCTTTATCTTTAATGATATTGGCGCCGTGTGCACTTACAACATTTCCGTTTTGGTCAAACCAAGGCGTTCCAGAATATATGGCTTCCATTTTCCCCGGGAGTTGTGCAAATAAAAAGGAAGAGTTGATTAAAAAGATAATGCAAAATATTTTTTTGCTTAATTGTCTGAAAATGGAATAACTATTTCTGAACATATATGATTTTTTTAATCTAAATTATTTTTTTCTGCTTTTAATAGTATACTGTACTATTTCTAATATTTGTATTCAAACCAATCGAAAGAAGCTTTGGTTTTACTTATTTGACCATTACTGGTTGTATACACACCAATACCTGTACCATTAAATTTATTAACGCTGCTTTCTGAAATTACCAATAAGCTTTGTATACCACCAATAATATTCATGTGGTCTAATGCTTCGCCAAAACTAAACTGCAAATCTAATTTGTCTGCTTTAACATTAAAATAAACTTCTGGTTTAGTGTAAGGAGCTTCCGCTATAATCTCTTTTTTACCATTAAACTTTCTAATTAACACAATTCGTGGCTTTTCTTTCATAAGCATATAATAACTTTCATTTGTGCGGTAAATTATCAAACCGGCTTGTTCGTTCTCCTTTGAGGTTTTGAAATTTAATTTAGTGGACGCTGAAAATTAAACATGACTGGTGCGTTGTATAAGCATGGATGCATTACCTAAACTGTCTACGACTTGTGGACGCAGTTTCAAGGTTAAAAACCCTTGTCCAAACTGTACCATTTTTCTTTAGGTGTTCTGACGGTGTGCCATTTTAAGGCTAAACTATCCGAATTAAATTCATCTCTGAAAGGTTCTATTTTTACAGGTGTCCATGGAAGGTTAGGACGCTCCTGCTCCAGTAAAAATTTTCCGTAGCCGGGATTAAATATTGGTGTATCATTTTCGAAATTTACTTTACATAGAAATGTTTCCTGGGAAAGCGGTATTTGTTCGTCTACAAGTCTTTTGCCAAGCACGACTGCCCACCAGTCTCCGTTCTGGGTTTGTACCAAATCGCCATGACCTACCGCCTGAATTGGATAATCCTTTCCTAATTGCCGATGTGATAATACGGGATTTATTTTATCAGCTTTAAAGGGTTCTAATATCGAAGAACTGTGATGTGCTGTAATGGAATGATACATGTCTGTTCCCCCTTCGGCAGCTATTAATAAATAGTCTCCATTTATTTTATAGATATGAGGGGATTCGGCATAACCCGCATTATTTGCATATCCATAAGTTAGTATTTTTTTTTCACCAACTAACTTTTGTTGTTTTAAATCCAATTCTTGTGCCCAAATAGCACATTGTCCCGCCCATGATTTTTTAAAATCCCAGCTGTTTCCAGAATAATAACATTTGTCATTATCGTCCCACATCAATGAAGGATCGATTCTGGCCGCATCTTTTAGCCAGACAGAATCAGACCATTGTCCAGCAGGATTTTTAGCGGTGATATAGAAATTTCCACCACAATCAGAACAGGTTGTTATGAGATAAAACAATCCATTGTGATATCGAATGGTAACCGCCCAAATTCCGTTTTTATCCTTTATGCCATTGAAATTAAGTTGTTCGGGACGAGTAATTCCATGCCCTATAAGCTCCCAGTTTACTAAATCCTTACTATGATAAATAGGAATACCCGGATACCATGAAAAAGAAGAAGTAACCAAATAGTAATCGTCACCTACTCTACAAATAGAAGGGTCGGGATTAAATCCCGGCAGGATAGGGTTTTGGAATTTTTTTGGGGGATCTTGTCCATTTGAAAAGCTACAAATAAAAAGGATTACGACAGTTAAAAAATTTTTAACATACTTTAAAAAGCAGTTTTTGAACATATTTAATAATTTAAAAAAAGTCTAAATTCCTCTTTCGTTTTTTTATAGCATTCTGTACTATCGGCACAATATAGTATGGATAAGAATTATTCTATTCGTTTTTTGTTGATGTAAACATTTTTAAAAGTTACTCCCTTTATTATGCTTTTATCGATAGCCGTATTAGTAGCTTCAATATTCAAATTTTCAAAGGTGAAATTGGATAAACGAACGTTAGGATCTTTTTCTACTCCATAAAAAGTATCACATTTAAGATCAATATTCTTTAACGTAATATTATCCCCGTATGATAAGGGTACGTCTGGTCGCCCTTTTAAGTCAAAAAATTGTTTCCATGCAAAAATCGCAAGACACGTTTTAGCTTCTCCTTTTATATTTTCAACCCTAATAAACTCATATCTTTGAGGCGTATCAGGTCTCATTTTAAGCCATAATAATCTTGAAGCTCCGTCAATTTGGCAATTACGCATGATCACATTTCTGTTATGAATCGATTCGCTTCCGTTTGTTAATGCCGAATGACAAAATCCAAAATGGCAATCTTCAATAATAATATTAGAATTTGGACCATTATTTTTATCCTGATCTGCATAAGGTCCTTTGCCTCCTTTTAATGCTATAGCGTCATCGTTTACAGACATATAACAGCCTTTTATAAGAACATTAGAACAAATATCAATATCGATGGCATCTGTACTTGGGGCTTTAGCTTCTAGGTGCGGGGAAAAAATATAAACATTCAATATTTTTACATTATTACATTTATAAAAATGATTGGTCCAAAAACCTGAATTAATCAATTTTACATCTTGAAGTTGCACATTATTAGAATTCCAAACAAATACTAATCTGGGTCTTGAAACTTCTAGATTGGTGCATTTTGGATTTACTTTACGTCTTGCCCAAAAGGCTTCCCAATACTTTGAACCATTCCCATTTAGAGTTCCTTTGCCTGAAATGGAGAAACCATCAACTCCATAAGCATTTACTAAAGCAGGAAAATAATCTAAATTTTGACCTTCCATTCGTGAAGGCATGATTGGATAATCCGAAATATTATCCGAACCTTTCAAAGTAGCTCCTTCGGAAATATATAAACTTGTTTTAGGTTTAAAAAACAAAGCGCCACTCAGAAAAACACCTTTCGGAATCACAATTACACCTCCTCCATTTGCTGACGCCTTGTCAATAATCTTCTGTATGGCGAGAGTTTGAATTTTTGCACTATCATTACTTACACCATAATCAGTGACACTATATTTTTTGCCCAAATTTTTTAATTCAATTTTAGTGTAATCTTTAAACCAATTTGGGATTAAAGTCCCATCAGGAAAGGTGTCATTATTATTTTTTTGCGAAAATGTTATTTGCGAAAATCCGATAAGGCAAATTAACAATCTGAAAATATTTCTCATTATACTCTTAATTTATTGTATTATGTTACTATTATATTTAATTTTCTTATTTACGTTTCAACCATTCTTTCGGTACGTTGACAATACATATATTCATAGAACGATTGTCTTCGGAAAGCATCGCCGATTGTATTTCTATTTTTGTTCCTTCTCTGTTAAAAGTAGGATGCAAGTGGTCTGCTGCTGTTTCTTTATGACCAGTAGTAAGCATCATCATTTCATTTGTTTTTCGATCAATCAAATATAAACTTCTCGAAAAATCATCTCCCACTGCCCACTTCCCGTCAGCAGATCCGTGAACGTGCCATAAACCACTGCCGCTTTTAGTTTGTCCTGCAATAATCATTTCCCTGGTTCTCAGATTTACAATGGCAAGACCTGTAGGTTTTTCTCGAGTTCCCGTGGCTCCCCAATTACTTTCTTGCCCCGGATTTACCGGATTTCTGATCTCGCCGTTTGCAGCAACTTCCACAGGAGTATCCTTCTCAATATCAATTTTTCGATGTCCCATAATGGCCATGGCTACTTCGTCTTTGGAAATTACAGCCTCATGCGTGACCCACTCAAAATCAGATTCAGGATACAAAGGACGTAAACCCGTACCATCTGCTATAACAGTCCACGTACGTTGCGGCGACTTCCCTCCTGTTTCCCAGCAAAAAATAATTTCGCCCGAATTCCATATATTCGATTGGATGTGTCCAATTTGAAAAGGTACGGATATCACGTGCTTCAACTCGCCTGTTTTCAAATTCATGCTGCCTATTCCTCCCGGACCTGCGCCCATATTTCTGGGTCCAAAACTTTTTTCGAGAGTAACCCCGGCAGTCAAATGTTTAGCGGCTTCTTCTTTTCCAACTCTAAAATAAACTCTTTCTTCATCGGCATCCAATGCCATATCGCCGGAAGCTCCCATTTCCGGGTTAGTAATACCGCAAAGGCGTTCATAAGCAGCAACGGGTTTCATTTTCCCCGATTTACTGTCTTCAAATACAGTGCCCAGATTTAATTCTATGATTTGCATGTTCTCCTCTGGTCCTTTACGCATAAAGTATAATTTCATAGACTTTTGCGCTATACATAATGTACCCGAGTAGCCTCCTTCTGTAACCTGGACCAGTACACCTGATTTTTCATTGACGGCAATAGCTTCCCCTTTAACTCTGTTAGATCTAAATATGAGCCATTCCCCATCTGAAGTCCATTGAGGATGCGTTGGATATGTTTTAGAATCACCAGCCGATTTCGTCGTTAAAAAAATTAGTTCCTGACCCGTAACAGGGTCTTTAACTATTTTTTTTTCTGAAGCAAACCGCGTGCCAATTTGACCAAAAGTAGTAGCCGTAACGAATAGTATAATGGTATTTAAAAGGATTTTAATTTTCATTTGTGCTGGTTATTTTTTCCTTCTATCTTTAATTGGACTGAACTATCGTTGATTTCAAATTGGCTGTCTTTCAATAACAAAATCACTTCAGATCCAGCCAATAAAACAGGCCCATAACCATGAGCTGCAAATACATTTATGGGACGATAGTAATAAAATGCAGGGTCAAATCCCATTCCTGTCCCCACACAAGTTCCTTCTACTTGTCCTTTGTCATTGACTTTGGAGGCTACTGCATTCCAAGCCAATAGAACCGCTGGTGCATAAGTCATTTTATCAACATAACCACGATTAATGGCTCTGGCAATTGAATAGGTATAAATGGCTGTTGCCGAAGTTTCTAGATAAGTATCATTTCTATCCAATAATTGGTGCCAAAAACCAGTTCCGTCTTGGTATTTTGCCAATCCTTTGATATGTGCTTGCAATTGCGCCAAAACTCCTGCATATCCTGGGTGGTTTTTAGGCAAAACTTCCAATAATTCAACCATTGTCATCACTGCCCAACCATTAGCTCTACCCCAGTGAAATTGAGGATGGTCTTCCATGGATTGCACCCAACCGTGCATATAAATTCCTTTTTCTTTATTAAACATTCTCCCCGAAAACTGGTTGACTTGTTTTACGGCATCATCAAAATATTTAACATCTCCTGTATATTTACCCATTTGGGCAAGTGCAGGTACGCTCATGAACATGTCGTCTAACCAAAGTGTGTTGTCTTGAGGTCTGTTTCTGGCCAAAGTTCCGTCTTGCAATCTAAATTGTTTGTTGCTGATGAAATCAATATAATTATTAATCAGCGGATCTACATTTGCTTTTAGTCCCTCTTGCTTTGCTTTTATAAAGGCTGCACAAAGTGCTCCTGCAAAATCTAATGCTTCAGGATGCAAGGTTTTGAGCATGTCTTTATCTTTGATGTTTTTCTCTTGATAATTTTCGGCGATATCGGCGATTAATTTGATTCGTTTGTTAGAATAATCAGCAAAATATTTTTCGCCCGTAGCTTTAGAAGCTAAAAGCATTCCCGCATAAGTAACTCCCCATTCGTAACTGGTAAGTCTAAAAGCACCTGGCTCAAACATGATGTCTTCATTGCCTTTTTTATAATTCGTGATTTCGGCTTTTGTGGTTGCATTTACAATTTTAGAAGCTGAATTTGCATCCAGAAATTTATAAACTCTGTCCAATACCTTTTTGATGCTATCTTTTTTAGGAGCTCCATAATGTGTAGGGTAATCGGGTTGAAGTAAGTGCAGCGGGGCAGTTGCATCGTTTTTTTGCGCATTTACTGAAGTTAGGCTGCCCAAAAAAAGCAAGGCTACAACTGGGATGTGGTAATGTTTCATAGCGTTATGATTTTAAATTTATGGTTTTTAGTTAGTTATTTATTAAATATGAAAGTTGTTATTTATTATTTTTTAAATCCCAAATGTCCTCAATATTTATTTGTACTGGTCCAATTAATCCTGAAGCTAATAATGGCGTGTCTTTTTCGAACAAATCCATTGTGCAAAAAGTAATGCGATTTATACTCGGACGCGCTGTTTTATTAATAATCCATTCAGGTACCGTTTGAAGGTTCCGCCCAATTATGGGAACGGGTTTCACATAAGGAAAGTCACGAATAGGTCCCCACTCACAATCTTCGGGTTCTGTTTTATCACCAATAATACGATTGGGCCAAAGGTTAGTAACCATCACCTCCAATTGGTTCTCACCTGCCTTACAATAGTCTGTTATATCTACCGAGAATGGAGGTTTCCAAATCACCACAACTTTTTTCTGATTTACCGTAATGGTGGCAATATTTTTTACTTTCCCTAAATCCAATAAAATACGTTTATTGGATTTCAACTGTTTTGAATGGAGTTGAAACGATTTGTTGTAATGTGCAGTTCCTGAGAAAAACCGAATACCGGAATCCGAATGCAATGGCCATGAAATGAGTTTCTCAAAATGAGCAGCCGATGGTGTTCCACTATTTTCCTGAAAACGAACATCCCAATTGTCGTTTAAAAGCATCTTTTCAGCTTCTTTATCCTGTTTTTTTGTAATGGTTTTATTGTCTTGAAAATTTACTTTATAAACACCTTTTTTATTTAAAATCAGTTGATTATCTCGTGTTAGATAAGAGTTTATTTTTAAATCCTCACCGTTTAGCGAAATATTCTTAATGGAATTTAATTGGCTTTCACTTTTTTTGCGAAATACAACAAAACAAGAGCCATTGGCTTCCATGTCTAGCGTTACCATAGTTTGGTTGTTAATATTTTTCCACACTAATGCATTCGTCATTTTTCCGGAAACAGGATCCCAAAGTTCCGGTTTCATATTCTCTATTCGAAAGTTTATCCTATATGATTTATTTTCTGATGCTTGATTTGAAATAAAATAATAATCTTCATTTCCATCATTTCGATGAATCCAGGCAAGATTTTTTTCATTGTCTAATACCTCAACATCCTTCGAAATGTTTTCTAATGCCAAAGCTTCCTCCGCAGAATAGCCGCAATAGACTTTTCCTTTACCCACGTTTACTACTTTTTTTTCAGTGACATCTTTTGCTCCAAACGAACCAAACAAACGTTCACTAATACTTCGCATTTCGCGATTAACCACCGCAAAGTTGTTTAAGCCTGGACTACCTGTAAATCCATTTCCAACTACAATGGCTCCATCATTGACCAGTTTTTCTATTTTACGGGCAAGTTCCGGTTCTATCTTGCAACGGTTTGGCAATACCAACATTTTATAGGTCATATTATCGGGAAGGACCAGTTTATTATCCTTAACGGAGAAACGGGTCAGCAACTCTTTTTCATTACAAACATCTGCTTTATAACCCTCCGGAATAAATGTTTTCTTTTGTCTGTAGAGCTGTAAATAACACAAATCACTCGCAAACAAGCCTTTTTGAAGCAGGAGTTGACAGCGTGTTAAATATTGTACCCACTCCGTCGCGCCATGATCCCACCAAGTTTGTGATGGACCGAATTGCGTCCCCCACCATCCCATTGTCATCCCCGGCTTCAATTGCGGCCATGGTTGATGCGCACTGGCATGAAGTACAAAAAGGTTTACTCCTTCACAAAATGCTTGGTCGCCTGTGGCTTTCAAATCGGCAAGATCAATCTGGAAAGCATACTGTGGTTGGCCTGTGAAAGCTTCTGCTGCCACAATTTTTTTACCGTTTATATGTGCATTACTGGAAACTGGCAAAAGGGTTTCCCAGCCCCAAGTGGTTGGTTTTGTCCAAAATTCACACATAACGATATCCCCAATACCACGAATAGCTGTTTCATCAAAACTTTTCTTTCCCGTTCCATAAGGTTCAACTACAAGTTCCAATCCTGGAACTTTATGGACCAATTCTTCAAGATATCCGTAATAGTTATCGGCAAAAAGTTCGTTAATGGTTCGTTGCTGGTCGTATTTGAAACGTTCCGTACTATCTTTTGACTCCAGAATGTATCCGGCAGTAACCACCAGCCACGGAAGTAATTCATAGCCTCTGCGATTTTTAAATTCGGTTGCCATTTTGGGAGTCCAGTCCTGTAATCCCGCTTCATAACTGTCAATTTCAAGTCGCTTGAATGTTTTTCCAGCATGTTTTCCGGCCATGTCTATTAATTTTTCAGGATATAAAGTCCAAAATTTGTCAAGTGCATTTCGGCTCATTTTGTCTACTTCCAGACCTTGTCCGGATAGTGGGGCAGTTAGATTCATTTCTCCGGTAGTGGTATGTCCAAATCGCACTATTTCCCATTGCCTTTCCGGTAGTGATTTTTTTAATCGATCAGCATTATCAAGACCATCTGTAATAACGATGATGTTATCTTTAGTGAGAATTGTTGCGTCTTTGGGTATAGCAATCAAGCATATATCTTTATAATAATTCCATTTTACCTCTATTTCACCTTTGGCAATAGTAGTTCCTTTAGCCGTTTTCCCGGAAACCGATGTTTTAACCCAAATCAGTTTTTGCATAGAATCTTCCACCTTTAGACCAGGCGCACCACTTGATGACCATCCAGGGCAGTTATGAGTTCCAAAATCAAGTCCTAATCGTTGGCATTCGTCTAATGAAAATTTCATTAAGTCGTTCCATTTATCACCTAAAACGGTAATATTTGGGTCGGTAATATCGGCTTCAGATCCGCCTACCAAAAATTGTTGAACATTTTTTATACCCACTTTTTTAAATGCTTCCAAATCAGATGTAATTCCCTCTTTGGTTACACAGCCATTCATCCATTGCCATAAAATATATGGAGCTGGACCATTTGCATCAGCAAAATCTTTAGCTGTTTTATCTTCATAAAGGTTGGTATCCTTTATAATGAACGATGCCGTTAATATCAGAATTGATAGTAATAACATGAAAACCAGCGCCTTTAAAAAATATCGAATTTTCATCTGTTTTAATCGAATATAGTTATCCGTTTTTGTCTTCCCGTTTCATAAAGCTAGAAACTCCAAAATAGGGATTATTAGTTTATTTTTTTATAATAACAGTAATTTCGGCTGCAAGTTGTTTTGCCAAATTGGTCACATAATTGGTGAAATAATTGGCATCCTTAAAATTTTTATCGGCACTCAATTCCCAAGCTGCAATGGCATAATAACTGATTGGCTCATTGTTTTCGACTTTGAATTTAGCCAAATAAGAATTGGTTATTTGCCCTGTTTTAGGCGCTTCCATATAGCCGTTATAGCCTTTTTTAGGAACTATTATTGCTGTTCCCATAATCCATTCGCGATTATAACCTAAGTTATCATGTTGTATAAGACAAACAAAATTACCGGCTTCAACTACATTTAAAGGCTTTTGATTGTTAATGTTTGACAAGGCAATAAGTAACATTTCGTTTCCTTTAAGTCCATCCAAACTAACTGTGTTTTTAAAGCCATACATTCCGGGCCAGATAGACGTAATTTCTTTTACTTGATACTTATTTCCCGATGCATTCCAATTGTGATAATCATAACTTAAAACAGAATTTTCAGGTCCTTCACTCACAATTTTAAAAGTGGTTCTTTCAATATTATTCAAAGTATCCGTTCCAAGAATTCCAAGTCTATTAATTTCATTGCCTACAAGTAAAGCGTAACCTCCAAGGCCTGCTGAATTACCCACGGGAAAAACATCTCTTCCCCAATCATACATCACATGATAATTATCTTCTACGGCTCCCTTACTGCTAATCCCAACATTTTCCGGAGTAATAGCGGGTATTTTTTTTCCAAAAACATCTTTGGCATTTCTACCGTCAAGATAATGTCTAAAACCTACTTTGTCATTTTCCCAGGAAGGACCATCGGTTTGGTATTTTTGAAAACCTAGTTTTTTATAGACTTGATTCGCATTTACAGTTTCTTCGGTTGCGGGTTGTAAGGGTTCATTTTCGGCTTCTCTTTTTCCAAATCTTGCGCTAGTTCTAATCGTAAATTTAGGTGCTTTTTTTACCCAAACAAGTTGGGTGTTTTTCTTTTCATTGGCTGAAAAATTGGTCACTAAAAATAGTTCATCCCATTTTCCATCGCCATCTAAATCATTAACTTGAGAAGGGATAGTGTCATTTTTATAAACCAATACAGGGTAATTATTCAAATTCTCTTTTACAGGCAACAGCTTTTTTGCGATAGAAATTGGTTTATCTGTTAATTCCAAACTAGAATTATTGGTTAACACTATTCCTGTTTCAGTAGTGTTTTTATACGTTTTACAGCCTACAAATAATAGCGCTATAAAGGCTGCAGGCAAACATAAGTTTAATTTATTATGCATCATTTTAAAACATTTATGATATTATTATTTATTTTACTGCAACATCCCAAACTTTGGAAAGTCTAGATTTTCCTTTAGGGCCTTCAATATTTAAAACCACAATATATTTTCCAGCTTCTTTATATTGATGTATTGGGTTTTGCTCTGAAGAAGTTGTTCCATCCCCAAAATCCCATTTCCACGATTTGATTTCCCCCTCGGATTTATTTATAAAAGCAACCATTCTTCGATCCATATCAACCACATTAAAAGACCATTTTGCAGCTATTCCTTTTTTGAATTGATCTTCAAGTGGCATTAATTTAAAAGGCAAACTATAGCTGGCATTTCCGTACATGGTATGTTCTTTTGATAAGTTCCAAAACCCGTTATTGGCCTCTTTATTCACATCATCATAATCAATTATTGCCCAACAAAGTCCTATATTTTTATTTTCTTCCAATAGGGATTCAATAGCTCTTTCAGGATCATTTCCAGCATAATCAAAAGGAGTAATCCAAAACTCTAATGTCAATTTTCCTGATTCTCCGGTTTTAAAATTATAATGGGTCGCAGCATTAGCATAAGGCAGTTCCTTGATCCAAGGTTGACTTCCCCAAGCTAAAGCCCAATCTTTTCCTTCCGAAGGGGTGAAAATATGATAGTTTTGTGCCTGAACGCCATGATAGGAGAAATAGGCATCCATCGTATTTGTCAATGATTTATTGGGATGAAACCGATCAATAAACGGACCACCGGATTGATCGCCGTCGACTGTGACTTCAAATATATCATTGTGTAAACCCGTCAAAGAAAAATCCCAATAATTATCGTACGCTTCGTATAAAAAATACAGCCGATTCAATCCTTTTACCCAAGCCACTATTACACTCACATCCAGATTTTTCGGATCAGCTTTAGTCTGTTTTCCACTGTCATCCCATAATTCGCCCATTCCAACAGCATAACTATCAGGAACTATTTTCCAATCGTCGGAATTTCCATCAATCGTCGGAATTTTATTGGCAGGAAACTGGAAAATTTTAAAACTGCGGTTTTCTTGTGACCAAGCCTGAACTCCAAAAAGTATCAGTACAACCAAAGATAAAAATGATTTTTTGCATAGCTTCATCCAATACGTATTTATCAAATTTAAAGTCATATTCTATAAAATTGGTTACAGTTTGGAAATATCTATAGCTTTATATTTTGCTGGATTAGCTGATTCTCCTTTAAAATTAATCAGTTCTAATCCTGTAACATTATTTGCCTGAATTGCATTGGTGAAATAATCCGGAATAGTATTTCCCCAAGCTATACTACAGTTTTCCAATACCACACGATCGCTATGTCGAATAAAAATTCCTGGAGTATCGTGGGTTTCAATACCTTCATACGCTTTTGTAGGTCGGTTATCAAAGACATTGCCGGGATACTTTGTCCATCTGTTTAAGGTAACATTGACATTATAAAGGCGTATGTCACTAATTCGGCTTTCCTTTGTGCCATTGATACGGATACTGTTTTCGGCTATTCCTGTTACATTTTCGATTAAAATAGTATGAATTTTCCCGATTTTAGTTTCTGGATTCCGTGGTATGGCAGTTAACGAAATAGCCTCTCCCCGACCCCACCATGGGTTGGAATGATAACGTGATGTGAAATTTATATCTCTAAAAACAATATTATAAACATCACCTTCATCCCGAAGTTGAATTGTCAATCCACGGCAACTGGTTTTAATTTCGCAACGTTCAAAAACAACATTGTATATATCCTGTGTCGTTTCTGTCCCAATTTTGAGTCCTGAATCCTGAGTTTCAAGTTTACAATCGTGAACCCATATATTGGCAGACGGACCATAATCGATTTCCTGTTGCGTCGCTTTTACTACTATCGCATCATCGCCGCAACTTATTTCGCAGTTACGAATTTCAACATTTCTGCAATGATCTGGATCAATTCCATCGCAATTAGGTACGTCGAGATTATTCTTAATTTTTACACCATCTATTAATACATTTTCACAACCCAGCATGTGCAGACTCCAGGAAGGTGCTTTTTCAATAGTGATATCCTTTATTTCTAAATAGTTACATTTAGTAAGAATAAATAATTTTGGTCTCCAGTCTTTTGGTATCCAAATTTCCTTAATAGTATCGTAATGCGTCATAAACTCTAAAGCCCGTCCATTAATACTTCCGGTGCCTGATATTTTTAGATTTTTAACATCATTAGCTATTATGGATCCTTCAACCGAATAATCTTCTTTTTTAGTACTTACCAAAAGTTGTGCGTTTCCTTCTAAATAAAATTCAATGTTACTTTTTAAAACCAGCGTACTAATAAGATATTGGTGGTTTGTAGGAAGTAAAACTTTTGTGCCATTCCCTAATTTTGCAGCTACGTCAATTGCTTTTTGGATTGCCTTTGTATCTAACGCTTTTCCATTACCAATAGCGCCGTACTTTGTAACATCTATAACGGTTACTACTTTCTGAGCTTTTACAGATAGAATTCCAAAATTCATTAGAACCAATACTAATAAAAATGTAAAGTTAAAACTCTTATTCATCCTATGTTGTTCTTTATTTTAAATTGTAAATCTTGTGATCGATTTCAAATTTATTTAATAAAAATAGTTAAACTGTCCTGTTGCATACTGTTAATACTTTGGTTTCCTTAAATTTTATTTTAGTTTATTATAAAGTCTTTTTAATTCTTTGGAAGTCAATTTGATTTCAAAGGTATTTTTGCGGTTTTCAGTCCTATACCCGTAACTTTTAATTCTATTTCACCAGCTTCTGAAGTGGACTGAACTAAAACAACCAATTTACCGCTAAATAGTTTCATCGTAGGCAAATGAAATTGCTCTAATGAAGTGGCATCACCATTGCAGGCAGCGCGATACGTTCCCTTGCCAGTTACACTAAAGTTTAATTGTTGCGTAGCCGTTGGACAAGGATTCCCTTTTTTATCGACTACAGAAACCGTAACAAAGGCTAAGTCTTCACCATTTGCTTCCAGGTTCGTTCTATCGGCTTCGAGTTTTATTTGGTATGGCTTTTCTGCGGTATGGATTTCTTCTTCGGCAACCCGATTTCCTTGTGTGTCAAAAGCAACTACTTTTATCGTTCCAGGTTCGTATTTGACATCCATCCACATCAATCGGTAACGATTTTGTGGTGTGGCATTATTTTTTCTTTGAATTCCCATACTTTTTCCATTCACAAAAAGTTCGGCACTTTCATAATTCGTGTAGACAAATACGGGAGTCGTTTGTCCTTCTCTTCCTTCCCAATTCCAATGTGGCAAAATATGTAACGTTTTATCATTGGTATTCCAACGACTTCGGTACAAATAGAATCTATCTTTTGGTAAACCAGCTAAATCACTGATCCCGAAATAAGAACTTCGGGAAGGCCACTTTTCATCATAAGGCGTAGGCTCGCCTAAATAATCAAAACCAGTCCATACAAATTCACCAATAACCCAAGGCTTGTCATCTTGCAAAACAAAATCATCATCCGGCAAATTAGACCAACTACAATATTCTAAATCATAAGAAGAAGTTTGAAAATCATCATATTGTTTGGATTGTGCTTTTACCACAGGGAATTTATAAATACCTCGTGAACTTACTGTTGATGCCGTTTCAGACCCTAAAATAAAACCTTGCGGAAATTTCCCAAAAGCTTCTTCATATAAATGAACGCGATAATTAAGTCCGGGAATATCTAACAATGCCCCAAATCCTGATGCCAGAGTAGCTTTTACCTGATCCATTCCTACAGTTACCGGTCTTGTAGGATCCTCACGATGAAATATATCCTGCAACCACTTCGCTCTTTTCACCCCTTCGGCTCCATGTTGATCTGGAACTTCATTCCCGGAACTCCACATCACTATGGAAGGATGATTGCGGGTTGCCTGAACCAAATTTACAATGTCTTTTTCAGCATCTGTATCAAAGAAGCGGTGGTAGCCATTTTTAACTTTTGGCTTGGCCCATTCATCAAAACTTTCTGCCAAGAACATGAATCCCATTTCGTCACACAATTCCAGTTGTTCCAATGACGGCATATTGTGTGAACTGCGAATGGCATTGCATCCCATATCTTTTAAAATAGTCAACTGCCTGCGCAAAGCAGCTTTGTTGATTGCAGTTCCAATAGGCCCTAAATCGTGGTGCAAACAAACCCCTTTGAATTTGCGTACTTCACCATTTAAACTAAAACCTTTGTTTGCCTCGTATTTAATGCTTCGAATACCAAATCGCGTGGTGGTTTCATCTTTCAGGACATCGCCAACATATATTTGAGATGTTGCTGTATAGAGATAAGGGTTTTCCGGACTCCATAAATGCGGGTTTTTAACTGCAATATTTTGTTCGAATTCATTTCCGAAAATAGTCGAATTCTCGTTAGTCGCTACTTCAATTCCTTTGGCGTCTTTTATTTTGGTGATAATCCGAAGGTTTTCGCCGGAAACTTTTGTTTTAATAGTCACTTTAGCCAAATCAGGAGAAATAAATGGTGTCGTAATAAAGGTTCCCCATTGGTCAATACTCTCCTTATTTTTTACTATAATTTTTACTTTTCTATATAAACCTGCTCCAGGATACCAACGCGATGATAATCCAAGATTTGATAAATGAACAGCCAGACTGTTTTTTCCATTGGCAGCAACATAATCTGTAATATCAAAATAGAAGTAATTATAACCGTAATTCCACTCTCCCACTTTTTGGCCGTTTACAAAGACTTTGGGTTCGCTCATAGCACCTTCAAAAAGGAGAATTACTTTTTTGTTTTTATCAAAATTGGGCAATGAAAACTGATTTCGATACCAAGCTTCTCCAATATAAGGCAAGGCTCCTGTCCTACCTGTTTTTTCAGTAGCTACTTTTTCACCATTTTGCTCAATGGCAGCAATTTGCTTATCTATTTCTTTATCAAAAGGTCCGTAAATAGCCCAGTCATGTGGAACGGTTACATTCTGCCACTTGGAATCATTAAAATCATTTTCGAAAGCCTTTTCGTTAGTGCCTTTTGAGAATTTCCATCCATTTGTAAGTTCAGTAACCACCCTTTCTTGTGCATGGATCCCGGAAGATACCAGTAAAATAGTTAGTATTAAAAGCGTATATTTCATAATATTCATAGTTCTTTTTTGTCTAATAATGGTAAGGCAATTTTTTAAATTGTTCCCTTTAATTTTGGTATATATTAAATTTTAAATACGGAGAAAAAGGTTTGATTTTTCTCCTTTATAACAATCTCGTTGAATCGTTTCCCAGGAAAAATCTTTAGGTCTAATCCTGAAAAAATGAGCCACAAAATCTAAAGTTTCACTTTTTGTAACTTTAGATTTTATAGTCCATTTTTGAAATAAAAACCATTTGTATAACCTTTAATCCATGTGAAAGACTTCTTTTAACGAACTCGCAATTGGCGAATTATCTGGATTTGTTTCCATAATATCTCCCATATACGCCCACCATTTTTTTACGATAGGATGGTTGGGTAAAAAATCCATATCAAAATCTTCGTTTATTTTTTGAACTGCAAAAAGTATCAGCGTTTCTTCATCCAGAAAGATGCTATAATCCTGAATGCCGGTTTCAGAAAGTAAGCTTTCTAATTCAGGCCAAATTTCGTCGTGTCTTTTTTTATACTCCAATTCAAAACCTGGTTTTAATTTCATTTTAAAAGCATTGCGAATCATTTTATTTTCCATTTTTTTGTTGGTTTAAGGTTAATCGTTACAGGTTTGTCACGGTTGCATATAATTTCACCGTTGTTATATTCTAATTCGGCTACTTGAATGGAACTTCTTCTGGTTTCAAAAGTATCTTTTCCTTTATTTTCGGGTGTGCGTCCAGGATGTGTAAAGTAGAAAATATACGCTTTGTCACCATTCACAATTACATCTGCATGGCCGCCAATTACTTGATCATCTTTGCCTGTTCCTGGGATTTGTAAAATATTTTTCTCTTGTCGGGTCCAATTTACAAAATCATTAGAAGAAAAAACCCCCAAGCCTTTCCAAGCATCGATTATCATCCAATTTTTGTTTTTCCATTGAAATACTTTTGGGCCTTCGCCACGATCTTTTACTACTTTTTTACCGCTGTCAACCCAATGGTATAAATCATTACTATCTGCATAATATATCGATTTACCATCGTTTTCATTATTGTAGTACATGCGCCAGTTTCCATTTGGTAAACGAAATACAGACGCATCAATGCAACGTTCAGATGCGAGATTTAATTTGGATTCGAATTTCCAATCTATCGCATTTTTACTGGTTAAGTGAACGATGTAACGTGGATGGTACCAATCCTCGAAAACACCAGGAACAATAGTTAAGTACATATGGTATTTTCCTTTATGCTCAATTACCTCCGGAGCCCAATAGGTAACATCTTTCATACTGTAATTGATCGTGCAATTGGCTTTGTAAGTCCAATGGGCGCCATCGGATGATTCAGCAATGCCAATGGGAGTTCCATGAACCCAGCTTACACCATTCCCTCCTATATTAGCTCTGCGATTGGTATAAAACATAAACCATTTTTTCTCTTTTTTATTCCAAATTATAGTAGGGTCTGCAGCACCATCATAAATTGTGTCACGAAATAATGGTTTGTCAGCAATAGTATTTTCCTCTTTTTGTTCCTTCTTTTGAGCAAAAACAGGAAGGCAACACAGCATTAATAATAGGATAAATGATTTTTTAAGCTTCATATTATTGGAGTCATTTTTTATTTTAAATCTGCATTGACTTTTTTGTCGTCTTTTAAAAACTGCTGTTCCAGTGCTGTTTTCATTTGAGCAGCAATTGTAGCATTATACAAAATTACATTTTGTTTTTCTTCGGGGTCTTTTTCAACATTGTAAAGTTCAAATAATGCAGGAGAATCATCAGCATGACGGCTTCGAATGATTTTCCAAGGTTTGCGTATCAGGCTTTCTTGAATGTGTCCTCTGATGTATATGTCATGCGTTGTTGTTTTAGAATTGAAAATGGTTTGCCAAATGTTTTCTCCTTCAACTCCTTTTGGTATTTCGGCTCCTGAAAGGGTCAGGAAGGTAGGCATAAGATCTGTGATGGCGATGTAGTTGTTATTCTTTTTAGGAGTCAGATGGTTTTTCCAATATACAATAGCCGGAACTCGAATGGCGCCCTCATAATTGGATGTTTTCCAATCTCGCAAAGGAAAATTAGTTCCCAACACAGGATTGGATTCATGTACTCCTCCATATTCATTTTTAGAATTCCAGTTTTCCATGGCGCCATTATCGCTTAGAAAAACGATAAGGGTATTGTCCTCTAAATTCAATTTTTTTAAGGCTTTCATCACCAATCCAATACTATAATCCATATGGGTCATGGCAGCTGCATAATCTCTTCGGGAGCTATTTTTGATGGTTTTTAAATAAGGTTTTTTCCATTTTTCTTCTTCCTGTAATGGGAAATGGGGTGCACTGTACGCTAACTGAATGTAGAAATTTTTAGAGGAATCTCTTTTATTCGCCAGCCAATCGATCATTTCTTTGGTGACTAAATCAGTGGTATGTCCTTCTTCTGTAATAAAGGTGCCGTTTCTATACCAACTTGCGTCTCCGTTCTTGTATTTGTGGGTGTATTGATCAATTTGTCCGTGAAGAAAACCATAGGAATAATCAAAACCAAAAACATTGGGGCCGCTTGCAGTATTGAGTCCTAAATGCCATTTGCCGAATAAGGCAGTTTCATAATTCTTTTTTTTCAAAGCTTGTGGCAGGGTCGTTATTGAATCGGGTAAGCTTAGTTTGCTTTTGTCGCTAATGGGTGCTACAATTCCGATTCTACTGGACGGCATTCCAGTTAAAAGGGATGCTCTTGATGGAGAACAGGTTGGACTCGTATAAAATCGGTTGAGTTGAATTCCTTTTTTCGCCAAGGAATTAATGTTTGGCGTTTGTATTTCAGAGCCATTATAGTTTACATCATTCCAGCCTGCATCATCGGCAATGATTACCAAAATATTAGGCTTTTTCTCTGCCGTTTTCTTGTTTACTATTTGAGAGCAAACTCCCAATGGGATGACCAAGCATATTAAAAATAAATGTTTTGAAGTTCTTAAAAAGAAGGTTTTAAGTGGGTGTATGGAAGTCAATTTCATGAAAAGAAGATGAGTATTTTATTTCAAATTTATTTATTTATTGTTTCAATACTGTCCTGTGCTATAGGGTAACTAATTTAGGTATAAAAAAAGGAGGCTGTCTAAAAGACAGCCTCCTTTGCAAGATAATAATCGTATTACTTTTCAAGCACGATTTTTAGGGTATTTACCCCATCTGCACTAAGTACTTTTAAAAGATATATACCTTGAGCATGATTGGATATATTGAATGCGACAGTTTGCCTACCATCAATTAGTTTGACTTCTTTTTGTGTTACAATTTGTCCGGTCATGTTCATAATTATAACATCCGCTTTTGACGATTTGTAGCCACTAAGTTGCACTGTAAATTGTCCTGCTGATGGATTTGGATAAACCAATACTTCAGGTACAATTGAAACGCTTGGTCCGTCAATCTTCAATGAAGTGGTAGTTGTCTTAGCTGTTGTTGTGCAAGATCCCAGTTTGCAACCATGATTAAGATGAGCTTGAACAGCAGAAGAAGCAACACAAATCGCGACTCCGTTATGACAAATCATAACTTTATCATTTTTATTACCACAGCTAATATCAATCACATTAATCACCATTGATGCTTCACTGGTACAACCTATTGCATCGGTTACAGTTACGGTGTATGTACCGGCACTATGTACATTGATGGATGCGGATGTTTGTCCGGTATTCCAACTGTATGTATAAGGAGAAGTACCGCCTGTTTGTATAGCGCCTATAGTAAATGATGTAGGGCCATAACCTGTATAAAGTGTATTCTTTTGAACAATAGTTTGGCTTAAAGCATATACATCAGGGATATTTACAGTTAAAGGAGTGCCAACCGTAACAGAGGTACTACCGGTTGTTTGATTCCCATTAACATCAGTAACTGTCCAAGTGATAGTGGATAGACCAACATTGAAATTTCCGCTTGCATCACTACCTGAACCACTTCTTTCGGTTGCTCCTGTTATTTTATAGACAATGGAAGCTATACCGCAATTGTCATTTGTCCCTAGAGTAGGAATGCTGTAGGTTGCATTGTAGCATAAATTTTGGGCAGAAGGAGTCATCAAAACAGGACCCTGGTTATCTGCAACAGTTACTATTTGGATTGCTGTGGCCACATTTTCCTGCGCATCTTTCACTGTCCAGGTAACGGTTGTCGTACCAATAGGATAAGACACAGGCGCATCACTGGTTAGTATTAAATCAGCGGTATTTGTACAGTTGTCTGAAATACTTGGCTGTGTCAATATCACTCCTGTTGCAGTACATCCCTCATTAGTGGCAACTGTTAAGTTATCTACTGATATAATTGGAGCGATTGAATCAATTACAGTGACATCGAAACTGTAGTTAACGGAACCCGAAGGGTTGTTAGCCGTAACCGTCACATTCGTAATTCCCTTATTGAATACGCTACCAGAACCTGTCCCATCTCCGGAACCTGAAGTGGCTCCCGTAAAAGTATAAGTATAATTTGGAGCTGGAAGTCCGTCTGCTTCTGCGGCATAAGTGACAACTGCATCACATCCATCAGCACGTGTATTCATAGTTGCACCTATAACCGCAGGTGCCGAAATGTATTTTACTTCAATATTAGGCACTGGCGCTTCAGCCATATCATAACCCAAAAAGAAGCTTGGGTGTGGTGGCTGATTATAGCCTGAATTTTGCCACGCTATAGCGGTACGATATTGAGGGTCATGCATCAAGGTATAAATTCGGTGCTCCGTAGGAATAGTAGTAGTGAAAAGAATTAGCGCTGTATTATCTGAGCGGCGAAGAATAATTTCCTCTCTCCAGTCGCCCATAAGGTCTGCAGTAAGAGCAGGATTCTTTTTAGTGTCGTTATTTGACGAAACCGGCGCAGCCTGATATATAGTAAACAAACGGTTCAGTGATTTTGTCGCAGGATTCCATTTATCCATGATTGTACCATCCAACAATTCGCGACCTAAATCGCCATCCCACCATACAGCACCATTAACGGACTGACTACCGTTAGTTGGTTTGATTGTTCCAATTTCACCGTCCTGAACATTATAAAGGTTGCCCGAAGAGCTCCACATCTCATACCCTCTGTGGTTAGGATCAATATCTGCGGCCAAAGCACGACCAACATCCCCTGTAGTTGGTGCGCCAAAAATCATTTCGCCGGTTTTGGCATCATTAAGTCGTATACCATATGGACTGTATTGACCTGGAGACTCCAGACACTGCCAAATCTCCTGACCCGGACGATCCGGATCCATGTCCGACATATGCAGCGCATCTCCATGACCCTGACCGTAAGTCCAAAGTCGTTTACCATTATCGTTAATTGCGCTTGATCCGTTAATGATTTCATCTTTCCCATCACCATCAACGTCACCGATAGTCATCTGGTGATTTCCTTGGCTTGATATAGCATTATTGGCTAGATCACTCGGGTCTTTACTATCAAAAATCCAGCGTAGTGTAAGTTGTCCGTTGCGCCAGTCGTATGCTGCACGCACCAGTTTGTCATAATATCCGCGGCCTACAATCAGGCTTGGACGGGCACCATCAAGGTAAGCCACAGCTGATACAAAACGATCCTGACGGTTGCCATAATTATCTCCCCAATCCGAAGTATTACCTCTGGCGGGCTGGTAAGGGATTGTTGCCATAGCAGCACCTGTTAATCCGTTGAAGACAGTCAGGAACTCAGGTCCCTGTTGCACCCATCCGGAAGTATTACGGTAATCAACATTGGCATTACCAATAACTACTCCAGTTCCATCTTTACTGCCGTCGGCAGTTTTTAAGATGATTTCAGCCTTCCCGTCTCCATCAAAATCATATACCATAAATTGATTAAAATGCGGACCTGCATTCATATTGATACCTAAGTCAATACGCCATAATTTGGTTCCGTTCAACTTATAACAGTCGAAGATTTGGTTCCCGCTATACCCTCCTGCGTTGTCATTTTTTGCAGTAGGCTCCCATTTTAAGAAAATTTCATACTCTCCATCACCATCTACATCACCCACACTGGCGTCATTTGCTGTGTAAGTATAGACTTTACCATCGGGAGTTGTTCCTCCTGCAGGAATTTGTAACGGAATCGTTAATTGATTATTTGCCCATACTGAAATAGGAGCTGAAGCTGGTCCTTCTACATTATTTTTCACTACTTTCACTGTATAGCTGCCGTTAGAGGCAGTATTGTCCAGAAAGTTTGTTGAAGTCGTGATAGGTGCTACATTAAGCTTCACATTATCTCGGTAAATATTAAAAGCAATTCCTGCAGGGTCATTACCCAGCAAGCGCCAGCTAATAAAAACTTGACTGCTCGATTTACGCACCGCAACTACTCCACGATTCAGGAATTCCATTTGCTTCGGAGTGGTCACAATCGCATCTGGTAAAACCAGGGTATTTAATCTCACATTATCACCATAAGAGGTTCCACCACTGTTAATGGCATAAGCTCTTATATAGTACAAAGTTGTCGGATTAAGACCGGGAATAGTCACAGTATATGATCCTGAACCGGCAGTAGCAGCTACAACTTTGATGTTTGCCGTTGTTGGATTTCCACTAGTGTTGTAAACAATTCCTCTTTCCGCAATGGCTGATCCACCATCAGAAGTAATGTTTCCACCTGTTTCTGCCGATGTGGTAGTGATATTTGTCACAGCAAGAGTACTAAGTACTGCCGGGGGTGGCGGTGGAGCGTAGATTCGGACAACAGGTGTGCTGATGCTACTTGAATTATTTTTTGTGTAAACTACAAGAGGATATTCACTTCCTGTGGCAATGGTTAGGTTACCTACAGGCTCGTCGATACCACGTGCTACTAAAGGATCTTTCATTTCGGTCCAAGCAGTTACACCTGCAGCTTGCTTAAAAACGCGTGCTGAAAAGGTAGCGGTGCTGCTAACATTATCAATAAAGGAGCAATACAAGCTGCCTGAAACATCTCTGATTAAGCTGATGCTTGGTGCATCCCGAGAAGAAAGGCTTGTTGCCGAACTCCAGGTTCCAGCTATTTTGTTGTAAACAATAACCGTAGCCCTATTGGTGGTGGCGGTATTGAAATAGGCAATCGCCAAATTTCCGGAAGAATTGAGTGCCATACTGGTATGACGAATACCTGCGGTTACGGTGGGAGTAATATAATTCCATGTACCGCTATTGCATTGGTAAAGCGCCATAGTCCCGGTAGTAGAATTAGTTGCAGCCAAGTTGCAATAGACAAGCCAAGGCACATCCGCCTCGTCGATTACCAAGCTTACTGCTACAGCTTTTGCGGAAGCATTCACAGGAGCGGAACCTACCGTTGTCCAAGAAGTACCATCAAACTTCTTCACATAAGGGGTCAGGTTCGCACCATCACCAAAGGCAATGTAGGGCTTGTTGTCTGAATCGAATGCCAATGAACTGCGTGGTGTTGAACTGTATTGAGACACGGTATTGGTAACCGAGCCAGTCGAAACATACAAGTTGTTACTGTCGCCGTTCAGCGGTTCCCAAATCTGTGTGTCTGTATTATAAATTTTTACTGCTAATTTGTTTCCATTAGAAGCATCAACATAGGTAACAAAAAGATTGCTGGCTTTATCAAGATATATTCTTGTATACGTGAGATTGGAACCAATATCATTACCCAGCTGTTCCCATGTGCCTGTAGCAGTATTTCTTTTTTTTACTTTTGCAATAGAGCCTTCTCTGAACGCTACGTAAGGGACATTATCCAAAACCGTGATGGAAGTGTACGTAGCCGCAACGGATGATATCTGAGTCTCATTGCCCAAAATATTCCATTGCTGTGCAAACGAGGTATGTACAGTAAAAAGGCACAAAACAGTAAAAAAAGAAAGTCTAAAGAGTATCTTCCGGAAAAGAAACGGTATAGACTCAAAAAGTAGTTGTTTTTTCATATATCAATAAATGGTTAAGAATTAAAAAATAATATAATTAGTTTTTTCGTGGCTTTATAGCCACAGTCACCTGTAGATTTTTGAGTATTTATTGATTATAAATAGTTAAAAGGTAACAACATAGAATTCAATAAACATATTTCATATTGATGAGATTGGGGTTAGTTGTCTCAAATTTATTGGGTTGTCTATTTAATAGCATCCTGTCCTATCCTGTTATATTTCAGACTATTAAATTTTAAAATGTGAAATTTAAATTTATTTAAATCTAATTGACTGAAATTCAGTATTTTGAAAATTTAAGTTAATTTTATATATTTTTAATAATTTATTTATTGTTATAATGACAATTATTATAATTTACTACGTTTTATTTGCGAAATTACTCAAAGTAAGTATTGCGAGTGTATTTTGGCAGTTTCTGATTTGAAATTGCTGAAAAATGATTTTTAGGAGTATTTATAAATAAAAAATCCCTAGTTTTTTTCAATTAAATGAATTGAAAAAAACTAGGGATGATTGGGAGTTGCTAAAAGCAGAAGATTAGAATGCTATTTGTAGTTTTTATATTATTTTGAAAATAAATCTTCATGCTATTTTATTTTCATATTTCTAATTTAAGCTTTTTATCTTTTTGTTCAAATTAATGTGGCTCAAAATTTTTAGGGCATTTTTTTTAGTCTTTCCCATTTAACCTTCCAAGAGCCATCTTTAGGAAATCCTGGGTTTGTTCCTTCACATCCATCCCATCCAGCACACATCATTGCAACAGCGGTTAATAAACCTCCGTTCCCGGGTAAATAAAGAGGCAAACGCTCTTCCTGGTAATTGTGACCATTTTTTAAATAAGTATTGGTCTGTACTTTCATAAATAATGCATCAAGCGCTTTGTCAGGCATTCCTAAACGTGCAGCTGCCATCGCTGTCATAGGAAAATCCCAACCCCAGGTTTTTTCCCAAGACCAAGTCTTCCAAACTAAATCAAACGTATTTTTCATAATCTCTTTATTTAATAAAGAGGTTTCCGGCAGCATTCCGTAAGTTCCTAAAACAGACGGATGATCTGTTTTAAACTCTGGATTAGTGTACGAATCTTTAGCACTTTCTGTTGCTAAATAAACATTATCTTGAACCGGTAATGCAGACAATTTTTCAAGAACACTTCCCCATTTTGAAGGTGCTTTTTCGTGCAATTGTTCTTTCCATTTTATAGCTGTTCCCAGTGCCCAATTCCAATACGCTAATTCATAAGTAGGATTAAATGTTTCCATAGCTTTGAATCGTTCTTGTGCCGGAATTACACCTGGTCCTAGTTCGTATCTGTCTTTTTCTTTATTATAATTTGCAAAAGAAGCCATGAAATCTGCAGTAGCAAAGACTTCTTTTTTATATTTTTCTAAGGTTTTTTTTGAAGGATTCGCTCTGTACATTAAATCCGCGAATGTTATGAAATGTGGCTGTTGCCAAATTAAAAAAGCCCCAATAGAAGACGGACCTTCATTTCCATCCGGGTCTGTCATTTTTTGCCATCTAACACCCTCAAAACCTTGTCTTTTAGCAATATTAGCTGCTTTATCAAATACTTTTTGATACCATGGTAAACTTTTCTCTAATAATTCCGATCTGCCCCATAAAGCAAAATGTACTCCATGCCACCAATGCATTTCTAAATGAGGTCTACCATACCAGCTGTTGAAGGTCAGGCCTGTTTCCTGAGCAGGAATAGCTCCAGTACATTGCAATTTGGTAAGGTACTGCGAAAGAATAATTCTGCGTTCCAATTCATTAGCCCGACTATCCGTACTTCCAGAAAAATCTATAGCACCACCACTTTGCCAAAAATTCTTCCATCCGTCGACACTACTTTTTTCTACAGCAGAAAAAGATGGAATCGCTTCAATTTTTTGATTTTTAAAAGTACAGCTAAATGAAAAAGAATCCGTTTTAGAAGGAGTCAAAAGATAATAATTTTCTTCTTTTACGCTTATTTTTGCTTGTCCTTCCCATGACAATCCTATGTGATAGGTTATAGAATCCATTTTACGGGTAATTACCGCTTTTTGCTTATTTTGAGAAGAAATATTGCTTGCGTACTTTATTTTATCGTTCCATTTTGTACCAAAATCAGCCCATTCACCAGTTGGCTGAGGCAATCTAAGGCGAATTTTTAATTGTCCTTTCTTAATTAAATCCGATTGTATTCGAGCACCAACAACATCTTCCTTTTGATGACAGGCCGTCCAAACCGTTACCGTAATTCCTTCTATTGAAAAATGACTTTCAATTTCACCACTCCATAAATTTAAGGTTTGTTTTATATCCTTGAGGTCTTCCGGTTTCACCTTATCCCCATTTTTTTTATACAACTCCAACCCTAAATTTCCCAGTTGTAATCGATGTGGATTCGCACGAAAATAATTAACCGCATCAACTTGTCTTCCCGGTGTTTTTAATTGTACAGCATAAGAAACTTTTCTCTTATACTGATCAAACTCCTTTAGCGTTTCACTAAATTTATAATTTCCGGTATTTGGGTAGCTATCCCAACCCCATTCTGATTGAGTTCCCAAAGGAATACCATGTTGATACGCTTCAGGAAAAGTTTGCAATCCTGTAACATCAACAGTATACGCAAAAGTCCCGTTTCCTACACTTAATGAAGCCAGCGTATCTATCGCTTTAATTTCAATATTATGTCTGGAAACCAAAAGTTTCCTATCAATTTTTTCTTGTCCATTCAATTGAAAACAAAGTAGTAAAACAATTAAAAATGGCATTTTAAAAACGGTGTAAATAGCATTCATATATTTTATGTTCTGTAAATAAATTAAAAATTCATATGTTTTTTTTTCAGGCCAATAATCGGTACGGAAAAAAGAAGGAAATTTTTAGCACTAAAAGTTTAAAGATAAAAGAATTGAACAAAAGCGGCATCCTGTGCTTCCCTGTTTATAATAAATTCATAAAAACAAAATATAATTATCATTTTAGCTTTAGGAGAGATCTTAGGCGGAAACATTTTTTTAACAGTGGCTGTCAAAATTTGTACCAGTCTACAAAGCCTTTTTAGGTTATTTTAAAAATAAATCCTGAAGCTGTTTCAAATCCCCCCCCTTGAGAAGCTGTAAATAAATAAGTTGCTTTCCCGTTTTGAAATAATAATTGTGGACGTTCTGCCCGACCATAACGGTTTAAATGCTTGGGTGCTTCAGGTTGAGTTATATATTTATTCAAGGGTTGGTAGGATATTAAGGGGCTACTCCAATGAATTCCGTCGTCAGAATCCATATAAAGACCATTGTCCATACCAAAAACTCCCATATCTCTAGCTAACATTTTGAATTTTTTGTTTTCGTACCAAACAAAAGCATCCTCACATTGTTTATTATCTCCCAATGTAGAGAAATCGACCACCGGATTACCTACGTATTTTTCATAAGGCCCATGCAGCGATTTAGATATGGCTAATCCATATTTTCTATTTCCTTTAATTGGAAATTTTGGATGAATATAATTTTCGATATCCAATGATTTATAATAGAGCCAATACTCTCCGTTGGGGTGTTTTAAAAAAGAAGGATTTGTTGTTAATAAATCATCCCAGGAACCTTCTTCTCCAGGTAATAATAAGGGTTTGTCTGGTCTTTCCCAAGGTCCATAAAGTGAATCTGAAGTGGCTAATCCAATACGTTTCGTATTCATTTTACCATTGGAATTTCCCATAAAAAAAAGAGCATATTTTCCATCCACAAAATGAATACTGGGGTTATGGCATGTGGTTGCATCCCAAAAACCTTCTCCACGAGGAGCTAAAACAGTACTTACATACGTATAAGGCCCTTCGGGACTATCAGCTGTTGCATGAGCAATTTCGGAACTATTGATCCATCCACTCATACTTTTCGCTTTCGGCCATCGCGAAAAAAACACATGAATTTTGCCGTCAGGTCCTTCAATCGGACTGTTGCACCACACATAATAATCTTCAAATTCTAATACACGTCCTACGGGTTGAAGTTTCTTTTCAAATTCAGAAAGGTTTGGATCACTCCTAAAACCACCGCCTCTAGTTGAAAACGGGAGGTATAAACTCATAAGAGCGAGGGAATTTCCAACTATAAATTTTCTTCGTTTCATTTAATTATTCGTATAAATTAGATTTTCCTCTATTTCTTCTTATCTCTAATTAATTTTTGACGGTTTGACTTACCCAATTATCTGTCCTGAAAGGGGAAGCCGGCAAATTTTCTTTATTGAATAAATTAGGTTCCGGTACCGCTTTCCACGCAAAACGAACTGCTACCGGTTTTTTTACTTTTGCAGCAAAAACCACAACGGTCTTTCCGTCAATTTTGGCATCAGCCGGATAAAACAACTGGTCTTCTCCTGCAATCTCAAATTCTTTCAAAACGTCTCCGTTTTTTACAAGCCCAGAATTGGCATAATCAAAAAACAATTGAACTCGATCTTTTTTGATTTTCATATGGTTATAAATAGGTCCTGAGTACACTAAATTAGGCTCATTATAGGTTTTAGCACGCGCTATCAAGGCTAGTCGATAACCTACCGTTTGCTTGTCTATTGGATGAATATTTGTCGCATTCCCAACATCTGTTGTAACGACCATTCCGCTATTTGAAATATTTTTCAAGGAAAGTAGCTGCGCTTCTCTTATATCTGGATTTTGTCCTTTATGTGGCGCAATTTGCACATAGTAGAATGGAAAATCTCCTTGTTTCCAATCACTTCTCCAATTTTTAACCATTGCTGGAAACAAGCTGCGATATAAATAGGCTTGCTCAGCATTGCTTTCCCCCTGATACCAAATTACGCCTTTCATAGTGTAATTCGTTAAAGGCCGCAACATGGCGTTATAAAGTACATAAGAGGTTTTGTTTTCTTCTTTTTTAGGCTTTTTTAATTCACTTTTAGATACATCGTTGTTGTTAGCAATTCGTTCTTTTTTTAAATTCAAATAGTAGCTTTCCAGTTTTTCTTGGAATAATTTTTCGTTTTTTGCATCGGTTTCCAAAATAGATAAAAAATCTGGATTCTCTTCCAAAACATTTTGCGAAGTCCAGGCTTCGGCCTTTGTTCCGCCCCATGAAGACGAAATCAATCCTATCGGGATTTTTAAATTTTGATACAAATCCCTTCCAAAAAAATAGGCTACTGCCGAAAATGTTTTCACATTGTTTGGTGAACATGCTGCCCAACTTCCCGTAACATCATCCAATGGTTTTGGAGAGGCTTTAGTCAAAACTGTGAATATTCGGATATTCGGATAGGTGGCATTTGCAATTTCTTCTTCGTAATTTTTCACACCCGTTTTCCAAGTTCCTTCTTCTTTTCCTACCGGAAAATACATATTCGATTGTCCTGAACAAATCCAAACTTCGCCAATAAGCACATTGTGAAGAATGATTTTATTGGTTGCTTCAATAGTAATATCGTAGGCTTTTTCACTACCCTGAGGGGTATTTACTACTGTTTTCCAGGTTCCATCCAGGTTCGTTATAATTCCTAAAGGAGAATTTTGCCACCCCAATTGAATATTTATTTTTTCATTTGGCGCTGCCCATCCCCATAAATTCACTTTAGCGTTTTGTTGTAAAACCATATTATCACTAACCAAGGCAGGTAATTTAACTTGAGCCGACAAAGACAGTTTTCCACCTAAAACAATTAGAATTATAAGAAGTTTTTTTAAATGAATCATGTTATTTAATTTATAATACTAAACATTAAAGATAAAAGAGTTGAATAGCAAAAGCATCCTGTGCTTCCCTGTATAAAGGAATAAATGTAAAACAAAAAAAATTACACTATTGTCCTAAAAGATAAAAAGCGCTACGATCAAAAATCATAGCGCTTTCTATTTAACTAAAAACTAAAAATTAATCATAACCAGGATTTTGTGTGTAAAGACCTGGAGCAGCTAACATTTCTTGTAATGGAAATGGATAAAGCAAAGAGTTTTTATCTATCGTAAGTATTTTCTTTTGAGTATCTTCTAAAGTTTTCCAATTATTCATGATAGTCAAAGCATCACCTGATCTTATTAAATCGAACCATCTAGTACCTTCTGAAAAGAATTCTTTTCTTCTTTCATCAAATAATTGGCTCAAAGTTGTATTTACAGCATTTGCAGGGATACCAGCTCTAGTTCTCACTTGGTTCATGATTGCATCAACGTCTGCTTGAGTTCCTCCACCACCGTGAAGCGTACATTCGGCCATCAACATCAATACATCAGTATATCGCATAACCATAAAATCTACTCCCCAATCGGTTCGAGATAATCCATATCTCGTTTTGTCTATATATTTCTTAAAAACAGGAAGCGTATAGGCAAGACCTGAAGCGGTGTAACTAGTAGCAATACCAAATATTTTTCTTTTGTCAGCTGTGGCAAAACTACTTACAAGTCCAGTTGAAATTGGTCTGGCTTCCAAAGACCCTTGTTGTGACATACCAATAGATGTAAAATAAGGCTCGTATCCAACTTCAATTACGAAATTACCACCTACATCATTTCCTGTAGTATAAGGAATAGTCAAAACGTTTTCTTTGTTAGTAAGTCCTTCTGTTGTAAATATGGTCGCATAATCAGCTCCAAAAGCATATAAACCACTTGTTTTTACATCATTTAATTGCTGGTACCCTTTAGCCCATTCGTTAAGTCCCAAAATAGATCCGTCTATGCCATAAGTTGGACTAGAACGAGTCATATACACAAGCCCTAAAAACGCCTTGGCAGCAAATTTGTTTACCCTTCCATAGTCTGCAGCTAAATAAGAAGTAGGTAAATCAGTTGTTGCTATTTGCAAGTCGGATAAAATTAAATTATATATATCAGCAACAGGAGTTCTTCCAATTTTGGCAGCTTCTTGAGCTGTTACTGTTTTATCAATTAAGGGAACACGACCAAACCATCTTATCAAGTCAAAATAACAGAATGCTCTAAGAAAATGAGCCTCCGCTGCCATAGCAGCCCTGTCAGCAGGAAGAGGAATAACACTTCCTTTTTCATCTAATTTTTCCAGTAACTGATTTGCATAAAAGATAGCTTTATAATTACTTACATAAGCCTCTTTAATATAAGAATTAGAACTTATCGAAGTGTAAAAACTGTTAATACCCTCCCATTCTCTTGAAGCCGTGGTAGTAGCATACAAATTGTCGGATCTGGTTTCACTTAAATTCAACACTCTGTTGGCATAACCATATTCGTTAGCACCATGAAATGCCCATGAATACGTTGCGTTTCTAGCTTGAATAAAGTCTCCCGGCGTAGCATAAAAATTATCGGCAGTCGGCTGAGACAATGGAAGTTGGTCCAGTTGATTTTCACATGATCCGAGCGCAAATAGCATAACGATATTTGCAGCGAAATAAATATATTTTTTCATCGTAATTTTAATTAAAATTAATGTTAAGTCCTACAACTATTGATTTAGCTATTGGAGCTCCTCCATAATCAACGGGAAGCGAGAAGTTACCATCAGAACTTGCAGAAGTATTTACTGCGTCTGGATTAAAACCTACTTTGTATTTATTCCAGTAAAACCAGTTTTCTCCAGTTATGTATAATCTTGCTTTGTCAATTCTTGTCAACGATTTTACAGCTTTGGCTAAATCATAACCCAATGTTATACTTCTGATACTAACATAATCGGAAGAATACAACCAATCCGTATTCGCTTGAAATCCAAAAGAAGTTCTCCAGTTACCTCTAACTGCAGGGTTAACATCAAGTGTATTTTCTACTGAAGCCTGACCTGTACGATCGATAGCTCTTCCTATTAAACCATAAACAGTACCGCCGTTTTGACCTTGAACTAAAATATTCAAATCAACATCTTTGTATTTGAATGTATTAGTAATTCCCCAAGTATATTTTGGTATTGGATTCCCAACATCAACACGGTCATCAGTAGTGATTTTTTTATCACCGTTTTGATCTACATATCTCGGATCACCAAGCACTAATTTATTCCCTCCGATAGTAGTACCACCAGTATCAATATCAGCTTGAGTTACCACACCATCTTGTTTTAACATAAATAGGGTATACATTGGTTTTCCAACTTCTAATTTCACGAATGGAACGCCGCTAAGACCGCTGGCTGCAATTTCAATTTTTTGTTGCCCAGGTCCTAATTCCAAAACTTTATTTTCGTTATGACTTAAATTCATGGAAGTTTTCCATTGAAAATCTTTACTGGCAACATTAACAGTATTTATTTCTGCTTCCCATCCTTGGTTCAAAACAGTTCCAATATTATCAAGATAACTACTAAATCCAGAGGCACTTGCAATAGGCACATTTAATAGTAATTCTTTGTTTTCTTTTCTATAGACTTCAAATGTTCCAGAAATTCTATTTTTTAATATCGAAAAATCGACACCATAATCAATACTTTTGGATTCTTCCCAGTGTACTGCGTTGTTTTCAATTGATGAAACACCTTGTCCGATAGCAAGAACTCCTCCGACGGTATAATTATAATTTCCAAGTACTGGTTGAGGATAGCTTCGAATATTATTACTACCATTCACACCTGCACTCACTCTCAATTTTAAATCGTTAATCCAATCTACATTCTCCATAAAACCTTCCTGCTTAACTCTCCATCCCAATGACAACGAAGGAAATTCCCCCCATCTTTGTTCTGATCCAAATTTTGAAGAACCATCACGTCTGTAACTGGCAGAAAACAAGTATTTTTCTTTATAGTTATACTGCAATCTGGCAAAATAAGAAAGTAACGTATTTTTCTCTGCAGTAGTGGTCCCAAGTGATCCCGTAGGTAAAGTTTCGGTAACAAAATTAGTATATAGAGCACCAGAAGAAAGCGTCGATTTTGTAATTTTATAAGAGTTGAAAGACTGACCTAAAAGTACATTGAAATTATGATTTTTGAATGACTTAATGTAATTTAAGGTGTTTTCAATCACCGCATTTTGTCTTCTATAGGTATTATAAGATCCACGAATATCCGTCAATTTACTACCCGGTGTATAATTTTCAGCAGTATTGTCAGTATTGTCAAAATTAAGAGTACTCTTAAGTGTTAAACCATCTGTAAGCTGATAAGTTGCATAAGAGGAAACAAGGTTTCTATACATAGAGTTCTGTCCTTTTCTATCCAATAAATTAAGCATACTTGTCGTAGTGCTTCCCCATAAGTACTTTACAGTATATTTTTCTCCATCAATATTGGGTGTATTTTCGAAAACTGGAGTTGCACCAAGTGCTTTGTGCAATATGTTGTCTTTTCCTTCTATACCTGGGTCATCCTTAATAGAGTAAGAAGGAGCTAAATTAATTCCCATTTTAAATTTATCGGATAATTTGATGTCAATATTTGCTCTTGCAGAAAACAAGGAATAACCAGTACCAACCATATACCCTTCGTTATCTTGGTAACTTGCAGAAACATAATAATTAACGGCATCAGTAGCTCCAGAAACGGCTAATTGATAATTATGAAATTCTCCTGTACTGAATACTTTATCTTGCCAATTAATATAATCTAATCCTGGGTGACCTGGCATATCCCATCTATCATCATAAAGATAGGTAGGGTATCTGGCATTACTTATGGTAAGTGGAGTCGAAGGATTTACTGCATTATAAGCAGCTGTCCTCTGTGCGGTAGTTTGAGAAGCTGTCGCTCCGGGGATTCCAGAAGCTAGCCATTGCGCATCAATAAAAACTTTTGCTCTATCTATCCATTGTTGTGAATCTAACACATCCACTCTATTCGCTTCCATATTCAATCCAGAATAAGTATTAAAAGAGAATTTTGCTTTTCCTGATTTACCTTTTTTAGTTGTAATTAAAACAACTCCATTTGAAGCTCTGGAACCGTAAATTGCAGCTGCTGCCGCATCTTTTAACACTTCTACTGAAGCAATATCATTAGCATTCATATTGTCTAATGGACTACCATTAGTGAATCCTCCTGAACCATTAGATCCCTCTGTATAAATAGGAAATCCATCTACTACATATAAAGGTTCGTTTCCTGCAGTAATAGATCCTGCACCTCTAATTTCAACACTAAAAGGTTGTCCAGGCAAACCTGAAGTTTGTTTTACCCTAACCCCTGCAATTTGTCCAATCATACCTTGATCAACTCTTGATAATGGTCGCTCTGTGAAATTCTCTGTTTTAATTCCAGAAATCGCCCCTGTCGTTAGTTTTTTCTTTTGTGTTCCATAACCAATAATAACAACTTCATTTAAGCTAGCGTTTTCAGATTCTAAAGAAACATTATAGGAACTTGCACTACCTATTTTTTGCTCTTTTGTTTTAAAACCCAAAAAAGAAAAAACTAAAGTTTCTCCTGTAGATACTGAAAGACTATATTTCCCATCAATATCAGTAATTACTCCTTTCTTAGTTCCTTTAACAAATATATTAACTCCTGGTATAGGAAGATTTGAAGGGTCATTAACTGTCCCTGTAACATTTTTTTCCTGAGCAAAACCTGATGTACACATCAAAGTACACATGATTATACTCATCAAAAGAATAATTTTGTTTTTCATATTACATTAAATTTTATTATTAATTCAATCCAAATATATCCATAAGAAAAACATCCTCTATCCTGTGCCTTCCTGTAGTCTTTTAACATAATATTATAATTTGAGTTAGACATAATTCCTACAAATCATAAATCATTGATTTTAAATTGTTTAAATATAAAGTTTGCGAAAAGTTCATATTATTTTTTTAATTTTTAAACATATTTAAAAAAAAATGGAATTTTTATCCTAAAAAAATAATTTATTGATACCATTTAAATGCATGATACATTAACTTTCTATCTTAAAAAATTAAATAGATTACTGAGGATAGTATTTTTTAGTTTAGCTTAAATAGATAGTATTACTAAACATACAATTATGAAGTTAATTAGTAGTCAGCCTAAAAACAACTGTATTTACGAATACTTCTAGAAGTTAATCTTGTTTTATTTCCTTTTTCATACAGCAATTTTTCAGAATTATAAAGAGACACTTCTACCTCATTTGTTGTTATTAAAACAGGAAAAAACTATATGAAAAAAGAATATTTAATAAAAGAGTCAAATATTTATGCTTATTTCATTTTTGGTTATACTAATAGTCTTTGCTGACCTTTAAAGTAGAAAGAAGTATATAAAAAAAGCGCTATAGTAAAAACTATAGCGCTTAAAAAAATATTTAATAATAGATCCTTTAGACTAATAACCAGGATTTTGCATTGCTTGTTTTTCAGTAGCCGTCAATGGTTTTCCACTTGCATATATTCCATCTAAGAAAGTTTGAGGAATAGGACGCAGGTTATGAAAATCTTGAATATTTGGAGCTGCTTCAGGATTGTAAGCTTTTGCTCTAGCTACCAAAGTTTTAGTTCTGCTTAAGTCCTCCCAACGGTGAAATTCCCCACAAAGTTCTCTGGTACGCTCATTCAATACTAAGCACAGCATTCGGTCGTAATCACTAGAGTATCCTAGTTTTGTAATTACAGCCTGATCCGCTGCAGGCAAGGCACTAATGCTTGCAATTGCTAAGTTAGTCGCTGCAGTTGTAGTTGCAATGTTATTAGATTCGTAATACGAGTTTTCAGGAATAAAAGAAATAGGAATCCCTACTTGTCCAGCAACTGTCCATGCAGCTGATCCATCAGTATAAGCAGCACGATTTTCTCCAGATTTGTAATTAGCACGTGTACGAACTGTATTAATGTAAGATAGAGCATCTGCAAAACTAGCTGTTCCTAATTTAGCCAAACGCACTTTTGCTTCAGCGGCCATCAAATAGGTTTCTGCCGAACGCGCTAATGTCATGTCACGAGATCCTTTTGTATTAGCTACATCTACCCTGTTACCATCCAGATGTTTACTTAAAGATGGAAATCTTACATCTGCCATTAAGCCAACTTTGTCTGCTGCATAAGCTACATAAACACTTGGAATTGTTTTTCCGGTTTTTGAATAGATTATAGCGTCTGTATTTTTAGTTTTTGCAAAGCGAGTGTCCGTAGCGTTATTGATAACGTACATAATACCTAAATCACCATTTACATAATAAGTTCCTGATTTATTATTTACGATGCTTTTTGTTTGAAAACTTTTCCAGAAACGGGAATCATTTACCTGATCAAATACATCAAAAACAAAATAAGTAGGTGCCAAACGGCTAAATGGTCTTCCCCCAGCCAAGTTACGTCTCATTTGAGGCAACTGGTCATACGTTGAAAGAAAATGCAAGTGTTGTTGATTCCCTCCGGAAGTCAAAGCACTGGCATTGAACTGAGCAGACAAGATTAATTCCGGTAGTTTTTCATTTGCACCATCTGCTGTTGTATAGTTCCATAAATCGCCAAAATTTGCGGCTAATGGATGGCTAGCAATAACTTGGTCTGACAAGGCAACTACTTGTTGCAAATCCGCTGCTTTTGTGGTCGAGTTCCAGCTGTCATTAATTTCGCTAGCACGTGCTAAATAAGCTTTTGCTAAATAATGGGCAGCGGCATCTTTAGTAATTTTAGCAGGTGCTCCTGCATTACTTAATAAACCATACGCTTGTGTAAAATCAGCAATTACTTGTTTAAATACTTCTTCTGGAGTCGCTCTGGTAAATTCCAATTCTACACTAGAACTGGTAGTCAATTTTATAGGTACACCTCCATATTGGCTCACCAGTTTTAAGTAATTGAAAGCTCTCAAAAAGTACCCTTCCCCTAATGCTGTTTTCTTGATAGCATCATTAGTAGAAACAATTGCTGTAGCTGATTCAATTAATTGATTGGCATTACCAATTCCAATATACAAATTATCCCAATTAGTGTTAGCTGCAACAGTGTTAGCATTAGATACTGTTACAAAAGCTTTTAGACCGGTAGAGTACGAGTTCCATGTCCAGTTAGAGGGATCTCCACCAGCATGAAATTCGTCTGTACCTGATTGTGTTGCGGTAAGAGGCACTTCGCTACTCAATTCTGCTGCAAATACTTGGTAGTAAGTTCCAACAGCCAAAGCTTGAATTCCTACTTCGGTGGTGTAATAATCCTTGCTATACGCAGTATTTAATTCTTCGTCCAGGAAATCTTGGTTACAGGAGGTACTAAGGCCCAATGTAGCAACTAGCATCAAATTGATGTATAGTTTTTTATAATTTTTCATAATTTATTTTTTATTTAAATTTAATTTTAGAATTGTACATTCATTCCTAAAGTAAATCCTCTATTAGAAGCAGTTGTTTGTGTGTCTAGATCAGTCCATTTAACTTTAGAAAAAATCATACCTGGATTGCTTGCTTGAATATAAAATCTCATTTTAGAAACACCAATTTGCTCTGCCAATTCTTCTGTGAAGCTATACCCTAAAGAGATGTTTCGTATTTTTAAGAACGAACCATTACGATACCCTAAAATAGGAAAAAAGGAATCACCAGTACCTGCCGAAAAGATTGGTTTTTGGTATTCTGAATTGGTATTATTATCATTATAATAATTAATAGCTCTTTGACTACCTTTTGCACCTTCGTTTTCTCCTCCTGTATTATAGGTGTATCCCATACGTCCATATACAAAGAAAGATAATTCGATATTCTTATAACTAAAAGTATTTGTTAATCCTGTTATAAATTTTGGATCAGCACTACCTATTATCACACGGTCGTTGTTAGCATCAATTTTATAGTCACCGTTTTGATCTACCGGTCTGGCATTTCCAAATGAAAAAATAGGTGTAGCTGAAAACGCGTTGAATTTAGCCATTTCGACAGCATCCTCTGGTTTCCAAATTCCGTTTGATTCAAAACCATAAATCACATTTTGCGATTGTCCGATAAATAAGTTGTTATTAATGTCATCAAATTTACCATTTTGTAAAGAAACAATACGGCTTTTTTGATAGGAACCACTAAAGCTAGAACTCCATTCAAAATCTTTCGTTCTTACATTTATAGTATTCAAAGTAAGTTCTACTCCATTTCCTTTTGTTTCACCTACGTTTTGATACGTATTAGTAACTCCAATAACCGTTGGAACACTTCTTCTTAATAATAAATCAGTAGTTTGACTTGTATAATATTCTAAAGCACCAGATAACCTGCTGTTAAACATAGAGAAATCGATACCATAGTTAAACTGTGCCGTTTGCTCCCAGCCCAATTCTAAATTACCTAAAGAGGTATTATTTGTTACACCAGTTCCTGTTGCGTAAACTATTCCTGTTAATGGAGGTTGGGTAGCGTAAGCAGGTACTGCGGCATTTCCGGTTTCTCCGTAACCTGCCCTTAGTTTTAATTGGTTAATCCAAGATGCATCTTTCAAAAAATTCTCTCTATCTAAACGCCATGCTACAGAAGCACTAGGAAAAATCGAAGCTTTGTTTCCTGGAGCTAGCTGAGAAGCTTCATCCTGACGAACTGATGCCGTAAGTAAGTATTTGTCTGCATAGCCATAGTTTACTCTACCCATATAAGATAACAATCCAGTATCTGTAAGGCCAGAAGAATAGCTGGCAAGCGTTACATTTGCAGGAGTTAAAGCATTCCATTTGTTTGCCACATTTTTAATGTCATTGGCAGACATGGCACTTCCTTCATTGTGATATTGTGTTTGACTCTGCAATAAAGTCAAGCCAAAATTATGGTTGCCTACTGTTTTATTGTAAAAAAGTAAATGGTCTAAAGTATAAGAAATGGATTGTTCTTTTGCCAATGAAGCAAAACTTGTACCGGAACGAATCGCTGATTTACCATCTAAAAACACCCCGTCGCGGTAAGACGTAATATCCGGACCAAAATTGACACGGTATTTTAAACCATCAAGTGCGTGAGAAAATGAACCAAAATCTAACTGCGCATAAAAGCTACCAAAAGCACGTAATGTTATACGTTGGTCTTGAGAGAATTTGTCTTCGCCCACAACGGTTCTAATAGTTGTATCTCCTCCTGGATTATCAATACGTACTCCATTGCTGTCATAAGGAACTGCGTACGGAAGATTAGCACGAGCTGTTTGATATATCCCTCCAGAACTTGTAGTGGCAGATCTACCTACGTTAGATTGTCCGAATTCGTTTATACTATAGCTGGTATTAAGATTGGCTCCCATAGAGAACCATTTAGTTGGTGTAATATCAATACTGGCAGTACCATTGTAGCGTTTGTAACCTTGACCTTTTAATGTTCCTGTATTATCCAAAAAGCCAAAAGAACCATACGCTTTCATTTTCTCTGTACCACCACTAACACTTACGTTGTGTTGTTGCGTAATCCCGGTACGGGTAACAAATTTAGTCCAATCGGTGGTCGCCACTTTAGAACCATCCCATGTACCTCCAGCCCATCCTTTTTGGATGTTTGCCCATGCTGATGGATCAGCAGATTCCAAGAAAATTAATTTATCATTCACGATATTTGGCGCATCTCCTTTTGGGAAAGCAGTTGGATTTGAGTAATGTCTTCCCCAACGACGAAATTCGATATATTCTCCCGCAGTCATCATTGGAGCATTCTCATGTATCGTTTCTGTAACAATAGAAGTATCGTAATTTAAAGTGAATTTTCCGTTTTTACCTTTTTTGGTTGTTACAATGATAACCCCATTGGCACCACGAGAACCATAAATAGCGGTAGCCGAAGCGTCTTTTAGAACGTCAATTGTTTCAATGTCATTTGGGTTTAAAAAATCAATTCCACCCGAATTTGCATCAACACTAATTTTTCCTGCTGAATCGGTAACAAGTCTCGAATTTAAAGGAATTCCATCCACAACATAAAGTGGTGAATTGGAAGCCGAAATAGAGCGAGCCCCACGAATAGTAATACTTCCTACTTGTCCAGGACGTTCGTTAGACGATATATCAACCCCAGCGGCTTTTCCTTGCATGGCTTGCACCGCATTTTGTACAGGTCTAGAGGCAATTTCTTCAGCACCTACACTTACAATAGATCCGGTAAGATCTTTTTTCTTCTTTACACCGTAACCAACAACAACAACTTCATCTAATGTTGCGCTTTCAGATTCTAAAGTAATATTATAGGAGCTTGCAGCACCTACTTTTTGTTCTTTTGCTTTAAAACCTATATAAGAAAAAACTAACGTAGCTCCGTCTGGAACTGCAATGCTGTATTTACCATCAAAGTCGGTACTCACCCCTTTTTGGGTTCCTTTTATAAGGATGTTTACTCCTGGTATAGGGAATTTTGAGGCGTCGCTTATTACCCCCGTAATTGTTTTTCCTTGAGCATAACCAGATGTGTATATCAATACACATATGATGGTGCTCATCAAAATTTTAAGTTTGTTTTTCATGAAATAGTATTTAGTTTAGTTAATATTCAAATAAATTATTTTGACAAAACAGCAGACAACCTTTTCTAACCTAATTTGTCTCTATGCTCTTTATAGGTATTATAGAAAAATTGCTGAATTAGTTTTCATTTTCTATGCCTAATGCTGTTTTTGTAACAAATACGTTTATATATCAATTTTAAATAAATGTAATCGATTACACAAAACTATATAATAATTTTCAATTCACCAAAGTAAATTCAAATAAATTATTATAAATACAAAAAAAACAATAAAAAAAAACACTTCTAATAAAAATTCTGAAACCTTTGATAACATTAGTTAAATCAGGTAATCACTATAGAATACATGATTAAGCTTATCAAAAAGATTAATTTTGTTTTCTTAAAGATTTAAATTAGTAAATTATTCAAAACTATTTATACGTCACCCTATACTTATCCTGTACTATCCTGCTTATTTTCAATATTTTATGATTTTTTGTAAAATTGACTTTTAATTATCATGTAATCGATTGCAATTCAATATTTTGAATTTTTAACTTAATTTTTTGTGTTTCTAATAAATTATTATTTGTAAATATGACAATTATATAATTTTTAAGGTTTTTGTGTGAAATTTCGACATCTGAAATGCTGAAAAAAAAGTTTGGAAATTCATAGAGAAATAAAATCACAGTGTAATTGTTCGTTTTTATGTTATTTTAAAAATAAATCCTGATGAGTTTCTTATTTCCCCACCTTATAAAAATAGCATCTAAATTCAAAGTTTTTTATTTTGAAACAAGACAAAAAAATCATGGCTATTGGGATTTTTAAAACTAATAATTTATAAATAAGAGCCATGAAAAAGGAAAAACTGAATGAATTTGTTTGAATTAAACGACATTGATAACGCTATATTCGAAAACACAGGATGCAACAGGATAGCATTTCTGAAGAGAGATTCTATTTTTACTTTAAAATTTTTTATTTAAACAGCAAATGAGAACTCATAAAATAGTGTTGGCTATTGTGATACTATTTTGTTTTTCCTGTAAAGAAAAACAGAGTACTATTAGCAATCAAAGCAAGATTCCAGTTTTAGAAACATCCAAAGAAAGTTCTTTGGCTACCGTTTGGATAGATTCAGAAACTGGACACAAAATAGAAAAGTTGATTGACCGAAAAGGAAACAATAGCAGTTTTTATTTTCACAACAATCCATTTTTACCAACAAAAAACAAAAAAGGATGGTTAATGGTTTTTTACGGAAGTACTCCTAATGGGTCGCAATTATTTACAATTGATTTGAAAACAAAGAATATTGTTCAAATCACAAATAAATCCGGAAGTAAAAGTGGCGAAATTGTAGGTGACAAAACACGTAAAGTGTATTACCGAATAAATGACAGTATTTTTGCTACCCACATTGACACACACGAAACAACATTTATCTTTAAATTCCCAACGGACAAAATGGGATCTATAACTACTTTAAATGCTGATGAAACTATGCTTGGTGGGGTTATATCTTCCAAAGAAGAACAAGAAATAATGAAAAAATACCCTGAGAAAAAGGACTTTTTCGACAGAATATATGATGCAAAGCTAGAGCGCACTTTAATCACAATTGATGTAGCAAACGGAAGCCTAAAAGAATTATTTTCTGAAAAATCTTGGTTGAACCATGAGCAATTCTCTCCAACTGATCCTAAATTATTGATGTACTGCCACGAAGGACCTTGGCATAAGGTGGATAGGATATGGAATGTGAATATTGATACAAAAAATAAGGAAATCATTCACAAAAGAACAATTGAAAGGGAAATTGCTGGACATGAATTTTTTAGTCCTGACGGTAAAACAATTTGGTTTGACCTTCAAATACCCAGAGGAGAAACTTTTTATCTTGCAGGAAAAAATCTTAAAAATGGAGAAGAAAAACGGTACGCATTACAACGCGATGAATGGTCTATTCATTACAACATTGCTCCAGATTTAAAATCCTTTGCTGGTGATGGTGGTAACGATGGACAGGTTGCCCATGCCAAAGATGGTCGATGGATTTACCACTTTATACCTAAAGGGGATAACATGGTTTCCACAAAATTAGTGAACATGAAAAATCATAATTATAAATTAGAACCCAATGTACATTTTTCTCCAGACGGAAAATTGATTATTTTTAGGGCTAATTTTGAAGGGAATTCCCAAATATATGCCGTAGCAATTGATAAATTTAAACAATAATATATGTCCATGAAATTTAAACAATATTACATCCTTATTGCAATAGGAATTCTTTTTTCTCATGAATCTTCTGCTCAAACAACAGCAGTTTCGCCATGGCCAAAAATAACAAATACAAATCAACCATGGGCCCGTTGGTGGTGGATGGGAAGCGCCGTTGACAAGCCTAATCTTAAAAAAAACCTTATCAATTTACATAAGGCTGGTATTGGTGGTGTAGAAATAACCCCTATTTATGGCGTAAAAGGTGAAGAAGGAAATTTTATAGATTACCTCTCCCCAAAATGGATGGAAATGCTTGATTATACAATTCACATTGCAGATAGTACTGGTATGCAAGTTGACATGGTTTTAGGAACAGGATGGCCTTATGGAGGTTCTCAAGTAACCTTGCCCTATGCCGCAACAAAATTAGTGGTAGAAAAATATAGTGTAAAAAAGGGAGCAAAAATCATTCAAGAAATCAAACCTGACAGTACCAAAGAAAAAGTACCGGCCCAACTATTAAATGTCGTGGGTTATGGTGCTGATGGTACATATATAGACCTGACGGATAAATTGGACGGGACACTATTAAAATGGAAAGCAAAAAAAACAGATTATACGCTGTATGCCATTTTTAGCGGAAAAACGGGACAGCAGGTAAAACGTGCAGCCCCAGGAGGAAAAGGCTACACTTTAGATCATTATTCAGAAGAGGCACTTAATGCTTATGTAGTACCTTTTGATAAAGCGTTCAAAGGATTTGAAGGAAAAGTACGTTCGATTTTTAATGATAGTTATGAGGTATACGACACTGATTTTACGCCTCAATTCCTGAAAGAATTTGAAAGCAGAAGAGGTTATGATCTTAAAGAACAACTCCCAAAACTATTAAGCAAAACGGATGATGAAGCGGACAACCGAATTAAAAGCGATTATCGCGAAACCCTTTCCGATCTATTATTGAACCGTTTTGATAAGCCGTGGACCAATTGGGCACATACCAAAAAATTTAAAACAAGACTTCAAGCACATGGATCCCCAGGGAATCTGATTGATTTATACGCTTCCGCAGATATTCCAGAATGCGAAACTTTTGGTTCTATGCCATTTGACATTTCGGGCTTAAGAAGAGAAAAACAAGACATTCGAGAAGGTGATGCCGATCCTGTTATGCTTAAATTTTCTTCCTCTGCAGCACATATTTCAGGAAAACCATTGGTTTCTTCAGAGACTTTTACTTGGTTACGCGATCATTTTAAAATCGCGTTGTCGCAATGTAAACCAGAGGCTGAGGAATTACTTCTCAATGGAGTCAACCATATATTTCTTCATGGTTCTACTTATTCGCCAGAAAGAGCAAAATGGCCGGGCTGGAAATTTTATGCCTCCGCAAATTTTAATGCAACCGATCCCACTTGGGAGGATGCTCCTTCCCTATTTTCTTATATTGCCAGTTGTCAATCGATGCTTCAACAGGGAAAATCAGACAATGAAACCTTATTGTATTGGCCTATCTATGATACTTGGAACAAGTATCAAGGCGGAACTTTGTTTTTTCAGTTTAAAATACATTCTCTTTCAGAATGGTTAAAAGGAACTGCTTTTTATGATACTACCCAAAACCTAATGAAGAATGGCTATGGAGTAGATTTTATTTCTGATAATTTTATTTCTCAAGCACAGGTTAAAGACGGAAAAATAGTTTTACCGGGAGGAACTTTTAAATCCTTGATTGTTCCTGCCTGCGATAAAATGCCAATGGCAACTTTAGAAAAATTAATAGCCTTGAAAAAAGCCGGAGGAGCAATTATTTTCCAAGGGCTTCCAACATCAATTCCTGGTTATTATGAATATGAAAACCAGAACAAAAAATTAGCTGCTTTAATGGAAGAAAATAAAAAAAGCATTCAACCTGTTGCTAACCTATTCAAAGCATTAGATGAAGCACAAGTATATCCTGAAACTCTAGTTAACACGGGTTTAAAATACATCCGAAGAACTATTGACGGAGAAAAAATATACTATTTGGTTAATCATACTGCTAAGGCAATCGATGGTTTTATTCCGTTAAAAATTGGCAATAAGGAAGTGGTAATTTTTGATCCGTTAACCAAAGAATACGGTAATGCTATTGTTCAAAAAAAATCAGATGCAACATTAGTTAAGCTTCACCTTGAATCCGGACAATCTTTTATCCTTAAAACGGAAGATAAAGCGTCACAGCAGGAATGGAAATATTATCAAAAAACAGCCGATGCCATTGCTTTAAAAGGGAATTGGGAACTGTCTTTTGATAAAGGAGGGCCTAAATTACCTTCGAATGCCAAAGTTTCAACTTTAGAATCTTGGACAAAATTAAGTCCAGAAGCAGAAGCCTTTTCTGGAACAGCAACCTATACGTTACAATTTGATGCTCCAAATACAGCAGCGGATAATTGGAATTTGAATCTTGGCGATGTACGCGAAAGTGCCAAAGTATGGTTGAATGGTTCGTATATTGGAACCGCTTGGTCGGCACCTTTTACAATTAACCTGGGAAAGCTGAAAAAAGGAAAAAATACATTGACTGTTAAAGTCACTAATCTTGGAGCCAACAGAATTAGAGATATGGAACTCAAAGGAGAAGAATGGAAGATTTTTTACGAAATAAATATGGTAGATAAGGATTATAAAAAATTCGATGCCACTAAATGGTATCCTACTCCATCAGGATTGTTAGGCCCGATTACTATTACACCATTAAAAGAAAACAATTAATTTTAATTAACGATTCCAAAAAATGAAAAAACTACTTTTATTTTTCGCTATATCCCTTATATATTCGGGAACAGCAATGGCACAACAAACATTTGACAGAAACTTGGTATTGAAACAAATGCAATTGGCAAATGGCTATTTTATGGATAAATGGCCAGATACCGGTAAAACTATAATTACCAACAAGGAACGTCCCAGCAATATTTGGACTCGTGGGGTGTATTATGAAGGATTAATGGCCTTACATGAAATTTACCCAAAAGAAGCCTATTATAATTATGCCTATTCTTGGTCCGAATTTCATAAATGGGGATTTAATAGCGGAAATACTACCCGAAATGCTGACAATTATTGTGCAGCTCAAACCTATATCGATCTATACAACTTAGAGCCGGACGCTAAAAAATTGAAGAATACAAAAGCAAATATCAATATGTTGCTTAATACTCCTCAATTGAACGACTGGTCTTGGATTGATGCCATACAAATGGGAATGCCTGTTTTTGCAAAAATGGGTGTATTGGAAAAAGACAATCGTTATTTCGAAAAAATGTATGAAATGTATATGTTTTCCAGAAATAAACATGGAGACCATGGACTTTATAATCCTAAAGATGGTCTGTGGTGGCGTGATGCCGATTTTGATCCGCCGTATAAAGAACCTAATGGAGAAGATTGCTATTGGAGTCGTGGTAACGGCTGGGTAATTGCGGCTTTGGCCAAAGTGCTGACCATAATTCCCCAAAATGCACCTCATAGAGAACAATATGTAAAAGATTTGAAAGCGATGTCAGAAGCATTAGTTAAAGTTCAACGCACAGATGGTTTTTGGAATGTAAGCTTGCATGACCCAACTAATTTTGGCGAAAAAGAAACATCTGGCACAGCACTATTCATTTACGGAATGGCTTATGGTATTAATAGTGGAATTTTAAAAAAAGAAACGTATTTGCCAGTAATTCAAAAAGCTTGGAATGCCATGACAAAAGAAAGTCTACATGATAATGGTTTTTTGGGCTACCTGCAATCTACCGGTAAAGAACCAAAAGACGGTCAACCGCTATCCTATGATAAAATTCCTGATTTTGAAGATTATGGATTAGGTTGTTTTTTATTGGCAGGATCAGAAATTTATAAAATGAAATAATGGATAAATATTTAAAAGCTTTATGTTTCTGGTTCTTATTATTGACTGTTTCGATTTCATTTTCGCAGGAATTTGTTAGAAATAAATACAATTTTAACGCAGATTGGAAATTGAAATCGGGAGATTTCGTGGAGGCAAAAAACATCAATTTTAATGATAAAAATTGGGAGTCGGTTACGCTTCCGCATGCTTACAATCAGAAGGAGGCTTTTAAAAAATCAATTGAAGATATAACAACAGGAATTGTTTGGTACCGCAAAAAATTCAAATTGCCTCAAGGTATTTCCAATAAAAAGATTTTTTTAGAATTTGAAGGCATTCGTCAAGGTGGTGTAATTTATGTGAATGGAACAAAAATCGGTATGCATGAAAATGGGGTCATGGCATTTGGTTTAGACATTAGCGAATTCATAAAGCCCTATCCTTTTCAAAATATTGTGGCGCTTCGTATTGATAACGATTGGAAATACAAAGAACAAAAAACGGGATCCACTTTTCAATGGAATAACAACAATTTTAATGCAAATTATGGAGGGATTCCAAAGAATGTTTTTCTGCATATAACCGACAAATTATATCAAACCTTACCCCTGTATTCAAGCTTGGAAACAACAGGGACTTATATCCATGCAACTCAAATTAATATTCCGGGGAAATCAGCATTAATAACGGCTGAATCTCAGGTGAAAAATGAATATGCGATTCCTAAAACTTTTTCGTATCAGGTAGAATTATTCGATATGGAAAATAAAAAGGTGGCGGAATTTTCTGGAGAAAAAATAACAATTGCTCCGGGAGAAATAAAAACAATTAAAGCCAGTCAGCAACTACAATCATTATATTTTTGGAGTTGGGGTTACGGTTATTTGTATACCGTAAAAACCATCTTGAAAGTGGATGGAAAAGTTATTGATGAAGTACATACCAAAACGGGTTTCCGTAAAACGGAATTTAAGAAAGGGGAAGTTGTACTCAATGACCGTGTGATACAGATTAAAGGCTATGCGCAACGAACGAGTAATGAATGGCCAGCAATAGGAATGTCAGTTCCAGCATGGTTAAGTGATTTTAGCAATCAATTAGTCGTGGAAGGAAATGGTAATTTAGTGCGATGGATGCATGTTACACCGTGGAAACAGGATATAGAATCCTGTGACAGAGTTGGGCTAATGCAAGCAATGCCTGCAGGTGATGCCGAAAAAGATGCTAAAGGCGAGCAATGGAATCATCGTGTCAACCTGATGCGGGATGCCATCATTTACAATCGAAACAATCCGAGTATTATTTTTTATGAATGTGGGAATGAAGTTATCAGTGAACCCCATATGCAAGAAATGAAAAGCCTTCGGAATACCTACGATCCTTATGGCGGAAGGGCCATTGGTTCCCGTGAAATGTTAGACAGTCAAGAAGCGGAATACGGAGGAGAAATGCTCTACATCAATAAAAGTGCAAAAAAACCATTGTGGGCTACGGAATATTCCAGAGACGAAGGATTGCGTAAATATTGGGATGAATATTCCCCTCCTTATCATAAAGAAGGCGAAGGTCCATTGTATCGCGGACAAAATGCAGCAGACTACAATCACAATCAAGATAGACATGCCATTGAAAATGTTGTCCGATGGAATGATTATTTTAGGGAACGTCCGGGAACCGGTAAAAGAGTAAATTCCGGAGGTGTAAATATTATTTTTTCGGATTCCAATACCCATCACAGAGGCGAATCAAACTACAGAACCAGTGGCGAAGTGGACGCAATGCGCATTCCGAAAGATGGTTTTTTCACACATCAAGTGATATGGGATGGTTGGGTAGATATAGAAAAACACCGAACGCATCTTTTAGGCCATTGGAATTATACCAATACCACTGCAAAAAAGGAATATGTTGTTTCAACAGGAGACCAAGTGGAACTTTTTGTTAATGGTAAATCTAAAGGATTTGGAACGCGAAGCAATTCTTTTCTCTTTACTTTTGACAATATTCAATGGGAATCTGGAACTATAAAAGCAGTAAGTTATAATGCTAAAGGAGCAATACTCAGCGAAGCAACAAAAACCACTTCCGGAGCACCATTTGCAATTAAACTATCTAAACACACCAACCCGAACGGAATGTTAGCGGATGGTGCCGATGTTGCCTTGGTGGATGTGGAAGTAGTCGATAAAGACGGTATTCGTTGTCCAACAAACAATGCAATGATTGAATTCTCTGTTGCTGGAGATGCAACATGGTTAGGAGGAATCGCTCAAGGACCGGATAATTATATTCTTTTAAAGAACTTGCCTGTAGAAAACGGAGTAAATAGAATCATGTTACAATCTACCCTGAAATCAGGAGCAATACGTGTTACTGCCAAATCTGAAGGCTTACAATCGTCAGAAATTGTCTTGAATGCAACTGCAGTTTCAACTGAAAATGGACTTTCGAAACAATTGCCGGGAGCCGATTTGTTATCTAATTTACAAAAAGGACCAACTCCTGAAACGGCTTCTTATACCTTAAAAAGGAATCCTGTTTTTATTTCACATGCCACTGCTTTGTCGAACAATGAAGACGTTTATAAAAGTTATGATGACAATGAACTAACAGAATGGTCCAATGATGGAAAAATAAGTACGGGCCGAATAGTATATACCTTGACCAAACCTTCCGCAATAAATGAATGTGTGGTTAAATTCACGGGATGGAGAACCAAAAGTTATCCTATTCGAATTTTAGCGGATGGAAAAGAAGTGTATAAAGGGGATACTATGCAAAGTTTAGGATATATTACGCTGCCTTTAAAACCCGTTTTAGCACAACAAATAACTATTGAATTAACAGGAATCAATTCAGAAAAAGATGCTTTTGACAAAATTATTGAAGTCGAGGCAAATAAAGAATTAGATTTATTCAAAGATAAAACAGCAGTAGATGCTAAAGGGCAGTTGCGTATAGTTGAAATAGAATTTTATGAAAAACAAAATGAATAAAAGTAAAGTATTATTTTGGGGATTGGTATTGTTTTTCGGATTAACAAATACCATTTTTTCGCAAAACAAAGAAATAAAATTATGGGACCAGATTCCCGGAGCAATAAATAATGAAAGCTATAAGGAAGAACCGAGACTAGATTCCCAAGGAAAAATAACGGGAATTAGAAAAGTGACGGAGCCTACTTTGAAAGTTTTTTTGGCGGATAACAATAATTCCAAAAACACAGCGGTAATTATTTGCCCAGGTGGTGGATATGCGCTTTTGTCTCATGAAAAAGAAGGCGATAAAGTAGCGGAATGGTTTCAATCTATTGGGGTTTCTGCGTTTGTTCTTAAATACAGATTGCCAAGTGATGTCATTATGAAAGACAAAACCATTGGCCCTTTGCAAGACGCACAAGAGGCAGTAAGAGTATTACGCCGCAATGCTGATACCTGGCATTTAGATTCCAGTAAAATAGGAATTATGGGATTTTCTGCGGGAGGACATTTGGCCGCTACCCTATCCACACATTATTCTGACAATGTATATGATTCGAAAGACAACCTAAGTGCGCGCCCGGATTTTTCAATTTTAATATATCCTGTGATTTCTATGGAAGACGGAATTACTCATAATGGATCTAAAGAGAGTCTTTTGGGTAAAAATTCAAACAGTGAATTGATTGCAAAATATTCCAATGAGAAGCACGTTGATTCCAATACACCAAAAGCGTTTTTAGCGCATGCTACAGACGATAAGGCGGTTCCTGTTGAGAATAGCATCAATTATTATTTGGCTTTAAAACAAAACAAAGTACCAACTGAAATGCATCTGTATGAAAATGGCGGACATGGTTTTGGTTTGGGCACCCAAGGAACGAATAGAGAATGGCCAAAAGCTTGTGAAAAATGGTTGGCTGCCAACGGATTGATTCCAAAAGCATATGGATATGTTTTTTCCTATTTTAAAGGAAATGGCGAAGATGGTTTGCATTTAGCGTATAGTGAAGATGGCTATAAATGGAATACTTTAAAAAATGACACTTCCTTTTTGACTCCTGAAGTCGGGAAAGATAAATTAATGAGAGATCCTTGTATTATAAAGGGCGGTGATGGATTGTACCACATGGTCTGGACCGTAAGTTGGACGGATAAGGGAATAGGCTATGCTTCGTCAAAAGATTTAATTCATTGGTCTAAACAAGAATTTATTCCCGTTATGGCTCATGAAAAAAATGCTCGCAATACTTGGGCACCAGAAATCACTTTTGACGAAAAAGCGAATAAATACATTATCTATTGGGCATCAACCATTGAAGGAAAATTTACGGAAACTCAATCAGAGGAAGAAAAAGGATACAATCATAGAATTTATTATACCAGCACAAAAGATTTTAAAAAATTCACCCGTACTAAACTTCTTTATGAGCCTGGTTTTAATGTCATAGATGCCACGATTTTAAAACAAGATAAGGGCTTTGTTATGTATCTAAAAGATGAAACCCGAAAACCAATACAGAAAAACATAAAAATAGCCTACAGCAAGCGTTTAACGGGACCATACACTAAAGCTGGTAATTCTATTACAGGTGATTATTGGGCTGAAGGACCTACCGCTGTCAAAATAGATGGAAATTGGGTAGTTTACTTTGATAAATATACCCAGAAGAAATATGGTGCTGTAAAAGAAACAGCAAATGGCTGGGAGGATATTTCCGAAAAGATTAGTTTTCCTTTAGGTACTCGTCACGGTACTGTTTTAAGAGTTCCGGAAACTGTGCTTACACAATTAAAAAAACAATAATTTCTTATTAGCCCTATTTATTAGGGCTTTTTAATGCCTTCTATTTTTTATTTAAAAAAACTTATCCTTACTTAACAGAAATTATGGATAACATGATTATGAAAAACCTCGAAGAGACGAAATCACAATTCTTTTTTAATCCAAATGGTAAAACTTTTTAACCAAATAATTCAGCACAAAATAGAGTAACGTAGCCACCACGGTGATGGAAAGTATAAAGCTAACCAAGTTCACAACAATATTAGGAAGAAACTTCAATCTGGGATGCGTGAAATACGGTTCCCGATGCAGTCTTTCATGAATATTTTGTTTCGCTATTTTGATTTTCTTTTTGATAATTCAATTTTTTTTAAATACACCGTTATAGATTATTCGCACCGATTGTGGTTTGCAATTTTATTACTCTAAATTACGTAATAAAATTAATATAAAGAGGGTTATGAAATAGAAAAAGAGAATGACCGTATGGAAATCCTCTTTTGTATTGTGATTGCTATTTAAAAAAATAATGGCTTTAGACTACTTCTATTTTTAAACAAAGTATTAATCTTTCCAGCAATTACTTATATTTCTTTAAGATTACCTTTATTTTTCAAGAAAATAACTTCTATAATTTTACTGGTCATTCCGGTATCCATTTTAAGTTGGTTTGATAAAACTTCAATTACGTTTTTTTCTTCTTCCCCTAGCAAGCCATCCGAAAGTAAGATTTCCAAAGCAAGGGCAAATACCGTTTCTTTATCTACTTCATTAATTAGTTCACAACAAGCCCCAATGTATTTTAATTGTCCAAGTTCTGTTTTTAAATGATACGATTTTGCATAAAGAGGCGCGATATCAATTCCAGCAAACCTCTCTTTTGAATATAACAATTTGGATAATGACGCTGTTTCGGAATCCTTAATAAGATTGTCCGCAGAAATACAAGAATATAAAATTCCAACCCAAGCTTCAAGTTCTGAGGTTACTGGATTTAAGGCCGCATTATTATTTTCTTCAACTTTATCAGATAAACTCATATTTATTTTTTTGCTAAAGTTACTGCGAACCTTTCCACACATTGTTCCGCTTTAGGAATAAATTATCATTTGATGGTTTAGAAAACAGTAATTTTTAAGAAATGGTAGTTATTAATTTTAAAATCTTAGGAGTAATATATTAGAGAGAATTCATTGATAATATCATTTGATAGTATCAAAGTAGTTTTTTCACCTTAATGTGAAAATAGAATTATTACTAAGGTCAGCTTATGCACTATCACTTGAAAAGGTTCAAAGACTACAACAGCAGAAGTGGTGTCCATAGCCTTAACTTCTTCAGGCTCTGTTTTCTCAGTTTTATTGTTTTTACAAGATAAAAATGCAACGGTAAAAACTAATATCAAAACTGGTTTTAAAAAATTTTTAATGTTTCTCATACTATTATTTTTTTTTAAGTTATTTTTATTACATAATATAACTAAAAGTACTGATAATGAAATGATTAAAATTTATTTGGATTCAAAATTATTTCCCGTTTACTTGTATAATTCACTGAATTCTTTAAATACCAATTTTACGGAAGAACAATATCATTATATTCGCCAAATAAGTAGGATGATTAATCATCACTATCCCGTTTGTTTAAAGCGGATTGAGGTTTCTTTTATTAATTTTAAGAATGAATATTTGGGATTAATAACGTAATATCAAAATTTATAAAATGAAAAAAAAAATAATACAATTGTTATTTTTGATAGTACCTTTTTTATGTAACGCTCAAGAATATATAGATCTATTTTCCGTGAACTATGGGAAATCGCAAAAAACTACCTTTGAAAATTCATCAATTAACACCACTATATCCACATTCCAAACGAATCTTACTTTACCCGTTGTTTTAAATGAAAAATACACGGTTATCACCGGAGTAAATTTCAGCAGCTACAACTTACAATTATTCCCTGATTCCAATAACAGTCATTTATATTCAACAAATTTAAGAGCTGGTTTAAGAATAAGCCATTCTGAACACTGGAGTGGAATATACCTTTTGCTTCCAAAAGTCGCCTCAGATTATATCCATCTGAGCAGTGACGATTTTTACTTTGGCGGACTAGCGTTATTAAAATATAAAAGAAACGAAAACTTCGGTTATAGTGTTGGACTTTACGGCAGTAATGAAGCTTATGGTATGTCTATGGTGCCAATCATTGGTCTCTATTATCACAGTCCGGATAAACGTTTCGAGATGAATTTCTTTATGCCAAATGATGCTGATATCAATTATAGTTTGACTGATAAAACAAAAATAGGTGTTGATTTTCTGGGTCATGGAAACAGTTACAAAGTGACAACTGATAATATCCGTTCCAATTATGTAGAAAATAATTCGATAGATTTTTCTTCTTATGTACAACGAAGCGTGTTCGATAAAAAAATTCTTTTACGCCTAAAAATGGGATATTCTTTAAACCAGTTTAGAGTATATCCAATCGATCAAAAACTTGATTTACAAATTCTAGCGTTAAAATTTGGTGATAACCGTACAAAATTATTTCAAGACAAATCAAACACTATCCTATTTAAGATGGAAACCATTTATCGCTTTGATCTAAGTAAGGTTAAAAAATAATACCATTTAATCTTTGAATATACTGCAATACTGTTGTTTCAATTGCCGTTGACTTTAGTCTCCGGAATTTAGGTTGAATGTGTAATTCACTTTAGGCAAAACAATTATACAATTTTGGCTAAAGCCAATAAATGCAACCTCTAAAAACCTTTGTCTAAAGCCAAAGGCAATTGAACTCAAAAGAATAAATGCTGTTTATAACGATAATTTTAATGATTAAATAGTACTTATTTTTAATTTTTGTCAACACTTCAAATTCATAAAAAACCCTCTTGTTATTATAAACGAGACGGTTTTTCAGTCTAATAGGTTTCCTATAATGCTTAATAATAATTGGGACAACCGAAACATTTTACTTTCAAATCAAATTGATAGGTTACGGAGAGTTCATAAATTCCACCTGTCTGACCTATTTTTGATGTACTAAAATCATGGGAATAACCAAATTTAAAATGTTCGTATTGCAATCCTCCAAAGGCGTTTACCGAAGTCAAGAAATGACTGTTATCCACTTTCTTCCCTGGATTTGTAGCTGCACTAACCCCGAAGAAAAATTTTTTAAAAACAAGCCCGATTCCTAAATCAAATCGGCTGTATTGTCCTTGATGCATGTAATTAGACGTTAAAAGCATTTTGGTTTCATAAGGAAAATAGGTAATGTCAATGTAATCTCCCAGTAAGAATTCATATCCTGCATTGGCAGAGAAAAACATCCCTAACGGCACATTTCCGGTGTTTGAAAATGCGATATTAGGTTTATTAATGTGTTTTAGAGAAAGACCAAACCATGCTTCTTCATTGTTAAACAGCATTCCTGCCGAAAAATCAAAGAAAGTTACTTTTTCATTTAATAAAAGTGGATCTACACTCGATGTGTTAATGGTTCCTTGCCCAATGTTGATTTGGTCTTCTAAAACGATATTCTGAAAACCATACGATTTGTTTCCAAAGCCCATTTCTATTGCGGGTCTAAAAAACCAATCGTCATTTAATTGAACCCGATACGCATAATTAAAATTAACCTGGGTGAAATTATAATTCGTGAATTTTTCCCTGTGATTCAAAACATTTACCCCGATTCCACTGTTGGCGTTTTCTAACCACGTATTGATGAAACCAAAATCTGAATCGACTCTAAAATTCAAATCAGGCCATTGCGTTCTGTGCAATATTCCAGCGTTAGTCGTTTCGAGGAATCCTGTAAATCCAGGATTCAACGTTTCGGGAACCATGAAATACTGTGTAAAAATGGGATCTTGCGCCTTAACCGTTAAAGAAAAAACAAACAAAATTATAAAAGTTGTAATTTTTATTTTCATTATGCTATTCTTATTTGATTAGTGTAAAAGGACCGTTTTCATTCATTATTTTCCCATAAAAAGTGGTTCCCTTTACTTTGTAATAATAATTTCCATTTTCCGATTCTCTTTCTTTTATTCTCCCATCCCATCCTTGTAATGTCTCTCCTTTTTCAGAATATATTAATTCTCCCCAAGTATCATACACATCGAGTTGAAGTGATTTCAATCCAACAAAAACCGGTTTAAAAGTTTCATTAATTCCATCTCCATTGGGAGTGAACCCATTTGGGATTACCATTTTATACCCTTTGTCAATAAGTAATGTTACAATATGCGTATAAATACATCCAAAAGGATAAATAACGGTTTGAGTAACTACATAACTCCCTTCTTTGACGAAAGTATGAGTTGGATTTTCTTCACTGGAAACACTTCCGTCACCAAAATCCCAAGCAGTACTGCTATAATCTGCCGTAGCTGTATTCGTGAATTGTATGGGATCACTAATTGAAAAAGTACCAAAAGTAGCATACGAATACGAACTGGTTGTGAAGGAAGGCGTTCCTAATTTTGGAATAGCCACATTGAAAGTATAATTTGCAGTACAACCCAAGTTATCCGTAACGCCAAGAATAACTGTTCCGTTTTGATTGGTGTTCATCATTTCGTTATTGACTCCACTTATCGTTCCGCTGGACCAAGTCAGTTGATAAGGAGGGACTCCACCTGAAACTTGTGCCACAAAAGTTTGTTTGACAGATTTAGCATCACAATTAAAATCGGTTTTTGTTTCCACTCCAATTACTATTGGTGGTTGTCTGTTGATAACATATTGGGCCATTTTTGAACAACCTCTGCTGTCAGTGACTGTAACCAAATAATTTCCTGCGGGAATAGTAGTTAAATCTTCGGTTGTAGCTCCGTTTGACCAAGTGTACGTGAAAGGTGGCGTCCCACCGGCAACTAGCAGATTGATCACGCCACTATTAGTATCATCACAGTCGAATGCATGGGTAACATTTGCCGAAAGCACTAATTTTTGAGGTTCCAATAGTATAAAAGTTCTGGTTATAATACAGGGTTTACTGTCGGTTATGGTTACAGTATAAAAACCCGGGCCTAGATTATTTCTAGTCAAACCTGCCGTACTTCCATCACTCCATACCAATTTTAGTGGAGCAATTCCTCCTACTAAATTTAGATTTATACTGCCGTCATTCATTCCAAAACAAGAAATTTGTTTCACTACCGGATTGATGGTAAAAATTGGTGCTTCGGGTATGTTGACATTTAATGTATTAATACAATTCAAAGCATCCGTAACTGTAATCAGATAATCTCCGGCCGAAAGATTGTCTTGAAATAATCCAGTTGCTAAAGTACTCCATGTGATTTTATAAGGTGCAATTCCACCGGAAACAACTAAGCTAATTGACGCATTATTATCACCATAACAGTTGATTACGGTAGTGGTTGCCTTTATTGTAATTTCTGAAGATTGTGTTACAAGAACCGATAGCTTTTTGGCACAGCCTGAATTATCCGTTACAGTCAAGTCGTACGTTCCAGCTAAAATGGAACTTAGATTTTTATTGGAACTTGTAAATCCGTTTGGTCCTGTCCAAGCATAATTATAATCAAAAACGCCAGGGGAAATCTGGATTGGTGTTCCTCCCATTACATTAATAGCGATAGCTCCGGTTGCAGTTCCAAAACATAAAACATTGGTCTGACTTACTAAATTTAAAACTAAAACAGGCGGCTCCTTAATTGTGAAAGTGGTTGTTACTGGGCCACAATTATTACTATCCGAAACCGAAACAGTATATATGCCCGGACTTAAATTTGATAAATCTTCAGTGTTTGCAAATGGTAAATTATCTTTAGTCCAAGCATACTTATAATTTATAGTACCTCCAGTTATTGTAATTGCTATCGCTCCATTGACATTACCAAAACAGGTGATATCCTTTTCTAAATCGGTAGTAATAACGATGGCATCAGGTTCTGTAATTTTATAAATTTTTGAAAAAGGACAACCTCCATTATCTAAAACTGAAAGTGTATAATCTCCCGGCGACAGGTTAGAAATACTTGTTGCACTAGATGTAAATCCATTTGGTCCCACCCATGAAACTACGTATGGTACGCCAACAGTAAAAGGAATTCCTCCCGTTAAATTAGTTTGTATTGAACCATTATTAATGCCAAAACAAGTATTATTTGTGAGGATACTATTTGGGCTTATTGATGGATTGACAGTTACAACAATTGTAAAATTAATTCCAACGCAAGTTCCCGAAGTTGGAGTAACAGTATAAGTAACCGTTGCCGGACTAGTTGTTGTATTAATCAACGTTTGGCTGATATTATTTTGAGGAATTGTTCCCACAACGGCGCCATTAACAGCATTCGAAGGATTAATTACCGGAGTTGTCCAAGTGTATGTGGTTCCAACCGGCACTATATCACCACTTGAATTATCTGGTGTAATTGTAAAAGCTGTTCCGCTACATAGTACTGCACTTTTATTTACAATTATAGGATTTTGATTGATTTTAACTGATGCAATAGCGGATGTTAAAACAGAACATCCTCCAGTAGACAACGTAATAATGCAATAATAGTACGTTGTTCCAACTGTTATAGCGGGTGGATTGAAACTATCATTTGTTGCTCCTAAAATTGAAGTACTTCCCATTATAGAATTAGTTGCATTAGAATACCATTGGTATTGTGGTGTACCAACTCCATTACTGTAAGCTACTTTTAAAAGTGTAGGTGTTCCTCCTAAACATAACGTACTTGAGGAGGGTTGCAAGGTAATTGTGGACGCAAGATTTATAATTACGGCAGCTACATTACTTTTGGTATTACAGCCCAAGCCACTTTGTGAAATTTCACAATAATAATAAATTGTTCCTATTGCTGCTGTAGGCGGCGTAAAAGTAGCATTTGTTGCTCCGATTAATAAAGTTCCTCCGTTATTTGAATTTGTAGTATTCGAAAACCATTGGTAAGATACAGTCCCAACACTAGCATCTCCAGAGGCAGTTACAGATAAATCTGTTGGAGCAACATTTTGACATAAAGTTTGCGTTGACAATGGTTGTGCAGTAACAATTGGGTCCGCAACAACTTTAACTTCTGCAGGATTACTTGTTATTGGACCGCATCCGCTTCCTGATAATGTTATAACTGCATAAAAATAGTTTACTCCTGCAATAGGGAAAACCGGTGGAGTATAACTTGAATTAGTGGCACTCGAAATGAGGGTTCCACCACTGTTTGTATTGGTTGTATTTGAAAACCATTGATAACTCGGAATTCCTGTTCCACCAGAATAATTTACTTTTAATGGCGGGCTTATCGTACTTCCAACACAGAGATTTTGTGATGCTGTTGGCTGCAAAATAATTGTTGCACTGGCAGTAATTGTAATATTTGCTACAGCAGAAGTAATGCTGGAACAGCCTCCAGAACCACCCAATGTAATAATACAATAATAATAAATTGTTCCAATTGTTGCACTTGGCGGCGCATAAGTAGCATTTGTTTCTCCAGAAAGTGGCGTTCCCGTAGTTGCATTATTACTTGTATTTGAATACCATTGGTACGTTGGCGTTCCTGTTGAAGTATTTAAAACAACAGCTAATACATTAAGTGTTCCATTTTGGCAAATCGTATTTGAAGCGGGCTGGGTTGTGATATTTGGCGCTGGGTTTACAGTAACAACATAATTTACTACTGCTCCTGAGCATCCGTTTAATATGGGAGTAATGGCATAAGTAACGGTACCTACTGCAGTATTTGTTGTTGAAATAGTTTGTACAGGAATTGTATTCGTTGTCCCGGAAGCCATAAAACCGGTGATTCCTGCTGTTGCTGTTGCCGTCCAAGAAAAAGTAGTTCCAACAGTATCAGCCGTTAAGTTTACTAAACTCGTTTGTGAACCAGAACAAATAGTTTCGGTTAAGGATGTATTTGTTAAAGTTGGTGTTGTACTGACCGAAAATGTTTTGGTGGCGGTTGCAGAAACACCACATTCATTGGTTACTGTTAATGAAACCGTATAATTTCCCGAAGTATTATAAGTAATCGTTCCCGGAATAGCTGTGGTTGCAGTTGCCGGAGTACCACCAGGAAAACTCCAAGCATACGTTAAGACACTAGAAGCAGGTGCACATCCTTGTACTACAGCCGTTGGTGAAATAGTTGCTGTCCCACAAGCATTTGGGATAGTATTTATAATGGCTGTTGGTGGCTTTTTTACAGTTATTGTTTGAGTAGTACTCGTACTTCCACAGGAATTTGTTACCGTTAATTTTAAAGTATAAGTACCTGGGGCAGTAAAATTAAAAGAAGGACTAGCAGAATTTAAATTGGTACCATTAGTATAGACTGGATTGACTGAAACAACATCACAATTTAGATTTGTATAAGCAACATTCCATAAATATGTTGGCGTAGTACAAGAATTTGTAATATTGGTTGTATTGGTTGTAGTTACTGTAAGAGGATTACAACCCGAAGTAGTATTAAGCGTAAATTGAGGAGTTAGTGGAGATTCTATGCAGATTGGTTGGGTTTTTGTTGCAGTTCCACATCCGTTTTGGGCGTTTAGGGTAACTGTATATGTTCCTGTATTAGAATAGGTATGATTAATGTTTTGAGGAGCTGATAGCGGAGTTGTGACAATAGGCGAGCCATCTCCGAAATCCCAAGTATAAATCGAACCTTGAACACAATTTTGACCATAGCCTGAAACAGTTGTGTTGGTAAATAGAATACTATTGTTTACGCATCCAGTACCATTAGCAGGCACCGTGAAATTTGTTGTAGGTTTTGTTAATATGGATATGTTTCCCAATGATAAGGGGGTCATTCCACAGGCATTGGTTATTTCTAATTTTACTTCAAAACTGGGTGCTGGACAACTACTTGTGGTGTAAGTATGTGGAATAGGATAGTTGGGAGAATTTAAGGGACTCGATGAATTATAATAAGTAGAGCTGTTTAATTGATTTTGGGTTAAAATGACTATTGGAGAACCATCATTATAATTTATTTTATAGGTTGTGTCAAGTGAATTACCTCCCCAATTCGAGATGGAGAATTGTAGATTGGCTGTTGGAGCACATAAATTTTGAGTAGATCCGGGACTATTTAAACCTCCAAGTGGATTAGAAACATTTTTGACAATATAGGTTTTAGAATTAACGCAACCATTGGTTCCATTGGCAGTGATGGTCATAGAATAAGCCCCAATGGAAGAATAGGTATGGGAAATAGGGAATGTAATATTGGATTGTGTGTTTCCATCCCCCCAATCTATGGAAAAGGAAGAAATACAAGAGGAAGCAGAAGAATTTCCAACTGTAATCAAATACACAGAATTGGAGGATGCATTGGCACAGTTATTAAATGGATCAGTAAATTGATTATTGACATCTATAAAATTGATATCAGGTTTTTGTTTTACAGTAATGGTCTTTGTTTTGGTTACTGCACAACCACCACCTGTTACGGTTAAAGTAACATTGAATGTTGTAGTACCACATCCTAATGAAGTAAAAGAATGATTAGGATTTTGTTGCGTTGAGGTTGTGGCATCTCCAAAATCCCACGCATAAGTATATGTTACTGTACCTGTTGTGGAAGAAGAAAATTGAAGTGCTGTTCCCGAACAAGAATTGTCATTTGTAAATGTAAAATCTATAACTGGCAAAGCATTAACCTCTATCGTTACTGATCCAGTTTGGGCTTGGGTTGCATTAGTTGAGTCCTTGACACTAACTAATGTATATACAAAACTTCCCATAGTAGAAGTTGGCACATTCAATGTAAAAATATCTCCTGTCGATTGAGAAGTAATTATATCAGGTCCACCATTTATCTTATACGTAAAAGTATAGGGAGCAGTCCCTCCTATTCCTGTAAAAGTTATTACAGGTTGGGTTCCATTAGTACAAACAGAAGTTGTATTTGTGGTTATTGTAGCAGTTGGTAATACTAAAATATTGGTACTCTCCGCTACAACAATTTTATCGATGCCCAAATGTGGGTAATTGCTTTTAGCATTTAAATTATTAACTGAAATTATCAAGACAAAAAGAAAAATAATCTTGTAAAGGTGTTTCATAATTGCGTATTAAATTAGTCAACGATTACCATCATTGCCATCCGGTAAAAATAAAATTTTAACAAATATAATGTAATGTTTTTCCGTTATGTTGCGGTTTCCCGTAAAGCTGTGTTATTTTTGTTATTATTTTAAAAAATACAAGTCCATATTTAATTTACGGAAAATAAAACCCAAATTCAATATCCAAATCTCATAAAAAAGCCGTCTCGAAAAAACGAGACGGCTTCAATTATAACTATTTAATACTTACAAAATATAGTCGGTATTAATGAAATTGGATTCTTTGCTATTTAATAACTCTTGTAAAATGGCATTGTTGTAGTCATTATCTTTAGAGGCAACAAAAGTTCTGATAGAGAACGAACGCAATGCATCGTGAATACTCAACGTACCCACTGCTGAATCTTTTCTTCCTGTAAATGGGAAAACATCCGGTCCTCTTTGGCAAGAACTATTCAAGTTTACTCTACAAACAAGATTTACTAAAGTATCGATAAGCGGTGCAATAGTTTTGATGTCTTTTCCAAACAAACTTACTTGTTGTCCGTAATTAGACTCAGCCATATCATTCAATGGCTCTTGAATGTCTTTGAAAGAAATAATAGGCACAACTGGTCCAAACTGCTCTTCATGATACACACGCATTTCCTTGTTTATAGGAAACAAAACTGCTGGGAAGATATAATTATCAGAATGCTCTCCTCCTTTTGCATTAATAACTTTTGCTCCTTTACTTGTAGCATCATCTATTAATTCCTGAATATAAGCCGGTTTTTCTTTTTCTGGTAAAGGAGTAAGAAATACTGATTTATCCCATGGATTTCCAAAAGTTAATGCATCCACTTTGGCTGCAAAACGTCTGTTGAATTCGTCCGCTATTGATTCATGCACATATAATACCTTCAAAGCAGTACAACGTTGCCCGTTGAAAGACAAAGATCCCGCTATACATTCTTGGATGGCCAAATCTAAATCGGCATCCGGAAGGATTATCGCAGGATTTTTTGCTTCTAATCCTAATACCAAACGCAATCTGTTTTTGTTTGGATGTTGGTCTTGCAAAGCAATCGCTGATTTACTGTTTCCTATCAAAGCCAAAATATCAACTTTTCCAGATTTCATGATTGGTGAAGCCACTTCACGTCCTCTACCGTACACAATATTGATAGCTCCTTTTGGAAAACTGCTTCTGAACGCTTCTAACAAAGGAGATAGTAATAAAACGCCGTGTTTAGCTGGTTTAAAAATTACAGGATTCCCCATAATTAAGGCAGGAATAAGCAACGAAAAAGTTTCATTCAATGGATAGTTGTATGGTCCTAGACACAATACAACCCCTAGCGGTCCTCTACGAACCATTGCATTTATCCCTTGTACTTTAGAAAAATGAGCACTACGGGCGTTTAATTCTTTATAACTTTCAATAGTGTCATAGATATACTCTACAGTTCTGTCAAATTCTTTTTCAGAATCACCCAATGATTTTCCAATTTCCCACATCAAAAGTTTAACAACTTCTGTTCGAGTCGTTTTCATTTGGGCAACAAAATTTTCCATGCATTTGATGCGATCCACAACTTTCATTGTAGGCCATAAACCTTGTCCGTTATTGTAAGCCGCAGATGCCGCTTCAACTGCTTCCATAGCCTCTGCTTCTCCCATAAATGGAATAGAACCCAAGATAGTAGGTTCGTATTTTTCAGTAGATGAAATCGTAGAAAAAACTGGAGTGGTTTGACCGGTCCATTTTTTTAGTTCCCCATTGATTAAATAAGTATCCTGATTTAGTAGCGTATTAATTTGAAATTCTTCTGGTATAAAACTCATTATAGGTTGGTTATATTTAAAATTTAATAAAAAGAGGCCTTCGTATTTATAGTTTTATGGTTAAACGATATCGCCATTCCATTCTATAATTCCTCCTAATAAGTTGTAGGTGTTTTCAAAACCCAGTTCGTTCATGATTTCACAAGCTTTTGCACTTCTCATTCCGGAACGGCAATACACGTAATAATTTTTACTTTTGTCTAAAGCCTCTATTTCGTCTATAAAACCCTGTCCCTTGTGAATATCGATAAGTATGGCATTAGCTATAATTCCATCATTCGTTTCGTCTTCGGTTCTCACGTCAAGTATTACTGCATTTTCATCAGCTTCGAATTGAGCAACCCAATCTTCTTGTGTTAAATTCATAGTATCTTTTTTTGTAAAAATACAAAGATTTTACCAAACAATAAACCCTCCATTTGTTAATTAGATAATATTCAAAAGAAAACGTTTTCGCAAAACATTAACTATCAAGAAACTATAAATTCGGCGTTTATTTTTGCGAAAAATAGTCTATTAAATCCATCGGAAATACATAAAGCACAACACCTGATAATTCAGGAATCAATCTCTTTTTGAATACTATAATTGCAATAATCTTTTGAGTTTTTAGACTACTTTTACAATATAACTATTGCCAAAATTTAAAATAATACGAAAATGCTTGATCCTATAAAGAAACTATTTCCTTCATTTTCTACTGAATTAGTCAAAGATGTTGATGCCAATGCTACTTTTCAATCCTTCAAAGCAGGCGATGTTATTATGCGAACTGGACAATACATAAAAAACACCGTTTTGGTTATCAGTGGCAAGATTAAGATTTACCGCGAAGATGAAAATGGTGGTGAATTTTTCATGTATTATTTACAACCCGGTCAAGCGTGTGCTATTTCCATGATTTGCGCTACAAAGAATACAAAAAGCCAAATCATGGCCAAAGTTGTTGAGGACGTAGAATTGATAATGATTCCTTTACCGCTGATGGATAAATGGATGATGCAACACCGCAGTTGGTATGAATTTGTAATTGATACCTATCGCAGCCGATTTGAAGAAGTGCTGGAAGTTGTTGACAGTATCGCTTTTAGAGCAATGGATGAACGCTTAGAATTCTACCTAAAACGCCATGCCGATGCTTGTGGCTGCAACCATTTAAAACTTTCCCATCAGGAAATTGCATCTGAATTGAATACATCAAGAGAAGTTATTTCCCGTTTACTAAAAAAAATGGAACAACGAGGATTGGTCAATTTACAGCGCAATAACATTGAACTTTTGAAATAAATCTTCCTAATGTGATAAATGTTACTGTTTGTCTAAAATTTACAGACAACCTTTGCAATAAAAAGTTTTAAAATGGAATATTTAGGCTATTTTGCATCAATTATCATAGGCCTTTCATTAGGTTTAATAGGCGGCGGCGGATCAATTCTAACCATTCCCATTTTAGTTTACTTATTTAAGATCGAACCAGAATTAGCAACCAGTTATTCGTTATTCATCGTTGGAGTTACCGCATTATTTGGATGTATTAGCCATTATAAAATGGGAAATCTTAAAATTAAATCCGCACTTTACTTCGCCATTCCGTCGGTTTTTTCAATACTGATAATCCGGGAAGTTATTTTTCCAAAAATAGCGGCAACACTATTCTCTATTGCATCTTACCAAGTATCGAAAAGTTTTCTGATTATGATTGTTTTTTCCGTATTGATGATGGCCGCTGCTATATCCATGATACGCAAAACAAAACCGGTAATGGGCACTCCAAAAACAAACTACACACAACTGGGAATCATTGGGTTTATAGTTGGAATTGTAACTGGTTTTCTAGGTGCGGGTGGCGGATTTTTAATCATACCAGCCTTGTTATTTTTTGCTAATTTGCCCATGAAACAAGCCGTTGGCACCTCTTTACTCATTATTTTCATCAACTCTTCAATTGGTTTTGGTGGCGATTTATATATTGGTACACCTATAAATTATCCTTTTCTACTGGGGATTACCGTCATAGCGTTTTTAGGAATGATCATAGGAATCAAACTTTCGAAAAAAATTGACGGTGCTAAACTAAAACCAATCTTTGGCTGGTTTGTATTAGTGATGGGAATTTACATCATTACTAAAGAGATTTTCTTTCATTAAAAACAAAAAAGTATCCCGAGTTGGAATACTTTTTATTTTTTAATTTGAATACAATGCTAATGTTCACCATACCCGATTTCGTCCATTTTACCGCTAAAAACTTTATACTGAATTATGAAGTACACAATAACTAAAGGCAAAGCGATAACAAACCAATACACGCCTACTGACAATCCATATTCTCCAGCAGCAGTATTGTAAATGGTTAACGAAGGATTCACCGCATTGGTCGAAGGCAGGACATTCGGAAAAATAGAAGCCGTCGTTGCGGCAAATCCTCCTACGAGAAACATGCTCGAAAACAAGAATCCATGCCCGTCTTTTTTAAATGTTTTTACTTTAAACAATCCAAAAATGCCTATAAATGCAATCAATGGGAATATCCAAAGAAATGGATTTTCAACAAAATTGTGAAACGGTTTGGGTTCTATTCTGTGCCAAATTAATAATGAAATCATTACCAATCCCAATAACACAAAATTGAGTTTAAAAACCACCTCTTTTAATTTTGCATTCAAAGAAGAATTCGTTTTATAAATAATCCAATTCGCACCATGAATCGTCAGCGTAACAGCACTAACCACTCCTAAAAACAGGGTAAACCAATCTATAATTCCCAATTGATCCGCTTTTGGACTAAAAGTTGGATTCCACAACGGCAAAAAGAAAAAATGAGCTTCCTGTGTTGAAACACCATTTTCTACCATGCCCAGATTTACACCGCGAACAATATTCCCCAAAGCCACACCAAAAAATATGGCTAATAATAAACTCGCAATCCCAAAGGCTTTATCCCAAATGACTTCCCACATAGGATGATGAATTTGACCACGCAATTCCAAACCTACAGCTCTGAAGATAAGCAACCATAAAATCATCATTAAAGGCAAATAAAATCCACTGAATGAAGAGGCATACAACGTAGGAAAAGCAAAAAACAAAACCCCGCCTGCGGCAATTAACCATACTTCATTGGCATCCCAAAAAGGGCCAATCGCGCTGGTTATCGCTTTTTTATCTTTCTCTGTTTTAGCAAAAAACAAATGAATAATTCCCGCTCCAAAATCATAACCATCCAGTACAATATAAACGGCCAAAATTCCCATTAAAACTACATACCAAAAGAATTCCATAATTTATTTATTTTCTGTTTGAGGTCCTTTATTTATAATTTTACCAACCAAGAGTAAAAACAACATGCCTAATAAGAGGTACAATCCTATAAATCCAAGCAACGTAAATAACGTATTTCCGGAGGAAACTGTTGGCGAAGCACCTTCGGCGGTGCGTAATAAATTATATACTAACCAGGGCTGTCTTCCTAATTCAGCGGTGTACCATCCTGTTGTATTCGCGATGTATGGAAATGGAAGCATAAAAAGCAGCGACCACAAAATCCATTTGGTTTCGAATAATTTTTTTCGAATGAGCTGAAAAACCGCAAAACCCATTAAACCGATGAAAACCGTTCCGAGTCCAACCATAATGTGATACGCGTAATATAATCCTGAAATATTAGTGGGATGATTTTCTTCTTTAAATTGATCCAATCCTTTAATTTCACTATGCCAATTCCCGTAAGTCAAAAAACTCAAAATATTAGGCACTGCAATTTTATTGTCCAGTTTTTTATCTTTTACGTCAGGTTGACCAATCAAAACAATTTCGGAACCCTCTTTTTCACTGTGAAAAATCCCTTCCATAGCGGCAAAAGTAACAGGTTGGTATTTTACGACATTCTTGGCTAATAAATCTCCGGTAGGAACTGCAACGATAAGGCTTGAAGCCAATCCGAAAATCACTCCCGTTTTCACAAATAATTTCCCAAAAACCACATTCTTTTTACTCAAAATATAAAAAGCGCCAATCCCTGCAACAACAAAAGAACTGGTTACCATAGAAGCTGCCTGATTGTGAAAATAGGAAGGCCACAACCAAGGGTTTGTAAATAGCGCTGCAAAGTTATTCAGGACAAATTTACCATTGGCTAAAATTTCATAACCAACTGGATATTGCATCCAGGAATGCGTTGCTATTATTAAAAATCCGCTGGCCCAGGAACCTATAAAAATGAGTAATCCGGTGACAAAATGCCATTTATGCCCGATTAATTTTTCTCCAAATAAAAACAAACCTAAAAAGGAGGATTCCAAAAAGAAAGAAAACATGCCTTCCATAGCCAACGTTTGTCCAATGATTCCTCCCGTTAATTCCGAAAACTTAGCCCAATTGGTTCCAAACTGAAACTCCATCGGAATTCCGGTTACCACGCCCATCGCAAAATTAAGTGCGAAGATTTTCATCCAAAAATGGGTAGCCTGATTGTAATGTTCATTTTGGGTATGCAAAAACTTCCATTTGAAATAAATAATGATTAGGGAAAGTCCCATGGTCAATTGAGGAAACAAGTAGTGAAAGGTAATCGTAAATGCAAATTGCATTCGGTCGTAAAAAAGCATTTCTTCCATTCAAATATATTTTATCAGAGGTTTTGCAAATTTACCCATTATAAGTAACATTTCTTTTACAGAATCCAACTTTATTCTCTTCAATTTAGTAGATTTTCATATAGAAATATAGCGAATACTATTGGCGTCTTTTTTCCTGAAATTAAAAAAAGTTGTGTAACTTTAGTCACCAATTTTTCTTAAAAACAGAAGTACATTTGTACAGTAAATAAAAAAATTGTAATCATGCAAATTGAACAAATATATACGGGTTGTTTAGCACAAGGCGCTTACTACATTACTTCAAATGGTGAAGCAGCTATAATTGATCCTCTTCGTGAAATTCAACCTTATTTAGATAGACTGGAACGTGATCAGGTAAAACTGAAATACATTTTTGAAACCCATTTTCATGCTGATTTTGTCTCCGGACATGTTGATTTAAGCAGAGAGACCGGAGCTCCAATTGTTTATGGTCCAAATGCAAAATGTGAATTTGAATGCGTTTCTGCCACAGATGGTCAGGAATTCATCATTGGAAACATCAAAATAAAAGCATTACATACGCCCGGACATACCATGGAAAGCACGACCTTTTTATTGATTGATGAAAACGGTAAAGATCATGCTATTTTTTCTGGAGACACCTTATTTATTGGTGATGTGGGAAGACCGGATTTAGCCCAAAAAGCGGCACACATGACTCAGGAACAATTAGCCGCTATGTTATACCATTCGTTAAGAGACAAAGTGATGACTTTGGCTGACGATGTTATTGTATATCCGGCTCACGGTGCAGGAAGCGCTTGCGGTAAAAACATGAGTAAAGAAACCGTTTCAACTATTGGCAACCAAAAAGCAACTAATTATGCTTTGAGAGCTGATATGACTGAAGCCGAATTTGTACAGGAAGTAACGGAAGGTTTGTTGCCGCCTCCAGCCTATTTTGGGATGAATGTAGCTATGAATAAAAAAGGATATGAAAGTTTCGAGAATGTATTACACTTAGGAATGCGTGCTTTATCGGTAACTGAATTTGAAGCTGCTGCCGAAGAAACCGGAGCCTTAATTTTAGACACCAGAAAAAACACTGATTTTGCCAAAGGATTTATTCCTCAATCTATAAATATTGGAATTGATGGCGATTTTGCTCCTTGGGTGGGTGCTTTAGTTGCCGATGTCAAACAACCAATTCTAATCGTTTCCGAAGAAGGACAAGAAGAAGAAACCGTTACGCGCTTGAGTCGTGTGGGTTTTGATAACTTAATAGGTCATCTGGAAGGTGGTTTTGATGCTTGGGCAAAAGCTGGAAAAGAAATTGACACCGTAAATAGAATTACTGCCGAACAATTTGCCAAAGAAGTAAAAATTGGCGAAAGCAAAGTAATTGATGTACGTAAAGAAAGTGAATATTGTGCCGAACACGTTGAGGAAGCGTTTAGCAAGCCATTAGCAGTTATCAATGATTGGATCAAAGACATTAATCCAAAAGAACATTTTTATTTGCATTGTGCCGGTGGCTATCGCAGCATGATTGCAGCTTCCATATTAGAAGCTCGTGGTTTTAGAAATTTCACTGAAATTGAAGGCGGTTTCAATGCTATTGCAAAAACAAATTTACCAAAAACAGATTTCGTTTGCCAAAGCAAAGTTTTGAAATAAAAGTAATTACATTCAAAAAAATCAAATTATGGAAGATATAAAATGCTGTGTAACTTCATGTGAAAAACCGCTTGACGCAGCGTATTGGGAAGCCCAATACAAAACCAAAGCCACCGGTTGGGATTTAGGTAAAACATCCCCTCCTTTACAAACCTATATAGATACATTAGAAAATAAAAACATCGCTATTTTGATTCCTGGTTGCGGGAACAGCTATGAAGCTAAATACCTTCTGGAACATGGTTTTACTAATATTACCGTTATTGATATTGCGCCAACACCGGTTGCTGATTTAAAAGAGAAGTTCAAAAACAATTCCAATATCCAAATCATATTAGGTGATTTTTTTGAACATCAAGGAAAATACGATTTGATTATTGAACAGACTTTTTTCTGTGCTTTGCCTCCTACCCTACGTCAAAAATACGTTTGGAAAATGCATCAACTTTTGGCTGATGAAGGAAAATTGGCAGGATTATTATTTACTAGAACATTTGAAGTAAGCCCCCCTTTTGGCGGAAGTAAAGAAGAATATGAGACACTTTTCACAGCAGCTTTTGAATTTTTAAAAATGGAAGTTAGTCTGAATTCGATTGCACCAAGAGCAAATTCGGAATTATTTTTCGAATTAAAAAAGAACAACAAAGTCAATGTTAATCTTTATGAATTTGAAGGGATTACTTGCAGCGGTTGTACGGAATCTGTTACACGAAAATTTGCTGCAATAGATGGAATAGTAAATGTAAGTATGAGCAGTGATTTTGCGGAAATACTAATTGTCAGTAAATATGAAATTGCAGCCGCAGCATTACAAAATGCAATTTCTTATGATGAAAAGTATCAAATTAAAAAAATAAGTTAGTCATACAAGTTTGCTTTTTTCAAAAATAAAATGAAAGAATTATTATTTACAAATTGGCATATTATGCGATTAGTTCGTCTGGCGTTTGCCTTATTTTTATTTGCTCAAGCCTATATATTACGAGAATGGATGTTTATCGCCTTTGGGTTATTTTTCTTCATTCAAGTGCTATTTAATTTAAGTTGCGGTTCTAATGGTTGTACTATTTCAAACAATAAATACAGTAAAGATGAGTAATTTCAACAGTATTATCCAATCCGAAAAGCCAGTTTTAATAGACTTTTTTGCAACATGGTGTGGACCATGCAAAATGCTTAGTCCCATTTTAAGAGAAGTAAAAGACAGTTTAGGAGACCGTGTTTCTATCATCAAAATTGATGTAGACAAAAACCAACAAATAGCGTCTCAATACCAAGTACGAGGTGTTCCCACAATGATTTTATTTCAAAATGGCAAACAACTCTGGAGACAATCCGGCGTATTGACTAAAGAAGAAATAATTAAAACTATTATAGAAAAAAGTAATGCATGACTAGAAAAGCAATCCTTGTCACAGGATTAGGGATAGTTGTAGGTGCCATCGCAGGTTATCTGTATTATTACTATATAGGTTGCGCTACTGGAAAATGTGCCATTACTTCAAAACCATTAAATTCTACATTTAACGGGAGTTTAATCGGCGGATTAGTGTTTAACATGTTTGTGAAAGATAATTAAAAAAAAAATTAAGTATCTCATCTTGAGATACTTTTTTTTTTAATTATCTTTGTTAACCAAATGGTTAAACCGTATAGTTAAATCACCATGACAACCGAAGAAAAAATATTCAACGCCGCCAGGATTGTATTTCAGAAAAAAGGCTTTGCAGGCGCCAGAATGCAGGAAATAGCAGATGAAGCCGGAATAAATAAAGCTATGCTTCATTATTGTTTCAAGAACAAGCAATTGCTTTTTAAAGCTGTTTTTATGAATGCTTTTGGACAATTAGCACCGCAAATCAATACTATTTTTAATTCTGATGAAACCGTTTTCGATAAAATAAAAAAGTTTACTTACAGCTATATTTCGTTTGTTATTGACAATCCGTATTTACCACAATTTATCATTCAGGAAATGAATAATAATCCGGAGTTTATGATGTCTTTTTTAAATCACGAAAACAAACCCAACCCTACTCTGCTGATTTCTCAAATCGAAAAAGAGATTGCATCAGGAATCATAAAACCAATTAATCCAAAACAACTATTATTGGATATTTTTTCGATGACCGTTTTTCCATTTGCAGCACAAATGATGGTGAAAGGAATCATACAAATATCCGATTCAGAGTTTAATCAGCTGATGGAAGAACGAAAAACCAGCATTGCGGAACAAATTATTAATTCGATAAAAAGATGAAACGAATACTAATCACCCTTTTTTCATTAGTCGTTTTTTATACGAATGCGCAACAAATAGTTTCGCTAGAGGATTGTTACGCTTTAGCAAACAAAAACTATCCATTGTACAAACAGACCGAACTGCTGCAACAAAAATCAGTCTATGAAATTGACGCACTCAACAAAGGGAAACTACCTAAAATTGACATAAATGCTCAAGCAACTTATCAATCAGATGTGACAGGATTGCCAATTGCGATGCCCAACGTAACTCCGTTAAATAAAGACCAATATCGAGCAACATTAGATGTAAACCAATTACTTTATAATGGCGGAATGATTGACACCAATGCCAAACTTAAAACCGCACAAACCAAAACGCAACAGCAACAAGTTAAAGTTAATTTGTACCAAATTAAAAATAAAATCAATCAGTTTTATTTCTCTGTTTTGTTACTGCAGGAACGGAAAGCTATTTTTATTTCGAAGCAAGAACAACTGATTTCCAAAATCAAAGAAGTGAAAACGGGAGTGAAATTTGGCGCTATTCTTCCTGCTTCGGAGCAAGTTTTAGAAGCCGAAAATTTAAAAATACGACAACAACTCATAGAAATTCAATTTGACAAAAAAAGAATGCTGGACAATTTATCTACGCTTATTTTTTCGCCATTAGATGAAAATAGCACTTTGCAGAAACCAAATATTGCTACTGATTTTACAAAAGATACTAATCGTCCGGAATTGAAATTATTCGATTTGCAAAACGAACAGATCGAAATTTCAAAAGAGGTGATTTCGAAAAATAATCTCCCAAAAGTAAATGCATTTAGTCAGGCAGGTTATGGAAATCCGGGTTTAAATATGTTAGATAATTCGTTTCAAACCTTTTATATGGTGGGGTTAAAAGCTAATTGGAATGTATTTGACTGGAACAAATCGAAAATCGAAAAACAAGCACTTTCCATTTCAGAAAATATTATAACAACAGAAAAAGATACATTTTTACTAAACAACAATTTGCAAGTTCAGGAAATCGAAAACGAAATAAAAAAATCGGAAGAAATTATTAAAACTGATTCTGAAATCATCACTTTACGGGAATATGTGGTCAAATCATCTGATGCCCAATTGCGAAATGGTGTGATTACTTCCTCCGAATACTTGGTGGAACTGACCAATTTATACGAAGCAAAAAACAATCAAAAATTGCATGAAATTCAGTTGGCTTTGGCCAAAGCAAATTATCAGGTTAATAAAGGGTATTAACTTGATAATGAGATGATTTCAGAAAATAATAAAAATAAAAAAATGAAAACAATATTTACATTCTTAATTCTTACCAGTCTAATTTCTTGTACTAGAAACAATGAAAAAGCGGATGACTACGGAAATTTTGAAGCAACCGAAGTTACGATTTCGGCGGAAGCTAATGGAAAAATTGACTTTTTACAATTGGAAGAAGGCGATATTCTCGAACCTAATACCCAAGTGGGATTGATTGACACAACCCAATTGTATTTCAACAAACAGCAATTGATTGCTTCCAAAAGCACGGTTTTTTCAAAATCCAAAAACGTTTTATCACAAACCAATGTATTGAGAGAACAGCTAAAAACTACTCTAATTGAACAAAAAAGAATTCAAAACATGTTTGCCGAAAATGCAGCTACCAAGCGTCAAGTGGATGAAATTATCGGGAAAGTAAATGTGTTGGATGAACAGATAAAAAGTGTAGGAACTCAAAATGCGCCCATCGTAAACGAAGTACAATCGATTGATGTGCAAATCGAAAAAATCAACGACCAAATTCAGAAAAGCAAAATCATCAATCCAATAAAAGGAACGGTTTTGGCCAAATATTCGGAACCAAATGAAGTCACCGCTTTTGGCAAACCACTTTATAAAATTGCCGATATTTCTGAAATGACTTTGCGCGTCTATGTCAGCGAAACCCAATTGGCTCAAATAAAAGTCGGACAAAATGTTACTGTGAAAATAGATTCCCAAAAAGACATGAAATCGTATCCCGGTATTATTTCCTGGATTGCTTCATCGGCGGAGTTTACACCAAAAATAATCCAAACCAGAGAAGAACGCGCCAATCTCGTTTATGCCGTGAAAGTAAAAGTTAAAAATGACGGCATTCTAAAAATAGGAATGCCAGCCGAAATGTGGATCAAATAATTTAAAAAACAAAATGATGAACTTAAAAAACTTGCATACAGAAAAAAAGCCTGTTCAAACAAACGTACTTTTTTCAACACAAGAAGGAAAAGTGATTTCCTTGCAGATTGCAGCAGGCGAACAGCTAAAAGAGCATATTACAAAAGTTCCTGCACTATTAGTTTGTGTCAATGGAGATGCAATTTTTCACGATGAAAAAGGAAAATCAATAGGATTACTATCCGGCGATTATGTGAATATCGAAGCAAATGTAAAACACTGGGTAGACGCTAAAGAAGACAGCAATTTTATACTGATTAAATAATGAGTATCCAAGTCCAAAATATATCCAAATCTTACAACAATATCAAAGCGGTTGAGGACATTTCTTTTGAAGTAAAAGAAGGGGAATTATTTGGATTAATTGGACCTGATGGCGCAGGAAAAACAACTATTTTCAGGATTCTCACAACGCTTTTGCTGGCTAATGAAGGTTCGGCTACTGTAGCAGGTTTTAATGTTGTGAAAGAATATAAAGCCATTCGGAATTCGGTGGGTTATATGCCTGGAAAGTTTTCATTGTACCAAGATTTGTCAGTTGAGGAAAATTTGACATTTTTCGCGACTATTTTCGGAACAATGATTGAAGAAAATTACGATTTAATCAAGGATATTTACATTCAGATTGAGCCATTCAAAAAACGAAGAGCGGGTGCACTTTCGGGAGGAATGAAACAGAAATTGGCTTTGTGTTGCGCTTTAATCCACAAACCAAAAGTGCTTTTTTTAGATGAACCCACCACGGGAGTTGACCCTGTTTCCCGAAAAGAATTTTGGGAAATGCTCAAGCGATTGCAACAAAAAGGAATCACGATTCTGGTTTCAACGCCATATATGGACGAAGCTGCTTTGTGTGACAGAATCGCGCTAATCCAAAAAGGGAAAATCCTAAAAATAGACAGTCCTGAAAATATCATTAGCAACTATGATAAAACTATTTACGATGTTCGAGCCAAAAACACCTATCAACTCATTCAGGATTTGCAACATTATCCCAGTCAATACAGCGTTTTTGCCTTTGGAGAATACATTCATTATATTGATAAAAAAGAAGATTTTAATAGCGCTGAATTGCTGAATTATCTTCAAAGTAGAAATCATGCTGAAATAGAAATTCATATTTCAAATCCAACAATCGAAGACGTATTTATGGATTTATAAGATTAAAAATAATGCGATTGCTTCGTGCCTCACAATGACAATATGAACCAAGAAAAAATCATAAGCGTACAAAATATCACTAAAACATTTGGCAGTTTCACCGCGGTCAACAGTATTTCTTTTGATGTGAATAAAGGAGAGATTTTTGGTTTTCTGGGAGCCAATGGAGCCGGAAAAACTACCGCTATGAAAATGCTTATCGGGATTTCGAAACCGACCTCCGGCGAAGCTATAGTTGCCGGTTTCAATGTCAAAACACAGTCCGAAATGGTGAAGAAAAGTATTGGCTACATGAGTCAAAAATTCTCGATGTACGATGACTTGACCATCAAGGAAAATATCACTTTTTTTGGCGGAATTTATGGCTTAAGCCGAATCCAAATTAAAGATAAGACAGACAAATTAATTCACAAATTAGGACTCGAAGAAGCAGCCGACAAACTGGTTGGCGCACTGCCATTGGGATGGAAACAGAAATTATCCTTTTCGGTTGCTTTATTACACGAGCCTAAAATCGTATTTCTGGATGAACCAACCGGTGGCGTGGATCCCATAACCAGAAGACAATTCTGGGAAATGATTTATGCCGAAGCCCACAAAGGAACTACCATTTTTGTAACCACACATTATATGGATGAGGCCGAATATTGTGATCGTGTTTCCATCATGGTCGAAGGCGGCATCGAAGCTTTGGATTCTCCAAAAAACTTAAAAAAACACTATAATGTGGCTTCTATGAATGACGTATTTTTAAAATTATCGAGGAATGTGGAGTAAAAACTAAAAGTTTTAAAAATGAAAAGATTCATCGGATTTGTCACAAAAGAATTCTATCACATATTTCGTGATAGACGCACTATGTTTATCCTTTTCGGAATGCCAATTGCACAAATCATGTTGTTTGGCTTTGCAATTACCAATGAAATCAACAATGTGAATATTGCTATTTTAGACCAATCAAAAGATACTGAAACGCAAAAAATAATCAACAAAATCAATGCTTCTCAGTACTTTAATATTGAACAGGAAATCAGCAGTGAAAGCCAAATAGAATCAGTCTTCAAAAAAGGAAAAGTAAAAGCAGTTCTCGTTTTTGAAAACCATTTTATAAAAAACCTCCAAACTAAAAAACAAGCCAAAGTTCAGGTAATAACTGATGCGACAGATCCCAATATTGCCAATACAATTACGAATTACGTGAATGCTATTTTGCAAAATCACACACAGGAAATCAATAAAAACAATCCATCCAATTACCAAATACAAACGCAGACACAATTGTATTACAATCCAGAATTGAAAAGTGTGTACAATTTTGTACCCGGCGTTATGACCATCATTTTGATGCTCGTTTCCGCCATGATGACCTCGATTTCCATTACCCGAGAAAAAGAACTTGGTACCATGGAAGTCCTTTTGGTTTCACCACTGAAACCCTTTCAGGTGATTATTGGTAAAGTATTTCCGTACGTTTTCCTTTCAATTATCAATGCCACGATAATAATACTTTTAGGCTTTTTTGTATTCAAAATGCCTATTGAAGGAAGCTTATTTTTATTGGCTTTCGAAAGTATTCTGTTCATTATTTCTGCACTTTCACTAGGAATATTGATTTCAACTATTTCAAATTCGCAACAAACCGCCATGATGATTTCCCTGATGGGATTAATGCTGCCCGTCATTATCCTTTCAGGATTTATTTTCCCAATTTCCAGTATGCCCAAGGCGATGCAAATCATCAGTAATATCATTCCTGCCAAATGGTTTATCATCATCATCAAAGCCATCCTGCTCAAAGGCGCATCGATTGCAGTGATTTGGAAAGAAACATTGATTCTATTGGGAATGACCGTGTTTTTCATTGCATTAAGTATTAGACAATATAAAATAAGATTAGAATAATTTTTTCAGGAGCTATTTCCTGCTATCCGTTACAATCTTTATTGTTTCCAAAAAAGGAAACTATAAAGGATTTTTACTGCAAACGAAGTTCACTGAACTCCGATGAAAATTGAAATTAAGTGAAGAATCAAGGCTAAAAACATAAAATTGAAAACAATACTATTTATCATCCAAAAGGAGTTCAGGCAAATCTTTAGAAATAAAGCAATGCTTCCCATTATATTTGTTATGCCCTTACTTCAATTATTGATATTGTCAAACGCGGCTAGTTTTGAAGTAAAAAATATCCAGTTTTCCTATGTTGACAATGATCATTCGGCTGCTTCACGAGAATTAATTTCTAAGTTTCAAGCCTCCAATTATTTTAAAGTAGTCCAAAGCTTTACTTCAAAAACCGAAGCCAATCTGGAAATGCAAAAAGGAAAAGTAGACATCATTCTCGAAATCCCAAACCATTTTGAACGCAACCTCATCAAAGAAAAAAAAACAAGTCTTTCCGTAAGCATCAATGCCATCGACGGTGCGGCCGCCGGAATTGAAAATGTGTATATCACCCAAATCATAACGGCATTCAATCAAAACATACAAACTAAACTGTTTCAATACAACGATGCCACTTTTGTACAACCTCAAAATATTGTTACAATACCTTCCTTTTGGTACAACAACACCTTGAATTATAAAACCTTAATGGTTCCTGGAATTTTGGTTCTTTTGGTTACAATGCTTACTTTATTTCTGTCCTCGATGAATATTGTTCGGGAAAAAGAAATGGGAACATTAGAACAAATCAACGTTACTCCTATAAAAAAACACCAGTTCATTATTGGAAAATTATTTCCTTTTTGGGTATTGGGCTTAGTGATTTTAACTGTGGGATTGCTCATTGCAAAACTGATTTTTGATGTTCCCATTTTAGGTAATATTGGATTGATTTATTTGTTCACATCGGTATATTTATTTGTCATTCTGGGCATCGGATTGTTCATATCAAACCATACGGAAACCCAACAACAAGCCATGTTTATTGCATGGTTTTTCATAGTGATTTTCATCTTAATGAGCGGTTTATTTACACCTATAGAAAGTATGCCGCAATGGGCCCAAAATGTAACTTTGTTTAACCCCATTCGGTATTTTGTGGAAATTATTAGAATGGTAATGCTCAAAGGTGCTTCTTTTTCAGATATTTTATTTCAATTTTTTGTCATTATTATTTATGCTTTTATTTTAAATGTTTTGGCTGTGTGGAGTTATAAAAAAGTTAATTAACTTTATATCATTATGAAAAAATTCCCTCAATACTACAGGCTTTCAAAATCCGAATCTTTGTTTGTAAGAGAACCATTATCACGATTCAAAAACTTAGTTTTCTTATGTAAAGTCCTTTATAACTTCGTTAATGCATTCCTAAAAATGCATTCTATTGGTACTTGTGTAACCATTTTTGGCTCTGCCCGATTTGGTCCGGAAACGAATCATTATCATGATGCGGTAAAAATTGGAGCAAAGTTAGCCAAACTAGGATTTACAGTAATGACTGGCGGAGGTCCCGGAATAATGGAAGCGGCAAATAAAGGCGCTTATGAAGCTGGCGGCTATTCTGTAGGCTGCAATATTGTCCTTCCCGTAGAACAAATACAAAATCCATATTTACACAAATGGGTTTATATCCCCTACTTTTTTGTCAGGAAAGTAATCCTGATAAAATACTCTTATGCATTTGTTGTTATGCCTGGAGGAATTGGCACTTTGGACGAATTATTTGAAGCTTTAACTTTAATTCAGAATAAAATAATAAATAATTTTCCGATAGTAATTTTTGATAAAAAATATCACGAAGAGCTAATTCACCATATCCAAATGATGTCAGAAAATGAAAGTATCAGTCCGGAAGATATGAAGCTTTTATTTGTAACTGATTCCGTAGATGAATTAATAGCGCACATAAAAAAACATGCAATTAAACAATTTGGTTTAAAAAAGCAACCTTATAAAGCCAAATGGTGGTTTGGAGAAAGAAGAAAAAGATAAAAACAACTAATAGCTGAATTTGCTATCATCTCCTTTTTTATTTTGACAATAATTAAAATTATTTATCCAACCATTTATGCAGAATTAGTTCTAGATTTGATTTAACAATAGGCTTCGCAATGTAATCATTCATCCCTGACTCAAAACATTTTTCTTTTTCTCCTATCATTATTCCGGCAGTTAAGGCAATAATAGGAATGTTTTTAGCTTTTTGTAATTTTCTAATTTCAGCGGTCGTTTCATATCCATTTTTTATTGGCATTTGTATATCCATTAAAATGAGGTCCAGTTGCTCTTTTTTACACAGTTTTATTGCCCCAATTCCATCCGAAGTTTCTACTATTATACAATTAGGAATTATAGCTTTAAGAAGTGTTTTTATCAAAAGCATATTAATCTTATTATCCTCAACAATTAATATTTTGATGGGATTTAAAATTTCAGTAGGTATAATTTCATCTTCCCCTTTTCGATTACTTTCACTATGACTTGGCTCTATCAAATGTTTCGATTTTTTAAGTTCAATGGTAAAGAAAAAATCACTTCCGTGTCCATAATTACTTATTAACTCTAATTTGCTGTTCATCAAACTTAAAAGTTGATTTGAAATTGCTAATCCTAAGCCAGTTCCTCCAAACAGACGTGTTATAGAATTATCCTCTTGAACAAAAGACTGGAATATTTTATCTTGATTTTGTAGTTTTATACCAATACCGGTATCTTTTACTGAAAAATGTAAGTTAGCAGTATTAACTCCTGAGTTAGATTTATTATGAATATCTAATACAATTTGACCTGTTTTTGTGAATTTTAATGCATTCCCAATTAAATTTACTAGAATCTGTTTCAATCGTATGGAATCCCCAAAGACATAATGAGGTACGTTTTTATCAATATTTAAAACTAAATCTATATTTTTTAAAGCCGCCTGATATTTGAAAAGATCAACAACTTGGCGTGCAAGTTCAAAGAGATTTAATTCTTCGATATTTAATTCTAATTTTCCGGATTCTATTTTTGAAAAATCTAAAATATTATTTACAATTTCAGCTAATATCGTTGCCGATTCATTTACGGTATTCATATATTCTAGCTGATTTTTATCAAGATTTGATTTCATCAACAATTCAGTAAAACCAATTATTCCGTTTAATGGAGTTCTAATTTCATGACTCATATTAGTAAGAAAACTTGACTTCGCTTTATTCGCGGCTTCGGCTTGATCTTTTGCTTTTGTCAATTCTATTTCCAACATTTTCATTTCCGTAATCTCAATAAAACTTATAATTACTTCTGTTATTTCTCCTTGATAATCAAAAACGGGAAATCCATTTAATAAAAGCCATATCGTTTTAGAATTATCGGGTCTTTTAATTCCCATGATAAAATTTTTGATTGGTTTTTTCTGGCTAATAATTTGGTTTATAGGATAATTTTCAATTGGCAAAGCTTCATAATTTTCATTTACAAGTCTCCATACTGGATTAATTGCTATTTTGCCCTTCATTTGATTGCTACTTAAACCAATCAACTCCGACGCTTTAGGATTAGATAAAATAATAGAAGTATCTGAAGAATGAACAATAATACCAACATCGATATTATTTAATAATCCACGATACCTTTCTTCACTTTTTCTAAGTGCTTTTTCCGCCAATTTTAATTGTGTGATATCCACAACTGAAATCAGAGCTTGTTCCCTATCCTGAGTAACTATACCCGTGAGATAAACATTCGTTATACTATTATTGTCTAACAATAAATCAACCTCACAACATTCTTTAACTTTACCGCTAAATACATTCTCTAAAAAAAGATTAAAAATTGGCTTTGTATCATTGGTGACAAAAAATCCGAATTGGCTCTCCATTAATCGAGATCTTTCTTTCCCTAGCATTTGGGATCCCGTCAAATTAAGTGCTGCAATTTTTCCTGTTTTTGTAAGCGTAAAATAGCCAGACGGAGCAAAATCATATAAATTCGTGTACTTTTCAGTAGCAACTTCGGCCTGTTCTTTCGCATGAATAAGTTCTTCATTTTGCATTTCAAGTTCTATTTGATGAACTTCAAATTCATGAATAAGTTTCAACGTATCGGCTTCAGAAAGATTAGAGTCTAACTTTAACTGTTGCTTTTTTTGTAATTCTTCCGCTTTTTCCCGAAGAATTATCATGGCTTCTGATTCATTTTTAGTTTTTTTCATAATTTCCGCCTGTGTTAAATATTGTCTTTTTTGAAGATATGATTGGGGAATTATATATGTTCTACTCTTATTTGAATTTACTTTTTTACTTAGCGATTCGGGATTTCATGAATAAAGCATTGAATCACCTTATGACTTCCTATAAAATACATTGTGCTGATAAACTCAATGTTTCTTTTTTTCCCATCAGCTGTTTCAATATTGATATTCTCAAAACGAACAAATTCTTTTTGATTTAATTCTTTAAATTTTTCCATATTTGGAATAATATTTTTAAAAAAAACAATTTCCCAAATTTCTTTTCCAATAAAATTTTCTTTGGTATGGCCTAATAAATCAATCAAAAATGGGTTTAAGGCTGTTATTATTCCTGTTTTAGGATTCAGAAATAAAATTCCATCCTTAACTGATTCAAAAAGATGATTATAACGTGTTTCTGAAAAGACTAATGCATCTTGAGCCTCTACTCGATCAGAAATATCACGAATAATACATTGTATCACTTTTTTATTATTTACTAAATATACGTTACTTACAAACTCTACATTTATTTTTCTTCCATTTGCCGTTTCAAGTGGTAAATTTTCATATCGAACAAATTCCTTTTTTTGTAGTTCTAAAAATTTATCTTTATTGGCAACTATGTCTTTCAAAGAACCAATTTCCCAAATAGATTTTTCGATAAATTGATCATGTGAATAGCCTAACATTTCAACCAAAAAGGGATTTGCATCCATTATCATCCCTGTTTCGGAATTCAGAATCAGAATTCCATCCTTTGCTGATTCAAAGAGACGACGGTATCTATTCTCCATTTTCAGAGACTCTTCTGCCTGTTTTGTTGTTGTAATATCAGTAAAAGTAATCACAATTCCATCAATACGATCGTCCAGAGTGCGATAGGGCATTATTCTAACATAGTAATATCTGCCATCATTTGTCTCAACTTCCTTTTGAATGGGTGTAAGTGTTTTGATAACTTCAAGCGCATTACTTTCCATTTCAGGATATTTCAAATCACAAACTAAATCAGTAAAAGGTCTTCCTATATCAGCTCCTCTTAATTTAAATATTTTAGTCACCGGATCAGTAAATCTGCGAATATTCAACACCTTATCTAGAAAAAGAGTAGCGATTTCAGTGCTATTGAGCAGGTTTTTCATGTCGTTGTTAGCCTGTTCAAAATCAACTAATTTACTTTGGAGTTCTGCATTTACCGTTTGCAATTCTTCATTTAGACTTTGCAACTCTTCTTTGGAAGTAGTAAGTTCTTCGTTAGTGGACTGCAGTTCCTCATTAGTCGATTGCAGCTCTTCATTGGTCGATTTTAGCTCCTCTTGTGAGGTTTGCATCTCTTCACGAGTACTGTTCAAATCTTCATTACACCGAATTAGTTCAGCTTCCAGTTCCTTTTGTTTTCTGGAAACACTTTGTTTTTTTTGTTTTAATGTATTTCCATCCGATTCTATATCTTCCGTTACATCACTGAATACCAACATAATCATCCCTTTTAAAGCATCTGGATTTTCAATCTGTTGGAGTGTTAAATTTACAAAATATTTACTCCCGTTTTCAACTATTTTTACATTTTCAACTTTTACCGGATCAAAGCTTTGTGATGCTCTACGGAAAGCAACAGGTAGTTCATTTCGCAAACCTTCCCGAGCCATTGCATGTATATTCCAGTTTGCTTTACCGGCAACTGGTTCTAGATATTTTCCAGTTCTTCCAGTAATATAAATAATGTCTCCTTTATTATTAACTAATATGCTTGCAGGTGAAAAACGCTGAAGTAAAATTTGATCTGCAAGGATTTGTATGTTTTCTACAACCTTAGTTTCTTTCATAATATCGGTGGTTAATCTTTTAATTTGGGAAAAAGAACTTGGAAAATTAGTGAATTCAGGAACAACTGATTTTGAAGTACGTTTAAAAATTTTTAATTTGGAATCAATTACTTCAAATCCTTTGATACTGTTTCCTACAGTTTCTGCCGTTCCCAATACCATTATCCCGCCTGGATTAAGACTATAATTAAATAGCATTATCAATTTATTTTGTAATTGTGGCTCCATATAAATCAACATATTTCGGCAAGTCAATAGATCTAGCTTTGTAAATGGAGGGTCTTTTATAACATTGTGAGGAGCAAAAACTATCATTTCGCGAATGGATGCATTCACACGATAACCTGTTTTTTCAGTATAAAAATACTTGTTGATACGCTCCGGAGCTACATCTTTTATAATATTTGATAAAAAAACTCCTTTTCTGGCTTTCTCTATCGCTACAAGATCTAAATCAGTGGCGAAAATCTGGAATTTAATATTTTTATCTTTTTCAATTTTTGCAATGGCTTCCGCAAAAACTATAGCCAAAGAATACGCCTCCTCTCCTGTAGAACAGGCTGGAACCCATGCCCTAATAGTATATCCATCCGGTATGTTTTTCAACATATTGGGAATAATTTCCTCTTTGAGTTTTTCCCAAACGGCGGTATCTCTAAAAAAACTGGTGACACCAATTAACAATTCTTTGAAAAGTAATTCTACCTCTTTTGGATTTTCTTGTAAAAAACGGACGTAGGTTTGTATTCTGTCTATTTGATGTATTGCTTTTCTCTTTTCAATCCGTCGCATTAAAGTGTTTTTTTTATACATCGAAAAATCATGTCCCGACTGTTCCCGAAGCAAGATTATAACTTTATCAATACTACTTTTACTTTTAAGAAGTACTTCAGAATCCAAGTTTATTTCGGGAAAATATTTGAGCAAGGCAATCAGTTTAACGGGCAATTCTTCGGCGGGAGCTATAATATCCGCTATGACAGCTTCGATTGCGTTGCGGGGCATACTATCAAATTTTGCAGATGAAGGTTCTTGAACAAGTACGATCCCATTTTTTTCTTTAATGGATTTTAATCCCAAGCTACCATCGGACCCCATCCCGGAAAGAATGATTCCTATACTTTTTTCCATTCGGTCTAAGGCCAAAGATCTAAAAAAAACATCGACTGGTAAGCGTAAGCCACGGGATTCAACAGGATCAAATAAATGCAGTCTCCCTTTTAAAATGGATAAACTTTTATTTGGCGGAATTACATATACGTGATTTGGTTTTACTTTAAGTATATCAGTGGCTTGTAAAACCTCCATTTGTGTCATTCTTTGTAATAACTCAGGCATTATTCCAACATGTGTGGGATCCAGATGTTGAATAACTACAAATGCCATGCCGCTGTTATTGGGCATGTTTCTAAAGAACAATTCTAATGCCTCAAGTCCTCCAGCTGATGCTCCAATACCAATGACTGGAAAATCATTGGTATCGGTTCCAGACAAAATTGAATCTGATTTCAAATCTAAAACTTTGTCTTCCAACAGATTGATTTGATTATTGTTTATCATCACGAAATTAGAATTTTCTATATCTTTTATTTGTTGAATCGGATTTCTTCATTCACAATTACTTTTTTTTATTTTGGCTAAAATAATTTGGCTAAATTAATACGTTATTATGGACTAAATTGCTTTTTCACAAAAGTAAAAACTGTTAAATTTTCTTAATCTTTCGCCAAGAAATCAGTTCTGTTTTACAATTGATTGCCTTTTTAAAATAATAAACTTCATTCTAATACTACGAAAAATAACTTATATACATTTAATCCAACACTATACTATTATAAATTAAATATTAATCTGAATTTAGGGGTAATTAATATTAAATTTAGTGAAAATAAATATTTTTTACAAATAAATTAAATTCAATAATCATCAAACAAACCGATACTAGTATAAAACAAAAAAAGTGTTTAAATCAATAAACACTTTTTTTGTTTTAAAAATAAAATTATTTTTTATCCATCCATTTATGCAGTATTTTTTCTAAATCAGCTTGAATAATTGGCTTTGGCAGATAATCATCCATTCCTGCTTGAAAACATTTCTCTTTATCCCCAACCATTATTCCGGCAGTTATTGCAATTATTGGAATGTTTTCAGAATTTTTTAATTTTCTGATTTCGTCAGTTGCTTCATATCCATTTTTATTTGGCATTTGAATGTCCATTAAAATGACATCTGGTTGTTCTTTTACATATTTTTCAATAGCCTCATTTCCATCCTTAGCTTCAAAAATAGTGCAATTAGAAACTATTCTTTTCACTAGTGTTTTTGCTAAAAGCATATTAATTTTATTATCCTCAACTATTAAAATCTTTTTATCACCTAGAATTTCTGTAAAAACAATTGCGTTCTCATTAATCGTATTACTAGCTATTAAATCTATATTTTTCTTGTGTTTAGACTTTATAAATTTAATCACAAAGAAAAAATCACTTCCATCACCGTATTTACTAATTAATTGTAATTTACTGTTCATTAATTCTAAAAGCTGATTTGAAATAGCCAAACCTAATCCAGTACCTCCAAATTTCCGATTCGTAGAATTATCTTCTTGCACAAAAGAATTAAATATTTTTTCATTATTGTTTACTTTTATACCTATTCCGGTATCTTTTACTGAAAACTTTATGTTTGACAATTTTATATCTTCTTGGGCTATTTCAGTAATATCCAATCGTATTTCTCCAAAATGGGTAAACTTTATAGCATTACTTAATAGATTTACTATTACTTGTTTTAATCGAATGGAATCCGCAAGAATATATTGCGGAACGTTTTCATCTATATGGAGTATTAAATTTATCTTTTTTTGATTGGCTTGATTTTTAAACAGATTAATAATCTGATTTGTTAATTTAAAAAGATTTATTTCTTCAATATCCAACTCTAATTTTCCAGATTCTATTTTAGAAAAATCTAAAACATCATTAACGATTTCCATCAATGAATTTGCAGATTCATTGATGGTAGTCATATATTCTGACTGGTTTTTCTTCAGATCTGACTTCATCAATAAATGAGTAAAACCAATTATTCCGTTTAATGGAGTTCTGATCTCGTGACTCATATTAGCTAGAAAATCAGTCTTGGCTTTATTAGCTGCTTCAGCCTGTTCTTTAGCTTTAACCAACTCCATTTCCATGATTTTTTGTTCCGTAACGTCAATAAAACTAATTACAATTTCATTTATTTTACCATTAGCATCAAGATTGGGAAAGCCATTTACTAAAACCCATACAACATTATTCGTGTCTAACCGATTTACTCCAAGTGTAATATTTTTAATTGATTTCTTCTTCGAAATAATTTGATTAACTGGATATTTTTCAATCGATAGTTCTGTACCGTCTTCATTCAAAAATTTCCATGCTGGACTAATCGCCATTTTTCCTTTCATTTCATCATCTTTCAACCCAAGCAGTTCTGATGCTTTTAGATTACTAACAATAATTGAAGTATCCGATGCATGAACAACTATACCTGCATCTAGATTATTTAACAAACCGCGGTATCTTTCCTCACTTTTTAGCAGTGCACTATCTAATTGTTTAGCACTGGTAATATCTCGAGATAAACAAATAAAATGTAGCTCATTGTCTACACTTTCCTGCATGGGAGCTATTGAAAGTTCAAACCAATGTAAACCATCCGGTAACTCCAATGAGTATTGTTTCCCTGTAGAAAATCCTTTTTCAGCAGCTTCCTGTATTGCTGACAAACCTAAATTTGCAGCATCTGGAGGCAATACTTCCGAAAACATTTTACCAAGAAAAAGCTCTGCAGGCAATGCTAATAAATCATCTCTACGAGAATGATAACTATAAATCCGACCTTCTATATCAACTTCAAACATTAAATCAGGAATTGCTTCTAATACAGCTTCCAATTTTTTGTGCATTTTCTTAAACTCGTCTTCTGTTTGTTTGCGTTTACTTACATTTCGTACTATTGCTACAATACGTTTATCAACAAGCATTTTGGCAGTAATTTCTACAGAAATCAACGATTGATCTTTATGCAGCATATTACGCTCCATTAGAGTTTGCTGACCACTAAGCAATTCTTTTATCATAATGGGTCTAGAGACAAGTTCATCAACGCTATATAAATCTGTTATTTTTTTTGTACAAAGTTCCTCTTTAGTATAACCAAGCATCATACAGGCACTTTGGTTTACCTCAAGTAAATTTCCTGAAATATCATTAATAAAAATAGCATCTGAAGCTTGTTCTATAAGGCTGCGATATTTTTCTTCACTATTAAGAAGTTGTTCCTTAACATTTCTTAATTCCGTAATTTCAGTCATTGAACCAACAAAACGATTTGCTTTTCCTAATTCATCTCTAATAATAACAGCACGATCATAAAAGTATCCATAACTACCGTCCCCTTTTTGAAAACGAAATTCATCCGCCCAAATATTTGTAGCACTGGCATACGTTTCTTCAAGCTTTTTAATAACTCTTTCGCTATCATCAGGATGTAGTCTAGAGCGCCATATTACCTTATTATCTACATTACTTGGTTCACCACTACTGCCGAAATTAAAAAGCTCAGTAAATGCTTTATTATTCCAACTCTGCCCCGTTAATAGATCTACTTCACATATAGCGTCCTTTGTTGCAATTGAAATCCTCTCAAATCGTTCATTAGCAGTTTTAATTTTTTCTTCTGCTTTTTTAATTTCAGTTAAATCTAAGCCCATTCCCAGCAAACATTTTTTCCCTTCATATTCTATTGCAAGTGAATTTATATAATACGAAACTTTATTTTTTGTTTTTGTAAATAATTCAACTTCTATACCAGGAGATTTTTTATCAAATACTATTTTTATTCTTTCCTGAATTCTTTCTTTTTGTGTTTCTTCATAAAATTCAAATGGTCTCATTTGGCCTATTTCATTGCTAGTATACCCGGTAACCTCTTCAAAATTTTTGTTCCATTTTAAAAATTTTCCAGATTCGTCATAAAGATAAAAAATACCTGGCAGATTATTAATTACCGTTTCTGAAAGCTGTTTTTCCTTTAAAATTAGATCTCCCGCAATTTTACGTTCTGTAATATCAGTAATTGTGCCTATATAGCCCACAACCTGATTTTTTGTATTCTTCTCTGGAATAGCTTGCCCAATTACCCATGAAATTGAACCGTCTGGACGAACAAAACGATATTCTGACAAGGAGATTTCCTGATTAAAAGTTGCTTTTTCCCAATCATTAAACACTAGTTTTTTATCATCATTATGAACAGCGGTTAGCCAACCGTTTCCTAAAGCCTCCTCATAAGATAACCCCGAAATTTGACACCAGCGGGGATTAACATAGGTAGTGAGTCCATTTATATCAGTACGAAAAACTCCTACTGGAGATACTTCAGTAAGTGTATGATAGCGCACTTCACTTTCAAAAACGGCCTCTTCCGCTTTTTTGCGCAGCGCTTCATTCTCAAAAACCTCCAACGCAAAAGCTACATCACCCGTAGCTTCTTCTAATAATGCGATTTCCTCTGCATCAAAAAAGTTCTTTTCATTGGCATAAAAAGTAATAGCTCCAATTATCTCACCAAATTTTATTATTGGAATCGCCATTAAAGAAAAATACTCTCGTTTTAAGGCTTCTTCTGTCCATAGGAGCATTCGCAAATCATTTTCAATATCATTGCAAATAACGCTCTTCCCTTCTTTAATAGCTGTTGCAGTTGGACCTCTACCTTCTGGTGGTATATACTCCATTGAAATAGTTTTAATTGTCGAAAGGTAACCCTGATCTTCTCCTGCAAACATTACAGGAACTACTTTTTTAGTTTCTGAATCAATCATACCAATCCATGCCAACTTAAACTTTCCTAAGCTTACCGCAATAGCGCAAGTCTCACTAAAAAGAGTTTCTTCATCCGTAGTACGAACAATCATCTGGTTTATCTGGCTAATAAATAAATAGAGCCGATTCGCTTTAATAAGTTTTTGTTCGGCCAAAACACTTTCGGTGATATCCGTAATAATTCCATGACAAATCACGGTTCCTTCCGGTTCAACCACGGGCAAAGAGTTCATTTCGTGCCATACCAATCCTTTTATTGGGTGCTTGTAACGGTATTTACCTTTTAGAGGAACTAACTTAGATTTTGTTTCAATAATGCTTTGCATAACATAATCTAAATCGTCAGGATGAATCAGTGAAAAAATGGTATTAGCGTCATATTCAATTTCTTCATAAGTAAATCCGTAAATTTCTTCAACAGCATTACTGGCATAAGGATAACATAAAGAACCATCTTTATTTTGACGCATCGAATAAATAAGTCCTGGTGAAGTTTCCGCTATTTTAGCAAATTTATTTCTTTCTTCTTGAAGTAATTCTAATGCTTTTTTACTTTCAGTAACATCTCTTAAATTAGTTATAACACCTCTTATTTCAGGATCATCTAACTTATTATTGATAACGCCTTCCATCCAGATATAATATCCTCCTTTATGTCTTACCCTTAGCGAAACAGGAAAAGGGAGTCCAGGATTAGCCAAAGCTTTTTTCATTATTTGTTGGATACATTCTACTTCATCTGGATGTATGTATTCTTGGACAGAAATTTTCTCAAATTCTTCATGAGTCCATCCGGTAATTCGTGCTGCCGAAGAACTGCGGAAAATAGTATTTAAATTTTCATCAATTAAAGAAACAACTGCATCATTGTTTTCCAACATGGCACGAAAACGCTTTTCATTTTGGGCAATTTTGTCTTTTGTCTTTTTACTTTCAGTAATATCTTTTGCAAAACCTAAAAACCTATTTTCTGAAAGTTTTACAGCTTCAACTGACCACCATCTAATTTCTCCTTTTTTATGAATCGCTTTAATTTCTTTTTTTGCAATTCCATTATTCAAAAGATTTCGGAATTCCTTAAAGTATTCTTCTAGTGATTCTACAGAAGACAAATCACCAAACTTCATCGTTAAGAGTTCCTCTTTAGAATAACCAGTTAACAGGGTTGCTGCAGGGTTTACATCCAAGTAATGCCCTTTTTCATCTAATACAAAAACTCCATCTGGTGCACATTCTATATAATTTTTAAACTTAGCATTGCTTTCTTCTTCAATCACTTTTAGTTTATAATCAACTTCTGCTTTTTCTTCAGCTTTAACTGCAACCTCTATTTGTTTTTTTAAAGTAAAATCTTGAGTATTACCTCTGATTCCAAACACATTATCATTGTCATTATCATCTAATAGCGGAAAAATAGTTTGGTTAAACCATTTTACTTTTTTATTAAAAAAAGTGGCACTTTGTTCGATTTCAAAAGGTTTTTTATCAACCATTAATTGTGTTATTTTTTCTTGAAATAACGTTTTATCTTCTTTAGAAAAATTCTTTAAATATTCTTGGAATAAATCTTGATCTTTCTTTTTTTCAATTTCAAAAATAGCGTACAATTCATCAGACCAAAGTATTTCTTTAGTTCTAAAATTGAATTCCCAAGTACCCATTTTTGCGTTTTTTTGTGCATGGTTTAATAAATTTTCACTTTTAATTAATTTTTCTTGGGTTTTCCTTATCTCTGAAATATCTTTTCCTATTGCATAAATATTTCCAGAAGAAATACTATTTGCAGTCCATTGAATAGTAACAAATTCGCCATTCTTTTTCTTGAATCTATTCTCATAATTTATTGAAGGTATCCCCGTAGAAAGTTTTTCAATCTCTTTTAATGATCTTTCAAGATCATTAGGATGTAAAAGATGGAGCAACGAATTATTAAGTAATTCTTCTTTTGAATATCCTAAAACACCAACAAATGCGGGATTTATCTCTTTGAAAAAAGCATCAGTGCCCACAATACATACTAAATCATTAGACTCTTCAATAAAAAATTTGAATTTAGTTAATGATTCTTCTTTTTTTAGTAATCGATCTATTTCTAAATCTTGTTCTTTCAATTTATTGAGTAGATCGTTATATGTAGGTTTTGCTTCTTTCATACTCATAATTCAAATATTAATCAATATTATTAGATTTCTTAAATATAATAAAAATACCCTAACAAATTAAATCTATTTACCCGTTGGGTGTAATTAGTTTTTGATGATAATTTTCGTCAGTTCGCGTAGATTAGAGTCCCTTTACAAACCTAAGAAAGCCGAAACATTTGTTTCGGCTTTCTTTTATGCAAATAATTCTATTTTAAATTAATTAGCTTTTTATATAGACTATGATGTAACAAATAGATTTACAGTTCTTCTTCACGGTTCCAGAAACGGTGATGTCCCATAGCATCTATAAAAGCATTTGTGAAATTTTTATCGGTAATTTCTGAACTTATTACAACCCCTTGTTCTGCATTTTTATCTAATTTTACATCGATATTAGTTTTACCCAATATTTCAAATTCATCAGCACCAATGACTTTGCAATGCTTGTAAGCTTCATTGATAAATTCAATTGCTTCCGGATTGGAACTCAAAAAACCAGCATTTTTTCCGCCCGGAATGTAAACCGCATCAAATAAAACAGAAGAGGCGATTAAAAAACTTTGATCAACCACAAGTTCATTCCCTTCGCTTGTTTTTATAGTTCCTAAATGAGGTGCGATAACTTTTGCAGTAGCACCTGCTTTTTCCAATGCAGTTTTCATTGCATTAACGGAGGCCTGATGAACACCCTCTGAACATAAAAAAGCAACTTGTCTAGTGGCAATTGTGTTGGACAATGTTTTGTTTTTAAGCATACTCAAGGCATCCGAAGATTTCATGGTTTGTATAACTTTTTTTGGTTCATACTTTTGTTTATCAGCATTCGCTCCAATTCCATGATTCATTGGTTTTTCCAGAGTAGCAGGAACTTTCAGACCTAAACCTTGGGCTACTTTATCAGCTAATGTTTTATCAATTTGCGATAATAAACCCAACATGCGGGTTTTAATGGCAAGGGTTTCTAATTTACCCAATTCAAAACGCAATGCTTTTATAATATGATTTTTTTCAATCTGTGTTTGGCTATTAAAAAATAAGATAGCCTGACTAAAATGATCCGAGAAACTTTCGCTGCGGTCACGCACTTTTTGGGCATCAATCCTTTCATTGAAACTGGTAAAACCACCTTCATCAATTTTGGCCTGAAAAGGACAACCACCACCAAGAGAATTGGGATGATAGCTTACCCTACCGACATTAATTTCCTGACGCATGTGGCCATCACGTTGGTTATTATGCATTGGTGCAATTGTTCTATTAATAGGGATTTCATGAAAATTTGGACTTCCTAAACGCGATAATTGTGTGTCGGTATAAGAAAATAAACGCCCTTGCAATAAAGGATCGTTTGTAAAATCGATTCCCGGAACAATATGCCCAGGGTGAAAAGCTACTTGTTCCGTTTCAGCAAAGAAATTATCAGGATTACGGTTTAGCACCATTTTTCCAATTATGGTAACAGGAACCAGCTCTTCGGGAATTAATTTAGTTGGATCTAATAAATCAAATTCGAATTTATGCTCATCAGATTCAGGAATAATTTGAACGCCTAATTCCCATTCCGGATAATTTCCATTTTCGATAGCTTCCCATAGATCCTGACGGTGGAAATCTGAATTTTTCCCTGATATTTTCTGAGCTTCATCCCAGACTACAGCATGTGTTCCTAATTTTGGCTTCCAATGAAATTTTACAAAATGAGATTCATTTTTTTTATTTATAAAACGAAAAGTATGCACACCAAAACCTTCCATCATTCGCAAACTTCTCGGGATTGCCCTGTCCGACATCACCCACATAATGGTATGCATCGATTCTGGCATTAAGGAAATAAAATCCCAAAAAGTATCATGGGCTGAAGCTGCCTGTGGCATTTCATTATTCGGTTCCGGTTTTACGGCATGGATTAAATCCGGAAATTTAATGGCATCCTGAATAAAAAATACAGGTACATTATTTCCCACTAGATCATAATTACCTTCTTCTGTATAAAATTTTACTGCAAATCCTCTTATATCACGTGCCAAATCCGTTGAGCCTCTTGATCCTGCTACAGTTGAAAATCGGGTAAAAACTGGAGTTTTGACACTAGGATCCTGAAGAAATCCCGCTTTAGTATATTTCTCCATAGAGTCATAAACCTGAAAATAACCATGTGCGGCTGAACCTCGTGCATGTACAATTCTTTCCGGAATTCTTTCGTGGTCAAAATGGGTGATTTTTTCTCTTAAGATAAAATCTTCCAATAACGAAGGTCCGCGTTCGCCAGCTTTAAGGGAATTAGTATCATCATTGATTTTTAAACCCTGATCCGTAGTCATAAACTGATTCGTACCATCGGATTTATTTAATTTCAAATCCTGCTGTTTCTGATTTTCAGAATCATCTAAGTTTTTCTTGCTGTTTTTCATTTTAATAGCTTTTTGATTTGTAACCCGTTCTAAAGTTTTATAAATTTACATTATTAAAGTTAAATTTTTTCACATAATTGTATTTTAAATTTACAATATTCTTGAATTTTAAATTTACATAACTTTGATTCACAGTAATTTATAATTTTTTATTCAAATCTTCCAGTACTTTTCGAGAAGAAAATTTAAGGCCCAAAATAATGCCACAGATTGTTGCAGATATTGCATTAGCAATAATAATGGGAAGATCAGATTTAAAAATTCCATAAACCAACCACATGATTCCTCCGCAAAGAAGCATCGAATAAGTGACCTTTGAAATATCTTTTGTTGATTTTGTTTTTATAATTCTATAGGTTTGCGGAAAATTGGCTCCGGTGGTTAATGCCGCTGCTGCTAAACCGAGTATTTGAATATAATCCATAACTGTTTAAATAAATATTTTCAATAAAAAACGAACTAGAAACGTTGCGCCAATTCTAGCGCATTCATAACTCCTGCAGTACTTGCAGTATTATTAAAATAGATATAAACTTCTTTGAGTTTATTTTTTTTAATGATATTTTGATACAGCATGTTGAGATCCTCATGACGGTAATTAGAATAAAACATTTTTGGACTGCCATGCAATCTAACGTAAAGAATAGCCGTATTGGCAATAATAACAGTAGGCAATGTGGGATGATTTACACTACAAAAAACGATTGCATGTGCTGATAGACGGTCGTATACTTTCTGAGACCACCAACTTTCATGGCGGAATTCAATTGCGTTTTTATAATTTGGATTTAATGAATTTATTATCAAATCCAATAATTCCGCATTGTATTGGATACTCGGCGGCAATTGAAATAAAACACAACCTAATTTATCATTGAATCCCTCTTTACAAATGGAATAAAAATCATGAATTTCAGTTGTACAATCAATGAATTTTTTGAGATGTGTAATTTGTTTAGGCGCTTTCACCGAAAATAAGAAATGTTCAGGGCTTCTGTCGTTCCATGCCTGCAAGCTTTTAAGAGTAGGAAAGTTATAAAAAGTGGAGTTTAGTTCATACGTATTAAAATTTTGGCAATAAAATTCGAACCATTTACTTTTCGGCACCCCTTTCGGATAAAAAATACTTTCCCATTTCGTGTTGTAAAAACTTGAACAGCCTATATAAATATTTTCCATTTTTCACTACTATGAAAGTTACTATTTGTTTTTAGGGAAATGATATTGTTTATTAAGGGAATTTAATTTTTTCAATCAGACTGATCGATTTTAACTGCTTTATTTACCCGTATTTTATTCTTGACATTTTGAATAAATCAGTTAATTAAAAGTACTGTTTTTTTGAATGTAAAATCCATATTAAAACTTGTAACAATACTTTTAAAATTCTGAAAACCATTATTATACCCTCTTTAACTTCCGTTATATTTTTAACTTCAAAGATTTAGCGGCATAAATTTTGACAAAACACTCAAAAACAGATTTAAATATTTTCAGTAGTCAGTATAAATCTAAAAAACAGATAAGATTTTATTTTTTCAAAATAAATACAAACATTTGATTATCAATAGTTTAAAATAAAAAATAAATCCTTTACTGTTCCTTAAAATAATTTTAACAAAAAAATAACTCACACTTGTATATACAAATATAAAAAGTGTTACATTTGTACCGACAAATGAGAAAGATAAAGGCATGAAAATTGAAGATGAAATTAAAAGTACAATAGCATTGGACATTTCAAAAAAAATTACTCTGAATATTTTATATACTCAAAATGTTATCACAGATAATTTCAATGAAATATTGAAGCCATATGACATATCCGGAGAGCAATATAATGTACTACGAATATTAAGAGGTCAAAAAGGGAATCCGGCAAATATGTGTTTAATACAGGAACGTATGTTAGCTCGAACTAGTAACACCACTCGATTAGTAGATAAATTATTATTAAAAAAATTTGTAACACGAAATGTTTGTCCTGAAAACAGAAGAAAAATTGAAGTTCAAATTACGCAAAAAGGATTAGACATTTTAACTGAATTAGACCCTAAAGTAATAGCACACGAACTATTATTTTCGAAAAAATTAAACAGCGAAGAATTAGAACAATTAAATTATTTATTAGAAAAATACAGAAATTAAATACATTAAAATTATGAATACTTTTTTAGAAAATCAAAACTGGAGATATGCTACAAAGAAATTTGATACTTCCAAAAAAATAACAACCGAAGATTTAAATATTTTAAAAGAAGCCATTCGTTTGAGTTCATCTTCTTACGGATTACAACCTTATAAAGTAATAATCGTTGAAAATCCAGAATTAAGAGCCCTACTTCAGCCAGCGGCATGGGGACAATCTCAAATTGTTGAGGCTTCTCACCTAATTATTTTTGCAAATGAAACTAACGTTGACAACACAACAATTGATAGTTATTTGAAAAATATCAGTGAAACAAGAAATACTCCAATTGAAGCTTTGTCTGGTTATGGCGATTTTATGAAATCTAAAATTTCTACATTAGAAACTGAAGTTAAAAACATTTGGACAGCAAAACAAACCTATTTAGCCTTAGGGAATTTATTGAATGCAGCAGCTGAACTAAAAATTGACGCTACTCCAATGGAAGGTTTCGTTCCTGCACAGGTAAACGAAATATTAGGATTAGATAAACTAGGCCTGAACGCCACATTGATTACAACATTGGGATATCGTCATGATGAGGACGCAACTCAACATTACAAAAAAGTTAGAAAATCAAACGAAGAATTATTTATTACACTATAATTATTAATTAAAATCAAATTTAAACACATGAAAAATTTAAAATCAATTGCATTAGCATTAGTAGTAGTTTTATCTACATTATCAGTAACAGCACAAGCTAAGAAAGTAGATGCTTCAAACAGTTCAATCAACTGGGTTGGAAAAAAAGTAACTGGACAACACAACGGAACAGTTAACCTTAAATCAGGTACATTAGTTTTTAAAGGAAAAAAATTAAGAGGTGGAACTTTTGTTGTTGACATGACATCATTGACTGCAACTGATCTTCAAGGTGAATACCAAGGAAAATTAAACGGTCACTTGAAATCAGAAGATTTCTTTGGAACTGAAAAATTTCCAACTGCAACATTAGTTTTCAAAAAAATAGCTGTTAAAGCGCCAAATGTTTATACTGTAACTGGTGATTTAACAATAAAAGGGATAACTAATCCTATTACTTTTGATCTTGCAACAACAAAAAATACTGCTGCAACTACATTTAAAGTGGACAGAACAAAATACGGTATCAAATATAATTCTGCAAGTATCTTCAGTAGCATAGGAGACAAAGCAATTTCTGATGATTTTGAATTAGCTGTAGCTTTGAAATTCTAATATTTTTTTTAAATATACTAAAAACCCCAACAGGAAACTGTTGGGGTTTCTTTTTGCAATAAAATAAAAATACTCATAGATATAAAGTCAATACACATTTATCCCATAACTTATAGTAACAATCAAATAACATATAGCCTTTATTGTCTTAACATATCCGAAGTAATTTTGAAATAAAAACATACCTATCAAAAGAATTGACCTCAAAAAACTTTAATTATGAAAAAAGCCCTATTTGTTATATTCATTAGCCTACTATGCAACCTGTCCATAAATGGACAACAAATAAAAGGAACCATTGGTGAAACTAATTGGATGAAAAACTGGACTAATTTTAAACCTGCTTCTGAAGAATATCCTGAAGCAACAAATATTTTAACTGGTATAATAGATACCGATCTTAAGCTGTATAAAAAACACACATATCGATTAATTGGAGTTGTTTACATCACTAATAATGCGGTGTTGACTATTGAACCGGGAACAGTTATAAGAGGAGATGTTGAAACATGTGGTACACTCGTAATAACAAAAGGCTCAAAAATTATGGCAGAAGGCGAAGAAACAGATCCTATAATTTTCACTTCTAATAGAGAAATTTCATCCAGAAAACCCGGAGATTGGGGAGGTATCATCCTATTTGGAGAAGCTCCTATAAATAAAATTGGAGGGGTTGGTTTTCTAGATTTTAATTTAGACCCTACCCTTAGCCATTATGGAGGAGAAAACCAAGATAGCAATTCTGGAATATTAAAATATGTTCGTATCGAATTCTCAGGAAGAAAACTAAATGCGTTGAAAGAACTTAACGGATTGTCATTAGCAGGTGTAGGCCGAAAAACTGAATTTAATTTTATTCAAATCAGCTTCTCCAATGATGATTCCTTTGAGTGTTATGGTGGAGACATAAATTTTGAAAATCTCATTTCATACAGAGCAACTGATGACGATTTTGATTTTACACAAGGTGCGCAATGCAATATGAATAACAGTATTGCTATTCGTTATCCGTTTTCTTCTGATATTTCCGGTTCTCGATGTTTTGAAATAGATTCTTTCGATAAAATTGAAAACACTGACCTATCTAAAAAATTAACCAAAATAATTGCCACAAATATAACTTTGGCAAACCTAGAAGATAACAATCAAGGCTTAGTTAAAGAAGCTGTTTACATTAAAGACAAAAGCTATTTTAGCCTCCGTAACAGTGTTATTTCAGGTTTTAAACTTTGTGCCTTGTTAGATGGAAAAATAGGTGCTTTTTCAGAAAATTTAGCAAAAATAAACCTTCATAATTTACTCATTAACAATTGCATGGATAAAATCCAAAGTGAGGTAGCAACAAATAATATCGAAATAATGAATTGGTATGCTAATGATTCTTTTTCTCTGGAGTATTCTAAAATCAATAACTCCGATCTATTCATAGAATCAAACATTAAAAAAGCACCTGATTTTAGGCTAAAAGCAAATGCTAATATAACCCTCAGAAATTAAACATCTTTTTAGAGTTCAATTTTTTAATTCCTATAAATCCCAACAAATCTTGCTGGGATTTCTTTTTGTAATTAAATGAATTTTTAATAAAACCAACTTTAAAAGTCCCTTAAATATTGTGTTATTGGAATGCATTTAATTGATAATTCCACATCTTAAAATCATTGTGAAAATTAACTAAGATATAGCTTATCAACTATTTAAACTTGAAATTGATTTTGTAACTTTGATTTTGAATAAATAAATTTGGATCACTATTTTATTATTCAACTTTGACTTTTAACTTAAAAATATTATCATGGAAAATTTAAAAAAAATTAGTCTCGTTCTAATACTAGTTTTTACATTTATCAAAGTAGAAGGACAAACCAATAAAATTGATGTCACTAAAAGTAAAATTAATTGGGTTGGAAAAAAGGTAACTGGTCAACATGAAGGAACAGTAAAACTAAAAGACGGATACATTATTTTCAAAAATAATAAAGTGGTTGGAGGAAATTTTACTTCGGATATGAAATCACTAATAAATACAGATCAAACAGGAAAGTCAAAAATAAAACTGGAGGGCCATTTGAAATCAGATGAGTTTTTTGGTGTTGATGAATACAATACCTCAAATTTAGTTTTTAAAAGCATTGGAGATAAAGGCAATAACGTTTATGCTGTCACTGCTGATTTAACCATAAAAGGAGTTACCAATCCCGTAAAATTTGATTTTATTGTCAAAGGAAATACGGCAACAGCAGCTTTAAAAATTGACCGAACAAAATATGATATAAAATACGGCTCCGGAAGTTATTTTGATGATTTGGGAGACAAAACAATTTACGATGAATTTGAATTAAATATTGATTTAGTGTTTTAGACAAAATTTATTTAACAAAAAAGCGTGAAATTTAATATTTTTTTTGGTTTTTTATTTTTGAATAATCGAAATTCATTTATATATTTGTCACAAGAAAAAAAATGATGAAAACAACAATAAACAATACTTGGTGGTGGAACAATTTACGTCAATCGTCGTGAACTAAGCTTCCTATAGTATTATTAAACTATAAATATAAAAGGCTTGTCATCACGACAGGCCTTTTTTTTGTGCCCATTTTATCACTATCACACAACACTAAAAAACATACAAATTGAAACCTTTTATACTCAATACCAATTATAAGCAAATCCTTGCAGATACTATTACTCCAGTAAGTGTGTATCTCAAAATTCGGGATAAATTTCCAAATAGTTTATTACTGGAAAGTAGTGATTATCACGGAAATGATAACAGTTTTTCTTATATCTGTTGCAATCCGATTGCTTCTATAAAAATAGAAAATGAAATTATCTACAAGACTTTTCCTGATGGCAGTTTTGAGAAAATCAACATTGACAAAACTACCGACATTCCACAGGTAATTCAAGAATTTTCGCATCAGTTCAAATCCGAAAAGAATAATTTCAAATTCATCAATAATGGTTTGTTTGGTTACATTTCGTACGATGCTGTTCGTTATTTCGAAAAAGTAACGATTGCCAAAAAAGACAATAGTATTTCTATTCCTGATGTTTATTATGCAGTATACCAAAATATCATTGCCATAAATCATTTCAAAAATGAAGCATATATTTTCTGTCACAGCTTAGACGGAAGAAATAACATTTCAGAAATCGAACAATTGTTACAATCCCGAAATATTGCTTCTTATAAATTTTCTAAAGAAGGAGACGGATTTTCTAATTTGACAGATGACGAATTCAAGCATAATGTGGCTTTGGCCAAAAAGCATTGTTTCCGTGGTGATGTTTTCCAATTGGTTTTATCCAGAAGGTTTACCCAAGGTTTTAAAGGCGATGAATTTAATGTATACCGCGCGTTGCGAAGCATCAACCCTTCCCCCTATTTATTCTTTTTTGATTACGGCGATTTCAAAATATTTGGTTCTTCACCAGAAGCCCAAATTATTGTAAAAAACCGTAAAGCCGAAATTCATCCTATCGCAGGGACTTTCAAAAGAACCGGTGATGACGAAAAAGATGCCATACTCGCCAAAGAATTATCTGTAGATAAAAAAGAAAACAGTGAGCATGTCATGTTGGTAGATTTGGCCAGAAATGATTTAAGCAGAAATGGCCATAATGTGAATGTTGAAAAATATAGAGAAGTGCAATTTTTCTCACATGTGATTCACTTGGTTTCAAAAGTGACAGGACATTTACATCCAAGCGCAACAACGATGCAAGTCGTAGCCGATACTTTTCCAGCAGGGACATTAAGCGGTGCGCCAAAACACAGAGCGATGCAACTGATCGAAGATTATGAAAAAACCAATAGGACTTTTTATGGTGGCGCTATTGGTTTTATGGATTTTGAAGGTAATTTTAATCATGCCATTATGATTCGTACTTTCCTGAGCAAAAATCACCAATTGCATTGTCAGGCCGGAGCAGGAATTATAGCCAGTTCCGATGAAGAAAGCGAAATGCAGGAAGTATATAATAAATTGAGAGCGTTGAATGCCGCTTTGGATTTAGCGGAAACAATTTAGAAAAAGACGAAAGAGACAAGACGAAAGATAAAAACATGAAAAAAATACTAGTCATAGACAATTACGATAGTTTCACTTATAATTTAGTGCATTATCTCGAAGATTTAGATTGCGAAGTAACCGTTTACAGAAATGATGAATTTGATATTGATGAAATTGCAGTTTTCGATAAAATTCTTCTTTCTCCCGGACCTGGGATTCCAGATGAAGCAGGATTATTGAAAGAAGTCATTAAAAAATATGGCCCAACAAAAAGTATCTTTGGTGTATGCTTAGGCCAACAAGCTATTGGAGAAGTATATGGAGGAACGCTTTCTAACTTGGATAAAGTATATCATGGTGTAGCAACGATGGTAAAAACCGTAGTGGATGATGAACTTTTATTCGAAGGATTAGGAAACGAATTTGAAGTAGGACGCTATCATTCTTGGGTGGTTGACACCAATTTACCTGATGTTCTGGAAGCGACTTCATTCGACGAAAATGGACAAGTAATGTCCTTGCGACACAAAACGTACGATGTGCGCGGGGTACAATTTCATCCGGAAAGTGTTTTAACTCCAAATGGAAAAAAGATATTGGAGAATTGGGTGAAGAATTAGTTCCTCCCCCCAACCCCCTCCGAAGGAGGGGGAGCCAAAAACTAAAAAAAATCAAAACTTTGCGTCTTTGAGCCTTAGCAGCAAAAAAAATATAAAATGAAAAACATACTAAACAGACTGATCAATCACGAAATACTTTCGCAAGAAGAGGCAAAAAATGTATTGGTAAATATCTCCAACGGGAGTTATAACACCAGTCAGATTGCTTCTTTCCTTACCGTTTATATGATGCGAAGCGTTAGTATCGAAGAGCTTGCCGGATTTCGTGAAGCGTTGTTGGAATTGTGCATCCGTGTGGATTTATCAGCCTACAATACTATTGATTTATGTGGAACAGGGGGCGATGGAAAAGACACCTTCAATATTTCAACCTTAGCTTCATTTGTAGCTGCGGGAGCTGGAATAAAAGTAGCAAAACACGGGAACTATGGTGTTTCTTCTATTTCTGGTTCTAGTAATGTGATGGAAAAAATGGGAATTAAGTTCAGTAATGACACTGATTTTCTGGAGAAATGTATCGACAAAGCAGGAATTTGTGTTTTACACGCTCCGTTATTTCATCCCGCTATGAAAAATGTAGGTCCGATTCGGAAAGAATTGGCTGTAAAAACTTTTTTCAACATGTTAGGACCAATGGTTAATCCATCCTTTCCAAAAAATCAATTGGTCGGTGTTTTTAATTTAGAAATGGCCAGAATGTATGCGTATTTGTACCAAAATACCGATGTGAATTTTACCATCTTGCATTCGCTAGACGGCTATGACGAAGTTTCCCTAACAGGACCTACAAAAACGATTACCAGTTCGATGGAAGGAATGCTAAATCCAGAAGATTTTGGTGTTCGGCTTTTGTTGCAAAGCGAAATCGAAGGTGGAAAAACAATCGAAGAATCCGCTCAAATATTTACTGACATTATTTCTGGGAAAGGAACCGAAGCTCAAAATAATGTGGTTTGTGCCAATGCTGCAATGGCAATTGCAACCGTTACAAAATGTACGCCGCTTGAAGGTTTTGAATTAGCAAAGGAAAGTTTGTTTTCTGGGAAAGGATATAACACTTTAAAAATATTACAGGAATTAAGTAAATAAAAATAGTTTAAAGTTTAAGGTTTAAAGTTGTCTCAATAACTTTAAACCTTAAACAAAGAAAACTTTAAACAAATAAGAATGAATATTTTAGATAAAATTATAGTTGACAAAAAAAGAGAAGTCATTCTCAAGAAATCCATTATTCCGGTTTCGCAATTGGAAGCTTCGGTTTTCTTTGGAAAAAAGACCCTTTCTTTGAGTGACAATTTAAGAAACAGTACATCCGGAATCATTGCAGAACACAAACGTCGTTCGCCTTCTAAAGCAGAAATAAATTATAGTTTTACGGTGGAAGAAGTAACTAAAGGCTATGAAAATGCTGGTGCTTGTGGAATTTCAGTATTGACGGATGGAAAATATTTTGGTGGTTCGCTAGACGATTTACTTTTGGCAAGAGCCACAGTAAATATTCCATTATTGAGAAAAGAATTCATTGTTGATGAATACCAAATATTAGAAGCCAAAGCACATGGAGCCGATTTAATTTTGCTAATTGCAGCGGTTTTAACGAGAGAGGAAATCAAATCATTATCTGAATTTGCTAAAAGTTTAGGATTGGAAGTTTTACTGGAAGTCCATAACCAAGAAGAATTGGAAAAATCGATTATGCCAACATTAGACATGATTGGTGTGAACAATAGAAACCTAAAAACATTCGAAGTGAGTTTAGATTTCAGCAAGCAATTGGCAGCCCAAATCCCGAATGACTTTGTAAAAGTTTCCGAAAGTGGGATTTCATCCGTTGAAGCGATTAATGAATTAAAACCATACGGATACAAAGGATTCTTAATTGGAGAAAACTTTATGAAAACGGACAATGCCGGTAAAGCTGCAACGGAATTTATTAGCCAACTATAAAAAATAACCCTGTTAGGGTTAAATAAAAAACGATATGAAACTCAAAATCTGCGGTATGAAATATCCCGATAATATACTCGAAGTAGGTTCGCTCCTACCCGATTATATGGGATTTATATTCTGGGAGAAATCAGCTCGATATTTTGAAGATAGTATTCCAGATTTACCTAAATCAATTAAAAAAGTAGGCGTTTTTGTAAATGCTACACAAAATGAAATTCTTGAAAAAATAGCAAAATACGATTTGCAAGCCGTTCAATTGCACGGACAGGAATCGGTTGCATTTTGTTTGGATTTAAAGGATAAAATGAATAATTCAATTGAAATTATAAAAGTATTCTCGGTAGATGATTCTTTTGATTTTGAAGTATTGAAACCCTTTGAGGCCGTTTGTGATTATTTTCTTTTTGATACCAAAGGAAAATTACCCGGCGGAAACGGAACCACATTCGATTGGAAAGTATTAGAAAAGTATCCTTCGAACAAACCCTTTTTCTTGAGTGGTGGAATCGGAATTAATGAAATGGACGCTGTAAATGAAATTTCGAAAACAAATTTACCACTTTACGCCATTGATGTAAACAGTAAATTTGAAATAGAACCCGGATTAAAAAACACACAATTATGTAGAGACGCACTGCAGTGGGTCTCTACAGATAATAAAATAAAAAAATAAAATATGTCATACAACGTCAACGAAAAAGGCTATTACGGAGAATTTGGAGGCGCCTTCATTCCTGAAATGTTATATCCAAATGTGGAAGAACTGCGTCAAAATTATTTGAAAATTACCGCCGAACCAGAATTTCAGGCTGAATTTGATGCCTTGCTTAAAGATTATGTAGGGCGCCCTACGCCACTTTATTTTGCAAAACGTCTATCAGAACAATACAACACTAAAATCTACCTGAAAAGAGAAGATTTATGCCACACTGGCGCGCATAAAGTGAACAACACCATCGGACAAATTTTGTTAGCCAAACGTTTGGGTAAAAAACGAATCATTGCCGAAACTGGCGCTGGTCAACATGGCGTTGCAACAGCAACCGTTTGTGCGTTAATGGGACTGGAATGCATCGTTTATATGGGAGAAATAGACATCAAACGTCAGGCGCCAAATGTGGCTCGTATGAAAATGTTGGGTGCCGAAGTGCGTCCGGCGCTTTCGGGTTCAAGAACCTTAAAAGATGCCACTAACGAAGCCATTCGCGACTGGATTAACAATCCCGTTGACACCTATTATATCATCGGTTCTGTAGTGGGACCTCATCCTTATCCTGATATGGTGGCGCGTTTTCAAAGTGTTATTTCTAAGGAAATCAAAGAACAATTATTAGAAAAAGAAGGTCGTGAAAACCCTGATTATGTGATTGCTTGCGTAGGTGGTGGTAGCAATGCCGCCGGGGCGTATTATCATTTTCTGGATAACGAAGACGTGAACATTATAGCAGTCGAAGCAGCGGGATTAGGAGTCGATTCAGGTGAAAGTGCCGCCACATCCGCATTAGGGAAAGTAGGCGTTATTCACGGCAGTAAAACCTTGTTGATGCAAACTCCTGATGGTCAAATCACCGAGCCCTATTCTATTTCGGCAGGACTGGATTATCCGGGCGTAGGTCCTATGCACGCTAATTTATTCGCTACAGGCAGAGCGCAATTCATCTCTATTACGGATGACCAAGCCATGCAATGGGGATTGAAATTATCTAAAATGGAAGGACTTATTCCTGCTATCGAAAGTGCACATGCCTTTGCCGTTCTGGACGAAATAAAATTCAAACCAGAGGACGTCGTAGTCATCAATCTTTCCGGTCGCGGTGACAAAGATTTGAATACCTATATCGATTATTTTAAATTATAACTGAAGAATAATTTGAGCGTTACCCTCCCAAAAAAAGTCGGGTCGGGCTGTACACTATATCTTTTTTGTGGTAGAAAAAACCACAAAAAAGGATGCCGTTCCTATCCCTAACGCAAATAAATAACGAGAAAAAATAGTATTATGGAACATATATTCTCTTACGGAACATTACAGTCTAAAGAAATTCAAATGCAGGTTTTTAACAAGCTATTGAGTGGAACACTAGACCAACTCAAAGGCTACAAGCTAAAAGATCTAAAAATAGAAGAAGAATTTGGAATGGCTGATTATTTTGTAGCAACACCAAGCGAAAATCCTTCGGATGAAATAAATGGTATTGTTTTTACTGTTTCCAGTGAAGATCTGATTAAAGCAGATCAATTCGAATCTAATGCGTATAAAAGAGTTCAAATAACATTGAAATCCGGAATAGTTGCATGGATTTATATGGAAAATTAATAATTGTAAATATAAAAATATACACCTACAAGGTTGAAAACCTTGCAGGAATAAATAATAGAAATGAAAACGATTATAGCAGCTGCACAAACAAAACCAGTACGAGGAGATATCGAAGCTAATTTAGCCGACCATTATCGTCTTATAGTATTGGCCGTGCAAAAAGGAGCTAATTTAATTGCCTTTCCAGAAATGTCTATTACAGGTTACGAAAGAGAAGATGCGGAAAAAGTGCTTTTTGGAATAATAAAGAAGAATTGGTTGCTCAAATGAATGATTCAGATTCTGGATTATTACTTGTGGAAAATCAAAATGATAATTGGGCAAGTCAGATAATTAAATAAAAACTTACTAATATACCTAACGGCTTTTAAAAACCTGTTAGGAAAAAAATAAAACAATGAACAGAATAAATCAAAAATTACAAGAAGACAAAAAGATACTTTCCATTTATTTCTCTGCGGGATATCCTAACTTAAATGATACCGTACAAATCATTCAGGATTTAGAAAAAAGCGGTATTGACATGATTGAAATAGGGCTGCCGTTCAGTGATCCATTGGCCGATGGACCTACGATTCAAGCGAGTTCCACTCAAGCGTTGCACAACGGAATGACGACACAAGTTTTGTTTGACCAATTAAAGGACATCCGTAAAACGGTTTCTATTCCTTTGGTGATTATGGGGTATTTTAACCCGATGTTGCAATACGGAGTGGAGAATTTCTGCCAGAAATGCGCAGAAATTGGCATCGATGGATTAATCATTCCAGATCTTCCAGTTGATGTGTATGCGGATGAATACAAAGCTACTTTCGAAAAATACGGATTGAAAAATATATTCTTGATTACGCCACAAACCTCTGACGAGCGCATCCATTTTATTGACGGCGTATCTGATGGGTTTATTTATATGGTAAGTTCGGCGAGTGTTACGGGATCACAATCTGGTTTTGGAAGCGTCCAAGAAGATTATTTCAAACGCATTGCAGCAATGAATCTAAAAAATCCACAAGTAATTGGTTTTGGAATAAACAACAAAGAAACGTTCAATCAAGCGACACAATTTGCCAAAGGAGCGATTATAGGAAGTGCTTTTATCACCCATTTAACCGAAAACGGAACAGCAAAAATTGCCGAGTTTGTGAAAGCGATTCGATAAACAACTCTTTTTCTATAAATCAAACGGCGTTTAAAGTTCATTTAAACGCCGTTTTTTTGTGGTCACACGTTATAAAAACATTAAATTATTTGTAATAATTTATTTATATTTACAAAATAACAAAAAGCCATCTTATGGTACAAAGACACCTTATATTGGTTGGATTGAAGCCATTTTATGGTTAGGTTATACAAGTTGGTGTTTACTTTATAATAAAACGAAAACTATGATTGATGAAAATATAAAAAATCATTTAAATAATATTATAAATACCGAAAAAAAAGAAACTGAATCCTATTTTTCATTTTTAAGACATTTAGCGACAATTTCAATTGGCTTTTTAGGTTTATTAATTGGTTTGAAACCCGAAACTCTGCCAAATCAGAACTCAAAAGTCTTTTTCTTGGTAACAATAACCTTAATTGCTTTTGGAATACTTTTCTTGTCAATATGTTTATTTTATGAGACTAAAAAATATCGTGAAGAAATTAAGGTTCGCCAAAAACAACTAAATGAATATTTAGATTCAGATAAAAAAGAGGATGTTCAAATTAGCCATTTAGACCCAGGAAATTTAAAAATATTCGAAATAACAACCTTTATTCTTCTAATTCTTTCAATTTTTTCATTAATACTATATGTCTATTATTCAATAATTTAATACAAAAAAAATGATTACTAATAACTACTAGAACGTTAGACTGTCTAAAACCCTAATGGAGAATTCAATAAATTAAAAACCAATATTTAAAAAATTATGAAAATAGTTAAATTGATTAAAATTGCTTTAGTGTTTCTAACAAGCACATTTGCATTTGGGCAAGTTTCAGAAATAAAAAATAATGAGAAATTTGAATATAGTGAAACTGGATTAAATGATTTTGTTGTAACAGAAATTCAAAACAAGAAAAAAGAAGATATTTATGACAAAACCTTAAATTGGGTAAAGGAAACTTATAAAAATCCTGATATTGTTTTAAAAATGCAAATTTTAAATGAAAAGATAAGAATAGATGCTATCGCAACTAATTTAGCAAGCATAAACAACAATAAAACTAAATTTAATATAAATTATATAGTTGAAATTACTTTTAAAGACAATAAATATAAATTTGGAATTGTTTCACTAATAGTTCAAAATGTAAAAGATTTGAAAACTATGCAGAATTTTAAAACCGATAAAAAAATTATTAAATATTGGGGTAATACTCCGAATGATATTGAAGTTTATTTCAATAATTTAAATGATAATTTAAAAAAATATATTTCTGAAACGAAAAAGGAAGAATGGTAGTGTACTATCACCAATTATATAAAAACTTAAATTACAATAATGAATTACCCGCTACGCGAAGTGTCTTCTAAAAAATAAATTTCATGGATTATGATCAATTTATTTTCTGCCTCGAAGCCGTTCAAGATGTAGAAACGAACACCACTACTGAAGTGGTCAAAAACTTAGAACAATTAGCCTTTGAACAAGGTATTACAAGTATTTATAAGACGTGTGATACTATAGAAGGATTAGAAGAAAGTTTAAATACCTTGCTCCATGAGGACCATAATTTTAAGGATTATGAAATAATCTACTTAGTCATGCAAGGTCAAGGAAATAATATTTGCCTCAATGAGTATTACTATAGTTTAGAAGAAATAGCCGAACTCTTTGAAGGGAAAATGACAGGTAAAATTTTGCATTTTGCCAATTCAAAGGTATTAGACTTAAGCGGGGAAGAAGCACAATACTTTTTAGATATTACAGGAGCACGTGCTATTTCGGGTTATGGAGCGGCATTTCATAACTTGACCAGCGGTCCCATCGACAAAGCTTTCTTTAGCTTATGTCAAGAACAAGATGATCTTGTTGAAATTGTAGCAGAATTACATAAAAAACACGATACTCTTTGTAATCTACTCGATTTCAGATTATATTATTAAAAATTAAATCCAGCGGTAAAAGGTCTCGTTAACGAAATAGTGTTCACGAGCGGGACGCTCGCGCTCGCATTCACAACATATAATGTGGAAAGCGAGATTGAAAATACTCTTCTAAAAAATAAACACACCCTATAATACGGATTGTCCAAAATTTAAAGTTTCTTTTGTACTTTTAAAGCACACTCCTTAACAGACAAAATTAAATTATAAAGATGAATTATCACTTTCGAAAAGCGGAACTATCTGAAATAGCTTCGATATGGGAAATTTTACAAGAAGCAATCCTACGCAGAAAAGAAGACGGCAGTACCCAATGGCAAGACGGCTATCCAAATCCGGAAGTCGTACAAAAAGATATTGAAAAAGGAGAAGGATTTGTTTTGGTTGATGGAGAAACCATCGTCGGTTATAGTGCGGTACTAATCAATGACGAGCCTGCTTACGAAAAAATTGAAGGAAACTGGCTAACGAATGGTGATTTTATAGTACTGCATCGCGTAGCGATTTCTGAAAAGTATTTGGGCAAAGGCTTTGCTAAAATGATTCTCAAACACATCGAAGATTTTGCGCTAAGCAACAATATATACAGCATAAAAGCAGATACTAATTTTGATAATATCGCCATGATTAACATTTTTGAAAATTCGGGTTACACGTATTGTGGCGAAGTATTTTTCAGAGGGAGTTCCAGAAAAGCATATGAAAAAGTCTTAGCTAAACAAGACTAATTGAAATTATCAAAAACTTAGGGTTAAAATTAAAAAACCGCAAATTCGCAAATAAAATTAGTTTACAACTGTTTTTATCTGCGAATTTGCGGTATTTAAAAAAAAACAACTTCTCTTAAACTGCAGCTTCTTCTTCAGGAGCCATTTCAAATTCCATATTATCTACTATCTCGGCAGCAACTTCCGGTTTAGAACCTTTGAGGGCATTGAACCGTTCTAATTGTTCCAATTCTCCTTCTTCCCCACTGAAATAAGGAAAAACATCCATAATAGGCAATTCCGAAATAGCAGGTATGGTATAGTCGCCCATTGTACCCTTCATTACACTGGTGGTGTTATCATAAGCTTCTTTTACATCATTGGCTTGCACTAATAAATACATATTCGACTTGCGTTCCTTGCCACTTTCTTCGTCATACGCCAATAATGACACTTTGGATCGAAACCAACGGTCCGCATTTTCGAAAGGATGAATCTCTGCATAATTAGCCACTTTTATATTGGTGATTTTAAATTCTTCACTAATATAGGCCGACATTTCTTCATTAATTCTGCTTTCTGCTTCCGTGTAGGATAACGCATCTACTAAATACGGTTCTGTCGTAATTTTTTGTGCTCCAGTTTCATCTGTTTTTCTATATTTTACTTTGCATTCATACCACGTTGTGCTCATTTCTTTTTTTTAAGGATGTCAAAGATAGATTTTAAAGGGAAAATAAATTCCCAATTTATAAAATAGATATTCACAATTTCGGATGGATTCTTCTATTGCTTTTTTTTGTCTTTTTGAGTCATTATTTTCCTTTGAATAAATTTAGATCTCCATAAAAAATTAAATTAGAAACATTATTATACCTTCTTATTTAATTTTAAAACAAGATTCAACTCATAAAATATATAGTCCTTTTTATCATTTGCAGCTATTTTTATATATTTTTGAGAAAAATAAAGTATGCTTTTTGTCATACCTATAAACAAGTTACCTTCAAACCAATTTCCATTATTTAGTATAATTAACAAAGTATGAATAAAAAAATATCGATAGCACGCTATGCGATTATAGTGCTGCTGCTGAACTTTACCTTTTTTCAGGGATTTGCCTCCAATCCGAATGCACCATTTAATTTAAGAAGTTTTGACAAGCACAATCCAATAGGAACGAATGACAAACCTTATTTTGGATGGTCTGTAAGTGATCCGGATACTAATGAGGTTCAATCTGCCTATCAGATTATAGTTTCTTCCAATCCTTCTAATCTTACGATGAATAAAGGAGATGTATGGGATAGCAGGAAAACAAATTCCAGAATGCAAAACTATGTTTATTACAAAGGAAAACCATTGGCTCCGGCAACCCAATATTACTGGAAAGTACGCACTTGGGATAAAGACGGAAATGTCAGTTCGTATGCAGCAACAGCCACCTTTAAAATAGGATTGCTAACCAATGCCGATTGGTCAGGGGCTTTTTGGATAAAAAGAGACTCAAAAGACAGCGATGATTATACGTATTTCCGTAAAAAAGTTAGCCTCCCGAAGAAAACCATAAAAAAAGCGACAGCGTATATTTCGGCTTGTCATAGTTATGAGTTGTATATCAATGGGAAATTTGTTGGAAAAGGATTTAACATGCATTATCCACAGTATAGCTACTACAATTCATGGGATATTAGTTCGTTTGTATCTGCATATAAGGAAAATTTAATTGGTTGTTTAACCCACTGGTATGGCGGAGGTCAGGGTCGTGCTACAGGTGCCCGCGGATTGCTTTTGAAGGTAATTATAGAATATGACGATGGAACCAAAATGATTATTGGCACCGATAAATCTTGGAAACAAGTTCAGGCAGCACAATGGATTCCCGACCAGCCGCAACGCAATGGCGAAGGTATTGGACGAATAGAAAAAATCGACAGCCGTAAGATCATTCCGCAATGGAATGCGAAAAATTTTAACGATACCAGCTGGGCCAACGCATCTGAAATAGGAAAACCACCGGTAGCGCCTTGGACAGGTACTTTAAGATCTGATCTGACAAGGGTTATTGAAAAAGAAATTAAACCCGTTGCCATAAAAGATTTGGGAAATGGGAAATATGTTATTGATTTGGGAAAAATATATGCTGGCAGCTTCAAAATAGACTTCAATGGTGGTAACGCCGGAGATGCAATTAATATGCTTGGTGGATTTGTTTTAAACAGTGACAACACGGTATCGACCAAATTCGATCAGTCAACCAATTTACAATTTCATTTTATTCATAATGGCACTACTGCCATTTTTAATCCTTTTGTGTATTTGGGATTACGTTATTTACAAGTCGAGAATTCACCCAATGTTCTGACCAAAGAAAATGTAAGTTTCATTTCCAGACATTTCGAACTTGATCCCAAACGCTCTTCATTCGAATCTTCCAATTCTATGCTCAACAACGTATGGCAATTAATGGTTCAATCGCTACTTGTTGGTGCCCAAGAAGGTTTTGTAGATACGCCAACCCGGGAAAAAGGTGCTTTTTTGAGTGATGGATGGTCACAAGCAGTACCCAATATGAGTGTTATGTACGACCGAACCATGAACATGAGGGTGTTGAACGAATTTCTCGATTCGCAGGATCAATATTGGCCTGATGGCCGTTTAAATGCGGTGTATCCTAATGTTGATGGCGCAAGAGATATCCCTGACTTTACCCAATCGTATCTGGTTTGGATTTGGGATTATTACATGCAAACAGGCAATATCGAATTTCTTCAATCGAATTATACCCGATTGAAAAAAATTGCCGACTATGTGGATACCTATAAAAATGATGTTACCGGATTAATTTATAAATTAAAAGGAGGAAAAGGACCGTATGAGTATGGGATTATCGATTGGCCAGAAGTGATGCGATATGGCTACGATATGACCGTTGATTCCAGAACCGTTATCGATGCATATGCCTTTGCAAATTTCGAAATTATTTCAAAAATTGCTAACGCACTCGGAAATACAAATGATAAAGAGGAATACAGAATTAAAGCAGACACTATCAAAAAAGCGATGAATACGCTGCTTCTGAATAAAGATGGTGTTTATATTGATGGATTATATAGTAATCAAACACCTAGTTCCCATGTTTCGCAACATGCTAACATTCTTCCATATGCATTAAACATTGTTCCGGAAGAAAATAAAAAACAGGTAATGGCTGAAATCAAAAACCGTAAAATGAACGTTGGAATGGTCTGTCTGCGTTGGTTACCAGAATCGCTTGGTCAGGCCGATGAAGGAGAACATTTAATCGATTTATATACCAACACAACATGGGATGGTTGGGCAAAAACCGTTGCTCTTGGAGGAACCATGACATGGGAATCTTGGGATGCTAATGTAACCAATCAGAGTATGTCACATCCTTGGGGCGCCTCAGGTCTATTGGCTATGCAAAATTACATTTTAGGTATTAAACCATTAAGCCCGCAACACGAAAAGATTCAAATTAAACCTTTGTGGTTTGGTAATAAACTTAGCTATGCCAAAGGCGTATATCCAACGGATAAGGGCGACATCTCAGTTGATTGGAATAAAAGCGACAAGGGCTATGTTCTAAAAATAATGGTACCCGATAATATAATAGCCAAAGTATTTGTTCCAAAATGTAGTAAAAACGGCACCGCAATAAAATACGACAAAAAAGAAATCAATGGTATTGAAGAAGGTGACTACATCTATTTAGACAATATTGGATCAGGAGAACATATTTTCGAAAGATAATTAGGAAAGTAAAATTTGCAAAATTTCATATTGCTTTTAATTGACTTAGAAAACCTCTGAATAATAAAAAGGAAGTAATTTTTGACTTCCTCTTTATTATTTGGCAGTATACAAATTTATTTCTGCTTACTTGAAATAATAAACTAACAAGTATTTAAGTGATTTTTAAACAGACTAAATTCCCTCTTAACATCGGAAATATAGCACTAAAAGCTTGCCTAATAAGAAAAATTTAATAGATTGAAAATTTTATTTTCATAATTTTAAAATTGTTAAAATTGTGTTAAAATAAAATTAAACAAGTGTTTAAATTAAACACTTGTTTAATTTTATAGCCTATTTTAAAGTATATGGGTTCAGTTACTGATTTTAACGAAAAACAAATTAAGATACTTCAAGTAGCGGAAACACTATTTGCTGAAAAAGGTTTTGATGGTACTTCAATTAGAAACATCTCAAAAGAAGCAAAAATAAACATTGCTATGGTTTCCTATTATTTTGGATCCAAAGAGCGTTTGCTCGAATCCCTAATTTTGTATAGAACTTCCGATTTAAAATCTCAATTAGATTCATTAATACAAGAAAACCTCGAGCCTATTGAAAAAATCAATAAGTTAATCGAGCTGTATATCAATAGAATCAATAGTAATAAAGGAATTTATAGAATTATACATTTTGAATTTGCCACTAATAAACGAGATTTGAATTTTGAATCCTTTACCGAATTAAAAAAAGGAAATCTAAAATCCCTTGAAGCTATAATCGTAGAAGGCCAAACGAAAGGGGTTTTTAGAAAAGACATCATAATTCCGCTAATAACACCAACTATACTGGGAACTTTTTTTCATTTTCACATGAATAAACCGTTCTTTCAAAATTTACTAAACTTAAAAACCGAGGATTTATATAATAATTACATAAGAACCAATTTGACAAAGCACATCCAACAAACTATAAAAGCCCTTCTAATATATGAAAGTTAGTCAATTAATGCTCTTTGGGATTTTCTTTATAGGAATTTCTTCAGTAGAAGCACAAGAAAAAACGAGTCTTACTCTCGATGAAGCCATTCATATGGCTTGGACAAAAAGCAATGAAGTTAGTTTAGCCAATACCAAAGTAGCAACTAAAAAATACGAATTGCAATCGGTAAAAAACAGTCAATATCCTGATTTAAAAGTTTCGGGACAATATCAAAGATTGGCAAAGGCTTCAGTAAATTTAAAAATTAACAAAAGCAGTAATGCGGAACCGATGCCTGTTGTAGATCAATTGATGATTGGTCAAGTTAATGCCAACGTACCCGTTTTTGCAGGTTTTAAAATCCAAAATGGCATAAAGTTTTCTGAGAATTTATATCAGGCTGAAAATGCAACAGCTTCCCAAACAAAAGAAGAAATTGCGATGAAAGTGATTAATAGCTACGCTAATTTATACAAATCGCAAAAAACGATTGAACTGCTCAAAGAAAATCAAAAAAGTGCACAACAACGTGTCGTTGATTTTAGTGATTTGGAAAAAAATGGCGTAATTCCAAGAAATGATTTACTAAAATCACAATTACAAGTTTCAAAAATTCAATTGTCAATAGACGAAGAAAACAACAATTTGAATGTTGTAAATTTCTATTTAGTGACACTTTTAAAATTACCAGTTGAAACCAAATTAGAAATTAGAGAAAGTGATTTTGCTAATTTTCAAATGAATAATATCCCTACTAATGATGAACCCGCATTACAAAATCGTAAAGATTTAGAAGCGATTCGGTTTCAGGAAAAAGCGAGCAAGGCTAATATCAAAATGGCAAAAAGCGCCTATTACCCTGCAATTTCCCTTATTGGCGGTTATACGGCATTAGACTTAAAAAATGTGATAACGGTTCAAAATGCAATGAATTTTGGTGTTGGTATTTCTTATGACATAAGCTCTATTCTTAAAAACGGAACTATGGTAAAACTAGCCGAGAGCAAATCATTAGAAGTACAAAATTCTCAAGCAGTACTTACGGATTATATCAAAATGCAAGTTCAAAAAGCGATAGAAGATTATGATTTGGCATTAAAACAAAATGAAGTTTATGTTCAGGCTGTTGAACAATCAACAGAAAATTACAGAATCATAAAAGACAAGTACGACAACGGACTTTCGGACACTAATGATTTACTTGAAGCCGATGTAGAACAATTGGGGTCCAAAATTAATAAAGCATTAGCTAAAGCCAATATTATACAGAAATACTACGAATTGCTTTCTGTTACCGGACAATTATCACAATCTTTCAATCTTTCAAAAATATAATCACCAATCACATGGAAAAGAAAAAAACAAATACAAAATTCATTATTATCCTAGTGGCTTTGGTTGTATTAGGCGGAACTTATGGAACATATAAATACATGCATTCCTTATCGCACGAAGAAACCGATGATGCGCAGATTGAAAAAAACATGAATCCAATTATTCCAAAAGTTTCGGGATATGTGGACAAAGTGTACATAAAAGACAATGATTTTGTAAAGAAAGGCGATACGCTTTTTACGATCGACAAAAGAGATTATCAATTAAAAATTGATGAAGCAAGTGCTGCATTATTAGCTGCTGAAGGGAATTTTGAAGTTTCAAAAGCTGATATCGGTAGCGCGTTGGCTAACATTTCTGTCTCTGATGCTAATGTACAATCAGCAGGTGGAAATATCGAAACTGCAAAAATTAGATTAGGCAGAATCACCAGTGATTACAACCGTTACGAAAATTTATATAAAAATCATTCGATTACCAAACAACAATATGAGCAAGCTTTAGCAGCAAAACAAGAAGCGGAGAGTCAAATCCGTATTTTGCAACAACAAGAAAAAGCAAGCTCCTATCAAAAATCAGTTATTGTAGCCAAATCAAAAGTTTCAGGTAAACAAACTGAAGTTGCTGCTGCCAATATCAAAAGAGCAGAAGCGATGCTAGAAGCTGCAAAATTAAATTTATCCTATACTGCAGTTACCGCGGCTATCGATGGTCAAGTTTCAAAAATTGATATCCAACCAGGGCAATTGGTACAACCGGGGCAATCTCTTTTTTATATTATCAACAATTCTAATGCATGGATAATTGCTAATTTCAAAGAAACACAATTGAACAAAATGATTATTGGACAAAAAGTAACTATCAAAGTAGATGCTTATCCTGATTATGATTTTGAAGGAACATTAACTTCATTTTCTCCTGCAACAGGTTCTCGTTTTTCTATATTGCCTCCGGATAATGCTACTGGTAACTTTGTAAAAACCATTCAAAGATTACCTGTAAAAATCAACTTGAATGCATCTAATGATGTTGAAAAAATAAAATTATTACGACCGGGAATGAATGTTGATGTTGACGTACATTTAAACTAAAATGGCACAAGTAAAAGTAGAAGATGATTTAGTAGAATATGGTTATAGACGAGTTCTAATTACGATTACAGCGGTACTTTGTGCACTGTTGGAAATCGTAGATACTACTATTGTCAATGTAGCTTTAACGAACATGAGAGGAAGTCTTGGCGCTACATTAAATGATGTAGCCTGGGTTATTACTGCTTATGCTATTGCAAATGTTATTGTAATCCCCATGACGAGTTGGCTTTCGCAACAATTTGGAAGACGAAATTATTTTGTGACTTCCATCATTATTTTTACCATATCCTCTTTTTTATGTGGTAATGCCAATAATATATGGGAGCTTATCGCTTTTAGATTTATACAAGGTCTGGGTGGTGGTGCTCTGTTAGTTACAGCACAAACAATCATAACCGAAAGTTATCCAGTTGCAAAACGTGGTATGGCTCAGGCTATTTATGGAATGGGTGTAATTGTGGGACCTACTTTGGGTCCACCATTAGGAGGTTATCTTGTTGATAATTTTTCCTGGCCTTATATTTTCTATATTAATATTCCTCTTGGGATTATTGCCACTATTTTGGCATTGAGTTTTGTAAGAAGCCCTAAATTTGGCGAAAAATTAAAAGCCAAACAAGTCGATTGGTTGGGGATTTTTCTTTTGACGGCTTTCATTGGTTCTTTACAGTTTGTTTTAGAACATGGCCAGCAAGATGATTGGTTCAATAATAAAGTCATTACATTTTTAAGTGTCGTATCCGTTTTTGGTTTGATTCTATTTATATGGAGGGAATTAACGTATAAACATCCTATTGTAAATTTAAGTGTCCTAAAAGATGGAAATCTACGAATTGGAACGGTAATGTGTTTCATTTTAGGATTTGGACTTTATGGTTCCACTTTAATTATTCCAATTTACACACAATCCGTTTTAGGATGGACCGCCACAGATGCTGGTTTATTGCTTATTCCAGGTTCTATTACCACCGCTATTATGATGCCTATTATTGGTAAATTAATTCAAAGGGGCGTTCCTCAAGGGTATATGGTAGGTATAGGTTTTTTAATATTCTTTTTCTTTACGCTGATGATGCACAATAGTATGACACCCAATACTGGAGTGGAACATCTTTATTGGGGATTGATTTTAAGAGGAATCGGATTAGGATTGCTTTTTGTACCTATAACGACACTTTCTCTTTCCACATTAAAAGGAAAAAACATTGGTGAAGGGGCTGCTTTTACCGGAATGATGCGACAACTTGGAGGTTCATTCGGAATTGCCATTATCACAACTTTCATCACAAGATTTAGTCAGGAACATCGGGTGAATTTGGTTTCTCATTTAGACGGAAGCAGATTAGAAGTACAACAACGTGTAATGATGTTGCAAAAAGGTTTTATGTCCAAAGGATTTACTAGTAATGAATCTTTGAAAAAAGCCTATCAGGTGATCGATTATTCAGTCATGAAGCAAAGTACTGTTCTTTCTTATATGGATATTTTTCTTTACCTCGGAATTATGTTTTTATGTTGTATTCCTATTGTTTTTTTAATCAAAAAAGGAAAAAATAAAATCAATCCTGCAGATGCGATGCATTAATAATAAATTAAAAAAATGCCGGTTTTTCATTACGAAAAACCGGCATTTTTTTATTATCGGGTGAATACTAAATGATTGTCTTTTGATAAATTAGCATCAAATTGATAGCCTTCATAATTGAAACCTTTTAAATCATCAATTGTTTTTGCATTGGTATCAATGATATAACGCACCATCATTCCTCTCGCCTTCTTGGCAAAGAAACTGATTATTTTTAGTTTTCCATTTTTATAATCTTTGAATTCCGGGGTGAATACAGGCACTTTCAAGGCTTTTACATCAATAACCGAAAAATATTCCGTACTGGCTAAATTGATAAATAATTCTCCTTTTTTAAGTTCTTTATTTAATGCTTTTGTAACCTTTGATTTCCAAAATTCATACAAGTTTTTGCTTTCGCTAATAGGCAGTTTTGTTCCCATTTCCAATCGGTACGCTTGTATTAAATCCAATGGTTTCAACAAGCCATACAAACCGGATAATATTCTCAAACTATCTTGTAATGTTTCTAATTTTTCTATTGGAATCGAATAAGCATCTAATCCGGTATATACATCTCCGTCAAAAGTAAAAACTGCCGGACGCGCATTTTCAGCTGTGAAAGGTGTTTTCCATTCTTGGTTGCGTCTCCAGTTTAAATCAGCGAGTTTATCCGAAATACTCATTAAATCAGACAACTGGGCGGGCTTTTTTTCTTTTAACACTTTATGAACTTGTCGCGATTCTTTTAGAAACTGGGCTTCTGTGTGAAGTGGAGTGGGCAACTCTTTTTCAAAATTTAAGGATTTGGCTGGCGATATAACAATTTTCATATACTATACTCTTTCAAGTTCTTTTTATTAATTGTTTCAAAAGTACAAATTGAAAACAACAAAGTAAGAATCTATGAATTGATTTGTTTAATAGTATAATAGAAAATGAAAATTGTCACCAAAAATTTTTGTGTATTTTTGAGTTTTGAAAAAAAACCAAAAGACCATTTACTATTATGAATCCAATAGAAATTAAAAAAGCCACACTATCTGATCTTGAAACAATACAAAAGATAGGTACCCAAACTTTTATAGAAACTTTTGCAGCGGTAAATACACCCGAAAACATCGCTAATTATGTAACTGAAAGTTTTAATTCAGAACAATTAGCTTCTGAATTAAACAATGTAAATTCCCAATTTTATCTGGCCACTTCAGGCAACGAAATACTTGGTTATTTGAAAATAAATTTTGGCGATGCCCAAACCGAAACCATTAATAAAAATGCTTTGGAAGTACATCGAATTTATGTTTCACAAGCATTTCACGGAAAGAATGTGGGTCAATTATTAATTGATAAAGTAAAAAAAATTGGACAAGAAACTGGTGTTGATTACATTTGGCTCGGTGTCTGGGAAGAAAATCACAGAGCGCTAAGATTCTATTCGAAAAATGGGTTTGTCGAATTTGACAAACATGTTTTCACATTAGGAAATGAAGAACAAACCGACTTATTAATGCAGCTTATATTGAATAAAAAACATTGATAAGCAATACTTCTTTATCAGTAATTCAATTTTAGCTCGTGGAAAATTTAAAAGAAAACCTTTATTGATTTGAATAATACTGAAAGTAGTAGGATATAAAAGCTGTAAAATTTGTGTTTGAAAAACTATACGTTTAATTTTGCACATGCATCTTAGCACCACAAATTACTTATTTTAAAATGTACAAAAACAAACATTGGAACATCCTTTTATCTAATCAGGTAAATAAAAAAATCTTTATTGAAACCTTGATTTCAGGAGAAGCCAAAGGAGAATTAACTACTTTTAATGAACTGAAAGGGATTCTTTTTTCTGATATTGCTATTGAAAAATTCATCGAAAAAGAAAATCGATATGATATTATAGAAGCTGCTCCAGAATCAAACCGAAAACTACGTACTTTTTCCTCTGGTGAACAAAAAAAGGAGTTTTTACGCTATTGTGTCAATCAAAATCCAGATTATATCATATTTGATAATCCGTTTGATCATTTAGACCAATCCTCCCGAGTAACATTATTAAATTCACTTGTGAAATTATCAGCTTCTGTTCGCATTATACAATTGGTAAATCGTGCCACTGATTTACTTCCTTTTATTCAAAATAATGGGCATATAATTGATAATTCCTTTGCTTTAAACAAAATCAATGCAACTGAAACCAATCAAAAAACATCAGTAAAGCCTGAAATACCTAAATATTTAAAACCTTTTAATTATAACGAAAGTGTTCTTATAAAAATGAATGGAATTTCCGTGAGTTATGAGGATCGAAAAATTGTAGACAGAATTTCCTGGACCATCAAACAAGGTGAATTTTGGCAACTTATTGGGCCAAACGGTTCTGGAAAAAGTACGCTCTTATCCATGATTACAGGGGACAACCCAAAAGGATTTGGACAAGAATTATATCTTTTTGGAAGAAAAAAAGGTAGCGGTGAAAGTGTTTGGGAAATCAAAAAACAAATTGGTATTTTCTCAACGGCAATGATGGAATTATTCCAAAGAAATAATAGTTTAGAACAAATGATTCTGTCTGGTTTTTTTGATTCAATCGGATTATATACTGAACCAACTACTTTGCAAAAACAAATTGTAGCACAATGGCTCGATGTAATTCAGATGAGCCATTTAAAGAATAAAATGTTTAATCAACTTTCTATTGGTCAACAAAGAGTAGCACTGATTATTCGTGCCGTTCTAAAACACCCCCCATTAGTCATTTTAGACGAACCAGTGGAAGGTTTAGACGATGAAAATGTAGCCTTGGTAATACACCTCATCAATATCTTAATGCAAGAAACCAATATGACGATTATCTATGTTTCACATCGAATCGAACCTGCACTGAAACCAACTTCGGTTTTTGAATTAATTCCAACGGAAACAGGATCAATTGGTAAAATAAAATTCCATTCGGAGCTTAATTAAATGGCCTTGAATAGATACCGAAATTTATTTTTATTCTAAATTATTCACTAACCACTTGATAAGTTGGGTCTTCAATAATATTAACTTCAATAACTTCATCAGCATTTTTTAATAGCTGACTACAATCGGGGCTTAAATGACGCAGATGAACTGTTTTATTCAGTTTGGCATAACGCTCCGTGATTTTGTTGACGGCATCAATAGCACTCATATCGGTAATTTTACTTTCTTTAAAATCAATAATTACCTCGTTTGGATCATTTGAAATGTCAAATTTTTCGGTAAATGCTGCTGTAGATGCAAAAAATAAAGGTCCATATATTTCATAATGCTTCACTCCTTTTTCATCAATATATTTCTTGGCACGAATTCTTTTAGCACTTTCCCAAGCAAAAACCAAAGCAGAAATAATAACTCCAATTAAAACTGCCAAAGCCAAATTATGCAATAAAATAGTAATTAACGCCACAACCACGCCAACAAAAATATCATGTTTCGGCATTTTATTGATGATGCGAAAACTAGCCCATTCAAATGTTCCAATAGCAACCATAATCATGACGCCAACCAAAGCAGCCATGGGTAATTGCTCAATTATTGGGGCACCAAATAAAATAATCATCAATATTGTCAACGCAGCAATAATTCCTGATAAACGGGCTCTGGATCCTGCGGAAAGGTTCACTAATGTTTGCGCAATCATGGGACAACCGCCCATTCCGAAAAAAAAACCATTTAAGATATTTGCACTTCCTTGTGCGATGCATTCCCTATTTCCGTTTCCTTTTGTTTCGGTAATTTCATCGACTAAATTCAAAGTCAGTAAACCTTCCGTCAATCCTACCGAGGCAATAATCAAAGCATAAGGGGATAGGAGTTGCAATGTTTCTAAATTCATTGGAATATTCGGAATATGGAATGGTGGAAAACTACCACTTACTGAAGCAATATCTCTGACTGTTTTGGTTTCAATACCTAAGAAAAACACCAATACAAAAATTACTATAATTGCTACTAATGATGCCGGAACAGCTTTAGTAATTTTTGGTAAAAACACAACGATTCCAATTGCCAATGCGGCTAAACCAAGCATAATCAACATTGGGCTACCGGAAAGCCATTCACTTTGACCATTGACTACCTTTTTGAATTGTTCCAACTGCGACATGAAAATAATAACCGCTAAGCCATTGACAAATCCAAACATTACCGGTTGTGGTACCAAACGTATGAATTTCCCAAGTTTAAAAACACCAACTAAAATTTGCAAAATTCCCGCTAAAGCAACTGCTGCAAAAACATATTCTAACCCGTTTGATTTCATCAAGGCAATTAATACAATCACCGTTGCCCCTGCTCCTCCGGAAACCATTCCTGGTCTACCTCCTAATATTGCGGTAACCAAACCCATAATAAAAGCGGCATATAAACCTGACAAAGGTGGAAAACCAGCTAATATAGCAAAAGACAGTGATTCAGGAATCATGGTCATGGCCACGGTTAAACCCGAGAAAATTTCAGTTTTATAATTTACAGCTTGCGTAAAATCAAAATATTTCTTCATGGGTTGTTTACTAGGCATGTAAAATGTTAGCGTCAGGATTCATGAAATCAAAATCCCGAAAGAAGTCAATACCCACAATACGAAATTGTATAAATAAATCAGTATAAAAGACTAAACCAAAGTATAGCAAATTAGAAAATGGTAAAATACTTTTCTATAGAATGGCAAAAGTAAAACTTTTTATTCGATGCATAAAATAGAAAACGGAATTGCTTAAATTTGAAAAAAAAAACCTTCGTTTAAAATGCTTATTAAACTTCTTAGTTTCTAAGCTAAATTCATTTTTGACGATTTAGCAAAGATCAATATACAAACCATTCAATTGAAATTTACAATATGAAATTACTTTATACTTTACTCTTTTCTGCTCTTTTGAATATCGGTTACTCACAATCTACTAACGAGTATTTTGAAAAGATTAGAAATAATGAAGCCAAATTAACCGCTTTCTTTTCTCAAATGCCTAAAGGAGGCGATTTACACCACCACTATTCCGGATCGATTTATGCGGAACCTTTATTGGAACATGCTATTTCAGAAGATTTTTATCTGAATACCGAAACGATGCAAGTTCAAAAAGAGAAACCTTCTACAGGAAACTGGGAACAATTTTCAGCATTGAAAAGCCATGGACAATTAAATGTGTACAAGCAAAAAATCATGCAAAAATGGTCTGTAAAAGATTATAATCATGTGGATTATCCATCGGACAAGTTATTTTTCGAATCGTTTATGAAATTTGAACCAGCAATCAGAGGTAATTTTGGACAAGGAGTATTGGAACTAAAAAACAGAGCTATTACAGAAAACGTAAGTTATATTGAAACGCAATTATCTACGATTCCTTGTGCTATGAATACAGATGATTTGACCCAATTCAGTACCCGATTGAGACAATTAGCAAAAGTAAAAGATGAAAAAGCAATTATAAAATCGCTGGATTCTGTTTACAATGCTTTGCAGCAAAAGGATGCTACATCGTACGCCAATGATTTCAATGCTAACTTTGTAGCCAAACTGCATACCGACCTTAAAATTGATGATGCCCGTTTCACGATGCGTTATCAAAATTTTGTATTGCGTTTCATGGAACCTGTAGATTTATTTAAAAATCTGGTCATTGCTTTTATCTCTGCAGATAATAGTCCGCTTATGGCCGGAGTAAACATTGTTTCTCCGGAAGATGGCGAAACATCCATGAAAGATTATTGGTTGCATATGGTGATGTTTAAATATTGCCATTCTCGGTATCCAAATGTAAAATATACGTTACACGCCGGCGAATTAACCCTTGGTTTAGTACAACCTGAAGACCTGACTTGGCACATTAATGCTGCAGTGTATATTGCCGGAGCAAACCGTATTGGTCATGGTGTGGACATGGCGTATGAACAAAATTCTTATGATTTACTGCGATACATGGCTAAGAAAACAATTCCCATCGAAATAAATCTGGTGAGTAATGAATTCATTTTAAAAGTAAAAGAAAACCGTCATCCGTTGACATTGTATAAAGAATTTGGCGTTCCAATTGTCATCAGTACCGATGATGCTGGAATATTAAGAACTAATATGACTGAGCAATATGTGCTATTAGCAAAAAGATACAGAGACATTACTTACGCTAATATTAAACAGTTTGTTTACAACAGCATAAATTATAGTTTTATAAAAGACACTTCTGTAAAAAAACAATTGCTTAAAAATCTCGACACTCGATTTAAAACTTTCGAAGCAAATTATCCTCTAAAAAAATAATTTCTGGAGCTCGTTAGAATTCATTTAAAAACGAATTCAAAAGTCCAATTTGGAGCTTTTTATTCACTCTTAAAACGGTTAACCAGAAAAAATATTTTTAAATAGTTAATTTCACTATATTTGATATACCTACTTAACTACTATATATTTACAATTACAAAAAATCATTTTTTACATTTCATTTCTTTATTTTAATTGTTTAAAAACAGGATAAATTATTGAATAATGAGTAGATCTTTAATTTGGTATCTAAGAAGGCATCCTTTACTTTACGAAGTACGATTTAGATTATTATCTAAAAATGCATCTGTTGATCGTGTAGAAAATTTTTGCTACAACAACATTAATAAAACAGCCGATATTCCTGAAATCTATTTTGAGTTAAATCCTTTAATTTTCGAAAAAACAAAAGGCGCATTAAGTGATGTAGATAAAGCAAAAAAAATAGCTATTTGGCTTAGAAACAACATAAAAGGCGGAGCTGGATTAGGGAAATCATCAGAAATCGCTTTAATAAAAATGATGAACGGAGAAGGAGGGGTTTGCAGTGATTTTTCGCAAGTCTTCAATAATTTTTGTGTGATTAATGATTTAAAAGTAAAAGAATGGGGACTGAAAGTAATTTCAAATGACCCCAGTCTTAAAGGCGGTCATGCATTTAACGAAGTGTATTCCAAAGAATTCCAAAAATGGTTTATAATTGATGTTTCCAAATCACTACTTTTCTATCCTATAAATCCAACGATTCCATTATCCATTTTTGATTTGGTTACTCTAAAAAATGGAAATGAAAAAGTAAGCTTTTCGTGTTTTAACGAAAACACCGAACTTGACTGTAAAAGGATAACGGATATTTATATAACTTCTAATTCTGCTCCTTTTTTAATCACTAATTATTGCAATAAAACATACGACTCTTATTTAAATAAACTAAACTTTCTACCGGAGCCTATTGTTCATGGATTACTATTTCTTCTTGGAAAAAGCTATGCTTTTGAGTTTCCAAAATATAAATAAATTCCCAAAACATAAATCTGAACGAAGAACGATGTATTACGCGCTGCAAAAAAAGAGCGAAAAAACTTTAGTTACAAACTACAATCCGCATGCCTGAAGCGCATAAGCCCACAAAAAAAGCCCCAAATCTGGGGCTTTTCATATTTTTAGTCTTCTTGTTCTTCATCACTGCTATGGGATTTTGAATAGCCACGCCATTTTTCAATACAATTCTGAAAATCCTGTGGAAGTTCCGTATCAAAACGCATCATTTCGCCTGTTGTAGGATGTACAAAGCCCAAAGTTTTGGCATGCAAAGCCTGTCTTGGCAACGCTTTGAAACAGTTTTCTATAAATTGCTTGTATTTGGTAAACGTAGTTCCTTTTAGAATCAAATGACCGCCATAACGCTCGTCATTAAAAAGTGGATGTCCTATGTGTTTTAAATGCGCTCTAATTTGGTGTGTTCTTCCTGTTTCCAGTTGGCACGAAATCAAAGTCACGTATCCAAAACGCTCCAACACTTTATAATGTGTCACAGCAGGTTTCCCTATTTCCGGATCAGCAAAAACCGCCATTTGCATGCGATCTTTCAGGTGACGCGCTAAGTTTCCTTCAATCGTCCCTTGTTCTTCAACTACATTTCCCCAAACCAAAGCAACATATTCTCTTTCGGAAGTTTTTGCTTCAAATTGCTTGGCAAGATGTGTCATAGCCGCTTCGGTTTTGGCAATAACCAATAAACCCGAAGTGTCTTTATCAATTCTATGCACAAGGCCCGGACGTTCGCTGCTGTTCATTGGCAAATTATCAAAATGATAGGCCAAAGCATGCACCAAAGTCCCCGTGTAATTCCCATGACCGGGATGCACCACCATTCCTGGCAATTTGTTTATCAATAACAATGCATCATCTTCATAAACAATATCAAGCGGAATATTCTCCGGATTAATATGGTTTTCATAAGGAGGATGCGTAAGCATAACGCGTACTACATCATTGGCTTTAACTTTGTAGTTCGACTTCACTGTGGCGTCGTTTACAAAAATATTTCCTTCTGTTGCAGCGGTCTGTATTTTATTCCGAGTTGCATTTTGAATCAAACCCATCAAATATTTATCAATCCGCAAAGGCGCTTGCCCTTTAGGAACTTCAAATCTGAAATGTTCAAATAACTCTTCTTCTAAATCTATTGTATCGATATTATTGTTCATCTGCTGGTGTTGGTTCTAACTGTGTTGCAAGACTGTCTACTGCGGCACTTTCCTCTTCATAACTCATTTTTCCGTCTCCTAAAACCAAATCAATTTTGGATGATTTCAATACTCTGTCCCCTACTTTCAGGTTTCTACCTTTGTAACGCATTTCCAGTACCATATCTTTTCCAAGATTTGGAACATAAGTAATAGTTCCTTCTTCAAGGCCTAAAGCTTTCAATGTTGGCACTGCTTCACGATATGTTTTCTCAATCAAATCAGGAATTCGTACAGACGAAAATCCCGAAGCATTTATTTTTATATAAACCTTTCTACCAACTTTAACTTTCGTCCCTGGCAATGGATCTTGCTCTACCACACTAAACTTAGGGAAATCATTTCTAAAATCCACACTGTCCAAAAGCACATAGTCTAAATCCAATTCATCCAACTTATCCTCCACTTGTTCCTCAGTTAGCTTTCGCAAATCCGGAACAGCAATTTCATGACCATGATCCGTTGTAAACGTCAACCAATGCATAAACAAATAGCCCAAAACGGCAATAATGGCAAGAGCAATGAATACCTGCCCAAAAAAGACACGGCTTGTAAGATACTTACGTAAAGTCATAAATTTATTTTTATATGCGGCAAAGATAAAGCTATTTCGTTTCAAAAAAAATGATAATTTTGTTTAATCGTTTTTAGGCTTAATCCTAATGAATTTCAGGAGCTATTTCCCGCTATACGTTGCAATCTTTTTATTTTTAAAGAAAAAATAAAAAGGATTTCCACTGCTATCAGGGCTAGATATTAGTACTAAAAACAACTTTATTAATTTCAACAATTAAGATAAAAATAGTATAAAATGAAAAACATTGCCATCATTATGGGCGGATATTCCAGCGAGTATAAAATCTCACTTATCAGCGGAAACGTCGTATATCAATTTCTTGACAAAACTAAATACAACGGATTCCGAATCCATATTTTCAAAGAAAAATGGGTTTATGTTGATGCTAATGATGCCGAATTCCCCATCGATAAAAATGATTTTTCTGTAACAATAAACGAAACTAAAATCTCTTTCGATTGCGTTTTCAATGCCATTCACGGAACTCCGGGCGAAGATGGATTAATGCAAGCTTATTTCGAATTGTTACAAATTCCGCAAACCTCCTGCGATTATTATCAAGCAGCTTTAACGTTTAACAAACGTGATTTATTGTCGGTTTTAAAACCATACGGAATAAAAACTGCTATTTCCTATTACCTAAACAAAGGTGACATCATAAATACCGAAGAAATTATAACTAAAGTAGGATTGCCTTGTTTTGTAAAACCCAATAAAGCAGGTTCCAGTTTTGGAATTTCCAAAGTAAAAACTGCCGCCGAATTGCCAATCGCAATAGAAATGGCATACAAAGAAGATAATGAAATCATAATAGAGAGTTTCCTTGACGGAACTGAAGTTTCTGTAGGTGTTATCAATTACAAAGGAACCGTAACCGTTTTACCAATAACCGAAATAGTTTCTGATAATGATTTCTTCGATTATGAAGCCAAATATTTGGGTAAATCACAGGAAATTACGCCAGCGAGAATCTCGGATGAAATGACACAAAAAATCAGCGAAATAGCCAAACGCGCTTATGATGTCCTAAAAATGAAAGGCTTCTCTCGTAGTGAATTTATTATTGTAAACGGAGAACCACACATGCTGGAAATGAACACTATCCCGGGATTAACCACGGAAAGTTTGATACCCCAACAAGCCAAAGCCGCCGGAATCTCATTAGAAGATTTGTTTACAAATGCGATAGAATTGGCTTTAGTTTAAAAATAAAATAAATGAGAAAAGCCATATTCCCGGGTTCATTTGACCCAATCACTTTAGGTCATGAAGACATCATCAAGAGAAGCATTTCTTTATTTGATGAAATAGTAATTGCTATTGGTGTCAATGCCGAAAAAAAATACATGTTTTCGCTGGAAGAAAGAAAACAGTTTATCGAAGAAACATTCAAAAACGAACCTAAAGTTTCGGTGATTACATACGAAGGTTTAACGATTGATTTGTGTCATAAAATAAAAGCTGATTTTATCCTTCGTGGCCTGCGCAATCCCGCCGATTTCGAATTTGAAAAAGCCATCGCCCACACCAACAGACGCTTATCTAAAATAGAAACGGTGTTTTTATTGACTGCCGCAGGAACATCCTATATCAGTTCCAGTATTGTAAGGGATGTTATTCGTAACGGTGGAAAATATGAAATGCTGGTTCCCAATGCAGTCCGAGTAAAATAGTAATCCGTAAAAACTAATTTTGTTTATCAAGGGATTTTGTCAAGTCGAGCAAAACGATACAGTCTCGACTGCGCTCCAATTGACAAACAACAGTAAAAATATAAATCTGTGAAACGAGGGAATACGCCTTACGTTCGCCAAAAATAAAAGCCATTAGACATGAGTATAGAAAGAGAATTAAATAAACGCAGCGGATCTAAATGTGAACTTTGTGGGGCAACAGAAAACCTACAAGTACATCAAGTTTTACCTACCAAAAAAGGGGGAATTGACGAAAGTATTTTAGCCTGTAGTACCTGTATTGACCAAATTGAAAATCCGGAGACAGTAGATTTAAACCATTGGAGATGTTTAAATGACAGCATGTGGAGTGAACATAACGCCGTACAAGTTGTAGCATGGAGAATGTTAAGTCGTCTTCGTTCGGCAGGTTGGCCTCAAGAATTATTGGATCAAATGTATTTAGACGAGGATACTTTGGCTTGGGCGAAAGCTACGGGGGAAGGGGAAGATGATGAAAACAAAGTGATTCACCGTGACAGTAACGGCGTCATCTTAGAACATGGAGATTCAGTAGTTTTAATCAAAGATTTGAAAGTAAAAGGGTCTAGTATGGTGGCCAAACAAGGAACTGCAGTTCGTAACATTAGACTGGACCATGAAAATGCAGAATATATTGAAGGAAAAGTTGATGGTCAGCAGATTGTTATCATTACACAATACGTAAAAAAAATATAGCTTTTTTCAGTAGCAATCACCGTTTTCAGTCTCTGAAGTTTAAAAAAATTGCTTTTCACTATTCGCTTTTAAGCTGATTCAAATAAAAAAATCGTTAACAGTAAATTATACTGCTAACGATTTTTTTTTAAAACTAAATACTCCGACTGATTCCGAAGTTTCCGAACTAAAAACTACTCCTCTTCTTTCTTAATAACTTTTCGGGCCACTTCAATTTTAAATTTCTTGCCTTTCATTTTTTCATCTTTAATGGCGTGCAATAACTCTTTTACTTTATTGAATTTCACTGCTGCAAACGAGATAAAATCTTTCACTTCGATCAATCCTAAATCTCCTTTTTCTAATTTTCCTTTTTGGGAAAAGAAACCTACGATGTCAATTTTATTTAGTTTGTTTTTCTTTCCACCACTGATGTAAATCGTTTGGAATTCAGGCGGTTTTGGCAATGAAGTCGAGTTTTCGATTTTCAAAGCTTCCATACCATAATCGATGTAATCCATTTTTTTCTCACTTTCATGAGCAATGATATACGCCGTTCCAGAAGCCAACATACGTGCTGTACGACCGTTTCTATGGGTGAATTCGTCTTCTTTGGATGGTAAATGATAATGAATTACATGATTCATTTCAGGAATATCAAGTCCACGAGCAGCTAAATCAGTAGTGATTAAATAACTCACACTTCCGTTTCTAAACTGAATTAAAGCGCGTTCTCTCTCATCCTGATCCATTCCGCCATGATAATACGTGGCGTAAATTCCTTTTTCGTTCAATGTGTCGCTAATGCGTTCCGCTGCATCACGATGGTTGCAAAAAACAATTGCCGATTGCGATTTTAACGAACAAATCAAATTGAACAAACTGCCAATTTTGTCTTTTTCCTTAGAAACAACCATTTTCATGGAAAGATTCGTTTCTTTTACGTTTTCTGGAATGAAATCCAGAATCGTTGGATTCACCACTCTTGTATATCTTGGAATCTCAATATCGGAAGTTGCTGAAACCAAAACACGTTTATTCAGTTTGGTTAATTTTCCAATGATAAATGACATTTGCTCATGGAAACCCAATTGAAGTGATTTGTCAAATTCATCCAGAATCAACGTTTGGATTTTATCCACACGGAAAGTTCCTCGGTCGATATGATCCGCAATTCTTCCTGGCGTTCCTATTAAAACCGCTGGTGGATTGCTTAAATTTTTAATTTCGGTATCAATGGAATGTCCGCCGTAGCACACATTTACTTTATAATCGGTTCCCATTTTTTTCCAAACCTGCTCTATTTGCAACCCTAATTCACGAGATGGAACCAGAATTAAACATTGAACCGATTGGATTTCAGGCTGTAACATTTCTAAAATGGGCAATAAAAAAGCCAGTGTTTTTCCAGAACCTGTTGGCGAAAGCAATAAAACATTATTATCATTCAAGATAGCATCTTGCGCTACTTCCTGCATTTCGTTCAGGCTTTCGATGCCTAAATTCAAAAGTATATTATTAGAATGGTGTTTCGTATTCATTTTGCAAAGGTAATTAAAAAATGAAGGGACAGTTCGCGAACTGTCCGTACTAAAGTAAAAAATATTGAGTTTTTAGTATTCAGCCGTCGGGGAACGATTTGGCAAAAGCGAATTCCAGAGCTTCAGAAGCGATTTTACGATACTAATTTGATAAAAAAGTAAAACAAAAAAACATAATCTACAAAGTACACAGTAAATTCTACAAACTAATCCCGTAGCATCGGGACTGTAAACTGTCATCTGGATACTGCTCTGCGTGAAGGATAGAAGCGAAGCACCATGTGCTGCGGATAGCCTGACAGCGGTAAAAAAAGGGGCAAATCAATATTTCGATGATTAGCCCCTTTTTTTTACTGGTGACACGCCCAAAACAGCGTTACTTTATGAATGAAGACTTTTTTCTTCTTCAAACAATAATTTTATGTTTTCATAAGAATTTTTTAAAGCTTCCTTAATTTGTTCGGGATTCATCCAAGCCACTTTTTCGATTCCTTCTTCTAATTGTCCTTGAGGAGTACCTTCAAAATTAGATTGCATTTCGAACCAATGTGTGATTTTTAGTTTATATTTTCCATTACGCCTGAAAATATGATAGGTTTTTTGAAGTTTATGGGAAATTGTTAAACCATTTACGCCAGTCTCCTCTTCTACTTCCCGCATGGCTGTAGCTTCTATTTCTTCGCCTTTTTCGATTCCCCCCTTAGGTAAATCCCATTTTCCGTTTCTGAAAATGAATAAAACCTCCCCTTTTTTATTATAAACTAAGCCACCTCCTGCTTTATTAACAGGAATTTTTGCTTTCAAAGTCTTCATAATCTCCCTTTCATCGGGGTGATACAGGTAGGCTTTTTGAATTTTATTTTGAAAGATTTTTACTATAAGCTGCTCTATGTCAATACTTTCTAATAAAAAAAGTTGAAAATCTGTCTCCTTAGAGATGTGATTTGTCAAAAAAAGTGGTTTGTCGTTAACAAAAACTTTATACATTTGTACTATGATTTTTAATAAAGAAACAGCCGAAAAAACAGCCGAATTGCTTTTGCAAATAAATGCAATTAAATTGAATCCAGGAAATCCTTTTACATGGGCTTCCGGATGGAAATCTCCTATCTACTGTGATAACCGATTAATACTCTCATTTCCAGCCATAAGAAATTATGTTCGGGATGAATTTGCCAAAAATATTGAAAAACAATTTGGCAAACCTGATGTTATTGCCGGAGTTGCCACAGGAGCAATAGGAATTGGAATGCTCGTAGCCGAAAGTTTAGGGTTACCATTTGTGTATGTTCGCCCAGAAGCAAAAAAACACGGAAGGTTAAACCAAGTAGAAGGTTTTTTACAAAAAGGACAAAATGTAGTCGTTGTAGAAGACTTGATTAGTACTGGAAACAGCAGTTTACTTGCCGTTGAAGCTTTACGTGCAGCAGGAGCAAACATAAAAGGTATGGCAGCCATTTTTACTTATGGTTTTGATGTTGCGGACCGTAATTTCAAAGATGCAAATATTGATTTATTTACCCTTAGTAATTATACGAATTTATTGAATTTGGCTGTTGCCAAAAAATATATTACCGAAGAAGAGGAACAAACCTTGAGAGAATGGAACGTGAGTCCATCAACTTGGAATATTGAAGTTTAAAAAATTTAAAAATACAAATCCACGAAACTATGAACTTACAAAGTCCAAAAGTTACTGTTCCAAAATCAGCTCAAGAATTATTTGATTTATTGAGTGACGTTAAAAATTTCGAAAAATTGATGCCGGAAAGTATTGCTAAATTTGAAATTATTGGTGACGATGCATTCATTTTTGGATTGAAAGGCATGCCGGAAATAAAATTAAAAATGAAAGAAAAAGTAGCGCCAAACAAAATTGTTTTGGGTGCTGCAAGTGATAAACTTCCTTTTACTTTAATCGCAAATATTGATGCTGTTTCAGATAATTCAAGCACTGTAAAACTCGATTTTGAAGGAGATTTTAATCCTATGATGGCGATGATGATCAAAGGTCCTATTGGAAAATTTATTGAAACATTGGCTTTGAACATGAATAAATTATAACATTAAAAAAAATATTGTTTTAAAATAAAAAACCCATCTTAAATAATTTTAGACGGGTTTCTTATTTTTTATATTTGATTTATTTTACCAAATACTTTTTCTTTATTTCATTTTTTATTTTTTTATCAATATCGAATTCTACTAATAGCATTTTGTCAATACTTCCGTATTTTTTGATGATATTATTCCAAGAAGCCTCTAAATAAGATGCTTTAACCCCCATTAACATAGCCATTCTTTCTTCTGGAATTCCATAGGCTTTGTATTTATTTAAATCTGTTTTTTGAATTGCTTCATTCGATCTTAAATAATCTTTCATAATTTCCTCATCTGAAACATCTAAAATGTACAAAAATAAAGCTGAAGCCAATCCTGTTCTGTCTTTACCCGCCGTACAATGAAACAACACTACTGATTCGTCTTTTGCTATTTCATCGAAGAAAGGTTTAAAATCTTTGATATGGTTTGTAAATCCATCACTAACTCCAATCATTAAAGAATCTAATGCCGCTTCACTAAACTTTGGAGAAATTAAAACCTTCATAAATTGGCCCATTTCTTTTTCGTTAATTGATCCTATTAACGCTCTTTTGGTTTCAATTTTTTGACCAACAGGAATAAAATCAGGATCTTTTTGTATCTCATTGTCACTTCTAAAATCGACAATTGTAGTAATTTTCATTGCATAAAATTTTGCAATATCACTTTCTGTAAGTTTCGCAAAATTACCTGAACGATATATAATTCCTTCTTTGATCTTTCTTCCCTCTTGGTTTTGGATTCCAGATAAGGATCTAAAATTAGAACTCATTTCTATATTCATATTTTGTTGAGCAAAACTGCTTATTGCTAAAAATAGTGATAGTATAACTATGTTAAATTTCATTGTATTTTTCATCTTATATTTTTATTTAATATTATTAATTTTATAAAATATGGTATCTGATTCCTAATTGACCGTTTATTGATGACCACTCACTGTTAGTAATCCTGCCTTGATTTTTTCCTAAATATTGTTGAAATGGCGCGTTGCTAAGATTTCTAACTTCCATAAAAACTTTTATTTTGTTGCTGATGGAATAATCTGCCGACAGATCGACAGTGAAATTACTTTTGGCCGAGATATAATAATCAGGCCCTAAGTTTTGATTGATTGTTTCTACCGATTCTCCTCTAAAATTTCCTGCAATTCTAAACATAAACCCGTATTTTTCATAAAAAACAGATGAGTTAAACAATAATTTAGATTGATTTGGCAAGGTGGTTTCGTCAGTGGCAATTATTTTACCTGTAGCATCATATCTTGAAACTTCAAGTTTTGAATTGATTATTGAAGTATTAAAATCGACCCCGAATCCTCCCATAAAACCACTCAACTCCGTAAATCTTTTTGTAATTCCTATTTCGAAACCTAATAAACTAGCGTCTTTAATATTTTTGGGTTGTGTCACTAAATAATCTACACCATTGATTTTTTCGTATGAAATATCTTTAAAAATATAATCCGAGATTCCTTTATAAAATACACCAGCGGTAATTAGTCCGATGTCATTTAAGAAATATTCTCCCATCAAATCAAAATTATTAGAAAAAGTAGGTAACAATTCAGTATTTCCTCTAGTAATTTTGAATACAGATCCTGTAATATCTACTATTTCACTTGGGTTTAAATCTGGTAAATTAGGTCTAGCAAAAGTTCTTGTATAAGCTGCTCGCAAATTGATATTTTCATTAATAGCGTATTTTATATGCAACATTGGTAAGAAAGCATTGTATGATGATTTTTTTGTAATTGGCGAAACAGCTTTAGTTTTTGCATCATAAGTGCTGCTATTCATAGTAACATCTGTTTGCTCATTTCGAACACCAGCAATGATTTTTGTTTTATCAGTAAGGTCATAAACACCCATTACATATGTGCTAAAAACATCTTCTTTTCCATTAAATTTTGTGGTTGCATTGGAGGCTGAAGAATAATCTTTAAACCCATTTGCAGTAAAATATTCTGGAGAAAAAATAGTAAACAATTGATCTTTTGTAATCGGATTTACAATAAGATTATTGAAAGGACTGTTTATTTCTGAAAAGAAGTTATCCGCATTTGGATATCCTTCGCTTGCTAAATTGCTCATTGGAACCAAGGCTGGAGAACCAGGAATACCAAGAGCTGCACCTGGTAAGTAAGCTAATGGTGTTTGCTCTCCTGAATAATTTTTAAACTTTAGCTTGGAACCCGCTTTGATGGATAATTTATCAGTAGCATCATAGGTTAAATTTAATTGTCCTATTTGATCTTTATCTCTTTGGTCTAATTGATAAATTACCAATTGTTGCAAGGTTAATTTTGTTGGATCCATAACATCGTTTGGATTGGTCAACTTTGGGTCAATAGCAAAAATATCCACTCCCGTTCCGTTTGGAGAATCGAATGTGTTGTAGATTAATCCATCGGAAGATCTGTTTCCAAAATCACCAACTAATTTCTGATTGAATTGTGCTATTGGTAAGCCTCTCTTGTCAGATGGCATATTGGGCGGTGTGTCTAAAAGGTATGACATTTCATTATTAGAGAAAGACCAATCCATTTTCAATTTAGAAATAATTCGATGTTCGCCACCAATTTCTATCGCATTCAAACTTGTTTTGTAATCAGAATAGCGATAACTAAAGGTGTATCTTTTTTTGGCAAAATCATAAAAAGATTCATAAACAGGCCTTACATCTTGAAATTTATCATACAAAAATTTACCGAAAAATTTGTTTTTATCATTCAACACATAATCAAAAGAACCACTAAAAGCTTTGGTAATTCTTTCTCCAAAATAACGTTTAGCATTTACCGAATTGATGGCATATTTTTGTGATTGAGTTGCTGCATTAACATTATAATCAACAACCTCTTCATCTGTAGCAAAATTTCTATCCCAAACCGAAGCGGCAAATACAATTCCCAGTTTGTCTTTAAAGAACCTTTGACCATAAACAATAGATCCGTTATACGAACCTTTTCCAGATTTTTCATTATATCCACCACCCAAACTAGCGTTCAACATTGTTTTTTGGGGTGCATTTCGTGAAACAAAATTTACAGATCCGCCAATTGCATCTCCTTCCATATCTGGAGTAATTGCTTTTGAAAGTTGAATATATTGAATCATTTCGGTAGGAATAGCATCTAAAAGCGTGTTTCTTGTTCCTGTTACTGTAGCACTCGGCAATCTATTTCCGTTATACAAAGTCGATGTCCATCCGTAAGGAGTTCCCCTAACACTTACTTGATTCGCTTCTCCGTGATAACGATTTACACTTACACTTGGCATTCTCTGAACGGCTTCGGCAGCATTACGGTCTGGTAATTTACCCACAGCATCGGCCGAAAGAACATCCATAATTGCTAATGATTTTTTCTTGATACTCAATGCTTTAATTTGCGAATGAGCTGTAAAACCTTTTACAATTACTTCATTCAAAGCACCTTCCTTTGCAGCAAGTACAATTGTCCCTAAATTGTTTATTCCAGATACTAATTTTATTTCTTTAGTTGTGCTTATGTAGCCCATATAACTAAAATAAATTGTAATTTGACCTTCAGTCAAATTAGAAATCTGGTAATTCCCATCTAAATCAGTATTCCATCCAATTTTTTTTTCTAGAATTGTAACATTTACTCCTGGTAAATACGATTTTCCGTCAGAAATTTTTCCGATAATTGACGCTCGATTTTGAGCTATTATCTGTGTCCCAATCAACATCAATCCGAATAGCAATAGTAATTTTTTCATTGTTTTATTAGTTTTTAAAAATATCTGGGGCAAAACTATTGGAAGATATTTTTTTAGAAGTCTTTTTAAATTTACACGTACAAAAACAAACAAAATAAAAAATAAACAACTGTTTTACAGTTATTTACAAACAACACCAAATTGTTATCAAAGTGTAAATAAGTTGTAGAGCGGAACATTTTACTTTCTTAATAGAATTTGTTTAAGACAAAATAGAGTGTAGAAAACATTAATTAGGAGAAAATAAAAATGTTTTAGATAGTTATTATTCTAACAACATCTTTTTATAGTCACTAGGAGTTGCTCCAGTAATTTGTTTGAAATATTTATAAAAAGTAGATTTGTTTTTAAAACCGCTTTCATAACCAATGGTTACAAAATTGGATTCTTGTTTTTCATCAATCAATCTTTTAGCCTCTTCAACCCTCAAAGAATTGATATATTGATAAAAATTAGTTTTTAATTGTAAATTAAGTGATTGCGTGATTTTAACTTTCGAAATCCTTAAATCCAAAGAAAGCTTGTCTAAATTGAATTCAGAATCTAAATGACCTTTTTTTAATTTAAAATAAGAATTTACAGCAGTAATTATATTATCCATTTCAGTTGAATCTAACTCATAATTTTTATATTTTTCTTCAATTTTTAATTCTGAAATCACCTTTTGAATTTCGAAAAATATAGCAAATCGAATATGAATCACGTAAACAAAAATAAATAACATAAAGAGGTAAAAAATAAATCTCATATTTATTGAACTCGTAAAGTTAAATACCATCAAAAGGACGGCCCAAACAACGAGGACTCCCAATAAACAAAAAATGATGCTAATGACTTTTATAATATTTATTTTATGGGCAAAAATTTTATTCCTTTCAACCTGTAAATCGGTAATCAATCGCAAACAATAAATGCTGTAACCAAGGAAAGACGGCATTAAAAGCACCATCACGACAAGATTAGAATTGTTAATAATTATATAAAAGAAAGGATGATTTACCGAAATAAATAATATGACAACATTGAGTATAAAACCAATAAAAAATGGAATACAATGATATAAAATTTGTTTTATGGCGATTTTTTTGTCCAAAACAGAGAGTGTATAAAAATACAACATTGGACCATAGAGAAATGAAAAGCTCCCGTGCAGTTTTTCAAATAAATTCGCATCTTGATAAATCAAAATTATGGCTATTTTGAACAGGATATGAAAAAAAACTACCCCAAAAAAAATGCTCAGATAAAAATCTTCTTGTTTAAATTTTTTATTAAAAAAAATTAATAGAGCCGTAATCAGCGATTGTATAGAAGTTAAATACAATAAAAATAGCATAGTGAATCTTATTAAGATACAAAGTTACGCTTACAGGATTACCCTAAAGTTACCGTTATATTATGCTTTTTTATTTCATAAAAAACAACTGCAATTCAACTTCAATATAACATTTGAATTTCCTTGATGTCAAATTCAGAAATACGATCATCTTCCAAAAGAACCTGAAGTTTTCCAATAGGAGAAATACCTTGGATAATTCCCATAAAATTTTGATTATTCTGATCTGAAAAAGGCATTGGAATTCCTTTTTTAAATAGTTTATCAGTGTAATCTGACCATGACATTTCAGCGTTTTGGTTCCATAATTTTATATTAGATTCTATTTTATCCATAATAGAAAAAAGCAATTCCTCCTTATCAAATTGTTTATTACAAATAACCGCTAAAGAAGACGCTTTGGGCAAATTTCCAAAATCAGTTTGATTCACATTTAGACCTAAACCGACAATAGAAATAATAGTGCCGTCACTTTTGATGCTATTTTCTATCAAAATGCCACCTATTTTTTTATTGTATGACAATATGTCGTTTGGCCATTTTATACTAAGATGGGGAATCTTATAGGATTCCAAAACATCAATTACTGCAAGTGAAACTGAAATATTTAGATTGTATATCTGACAAATATTTGATAAAAAATCTTTAACCAAAACACTCATTATTAAGTTTTTACTAGCCTCAGAGTCCCAAACAGCACCCATTTGTCCTTTGCCTTTTGTTTGGCTTTCAGCAGTAACAACAGTAAAATTTTCTAGTTCTTGTTTGTTCGATAACCCTTTTAGGAATTCATTTGTAGAATCTATGGCATCGAGTTTGATAACTTTCATATACGTTTTTTTGTGAAACAGAATTTAATATTATGTTAAGGTTCAAAAATAATCACAAAAAATGGTAACTTTACAAACTTATATATAAAAATAATTCATGGCGAAAAAGACTATAAACAATGACGTGCTATTAGCGAACATCATTAAAGGAATAGAAGAGGTAAAAGGAAATGATATTGATATTCTTGATTTAAGAGAAATAGACACGGCAGTTTGCGACTATTTCATCATCTGCAATGGAAATTCAAACACGCAAGTTAACGCAATTGTAAACTCTATCCAAAAAACAGTTTCAAAAGAATTAAAAGACAAGCCTTGGCATGTTGAAGGGACTGATAATGCAGAATGGGTTCTTATGGATTATGTAAATATCGTGGTTCATGTTTTCCAAAAACACATCCGAGAATATTACAACATTGAGAGTCTTTGGGGTGATGCAAAAATCACTACAATCGAAAACAAATACTAAAGAAACAAACTTCTAATGGCTAAAGATAATAATCCAAATTCGAATAAATTTAAAATAAGTCCTTGGTTAATTTATACAGCAATTCTTTTAATTTTCTTGTTTATAAGTTTCATAACTGGAGGTTCAACTTTAAGTGAACCAGCGCAATTAACTTCTTCTAAATTTAATAATTATTTAGAAAAAGGTCAAATTGAAAAAGTTATCGTTTACAATAAAACTGAGGCTGAAGTATATCTTAACGCAGCAGCTTTGAAAGATCCTGCGAATAAAAAAGTTGCTAAAGATGTTTTTGACAGACCTAACAAAGGTCCTCATTATTCATTCGATATTGGTAATGATCAAATATTTCAAACTAAACTTGAAAAAGCTGTTGTTGAAGGAAAATTAAAAGATTTTAACTTCTTACCAAAAAATAATTGGTCTGATATCTTAATCAGTTTATTGCCAATCATCATCATTATAGGTGTTTGGATTTTTATCATGAGAAAAATGTCAGGCGGCGGCGGCGGCGGCGGCGGACAAATTTTCAATATTGGAAAATCTAAAGCGAAACTTTTTGACGAAAAAACCGATATCAAAACCACATTCAAGGATGTTGCTGGTCTTGAAGGAGCGAAAGAAGAAATACAAGAAATTGTAGAATTCTTGAAAAATCCTGAAAAGTACACCAATCTTGGAGGTAAAATTCCAAAAGGAGCTTTACTCGTAGGGCCTCCAGGAACAGGAAAAACGTTACTAGCTAAAGCCGTTGCAGGTGAAGCGCAAGTACCGTTCTTCTCTTTATCAGGTTCTGATTTTGTCGAAATGTTTGTGGGTGTAGGTGCTTCACGTGTCCGTGACTTATTCAAACAAGCCAAAGAAAAATCTCCAGCTATCATTTTCATTGATGAGATTGATGCTGTAGGTAGAGCCAGAGGAAAAAGCAATATGTCAGGTGGAAATGACGAACGTGAAAACACACTAAACCAATTACTTACTGAAATGGATGGTTTTGGAACCAATTCAAATGTAATTGTATTGGCAGCAACAAATAGAGCTGATGTTCTTGACAAAGCGTTAATGCGTGCGGGTCGTTTTGACAGACAAATTTTTGTTGATTTACCAGATATTCGTGAGCGTGCAGAAATTTTTAAAGTACACTTAGCTCCTTTGAAAAAAATAGAAGGATTAGATACTGACTTTTTAGCTAAACAAACTCCAGGTTTTTCTGGTGCTGATATTGCCAATGTATGTAATGAAGCCGCTTTGATTGCAGCAAGACATAATAAAACAGCAGTTGACAAACAAGATTTCCTTGATGCAGTTGATAGAATTGTAGGTGGTCTTGAAAAGAAAAATAAAATTGTAACTCCAGAAGAAAAGAAAGCAATTGCTATCCATGAAGCTGGCCACGCAACAGTAAGTTGGATGCTCGAACATGCAGCTCCTTTAATAAAAGTAACTATTGTTCCTAGAGGGCAAAGTTTAGGTGCAGCATGGTATTTACCGGAAGAACGATTAATTGTTCGTCCTGATCAAATGCTAGACGAAATGTGTGCTACTATGGGCGGAAGAGCTGCAGAAAAAGTAACTTTCAACAGAATTTCAACAGGTGCATTAAGTGATTTAGAAAAAGTAACTAAACAAGCTCGTGCGATGGTTACCATTTATGGTTTGAATGAAAAAATAGGTAATGTTACTTATTATGATTCAACCGGACAAAGTGAATACAGTTTTTCAAAACCATATTCTGAAGAAACTGCTAGAGTAATTGACGAAGAAATTTCATTACTTATTGAAAGTCAGTACCAAAGAGCTATTGAAATCTTAGAAGAAAATAAAGATAAACTAGATCAACTTGCAAATATTCTAATTGAAAAAGAAGTTATTTTTAAAGATGATTTAGAAGCTATTTTTGGAAAAAGAACTTTTGACAAAAATCTTGAGGAAGTGGTCTCTTAAAAAAATACATAATTATTTAATTATTTTTAAAATCTTAATTCAAAAACCTTTTTTGAATTAAGATTTTTTTATCTTTGGACGTTCTCAAATAATAAATTAAGTAGTTTACAAGAATATGAGTCTTTTTAGAAAAATTTTTGGTTCTAGCAATCCGGCTTCTGAGGAAGATAAAGAAAGTGAATTTAATAATTCCTTTGCTGATAAAGCTACCTCTATAGATGAAAAATTTATCTACAATTTTAAAAAAAATGGTGGTAAATTTTTATACTGCGAAAACTCAGAAGAAGTAAAAGAACAATTTGAAAACATACTCGAAGAAAATGACTGGTTTGAAAGTGAAGCTTTATGTTATGAGCCGGCTCTTTTTGGGATGCTTGATGACAATAAGCTTAATTATGACAAACCTAAAAATCCAAAATTCATTCTTGCAAGTTGTGAAAATTTAATTGCTGAGGAAGGTTCTATATTATTCTCTTCAAAACAGATTAAACAAAACAAACCAAACGAATTACCGGCAAACATTATCATTTTAGCACATACAAGTCAAATTCTTGATGCTAAAAGTGACGGGCTTAGCGCTATAAAAAAGAAATACCAAACTGATTATCCTACCAATATAACTACAATAAAATATTTCGAAAAAGCGAAAGAGGAAGATTTTACACAATACGGAAGTTCGGCAAAAAATCTATATTTATTGCTTTTAGAAGATCTTTAAAATGAATGAAACTCTAAAACGAGGTATATCAGGAGCCATTTATATCATCTTATTACTCGCTTCTATTTTATATTCAACGGAAAGCTTTTTTATTCTATTTGGAATCTTTCTTGTAATTACAGTTTATGAATTTTGCAATTTAATTCAAATACATAAATTATTTCCAATTCTTTTCGGAACAGTTTTATATACTATAGTAACTTTAGTAAGCCATTACAATAAAATTACTACAGATACTATCAATAATATATTCAATACTGATTTAGAAATTTCAATAAACATACAACAATTAGACGTAGTTTTATTGGTGGTAGCATTGGTGGTATCCATAAAATGCATCCTTTTCTTGTTTTATGATAATATTCAAAAAATAAGTACTTCTTCCAAATACTTGTATTTATTAGGGTATATTATACTGCCATTTGTATTTATTACTAAAATTTCATTTGGAATAAATGACTATAATCCTAAAATTATAATTGGTTTATTTATCTTAATCTGGACTAATGACACCTTTGCCTACATTGTAGGGAAATCTATAGGTCGAACCAAATTATTCGAAAAAATATCCCCTAAAAAAACTATAGAAGGATTCTTCGGCGGAGTCGTTTTTGCGGTTTTAGCGGGTTATTTAATATCAAAATACTATATCCGAGCCAATCCACAATTTAGTGACCGATCTATCTTAATTTGGACCTCAATAGCTGTAATTGTTGGAATTGTAGGCACCGTTGGAGATTTAATTGAATCCAAATTCAAACGTATAGCTGGTGTAAAAGACAGCGGAAGTATCATGCCAGGCCATGGAGGCATTCTAGATCGATTAGATAGTGTTATATTTGTAGCACCAATTATATTTTTATTTTACCAAATCTTAAACTATGTTTCATAAAGAAGGAACCCCATCAATTTTATTAGGTACTATTTTTACTGCTGTAGTCCTTTTATTGTCCGACAAATTTATTGACACCAATTGGCTTAAAATGTTAATTCAATTAAGTGCCCTTTTGCTTTTGATTATCATTTTACAATTCTTCAGAAATCCAAAAAGGACTGCCATACTTAATGAGAATGTAATTCTTGCTCCGGTTGACGGAAAAGTGGTTGTTATTGAAGAAGTATATGAAGGAGAATATTTTAAAGACAAACGTTTGCAAATTTCGATTTTCATGTCACCAATAAATGTGCATGTAACGCGTTATGGACTAAGCGGAATTGTAAAATTCAGTAAATACCATCCTGGAAAATTCTTAGTGGCTTGGCATCCAAAAGCAAGCGAAGAAAACGAAAGAACAACAGTAGTCATTGAAAATAATACATTCGGTGCCATTCTATACCGACAAATTGCGGGTGCTTTAGCCCGAAGAATTGTAAACTATGCCGAAGAAGGGATGCAGGTTATTCAGGGAACTGATGCCGGTTTTATAAAATTTGGCTCAAGAGTAGATATTTTTTTACCATTAGGAACACCAATAAATGTAGTTCTTAATCAAAAAGCAATTGGAGGAAAAACAATTATTGCTACAAAAGGATAATGATTGAAAAAGATTTAGATACCCGATTTCAAGAAGCAGTTGAAATAGCTTCTGAAATGACTCAAGCATCTTTACCACAAGATGTTCAGCTAAGACTTTATGCTTTTTATAAACAGGCTTCTCTGGGAACTTTAGATCTAAAACAAACCTCAAATTATCATTTAAGAGATGCTTTCAAAATAAATGCTTGGATGCAAATAAGCCATCTTACTACAGATGAAGCTAAAGAACAGTATATCGAAATCATCAATTCTATTGTAAAAAAATAATCTAACTCATGAAAAAGTTTAATTTTTATATCCCTTGTTTAGTATTAGCAACCCTATTACTCTCCTGCAATAACAAAAAACTGACTGAAGTTGTTGAAGTTCCTCTTCCAACAGTTCAAGAAAAAATATCAGCAGGAATTCCTGATGATGTAAAGGCTAATGAAGGTTCTTTTCAACTGGAAAAACTAACATATTCTTATGATGCTTTAGCACCAAATATTTCAGCTAGTACACTAGAAATGCATTATTCTAAACATTATTTAACCTACACGAATAACTTGAATCAGGCTGTAGCGGGAACTGTATTAGAAAACCTGACGATTGAGGAAGTATTAGCAAAGTTAGATTTGAATGATGCCAATACTAGAAATAATGCTGGCGGTTATTACAATCATACTTTATACTGGCAAATTATGGCTCCTAAAGCCGGTGGAAATCCCACAGGTATTTTAGCCGAAGCAATTACAACCGATTTTGGTTCATTCGAAAGTTTTGTGACTTTATTCAAAAATGAAGCTACAAAACAATTTGGTTCCGGTTGGGTATGGCTTGTGGTTGATAAAACTGGAAAACTTCAAGTGACCAGTACTCAAAACCAGGATAATCCTTTAATGAAAAATGCACTTATTCCCGGGACTCCAATATTAGCCTTAGATGTTTGGGAACACGCTTATTATTTGGATTACCAATACAAAAGAAAAAATTATATCGATGCTTTTTTTAATATAATCAATTGGAAAAAAGTGGGGGAGAATTATGATGCCGCGATAAAAAAATAATTCTCTAGATTTAAATCATAAAAAAATGCTGATAGTTTCATATCAGCATTTTTTGTTTAAAATTTTTCTTTCCTTTTCAAAATCACAATAAAGGAACTACAACTTTGTGTAGCCTACTTATGTTCTATAATTGGTAAATAAACGATTCGGAAGGAGCTATTGTAATATGGGCTTTTCCTACCCCGTTTAAAACCTGCAATTGAATGGCACTTTTATGATACAACTGATCTGTTAACGTATAATTTCCATCTTTCAAATTCCATTTTTGCATAATATACGAAGGAATTTTTATTTCGAAATTACTAGTGGTTAACCAAGAAAAATTAGTGACTACTAATAACTTTTCCGTATCAGACCAACGGAGGAAAGCATAAATCCCGGAATCATACCCTTGCGTTTCATGGCGATTAACTGTTTGAATTTCTTGGTATTTACCCATCAAAGCAGCACTTTTAAGAGAAAAATTCAGCAATCTTTTATAAAAATCACGCAGGTCTTTTTCGCTTTGTGATAATTGACCTCCGTCAAATTTCCCTCCATTCATCCAGCGTTGGTGATTTGGAACACCTACATAATCAAATATTGAAGTTCTGGAATGCGTCCCAAAACCTGCATTTTCATTTCCTGCCTCTCCTACTTCCTGACCAAAATAAATCATCGTTGGCGAAGTACTTATTGTGGTAGAAACGACCATTAAGGGTTTTCCTTTTTCTGGCGTTCCCGCAAATTCCGGACTTGCTAAACGTTGTTCATCATGATTGTCTAGAAAATGCAACATATGATGCTCAATATCAGCCATCCCGTTTTGTATGTCCGATAATCCGTCAGGCAACGATTTCCCTCTAATTACATCTTTTAATTTATCATACGTTTCTACCTTATCATATAAATAATCCATTTTACCCAAACGAATGTAATTTCTATATTCATTGGGATTGTAGACTTCGGCCAATAAAAAAGCATTCGGATTTTTAACTTTAATAGCGGAATTCATATAGCTCCAAAATTCATACGGTACCATTTCTGCCATATCGTATCGGAAACCATCAACTCCTTTATCTGTCCAGTACAACGCAATATCTTTGAATTTTTTCCAAGAATCCGGGACGTCTTTTCCTTTCCAAAAATCGAAATGTTCTTTGTATGATTTTGTATCAAAACCAGCAGGAAGTTCTGGAAAATCTTTCGAACCATCAGGGCGAATTCCGTAATTTACTTTGACCGTTTCGTACCAATCATTGCGATCTGGTTTTGCCAAACGAGACCCGTTACCAGTCCATTTTGCAGGATATTCTTCAAATTTTCCATCAATAAGCGGATTCTCTTCTCCGTTTAATGCTTTCTCGGTATCAGGGACTTCAAAGTGTTTATTTGGTATATAGTAGAAATTATTATCTCTTTTATATTCGACAGTTACATCATCATTGGCACCAAAATCAGTAACATTCTTTGGATTATTCTTCCCTTCATATTTGCGCGCAATATGATTGGGAACAATATCTATAATTACCTTTAAACCCGCTTGATGCGTTCTTGCAATTAATGCCTCAAATTCTTGCAAACGATTGGCTGGATTAACTGCCAAATCCGGATTCACATTGTAATAATCTTTTACGGCATAAGGCGATCCTGCCCGTCCTTTGACTACATCAGGATCATCATTAGAAATTCCTATTGCGGTGTAATCACGTATCAAAGCATGATGTGGAACTCCGGTGTACCAAATATAAGTAACCCCTAAATCTTTTATTTCCTGTAATGCTGTATCTGTAAAATCATTAAACTTCCCCACCCCATTTTCCTCAAAGGTTCCCCAAGGTTTATTGCTGGTGTTTTTATTTCCGAATAACCGTGTAAAAACCTGATATACAACTTCTTTTTTATTTGAGACGGTCTCTTTCTGTGCTGCGTTCATTTTTAAATCTTTCGTTTTACAAGCTGTCGCCAAAAGCACCACGCTTATTCCTGCAACAATAGTTATTTTTTTTATCATACAAAATTATTTACGCTGATTTCTGTCTTTTTTTATGATTTGTAAATCAATTTTTAAATTTAATATTTTTTAGAATAAAGAAGCTGCTATCGTTTGAAATTAAAATGAATCCGTTTTTAAAAAAGGATACTACAACGAAAGAGTCTCATTATTTGTTGATAACTTTAGAATAAGCTCAATTGTTTTTTGACGTCCTACTATCTAATTATAAATAAATCCTAATATGGATTAGGATTGTCTCCTTTTTCATAAATTTGACAAAAAATAAATCCCTTGAAGAAACCGCTATTTTTCATTCGTTGTTGTTTGCTCTTACTTTGTACTAATTTGGTTTTGGCACAAACACCAAAAAAAATTATTGTTGAACATTCCGATTTCGCAGATGTAAATCAAGTTGAAATGCCCGATGCTTTTTTACTCACCGGAAACGTACGTGTCAATCATGATGGAGTCGTTTTAACCTGTAATAAAGCCTATTATTTTCAAAAGGAAAATTACATAAAGGCTTTTGGAAATGTACAATTAGTTCAAGGAGACACTTTATTTTTAAACAGTAAATATGCTGAATATAATGGAAATGTAAAAAAAGCACTTGCTACGGGAAATGCAGTAATGAGTTCTCCAGATGCTACATTGGCAACAGACACTATCAACTTTGACAGAAACACGCAGGAAGTATTTTACAATTCTCCCGGAACAATCGTAAATAAGGATAATACTTTAAAAAGCAAATCAGGAAGGTATTATGTAGCTCAAAAAAAATTCCAATTCTTAACGGCTGTTACTATTACAAATCCAACGTATGTGATAAAAACAAATCATTTGGATTATTTCAGTAATTCAGGACATTCCTATCTTTTAGGGCCTTCGACAGTTACCAGTAAGGCTAATTATATTTATACCGAAAAAGGATTTTATGACACCAAAAAAAATCTGGCACATTTTCTTAATAAATCGTATATTAGATACGATGATCGGGTTATAAAAGGAGACAGCTTGTACTATGATAGAAATAGGGAATTTGCATCGGCAACACGGAATGTAAAAATAACGGATTCCATCAATCGCGGAATTGTTAAAGGGAATTACGCCGAAATATATAAAAACCAAGATTCGATGTTTGTCACCAAAAGAGCCGTAGCAGTAAACTTTGTAGAAAACGACTCGGTTTACATTCATGGCAAAAAATTAATGGTTACCGGTAAAGAAGGCAACCGAATTATTAGAGCGTTCAACAATGTTCGCTTTTACAAAACGGACATGAGCGGTAAATGTGATTCGATACATTCGAGTTCCAAAACAGCCTTGACAAAACTGATAGGAAATCCAATACTTTGGAATGGTGAAAACCAGATTACAGGTGACATCATGCATCTTATTGGGAATAATACCACCAAAGCGCTCGATTCGCTTAAAGTCCTCAATAATACTTTTCTGGTCTCGAAAGACACACTGGGAACGGGCTTTAATCAGGTAAAAGGACAAAATCTCTTTGGGAAATTTGAGGAAGGAAAATTGCATGATGTAGACATAATTAAAAACACCGAAGTCATTTATTATATGCGGAATGACGCCAAAGAACTCATTGGCATCAATAAAAATGTAAGTAGCAAAATCAATATTATCTTTGACAAAAATACGATAGAAACCATCACCTTTTTTAAGCAAGTCGATGGCGATATATTTCCCGAGAAAGAGTTACCTGAAAACGCACGAAAACTCCGGGGTTTAGTCTGGCGGGGCGATGAGAGAATAAAATCCAAAGACGATATTTTTCCTCCGGAAGAAAATCAAGACAACGCTAAAATAGCCAAAGCAACCAAAGCCGAAGATGCAAAGAAAGATGTTCCAATAAAAATCCGAAAGGAAACATTGAACTATGATAAGAAGAAAGGCAAAAAGTAGTGGTCAGTCTCAATTGCTCAGATTCCAAATAAAAAGTTTCAGCTAACAGTTCACAAAAATAAACGAATAAACAAATAACCGTGAATAACGATTTCCTAAAATACCAAGCACAAACTTCCCCGTATCCATTGGGTATGGAAGTATCGCATGCAGTAGGTTCTTATATTTACGATTCCAACAATAAAAAATATTTGGATTTTGTGGCCGGAGTTTCCGCGTGTACATTGGGACATCAACACCCCAGAGTCAATCAGGCCATCAAAGATCAGTTAGACAAATATTCACACGTAATGGTCTATGGGGAATATTCCCAAAGTCCCGCCGTTCTGTATTGCAAACTATTAGCCTCGCTCCTGCCCGCTCCTTTAGACAAAACCTATTTGGTAAATTCAGGTACGGAAGCCATTGAAGGCGCTTTAAAACTCGCCAGAAGAACCACAGGAAGAAGCCAATTGATATCGTGCCACAATGCCTATCACGGAAATACTATGGGATCCATGAGCGTGATGGGATTTGAAGAACGCAAAAGAATTTTTCGCCCGTTGATTCCTGATGTCGATTTTATCACGTTCAATAACGAAGACGATATACAAAAAATAACAACGAAAACTGCAGGAATTATTCTGGAAACCATTCAAGGTGGCGCCGGATTTATTCAGCCACACAATGATTTCCTTAAAAAAGTACGCCAACGCTGCACTGAAGTGGGCGCGATTATGATTCTCGACGAAATCCAGCCGGGTTTTGGGAGAACAGGGACACTTTTTGGATTCCAAAATTACGATGTCGTTCCTGATATTGTCGTTATGGGAAAAGGAATGGGCGGCGGAATGCCTGTAGGTGCTTTTACGGCTTCATCTGCCATGATGGATTTGTTGAGCGATAATCCTAAACTGGGTCACATCACGACTTTTGGAGGTCACCCTGTCATTGCGTCAGCCTGTTTGGCGACTTTGCAGGAAATTACTGAGACCAACCTCATGGCCGAAGTTATGGAGAAAGAAAAGCTATTCAGAACACTTTTGGTACATCCTTTGATAGTAGAAATAAGAGGAAAAGGATTAATGCTGGCCGCAATGACTGAAAGTGCCGATATAACAAACGAAGTGATTCTTAAATGCCAAGACAAAGGACTCATTTTATTCTGGTTACTGTTTGAAGGATGTGCTATTAGAATAACACCTCCTCTAACCATTTCTGAAGAAGAAATACGAGAAGGTTGTAGCATCATACTTGAAGTAATGGATGAAATGATGATTGAAGAATGATGATTAACGATTTTTGATTGCAGAAGTAGCAACATTGATTACATATCACATAGATTCAAAATAATTAAAAAAATTGGGAGCTATTTACTTCGTCAGTTCGCTTTGCTCGTGTCCCGCTATACGTTGCAATCCACGCGAAAAGCGTGGGATTTCCAATTCTATCAGGGCTATGCCATCAGTTTAAACCAAAGCTTTTTTTGTTAATTAAATTGTTCACAACAATTCTAACTTTTTCTCACAGTACACGCACGATTCCCTAAATTTATTTAGGCCAAATTAAAAACACACAGTATGCAATTAAGCAACGAAGAAGAAGACTATAACTTATCATTGTCTAAATTTGAGTCCATGTTGAAAACCAACAAAGTTCTCTTTTTTGACTCCGAAGAATTTGAAGAAATCATTCTTCATTATCTCGATATGGGTAAGGCCGCTTTGGCAAAAAAAGCGTTGAAACTGGCATTGGAACAACATCCAAAATCTACCGGACTAAAATTAGTCCAAGTGGAAATGCTGGTTTATGATGACAAACTCGAATTAGCTGAAAAGCTATTGAATGAATTATATGCCATCGAACCAACCAATGAAGAAATTTATATTCAAAAAGCCAATATCTGTTCTAAAAGAGACCAGCACGAAAAGGCCGTGGAAATGTTGAAAATAGCATTACAATACACTGATGATTATGCCGATGTCTATAATCTAATAGGCATGGAATATCTTTTTATGGACAATCTTGAAATGGCCAAAGAAAGCTTTATCAAGTGTCTGGAAGAAGATCTGGAAGACCAATCCGCATTATACAACGTTGTGTATTGTTTTGAATTTTTAGATCAAAATCAAGAGGCTATCGCCTATTTGAATAAATACATCGACCAAAACCCATACAGCGAAATCGCCTGGCACCAATTGGGTCGTTTGCATTATGGTGTAAAAGAATATGAAAATGCAATTCGCGCCTTTGATTATGCTACTTTAATAGATGATGAATTCCTAGGTGCTTTCATGGAAAAAGCCAAAGCTTATGAGCGTTTAAAAAAATACGCCGAAGCCATCGAAAGTTACAGCAGAACCATCGAATTAGATGATGCTACTTCCTATGCTTTACTCCGTATGGGAAAATGTTATGAAAAACTAGGAAACAAAGTTTTAGCATTAAAATATTTCAATAAAACGGTACATGAAGATCCTCTTTTAGACAAAGGATGGATTGCTATAACTGACTTTTATGTACGTCAAAAAAACTATCAAAAAGCGTTGTTTTTTGTCAACAAAGCATTAGCCATTGACAATCAAAATCGTTTGTACTGGAAACGCTTTGCAACTATTAATAAACAAATGAACTTCTTTGAAGAAGCCGAACTTGGCTACAGGAAAGCAGTGGAATTTGGTGATTACGGATTAGACACTTGGTTGTTTTGGGTGGATATTCTTCAGTTTTTAGGAGAATTTGAAAGTGCTATTCAAACTTTATTACAAGCCTCTGAATATTTTCCGGAAGAGAATGAAGTAGAATACCGTTTGGCCGGGTTGTATTTTATGATTGGACAAAACACTAAAGCAAAATTCCATTTAAGTAATGCTTTGCGATTGAATTTTGACAACTATATTCTTTTAGAAGATTTATTCCCTGTAGTTTGGACAAAGAAAATGGTACAAAATTACATAGCAAAATATAAAAAATAATGGTTGACATAGTTAGAAAACGCTTTGGTTTATTAGGACGCAACATTAATTATTCTTTTTCAAAAGGATATTTTACAGATAAATTCAATAACGAAAACTTCACTGGTTGTACCTATGAGAATTTTGATATTCCTCAAATATCCTCTTTTCCTGAGGTAATTAAAAACACTTCGGATTTAAAAGGATTGAATGTTACCATTCCGTACAAGGAAACAGTAATTCCGTTTTTGGATAAATTATCTAAAAACGCAGCACAAATTGGCGCTGTTAATACCATTAAAATTACTAAAAAAGGAAAATTGAAAGGATACAATACGGACTATTATGGTTTCAAAAAATCATTACAACCTTTATTGCAGCCACACCACAAAAAAGCATTGATTTTAGGAACAGGAGGCGCTTCTAAAGGAGTCGCTTTTGCTTTGGATGAACTAGATATTCCATACACTTTTGTTTCCAGAGAAGCCAAAGAAAATGCTATCGATTATGACCGAATCAATGGGACAACATTTGATAATTACCAAATCATAATAAACTCCACTCCAGTAGGAACAAGCCCTAATGTGGATGCATTTCCATTAATTCCGTATGAGTTTTTCACGAATAAGCACATTGCTTATGATTTGATCTACAATCCTGCAGAAACTCAATTTCTTAAGAGAGCAGCTGCACAAGGGGCTCAAATCAAAAATGGTTTGGATATGCTTATTTTTCAAGCAGAGAAAGCCTGGAAGATTTGGAATAAATAATAGAAAAACTTCATTTTTCGTATACACACTTATGTAAGTAAAAAAGCCGCTTAAAAAAAGTGGCTTTTTGTTTAAAATATTGAACTGCAGTAAATAAAAAAACTGATTAATTACCAAAACCCTAGCCCTGATGGTAGCGGCATCATTTTTTATCCGCTTTTTCGGCGGATAAAAAAGATACAGCGAATAGCAGGAAATTGCATCAAAAAAAGGAAAATTTTAACATAAAACGACTCTAAATAAAGGATTTATTTTGTAATTTCATGCTCCTTTACTATCTTTCGTGTTCGATACAAAAAATAAAAACCTTACACATTGAAAAAATGTTAGAAGAAAAGAATGATAACCTGCTGGAAGCAGATGGAAGTTTAGAGAATAATTCACTTGAATTAAATCAATCAGATAGTATTATGGAAACTGAAACAATTGACGAAAATAACGATAGCGTAGCTGTTCACCCTATTGACGAAAATGTTGTAACCCTAACAGGGGAAGAGTTGACACATGATGAACCTACTATAGAAACTGAAAACCAATCGGTATTAAACGCGATTACGGAAGCTAATGCTGAAGAAAGCGAAGATGACACGTTGAAAGAGCGTCACGATATTCCGATGCAGGATTACGATACATTGTCTCTTGAGGTACTGGTTGAAGAACTTAAAAGTTTAGTTACCAGTGAGAAAGTGATGTCAGCAAAGGATCATATTGAAGAAATTAAAAAAGCATTCTTAGCAAAATACAATCATCTTCTTGAAGAGAAAAAAGAGGAATTTCTCGCTAAAAATCAAGATCTAAATGAAGAATTTCAATATCATTCTCCGTTAAAAACCCAATTTGATAAATATTATTCTCTTTTTAGAGATACTAAAAATACACATTTCAAGAGTTTACAAACGAACTTAAAAACCAATTTGGAAAATCGTTTGGCTATTGTTGAGGAATTAAAAGAGTTAATCAATCCACAGGAAAACATCAAAGACACCTTAAAACATTTTAATGATTTAAGAGAACGATGGAAAAATGCGGGACCAATTCCGAAAGATAAATACAATCACGTTTGGAATAATTTTCATTTTCATGTGGAAAATTTCTATGACTATTTGCATCTTGACCGAGAAGCGAGAGACTTGGATTTCAAACATAATCTAGAACAAAAACAAAAAATTGTCGCACGTGTCGAAGAATTGGTAAAAGAAGCTGATGTTAATAAAGCGTTCCGAGAATTACAGGATTTACATAGAATTTGGAAAGAAGATATTGGACCTGTTTCTAGAGAACATCGTGATGAAATCTGGAACAAGTTTAGTGATTTGACTAAGCAAATGCATGATAAACGTGAAGTTTTGTTTGAAAATCAAAGAGGAACAGAACTTGAAAATTTAGAAAAGAAAAAAGAAATTATCACCAAAATTGAAGTTTTAGCGACCGAAAAAGTGAATGCTCATTCGCAATGGCTGACTCAAATAGAAAAAATAGAAGCCTTAAGAACTGCTTTCTTTTCAGCCGGAAAAGTCCCATCGGATGTAAATGAAGAAACTTGGGCAAGTTTTAAAACTGCCGTTAGAAATTTTAATTCTTTCAAAAATTCATTTTATAAAGACATTAAGAAAGATCAAAACGACAATTTAAGCAAAAAAACAGCTCTTGTTGCTAAAGCCAAAGAACTACAAGAAAGCACTGATTTCGCTGTGACTACACCTATTATGAAGCAAATTCAGGATGAGTGGAAACAAATAGGACATGTCCCTAGAAAATATTCCGATAAAATTTGGAAAGAATTCAAAGATGCCTGTAATCATTATTTTGACAAATTAAAAGAGCAAAAGAATGAGGAAAATGGCGAAGAAGTGGAAGCTTTTGATAATAAAAAAGCCTATTTAGAAACGTTGAGAGAATTCCAATTGACCGGTGATCATAAAACGGATTTAGATTCCATAAAATTACATATTGAAACTTGGAAAAACTTTGGAAAAGTTCCTTTTCCAAGAAGACATATCGAAGGAAAATTCAATAAAATATTAGATGCACTTTTTGAAAAATTAAGTTTGAGTAAAAAGGACACTGATATGATCCGTTTTGCCAATAGAATGGACAACTTATCAGAAAGTAACGATATTCGCAAACTGGATAACGAAAAGATATTCCTGATGCGTAAAATTGAGGAAGTGCAGAATGAAATTTTCCAACTAGAGAATAACATTCAGTTTTTCACCAACACAAGAAATGCAAAAAAAGAAAATTCCATTGTATTAGAAGTTCGTAAAAACATAGCTATTCACAAAGAAAGTCTTGATGTTTGGAAAGAAAAACTAAAACAATTGAGAAATTTGAAAATAGAATAATTTTCAGAAATTTTTAAAATTATAAACCTCGTTCTTAAATAGTGTGAGGTTTTTTTATGCAAAAGAGGTTCCGAATTTAAAAATTTAACTTTCATTTATCAGAAAAAACCATCTTAAGTCAGCTGTTAATTTTAAATTTGCAAAATGAATTGGATTCGGAAAACAGTTGTTTTTATTGGACTTTCAATAGTTTTATTATTTGCTTCTAATGCAAACGAATCTTCTATTAAAAAAATTAAAATAGAAAAAACCAGTTCTTCCTTTTCTCCTGACCCCATTCATTCGTCAGTTTTTATTCAGCCCCACGCAAACAATATAGTTGGATTCCATTATAAAACTATCGATTATACAATTGCAAAATATCTTGAAAATTTTCTAGTTGCAATTCCGGATTTTAAAGTCCTAAAATTCTTTTCTCGTCATGCGAAACAAGACATCAACCGATGTGAAATGGTTTCGCTCCTACTCTTTCCTTTCCATTATTTTTGGTGATTTAAAGCGCTGATTCCGTAATTTGAAGATACACTTATCTTTCTTTTTAGAATGAATTCCTTTTGGTTTTCAATCGAATTTATCATGCTTTACAAATAACTCAAAAAATAAAAAAATGGATACATCCGTAACTATAATAGGTCTTGTAATAACAATTTTAATAGGCATTCCGCTCTTCTTTGTATTTCGCTCAAATGTTATTAATAAAAATAAAATCAAGGAGATAAAGAGGAAATACAGTCGTAATAATCATTTAAATTTTGAATTGACTGAAACACAAAACAAAAAAGTATTGGCGTTAGACAAAAAGAACAAAGGCTTCCTTTTAATGGATTTTAACGCTCCAGAAGAAGTAGTCACTTTTGTTAATTTAAATGATATTGCTTCTTGCAAACTGGTTGCTACAACTGAAAATAATTCTGCTAAAATCATAAAAATCGAATTTGAATTTGGATACAAAGAAGCCCATAAGAAAGAATTAGTTCAATTCTACACTATTGAAAACGAAATAATTGACCAGGAATGCCTGTACGAAGACCATGTATTGGCACAAAAATGGACAAAAATCATTACAGATTGTATTTCCTAAACTATAATTATTATTCATTAAAAGAGATTGTTCTAAAAGACAGTCTCTTTTTTTATAAATGCTATTTTTAATATGATAATTATCATTTTAAATTTTTAGGAGTAATGCTACTTTTGGTTATGCAAAATGACTTTACCATGAAAAACTCGTTAATTCAAAAATACAATGTTCCAGGCCCCAGATATACCAGTTACCCGACAGTTCCTTATTGGGAAGAAACTGATTTTTCGGATGAAATTTGGGTAGAAACCTTAAAAAAATCATTTATAGCGAGTAATAATTCGGAAGGAATAAGTTTGTATATCCATTTGCCTTTTTGCGAAAGCTTATGTACTTTTTGTGGCTGTAACAAGCGTATTACAAAAAATCATGCTGTCGAAAATCCATATATAGAAGCCGTTTTGAAAGAATGGGCTTTATATTGTAAAATACTTGGAGCTAAACCAACGATCAAAGAAATTCATTTAGGCGGTGGAACTCCCACTTTTTTCTCTACTAAAAATCTGGAGGATTTAATAAATGGTATTTTTAGTTATGCCAATAAAGCCAAAGACTATGAATTTAGTTTTGAAGGTCATCCAAACAATACTTCACATGAACACTTACAAAAACTATATGATTTAGGTTTTCGTAGAGTAAGTTTTGGTGTGCAAGATTATTCTGAAAAAGTTCAAAAAGCCATTCATAGAGAACAGCCTTTTCACAATGTTGCAAAAGTTACCTTTTGGGCAAGAGAAATTGGTTATACTTCCATTGGTCATGATATTATTTTTGGATTACCATTTCAGGAAATTGAAGATGTTATCGATACTATTGAGAAAACAAAATCATTACAACCCGATCGATTGGCTTTTTATAGTTATGCTCATGTTCCCTGGATTAAGGGAAATGGACAACGCGGTTTTAATGATAAAGACATTCCAAAAGATGATAAAAAAAGAATACTTTATGAAACGGGCAAAAAATTATTATACGAAAATGGATATCATGAAATAGGAATGGATCATTTTGCTTTGAAAACGGACAGTTTACATGACGCTTTCCAAAACGGGAAATTGCATCGCAATTTTATGGGATACAGCTCCTCAAAAACACAATTGATGATCGGTTTGGGTGTTTCCTCCATTAGTGACAGCTGGTATAGTTTTGCCCAGAATGTAAAAAATTTGGAAGATTATTATCAAATATTAGAATGGAATAAATTACCTGTTTTTAGAGGCCATTTATTAACCGATGAAGACCTCATCATCCGAAAACACATCTTGAATTTAATGTGCCAATTTGAAACTTCATGGCAAAATAACGAGAGCTATTTTATTGAAATTCCCGACGTTTTAATTCAGTTGAAGGAAATGGAACAAGATGGATTAGTTATCATAAATGACAATACGATTCAGGTTACGGAAAAAGGGATGCCTTATGTTCGTAATATCTGTATGGCATTTGATTTACGATTAAAAAGGAAAGCTCCAGAAACCGAATTATTTTCGATGACAATCTAGTGATTAGATTTACATAATTTTTAAAATAATATTAAAAAATTAAACACGAATTCCACAAATTTGCACGAATTAATTGGTAGAAATTGGTGGAATTCGTGTTTATTATACTATACGGTATTTACGTCAAGACAGTAGACTGAAAGCTTTGATTTTATATATTCAAAATTAATGGCAATTCGGGTTTGCTTGTATAAACAAACTTATATTGGATGGTGAAATATATGGAATTCCCAATCCCAATCCTCTCAAAATAAATAATACGCCTATGATTACGGCAACATAAGGAATTACTTTTTGGATTTTATTTCGAATAGCAATGGTCAAAAAGGAATTAACATACACGACACTGCTCATCATAGGAATGGTTCCTAATCCGAATAATATCATATACAAAACTCCCAGACTTTCACTCTGCATGGCAATGGCACCAAACAAAGCCACATAAACCATTCCGCAGGGCAAAAAACCATTGAGTAAGCCAATAATGAATAGTGATTTATAACTTTTGTTTCTAAACTGACTACCTAAAGCCGTTTTTATTGTAGCGATTAATTTAAAAACTGGTTTCGAAAAATTATATTTAGCAAAAATTTTATCAGGAGTTAACACCACAATAATCATGGAGATACCAATAAATATGGATAATTTCTGTTGCAGTCCGGCCATAAAAAAACCTTTACCCAGCAATCCAAAAACAAAACCAATCGTGGCATACGCCGTTATTCTTCCTAAATGATACGTGATAATTTGGGTAACTTTTTTTGCCTGATTATTCCTATCTACAGGTAACATCATAGCAATAGGTCCACACATTCCTATGCAGTGAAAACTACTTATTAAACCGAAAATGAAAGCCGTGTAAAGCATCTTTTTTAGATAATAGACAGATAGATAATAGACGAATAGAAGTTTACCGACAGAATATTTAAGTTGGATCAAATAGTATTGTCTATCCTCTTTTCGTCTATTATCTATTATCCTTAGTTTATATAAATTATTTCTTTGGTCAAATATGATTTACCCTCATAGTGCCATTCCATATTAATATCCCAGCGACCGCCTGACAAACTTTTTTTAGGTATGAGCAAAGTAGCATCAGATAACGAAATTGGAGTTTCAAAATCTAATCTTTTGTTAGACGGTCTATAAAGGGATACTTTTCCTTTAATATTTTTTGGCACAAACACATCCGGAAATACAATTGTGATTCCATCTGAAGTACTATTTACCAATGGTTTTTGAGCCAAATTTTGCGCGTTTTTAATGCGTATCATTTCATCCCCAAAATGAGCATCATGTTTGTAATACTCTTCCACAACCAACTCGTTGTCATATTTTGAATCGGATTGCACCGTAAAAACAAAATATAAAATGAAGGTTATAAACAACCCAAAAGCAATGACGATTCCCGTTCCCCAGTTAATTTTCATAGTATTGTTATTTTTATATTTAATCTAAAAAACAGATCTGCTAATCAAAACTTCTCGGACTTAAAAAACTGGTTACGCTGGTTTCAATTTTTTTAAGTCCATCATAAACATCAATTTTTAATTTTGTTTTATCACTTTTTAATAAATTTTGATTGATTTCAATAAACAAAGTTCCATTATACATTCCTTGTTTTGGGATTTTTACAGCTTGTTTTCCCACAACTTTTAAAGTTCCTTTTACGCCAACTAATTTGAAATGAATATCATTAAAATCATTATTGGTCTTATTGATAATTTTAAAAGTATAGATATTACTAATATTATCTCCTTTGTGTTGAAACAATTGTCCTGGTAATCTCAAAATACTGGCTTCTACATCTGTACGTAAAAACAATAATCCTATTAAAATCCCTGTCAAAATAAACAATACAGCGGAATAGCCTTTCATTCTGGGTGTGAACTTGAACGTTACTTTTTTCTCGATTTCATCTTCCGAAGCATAACGAATCAGTCCTTTTGGCAAACCCACGCTATCCATAATGGTATCGCATTCATCAATACAAGCGGTACAATTAATACATTCCATTTGCGTCCCGTTTCGAATATCAATTCCAGTTGGACAAACGTTCACACATTGTTTACAATCGATACAATCGCCCTTTCCTGTTGTTGCTCTGTCCTCTTGTTTATTAAATTTAGCCCTACCCACTTCTTTTTCACCTCGAACAAAATCATACGCAACATTTATCGATTTATCATCTAATAAAACGCCCTGCAATCTTCCGTAAGGACAAGCGATAATACAAACCTGTTCTCTAAACCATGCAAAAATAAAATAGAAAACTCCTGTGAAAATCAATAAAGAAACTAAAGTACTTACATGGTTTTCGGGTCCTTCTTCAATCATTAAAAATAAGGTATCGCTGCTGATCAGATAAGCCAGAAAGACATTGGCAATAAAAAAAGAAATAATGAGGAATAAAGACCACTTAAATCCTTTTTTCCTGATTTTTTCCGCATTCCATTCTTGTTTTTCCAAACGAATTTGGGCACCACGATCGCCTTCAATCCAATATTCAATTCTTCGAAAAACCATTTCTAAAAAGATAGTCTGCGGACAAATCCATCCGCAAAATATACGTCCAAAAATTACCGTAAAAAGGATGACGAAAACGACGCCAACAATCATAAAAAGAACGAAAAGATAAATATCTTGAGGCCAAAATGGAAATCCGAAAATATTGAATCTCCTTTCCAATATATTGAACATCATGAACTGATTACCATTAATCTTTATAAAAGGATTGGCGACAAGTACAGTCAACAAAAAGTAACTGACCCACTTTCTGTATTCATAAAATTTACCTGAGGGTTTTTTAGGGAAAATAAATTTTCGGTTCCCTTCTTCATCAATCGTTCCAATAGTATCTCTAAAAGCTTCGTCTGGTAATTTTGACATTTTTTTATTTTTGAATATTTAATCTAAAAAACTACGTTAAAGTTTTAGCCTTTGACATTGTTAATAGACTAACCTATTATTTTTTAACTTCAGTGCTTAAAGCAACCGTTTTAGGTGCATTCTCATCTACCCAAACTTCACCATCTGGTGCTTTTGGATCTTTAGGATTGCTTCCTTGTAAAGACAATATATAACTGGCAACATGCTGAATCTCTTTTGGCTTTAAAGTACCTTTCCAAGCAATCATTCCTTTTCCATCACGGCCTCCATTTGTAATGGTATGGAATAGATTTTTAATTCCTCCGCCCAAAATCCAGTTAACATCCGTTAAATTAGGTCCTATCTGTCCTCCAGCATCCGCTCTGTGACAAGCCGCGCAATTCGTTGTGAAAATTTCTTTTCCAGCCGCTAAATCAGCCGGTTCCGTCAATAAAACAACTGTTTTTTCATCCATTAAATCCGGTGCAGTTTTCATGTATTCGGCAATATCAATTTTGGCTTGGGTAACCTCTTTTTTAAGTTCCATTTCTTGATTGTCTGCTCCTAATAATTCAAATCGAACCATATAAATTAAGGCAAAAACAATACAGGCATAAAATGAATATACCCACCAAGGCGGTAAATTATTGTCTAATTCCTTGATTCCATCATAATCATGCTCTAACAATAATTCGCCTTCATTTTCTAATGGTACTGTATTTGTTAAACTTTTTATCAGATTTTTGAACCATTCTTTTTCTTTTAGACCCAAAGAATTAGCTTCTTCTAATTTTAGTTTTTGTTCCTCTGATAACAATTGATAGGTAATAGTATCAACGGCACTCATTGTAATTTCTATTGCTGTCAAAAGGAAAAGAAACACAAACAAAAAGACGGAAACCATTGGGAATTTTATAAATGCCGGTTTATCTCCAGAGTCAATAAAATATTCCATTGCCCCAAATACAGCAAAGAAAATAACTGGGACTCTAACATATGCTGGAATTAATTTTTTCATTTTCTAAATTTTAAAAAATTATACTATTTAATTGTCGTTCAAAGGAATTTGGCTCAATTCATTAATCTTTTCTTTTTTATATGAGAAAACCCACATACCAAGTCCTACAAAAAAGACGAAGAAAATTAATAACGATACGATTGGATATATCGCAACTCCGTCGATAGTTTCCATATTGTGTTTTATTTGTTCGAACATGACTTTTATTTTTTAGCTAGATCTTTTACTTTAATATCGGTTCCAAGTCTTTGCATGTAAGCAATCAAGGCAACGATTTCCCTTTCGTTCATTGGAACAAATTTTTCTCCTCTGGCTAATGCTTTTTTCTTGCTTTCATTGTAACTTTTGACAAAGTCAGGGTCGTTTTTCAAGCTTTCTTCAATTGCAATAGCTTGTTTTCTTAAATCATCCAATCCACTTGCAACCTGAGCTTTTGTATAAGGAACGCCCAATGTAACCATGACTTCCATTTTCTTTTTGGTTAAAGAAATATCCATTGGTTTATTATCAAAAAGCCATTTATAACCTGGCATAATTGATCCGGCAGATATACTTTGAGGACTCCAGAAGTGGTTAAAATGCCAGTTGTCATTGTATTTTTCTCCCACTCTTAATAAATCCGGACCTGTGCGTTTTGAACCCCAAAGGAATGGATGATCGTACACAAATTCCCCTGCTTTAGATTGTGGTCCATAGCGTTCCACTTCACTACGGAACGGACGAACAGACTGCGAATGACAACCCACGCAACCCTCACGAATATATAAATCGCGTCCTTCGAGTTCTAATGGAGAATAGGGCTTTACGCTTGCAATTGTTGGAATATTGGATTTAACCATAATCGTTGGTACAATTTGGATTACACCTCCAATTAAAATTGCTATTGTAGCTAATAGTGTCAATTGGATCGGTTTTCTTTCTAACCAAGGGTGAAATTTCTCTCCTTTTACTCTTCCTGCACTAATTTTCAATAATTCAGGAGCTTCGGCTAATTCATCTTCAATTTTAGAACCTGCTTTTACTGTTTGAATAATATTATAAACTAAAACAAACATTCCAGTTAAGTAAAGGGTTCCACCAATAGCTCTCATCCAATACATGGGCATAATTTGAGTTACTGTTTCCAGGAAGTTACCATAGGTTAAAGTTCCGTCCGGGTTAAACTGTTTCCACATAGAAGCCTGTAAAAATCCGGCAACGTACATTGGAATTGTATATAATATGATCCCTAAAGTCCCAATCCAAAAGTGAAAATTAGCCAATTTAAGAGAGTACAAACTACTTTTGGTTATTCTGGGAACCAACCAATAGATCATCCCAAAAGCCATAAATCCATTCCACGCTAATGCCCCTACGTGAACGTGAGCAATAATCCAATCCGTGTAATGCGCAATTGCGTTTACATTTTTCAAAGACAACATCGGACCTTCAAAAGTAGCCATTCCGTAACCTGTGATCGCTACAACAAAAAATTTCAAAACTGGATCCACACGTACTTTGTCCCAAACTCCTCTCAACGTTAAAAGTCCGTTTATCATTCCGCCCCATGATGGCGCAATCAACATGATAGAAAAAGCAACACCTAAATTTTGCGCCCAGTTAGGCAATGCTGAATACAATAAATGGTGTGGTCCAGCCCAGATATATAAAAATATTAAGGACCAAAAGTGAACAATCGATAATCTATAAGAATACACAGGACGATTAGCCGCTTTTGGAACAAAATAATACATCAATCCTAAGAAAGGCGTAGTCAAGAAAAACGCAACCGCATTATGACCGTACCACCATTGAACTAAAGCATCTTGAACTCCCGCATAAACAGAATAACTTTTCATAGCAGAAACCGGTAATGATAAACTATTGAAAATATGCAAAACTGCAACAGTAACGAATGTCGCCAAGTAAAACCAAATCGCAACATACAAATGACGCTCTCTACGTTTCAGGATAGTTCCAATCATATTGATTCCAAAAACAACCCAAATTAATGCTATTGCTATATCTATAGGCCATTCCAATTCAGCATATTCTTTAGAAGAACTGTAACCCATTGGCAAGGAAATGGCAGCGGCAACAATAATTAATTGCCAACCCCAAAAATTCAGATTACTCAAAAAATCACTAAACATTCTGGCTTTAAGCAATCGTTGCAAAGAGTAATAAATCCCTGCAAACATAGCATTTCCTACAAAAGCAAAAATAACGGCATTAGTATGTAAAGGTCTTAATCGACCATAACTCAACCACGAAATCCCATCAGTTATATTGGGGAAAAGGAACATAAAGGCTAATGTAAGCCCCACTAACATCCCTACCACTCCAAATACAATGGTTGCGTAAATGAATTTTTTTACAATTTTGTTGTCATAATAAAACTGTTGCATTTCCATAATTAAATTTGTTTTTCTTCTATTGTTTGTATTTTCTTTTGGGGTGCTTTCTTGATTTCGTCGTCAAAAAGCATTCTAACCGACGGTGTGTAATCATCGTCATATTGTCCTGTTTTTACTGCGAAAATAAATGCAATAAAAAAAACAAGAGCTACGATTATACTGATGGAGATTAATAAATAAATGACACTCATACCTTACTTTGTGTTAAACAAAATTACATTGCTGTTTTCTAAAAAAATATGACATTTATCATACTTACCCTTTTAGTCCAAATCATTAAGACTCTCCTTTTAAAAGCTTGCATAATTCTATTTATTCCTCGCATAATAATTACTCATTACTGTCACAAAACTAACAATCGTTATGGTACTCAAAGGCATGATAATGGCTGCAACCAAAGGCAATAAATTTCCGGTAACAGCAAATGATAACCCTACTACATTGTATAATAATGATACTGCAAAACTCATTTTGATAGTCGTAATGGATTTCTTTGACAGTTTCAAAAAATAGTTCAGTTTTTGAAATTCATTGGCATCTAAAATGGCATCACAGGCCGGTGAAAAAACATTCACGTTTTCTGAAATTGAAATCCCTACGTTACTTTGTGCCAAAGCTCCAGCATCATTCAATCCGTCCCCTACCATCATCACATTTTTGCCGTTCTGCTGTAATTTTTTAATGAATTCTAATTTTTCTTCCGGTTTTTGATTGAAAATTAACTCCGAGCCTTTCGGCAAAAGTTTTCCTAAAGTTGCCCGTTCTCCTTCATTATCTCCAGACAAAACCTTAATTTGATACTTACCGCTTAAATCCTTGAAAAGCTCCCCTAACCCTTCTCTGTATTGATTATTGAAAATGAATTTTCCATAATAAACACTATTTATTTTTATATGAACAGATGTTTGCTGAATGTTCTTTTCTTCTGTTTTTTCTACAAAAGCTGCTGAACCAATTTGAATTTGGTATCCAAAAATTTGAGCCTGAATTCCCTTTCCTGTAATTTCCTCAAAAGCATCAACTTTTAACTTTTTGGTTTCCTTTGCCAATTTGTTTTGTAAAATCGGAACTGGTAAATACTCATATAACATTCTGCTCAACGGATGATTGGAGGCCCGAAGTACATTTTTAATCAGTAACAAATTTTCATTAGTTAGAACGTCACCCTCATACGATATATTCGATTTTTTATTGGTGGTAATGGTACCCGTTTTGTCAAAAACAATGGTATCTACTTTGGCTAATTGTTCAATAACTAAAGCGTTTTTGAGATAGAATTTCTGCTTCCCTAAAATTCGCAATACATTCCCGAAAGTAAATGGTGCAGTCAATGCCAAAGCGCATGGACAAGCAACAATGAGTACGGCTGTGAAAACATTGAAAGCAATAGTAGCGTCAATAGAAATCCAATATCCAAATCCAGCAAAGGCAATTAATAAAAGTATGGGCGTAAAATAACGAGAAATTCTGTCTGTTATCGTTTTGTGTTTTTGTTCTACATTTTTTTGGAACACATCATTGCTCCATAATTGCGTCAAATAGCTTTGTGAAACGGAATGTAAGACTTCCATCTCTATCACTTTACCTATTTGTTTTCCGCCTGCAAATACTTTATCGCCAGATTGTTTGGTAATAGGAATAGCTTCCCCAGTTACAAAACTATAATCTATTGCTGCTTTTTCAGATATTAAAATACCGTCAACAGGAATGAGTTCTTGGTTTCTGATCAGTAATCGATCCCCTTTTTCAACTTCGTAAACAGCGACACTTTCTTCCGAAGCATCTGTATTAATTTTGGTAATTGCTATTGGAAAATAAGATTTAAAATCCCTTTCGAAACTCAAAAAACTGTAGGTTTTGATTTGGAACATTTTACCCAAAAGCATAAAAAAAATCAATCCTGTTAAACTGTCAAAAAAACCAGAACCGTAATCCATCAGGATGTCGAATGTACTTCGCACAAACATCACAATAATTCCCAAAGCAATGGGAATATCGATATTGAGCATTTTAGATTTGATACTTTTATACGCCGAAACATAATAACCACTGGCCGAATAGAAAAAACTGGGTAATGATAATATAAAAATAGCTCCTCTAAAAAAGTCTCGGTATTGGTCCAGCCAAAATTCCTTGACCTCAAAATATTCTGGAAATGAAAGCAACATGATATTTCCAAAACAAAAGAAGGCTACCCCTAATTTATAGGTCAAACTTCTATCGACATTATTAGTCCCCGTTTCATAGTTTTCAAGACTTATGTAGGGTTCATATCCAATGGAACTCAATAAATAAACAATAGTTTTAATAGAAACAACTTCCGGATTGAAAGTGATTCGAACTCTTTTTTCAGGAAAATTGACCTGAGAAGTGCTTATTCCTTTTTGAAGACGCTGTAGATTTTCCAGAATCCAAATACACGAACTGCAATGAATATGAGGAATATTAAGTGAAATAATAGCGGTTGAATTTTCTTGAAATTCCAAAAGTTTAGAAACGATACTTTCATTATCTAAAAAATCATATTTACCATTACTATCTTGCGGGGTTGCTCCAGGGGATTTTTCAAAATCATAATAACAAGTCAAATCATTGAGGCTAAAAATTTCGTACACGGTTTTACAACCATTGCAACAAAATTTTTTGGCATCAAAAATAATTTGATCTTCTTTTATAACATCTAACCCACAATGGAAACAGTTTTGTGTGTCCATAACTTTGCTCATTTTACCTTGAACAAAGGTGACAAATTGAATACGTTAAAAATATGACATTTATCATATTAAAGAGTTAGTTTTGTAATACCAATAAAATGATAAACAAGATGAGCAAATGCGAACAATGTATCGTTAGAGAATTTAGCTCTTTGAAAGCACTTACTAAAGACGAATTACTAAAACTTTCTGACTGCAAAACATCTCACACTATTAAAAAAGGTGAAGTGATTTTTGAAGAAGGAGAAAACGTCAATGGTATTTATTGCGTTAAGGATGGTATTTGCAAGCTCACAAAACTGAGTCCAAACGGTAAAGACCACATTGTTAAGCTAGTTACAAAAGGAGAGTTATTAGGGCAACGTTCCATGATCAGTGACGAGCCTGTAAATCTAAGTGCTGTTGCCCTTGAAGACATGGAGGTTTGTTTTATTCCAAAGTCAGAAGTGATGGGATACTTTGACAAAAACAATCAGTTTTCGATGAATGTGATGAAAACTATTTGTGGAGACCTAAAAGAGGCTGATGATCATATGGTCAATTTGGCACAAAAAACAGTCAAAGAAAGATTAGCAGAAACACTTCTTTATTTACACGATACTTTCGGAAAAAATGAAGATAACTCCTTAAAAATCCAACTTTCAAGAGACGAATTAGCCAGTATGATTGGTACTGCCACCGAAAGCTGTATTCGTTTGCTGTCGGATTTTAAAAAATTAGGACTAATTGATTTGGCTGGTAAAAAGATTGTTTTAAAAGACATAGCCAAACTCAAAAGAATTGCCGATTAAAAATTACAATTTCTTGGCTTCTTCCCAAAAAACATCCATTTCTGCAAGTGTCATATCCATCAATGGTTTTCCTAATTCTCCCGCTTTACTTTCTAAATATTGAAAGCGCTTAATAAATTTTTTATTGGTTCGTTCCAAAGCATCTTCGGGATTTACATTTAGAAATCGGGCATAATTTATCATTGAAAACAAAACATCTCCAAACTCGGCTTCTATTTTATCCTGATCACCAGCTTGAACCTCAACTTGCAATTCTTCTAATTCTTCCTGAACTTTATCCCAAACCTGATGCGATTCTTCCCAATCAAATCCTACTCCTTTTACTTTATCTTGAATTCTACTGGCTTTTACTAATGCGGGTAAACTTTTGGGCACACCCTCCAAAACTGATTTTTTTCCTTCTTTGAGTTTCAGTTTTTCCCAGTTTTGCTTCACTTCTTCTTCGTCTTTTACAACAACATCACTGTAAATATGCGGATGACGGTGAATTAACTTTTCACAAATTTCATTGCAAACATCTGCCATGTCAAAATCGTTGGTTTCGCTTCCTATTTTGGCATAGAAAACAATATGCAATAACAAATCCCCTAATTCTTTTTTGACTTCGTTCAAATCATTATCTAAAATAGCGTCGCCTAATTCGTAGGTTTCTTCTATGGTAAGATGCCGTAAAGTTTGCATGGTTTGCTTTTTGTCCCAAGGACATTTTTCACGCAAATCATCCATAATATCCAATAATCTTTCGAAAGCTTGCAGTTGGTTTTGTCTTGAATTCATAAGAAATGATTTTTTGTAAAAATAAAAAATCCTGTTCAGGAAAATAGCTGAACAGGATTAAATAGTATATTAAAAATAGGAACTACTCTTTTGTAGCTTTTGCTTTTTTTGCAGGAGCTTTCACTTCTGTCTCTTGAGCAACAGCAACAAGTTCTTCAGCAGCTGGTGTTTCTTCAGTTGCGGCCGATACTTCATCAGTAACCAACCCTTTTGCCTGAAGCATATTATACCAGTTTAAAATTTTCTTGATATCAGATGCATAAACTCTTTCTTCATCATAATCAGGTAAAATTTCTTTAAAATAAGCCGTTAATGTAGCATTATCTTCTTTATGAGAAATCGCCGCACCTTTATTTTCTTTATCTGCAATTTTTTGCATGACATCAGCTAATGGTTTTTCGCCTTCATACGTATAAACTGAAATCTCGGACAATAAACTCACATTACTTTTTAAATTTACTGTAATTTTTTTCCCGTCCACTAATGATTCTGCAACAAACCCAGTGCGTGTTTGTACTCTCAAAATGTATAAACCCGGTTTCCCGGAAATGGATAATATTTTTTCTAAATTCATGTTTTTGTAATTATTTATTAAGAATTTGACTTATTTATTTTTTCATTTAAAACCAAAAACCATACCAAGGTAAAGCTATAAATGCTATTTTATCTTCCTTTTTTGGCAAAAAATTTCATTCGGTACTCTTGGAATGTTTTGCCTTCCAAGATATTTTTTAGTTTCTTTTGAATCAACCGTTTTTTTAATGTCGAAATTTTGTCTGTAAACAAAACCCCTTCGATATGATCGTATTCGTGTTGAATTACTCTGGCGATTAAACCTTCGAATACTTCGGTTTTCATCACAAAATCCTCTTCGCAATACTCAATAGTTATGGTTGGATTTCGATAGACATCTTCACGAACATCTGGAATACTCAAACATCCTTCGTTGAAACTCCATTCTGGTCCTTCTTCTTTTATCATTTTTGCATTGATAAAAGTTTTTTTGAATCCTTTCAATTCTTTTTGTTTAGAATCTTCTAAATCTTCATCTTCACTAAAAGGAGTTGTATCGATTACAAATAAGCGAACTGCTAATCCTACTTGTGGTGCAGCAAGTCCAACACCATAAGCATTATACATCGTTTCGTACATATTGGCAATTATTTCTTTCAAGTTTGGATGTTCCGGTGAAAGAACTTCTCCTACTTTTCTCAAAACAGGATCACCATATCCTATAATTGGTAAAATCATTATTAATGTATTAAGTATTATCTACTAAAATCTGAATAGTCTTCCCTTTAATTCAGTCTGCAAAAATAGTAAAAAAATAGACAATCATTAATCCTGAATTGATAATTAGTGTTTTTTTACGATTAAGTCCAAAACACCTCTATTTATCCTTTGAATAATTCGTACAATTCTTACCTTTGTTTGTAATTCAACTATATGATTTACAGAATCCGAAAATTTACCGACAGTACCTATTTCAATAATGCCCTAAAAGTAACAATAGCAGCTGTTCTACCAGTTTTGTTGTTTTCTTTTCTTGGTGATTTTGAAATGGGATTTACAATAGCGCTAGGAGCTTTTTTCACCTATCCAAGTGACATTCCAAGTAGCTTAAAACATAAAATTAACGGTGTTCTCGTTACCGCTTTTTTAGTTGCCGGTGTCAATTTGTTAGTCAATATTATGCATCCGTATTCTTGGATTTTTTATCCTTTTTTAGCCTTGTTGATTTTCTTGTTATCCATGATTTCTGTATATGAAAAAAGAGCCACAGCGGTTTCTTTCTCTGCACTACTTGCAGTTGCATTAGCCTTTGCACATTTACATACCGGCTGGGAAATGATTGAATACTCAGGATTAATTCTGGCTGGAGGTTTGTTCTACCTCCTAATCTCGCTCATTTTTCATTATGTAAGCCCTCATCGTTACATCGAATTACAAATTGCTGAGTGTATCAAACTCACGGCAAAGTATTTAAAACTAAGAGGTGATTTATGGACCATTGACGCGGATAGAAAAGCAATTATTGAAAAACAACTACATCTTCAGGTAGAGCTCAATACCATTCGAGAAAACATAAGAGAAGTACTTATTAGCAGTCATACTAATTCTGGTTCTTCCAATCAAAACCGAAAGATGCTTATCGTTTTTATTTCTTTGATAGAAATTTTGGAACTTGCTTTATCCACTTCATTCGACCATGACAAGCTGCATCAAAAATTTGACGATCATCCAAAGGTGTTGCTAACCTATCAAAGTTTGGCTTATAATCTTGCGGCAAGTTTAAAACACGTATATAAAAGTGTACAAAACCGAACCAAATATATTTCTAAACATAATTTAGTTGGGGATTTAAATGCTTTACAAGTTGCCATCACAGAATACGAAAATGACTTAGGAAAAACTGCCGCTTCCGAAGGTGTTTTTATGCTGACTACCATGCTTCAATATGCCGAAAAACAAGTCGAAAAAATAAAAATTGTAGAACGTGCTTTTACTTTAGCTATCAATTCATTGGATTTTAAAGGAAAAGACAAAGACTTAGAAAAATTTCTGACGCCACAATACTATCCTTTAAGTACGCTGATTCAAAATCTCAGTTTCTCCTCCACTATTTTCAGGCATTCACTCCGATTAACCATCACTATTCTGATCGGTTTTATCATTGGTAATGTACTGCCTTTTCACAACGTATATTGGATTCTATTGACTATCATCGTAATCATGCGACCAGGATATGGCTTGACCAAACAACGTTCCTTTCATCGAATTTTTGGCACTATTTTAGGCGGGTTAATTGCATTTGGAGTTCTTACCTTCATACATAACAGCATCGTAATCAGTATTTTTTCTATTCTTTGCATGCTTTTAGGATTCTCCTTTACGCAAACAAATTATAAAGTCAGCGCTACATTTGTGACCATGTATATCGTTTTTATTTATGGAATATTGACTCCCAATATTAATGATGTAATTCAATATAGAATTTTGGACACCATCGTTGGAGCCGCTTTAGCTTTTCTTGCCAATCACTTTTTATGGCCTTCATGGGAATTTTTAAACATTCCTATTCATTTGGAGAAATCTATTAAAGCAAATCAAAATTACCTGAAGGAAATCTCTGTTTTATACAATGAAAAAGGAATAATTTCTACTGCATACCGATTAGCCAGAAAGAATGCTTTTATCGAAATAGGTAATTTAATGGCTTCTTTCCAAAGAATGATTCAAGAACCCAAATCCAAACAAAAACAACTGCCACAAGTATATAAACTGGCCATACTTAATCATTCCTTACTTTCCTCTTCAGCTTCATTGGGAACTTACATTCAGTCTCACAAAACAACATCTGCTTCTGAGGCATTTAATGTTGTGGTCGATACCGTTATTAAAAATCTGGATAACGCTATTGCACTATTGAAAGAAAATGATTTAGATATAAAAGAAAATCTGCCAAAAGAAGATTTAGCCATGCGTTTTACGGAGTTAAAAAACATTCGGGAAAAAGAATTAAAAGAAGGAATTCCTATCGATGAGGAAGCATTTCAACTGAAAATGCAAGAAGCACAATTGGTTATAGAACAATTACTCTGGTTAACTAATTTATCAAAAAATATTGTAAAGACAACAAAAGAGCTAATCGATTCCTAAAATCAAAAAGCACTGGAATTAGATTGAATATCTAAAAACCCAGCGCTTTTTATTTTATTTTATTTTAAAATGTCTAATTATTCAGTTTTAGAATTTCAGCAGTATCTTTTCTTATTTCTTCCAATAGGGTTGGATTCGTATTCAAAGCCTTTCCATATGACGGAATCATCATTTTTAATTTTTTCTGCCATTCCGGTGTTTCAATTTCTTCTTTAAAACATCTTCCTATTAAATCAATCATAATAGAAACTGCAGTTGAAGCTCCAGGAGAAGCACCAAGTAAAACAGATAATGAACCATCCGCAGTTGTGATTACTTCAGTACCAAATTCTAATATTCCACCTTCTTTTTCGTCTTTCTTTATAACTTGTACGCGTTGACCCGCTCGCTCTAATTTCCAGTCTTTAGATCTTGCACTTGGAACATATTCTCTTAACGCATTAATTCTATCTTTTGGTGATTGACGCACTTGCTCAATCAAATATTTTGTAAGTGGAATATTTTTAATCCCAGCAGCAATCATAGGAAAGATATTGTCTGGCTTTATTGATAATGGTAAATCAGAATACGATCCATTTTTTAAAAACCGAGTTGAAAAACCCGCAAAAGGTCCAAAAAGCAATGCTTTTTCTCCATTTATCATTCGGGAATCAATATGTGGTACAGACATCGGTGGCGCACCTACACTAGCTTTACCGTAAACCTTAGCCTGATGTTTTGCAATCACATCTGGATTGGTACATTTCAGCCATTGTCCACTTACTGGGAAACCTCCGAAACCTTTTCCTTCAGGAACATCTGCTTTTTCTAATAATGGTAATGAACCACCACCAGCTCCTATAAAGACAAATTTGGTATATGCTTTTCTTTTTTGGCCTGTAGCCAAATCTGTAATTTTTATTCTCCAAGATTTATCCTCACGTTGTTTCAATTTTTGAACTTCGTGATGAAAATGCATCGTAACACCATCCAATTGAGTCAAATAATTGAACATGCTTCTGGTTAATTCTCCAAAATTCACATCCGTTCCAATTACCATAGAAGTTGCCGCAACTTTCTCAGATTCATTTCTGCCTTCCATAACCAAAGGCATCCATTCCTTTAACTGAGAAAAATCAGTACTGAAAAGCATTTCTTTAAAAAGCGGATTAGCTTGTAAGGCTTCATATCTTTTTTTAAGATACGCTACATTTTTATCACCCCAAACAAAACTCATATGTGGAATGCTTTTTATAAAATTTTCAGGAGATGAAACTTTTTTCTGTTGGACTAAATAAGCCCAAAACTGACGAGAAACTTCGAAAGATTCCGCAATACTAATTGCTTTTTTAGGACTAATACTTCCATCTTCACTTTCAGGAGTATAATTAAGCTCACAAAAAGCAGAATGTCCGGTTCCAGCATTATTCCATGCATCAGAACTTTCGGCAGCAGCAATATCTAATCTTTCGTAAATTTCAATTTTTATATCCGGTTGTAATTCTTTTAGGATTAAGCCAAGTGTGGCGCTCATTATTCCAGCTCCTATAAGAACTACATCACTATTTGAACGAATGGTTGTATCAGGCATAACAAAATTTTAAAGCGCAAAGATACTTTATATAACCATAAAAATTATAACAAATTATTATTAAAAAGTAGGAAATCAAGAAAACATTACGGCCGTTTTAACGCCTAAGAAAGAACAATTTTAAAATAATTTTCGCGTCAAATAATCTTGAAGCATTATCGTTGCTGAAATCTCATCAATCAGGGCTTTATTTTGGCGCTGTTTTTTGCTCAGGCCACTGTCAATCATCGTCTGGAAAGCCATTTTAGAAGTAAACCGTTCATCCACCCGAATGACCTTCATATCCGGAAAATGATTCGTGAAATGCGTTACAAATCCTTTAATGATGGAAGCGCTTTCGGAAGGTTCTCCATTCATTTGTTTGGGTTCACCAATAAGCACCGCTTCTACTTTTTCTTTGGCAAAATAATCCTTCAAAAAAGCAATTGCAGTTGCGGATGGAATGGTAGTTAAACCTGAAGCTATGATTTGCATCTCATCGGTAACGGCTATTCCAGTACGTTTTTGACCATAGTCTATGGAGAGTATTCTTGGCATTTGCTTATTTTTTTCAAAGGTAACTATTTTAATTTTCCGATTCTTAGCAACAATGGAAAAGTCACTTTCTTATCATTTTTTTGCCAAGAAATTTTCAACTCATCATAAATCAAGTCCAAAGGATTTTTATTGTTTTTTGAAATATAATGTTGAGTGGCTGACCACGTTTCCAGATATCCGATAAGTTCTTCAAAGGTCCATGTAAAATGATTTACGAAAGGTTCCGCAACAATCTCATCGAATGGAAATGGAATCGTTTTGTAATTTTCATCCAAGTATTTTCGTTCAGCATCCCAATACGGTCCTATTATATTGTGATAAAAATTTCGTAATATTTTATCTGAATCCGAATTTGTGGAAAACAATCCATATCCTAATACCGCAAAGATTCCGTCCGGTTTTAAAATTCTATAGATTTCTTTATAAAACGAATCAAAATCAAACCAATGAACCGCTTGCGCCACAGTTATCAAGTCAAATTCTTGATTTTTAAAAAAGGTGTTTTCAGCAGCGGCTACTTTATAAATTATATTATCTGAAGGAATCGCATTATCCAATTGATTCTGACTGATATCAATGGCATAAACCGTTTCAAAAAACCGAGAAAGTTTCTGTGCCACTTGCCCATTTCCAGTTGCGATATCGAGCGCGATCGATTTTTTTTTGACAAATGAAACCAAATAATCAATCAATTCGTCTGGATATTGCGGTCTAAATTTTGAATATTCAGCAGCTTGTTTGGAGAAATTATCTTTCATGTTTAGAAGTTTTTCATTGATTTATCAAATTTACAACATTTAAAAAACATTAAACACAAAGCAAGTTAAATCTGTAACATTTTCAACTCAATTAGCCTTTTGGCTTTTGGCTAAAAAACATATCTTTGTCAAAAATCTAATTAAAATGAATCCATTACAAACTATTATAGAACAAGCTTGGGAAAACCGCGCTTTGTTACAAGAAACGACTACAACTGATGCTATCAGAGCGGTTATTGAATTACTAGACACCGGAAAATTACGTGTTGCCGAGCCAGTTGGTGAAGGATGGCAAGTAAATGAATGGGTTAAGAAAGCGGTAGTTATGTATTTTCCAATTCAAAAAATGGAAACGTTACATTCCGGTATTTTCGAATATCATGACAAAATGTTGCTAAAAAGAGGCTATGCCGAAAAAGGAATTCGTGTAGTTCCTAATGCAGTAGCACGTTATGGCGCTTACATTTCAAGCGGCGTAATCTTAATGCCAAGTTATGTAAACATTGGTGCTTATGTTGACGAAGGAACGATGGTGGACACTTGGGCAACCGTAGGAAGTTGTGCTCAAATTGGTAAAAACGTACACTTAAGTGGTGGTGTTGGAATTGGTGGCGTATTGGAACCTTTGCAAGCTGCTCCGGTAATTATTGAAGACGGAGCGTTTATTGGTTCTCGTTGTATTGTTGTTGAAGGCGTTCACGTTGGAAAAGAAGCCGTTCTTGGTGCCAATGTTTGTTTGACTGCTTCTACAAAAATCATTGATGTAACAGGAGATACTCCAGTTGAAATGAAAGGATATGTTCCTGCGCGTTCAGTAGTAATTCCTGGAAGTTATACTAAAAAATTCGCTGCTGGTGAGTTCCAAGTGCCTTGCGCTTTAATCATTGGAACCCGCAAAGCTTCAACTGATTTAAAAACATCATTGAACAATGCATTGCGCGAATATGACGTAGCGGTATAATCCGTTTTCGTTAAAAATTTTATAAAAAGACCTATTGGATATTTCAATAATTATTGTCAATTACCGAGGTTGGAAAGCCTTAGACGAATGTTTAGAATCTATCGATTCCATTACTTCAAAAACAATGGCATTCGAAGTTATCCTTGTAGATAATTTTTCTAATGACGGACAATTTCCTGTTTTTAAACAAAAATATTCCAAGTTTACATTTATAGAAAATTCTGGTAATAATGGTTTCTCAAATGGTTGCAACTTTGGTGCAAGCATTGCTACGGGAAACCATTTCCTTTTTTTAAATCCAGATACAAAACTTACTCTTGAAGCCCTGGAAATCCTATTACAAACAGCTGTTTCACATCCTGAAATTGGAATTTTGTCTTGTTTGCAAATAAATGAAAATGATGTTTTTTACAAACAGAATAATTTATTTCCGGCTTTTGGACGCTTTTTCGGAATATCAAGATCTCTTTTTAGAAAACGGAACAAAGCAAAACTGGAGAAACGCTTCAACAACACTGCTGATTTGTTTTACCCAGATTGGGTTACCGGAGCGGTCATTTTTATAAGCCGAGAATGGTTTAGCAAAATTAAAGGTTGGAACGAAGATTACTGGTTGTATTTTGAAGATGTTGCTCTTTGTAAAAAGATTTTTGATACTGGAGGAAAAGTTGCCGTTACCCGAAAAGCAACCATATTTCATCAACATGGTGGTGCATCCCGATTAAACGTAAAGACAAAAGCACTCACAAAAACAGAAGTTATTATTTCTAAACACGTGTACATCAGCAATCAATTTTCAACAGGAATACAACTCTATTTACATAGTGTATTGATTTTAGGAGTACTTAGTGAGAAAATAATCTTGTCGCTTTTAAGCCTATTTTTATTTTTTATTCCAAAATTAAAAGTGAATCGGTTGATGCTTAAAAATTTATCCGTTTATTATTTAAATGCAATACAAAAACAAACTTGGATTAGTCCTCGTGCAATGAATTACTTGAAAACAAAAGCATAATTTTTTCAAATTTACTTCGAATGAAAATACTTGTAATTCAACAAAAAATGATTGGAGATGTTTTAGTAAGCTCCATATTATGCGATAATTTGCGCAAAGCCTATCCAAAAGCGCAAATTGATTATATGGTTTACGAATCTACAATTGCAGTTTTACAAGGAAATACAAGTTTTGATAATTTGATACTTTTCAAGGAAAAGCATCAAAAAAGCAAATGGGACTATTTTAAATTATTGAAGTCCATTCGAGCTGAAAAATATGACATTGTTATTGATGCGTATTCCAAATTAGAAAGCTGGCTCGTCGTATTATTTTCGGGTGCCAAACAAAAAATATCGTATTGGAAAAAAGGGAGAGACTTTCTTTATACGGATACTGTCATTAGAAAAAAAACGACCCATACGAATTTAGGTCTAATAATCGAACAACGATTAGCATTGCTAAATCCTTTACATCTGGATATTGAATTAGAAACATTTCCCAGAATTTATGTTACAAAAGAAGAGAATGATTTTGCTACTTCCCTTTTTGAATCTCACGGTATAGACCACTCTAAAAAAACAATTATGGTCAGCATAATTGGAAGCAGTCCAGTTAAAACCTATCCGCTGGAATACATGTCGCAATTAGTAGATTTCATTGCAAATAAAGAGGATGTAAACATTCTTTTTAATTATTTTCCAAAGCAAATTGAAGATGCAAAAACGATTTACAATGGTTGTAGAGAAAGTACAAAACAAAAAATTTATTTCTCTCTTTTAGGGAAAAATATTCGAGAGTTTATTGCCCTAATGAATAATTGTGACATGATAATTGGTAATGATGGTGGCGCTATAAATATGGCAAAAGCATTAGAAAAACCTTCATTAATTATTTTTTCTCCTTGGATTGATAAAAAAGGTTGGGCTACATTTGAAGATGGAATTAATCATGTTTCGCTACATTTAACAGAGTTCAAACCAAATTTATTTGAAGGTAAAACGGCTAAAATCATAAAAAAAGAAACCATTGCGTTTTACAAAGAGTTTACTCCCGAGTTGATTTTTCCTTCTTTGCATACTTTCTTGGAAACACATTTAGAATAATACTCTATTTTTGTAAAACATCCAAAAATTAATGAAATACAATCACAACACGAATATTTCAGTTTTAATAATTACATTAAACGAAGAGAGTCAAATGAAAGCACTTTTGGCTGATTTGGATTTTGCTGACGAAATTATTGTTGTGGATTCATTCAGCACAGACACTACTGAGGTTATTTGTAAATCATTCGAAAATGTAAAATTCATTCAAAACAAGTTTGAAAATTATTCTTCTCAAAGAAATTTTGCGATTTCACAAGCAAAAAATGATTGGGTTTTATTTCTGGATGCTGACGAACGATTGACTACTGAATTAAAAAAGGAAATTTTATTTACTATAAAAAACAACCTAACATACGCTGCTTTTCTATTCCCCAGAACTTTTATGTTTGAAAATAAAGTATTGCATTTCAGCGGAAATCAAAGTGATAAAATATTTAGGCTTTTCGATAAAAAGGATGCTGAATATACATCAGACAGGCTGATTCACGAGAAATTAAAAGTAGACGGAAAAATTGGAATCCTTAAAAACAAACTCATTCATTTTTCCTATACCAATTATGAGTCCTATAAATCAAAAATAATCCGTTACGGAAAGCTGAAAGCGCAAGAGAAGTTTATAAAGAAACAAAAACCTTCCTATTTACTTCACTTTTTTCATCCAACCTATAATTTTATATACAATTATTTGATCCGTTTGGGCTTTCTTGATGGAAAAAAAGGTGTTCTTATTTGTTATCTGAACGCGTATTGCATTCATATTAGATATCAAGAGCTAGAACAACTTTGGAAAAAATAATTACTATCTCCAAAATAGCAGTTTCTTTTTTCGTTCTATTTTTCTATGAAGTTTCACTTGAAAATCATTAGTATAAAAACACATTTTACTAAAAACTTCATCATATTCTTTATTGTAAAGTTTAGCATATTCATCACTCATTACGGCCAACATTTCTATTTTTGGCGTAAGCCTATGAAAATTTTTCATGCGAGAATCAAAATCCATAATCTCATGAAAATGCATCCGGTTTAAATCTACCAAGAAAAATTCATACTGATTTTGAGAACCTTTTTTAATCAAAGTATTTCCTGGTGAATGGTCTAGAAATTCGATTCCTTTTTCATGTAAATCGAAAGTAAACTTAGTAAACTGTCTCAATATATTTTCATGATCCGGATAATCTGGGTCAAGCACCAATTCTCTAAAAGTCAACTCTGCCTGAAGATGCTCGCTGATATAAAAACTTTCTTGTAATCCTAATAACGTGAAATTTTCATAGTATGCAATAGGTTTTGGAGTTCCTATTCCATTTTCAAGTAATCTGTTGGCATATTCGTACGAACGCCTGGCTTTAGATTTTCTGAAATATTTATAGGCTATCTTATTGATTAAATGTGGAATCTTGAAGGATTTAATATTTATAGTAATTTCCTCTAATTTGAATAATTTAATTACATTTCTTTTACCATCACCGAAAAGAATCCCTGTCGAATTAAATTTGTTAATGTGATTCTTCAGTTCATTTTCTTTAGAAATGAATATAGTATTTATAAATAGTGGCATGAATAATTGGCTAGAGTATTTTTATTAAACAAAAATAGTTAAATGCTTTTTTAATTTTATAAAAAACAGATTTAATAATTAATTTTATAAAAAACAACACCTTATAAATTTAGCAAATAATCCTTTAAAATAAATTAAACCTTTTAGATTTTTCAAAGTCTAAAACAATGAGTGCAATAAAAAAAAACGCCATTATTAAGAGGAATCTATAAACAACATTTACGGTTTATTGCCGTTGTTCTAAAACATCCAAAGTAAATATCTATGATAAAAACTGTTTTACTAGAAACGCATAATCTTAAGAATAAAGCCACTGGCTTAGGAACTTTTAATTATGAGTTAATTAAAGGTTTGCACCAATTAGACTTTAATAATTTGGAATTAACATTAAATACCAAAAATCCAGCACTTCATCAGGCTGAATTTGGTAATAAATTCAACTACAACAAATACAATGATTTATCTCGATGGAGTGTTTTTAGAACGCGAAAAAAACATGACTTATGGCACTCCGTAAATCAGAATACAAAAGTGGAACCGTTTCACGTCAATAAATATTTACTTACCGTACATGATGTAAATTTTGTAGAAGAAATTTCATCTGACATGAATCATAAAGTAAATAAACTTTTTCTTGCAAAATTAGAAAAATCTACAGTAATTACTTACGTTTCGGAATTTGCAAAAAAACAAACACATGAGTATTTTAAAGTTCCAAATGTTCCAGAATATGTAATTCATAATGGAAATCCTATTACAGCCCTACTTGACACATCTAATTTTATGTCAACTATTCCAACAGATAAGCCATTTCTTTATTCTATAGGGGACTTCTTGGAGCGGAAAAACTTCATATCCATAGTGAAAATGATGGTTCACATCACTGATTTCAATTTAATTATTTCCGGAAATAACAATAAATCATATGGGATTGAAATAGCAAAATTCATTATGGAAAACAACTTGCAAAACCGCGTTTTTCTAACTGGAAAAGTAGATGATGTTGCTAAACAATTTTATTTATCAAAATGCCATGCTTTTCTTTTCCCATCTATTCGTGAAGGTTTTGGGCTACCTCCTCTAGAGGCAATGCATTTTGGGAAACCGGTATTCTTATCCAATAAAACTTCCTTACCAGAAATAGGCGGAGAACATGCTTATTATTGGGATAATTTTGATCCTGAACAAATGAAAACAATTTTGATGGATGGTATAAATCATTTCTATAGTAATCAAAACGAAATGCAACTACTTATGAAAGAGAGAGCGGCAAGTTTCAATTGGAAAGTTGCCGCCGCTGACTATTTGAAAGTGTATGAGAAATGTCTTTTTTAAAAAAATTATTTAAAAGAAAAGGGTTTTACTAAAACCCAAGCCAATATTTTTTAAATGGAACCCTAGAAGTTAAGTACTCTAAAATATTTTTTTACGACCAAAAATTACTTTCTTTTTAAAGTCTTTCATGGAATCTGTACCTCTAATATCAATACGTTGGATTTCGTAACTGTTTTTTAAAGGAAAAACATTGATTCTGTTTCCTATTCGAAGCGCATATTTAATACCAGCTTTTTTCAATACATCAAAAAATAGCTTTTGATTAACTCCTTTTTTTCTATAATATCCACCGTAAGTATATGCTATTGCAGGGAAAACATTCAGTTTTTCTCTTTTTACTATTTCGTGACATTGCTGTAGATCTTTTTCAATTTCATCCAAACTTAAATCAGCGTAATTATCATGTTTAAAAGTATGATATCCTAACTCAATATGAGAACCTATTTCTAATAATTGTTGCTTATTCATCAACTTCATATTCTCATTAACATATTGTCCATTCCAGTCCACATCTTGTCCTATTCTACCCAAAACCATAAAGCAAACGGCTTTAAAATTGTATTGTTTTAACAAAGGAAATAGCTCTGTATAATTATCTAAAAAACCATCGTCAAACGTAAGAACAACCGTTTTTGGGGCCAAATTCTGTTTTTTATTTTGTAAATCATCCAGGTCCGACATCCAAAGAGTCGTATAATTATTATTTTTTAAATATTCAAATTGTTCAATTATTTTCTCTTTACTAATTGTAATCTGATCTTCAAAACCATTTATAGAAATAGAATGATATTCTAAAATTCGAACTTTTTTTGAAGGAAAATAAAACAATTTAAATTGGATATTTATAAAAATCAAAAAAACAATTAATAGTAAAAAAAGCATAATTATTATAAAAATCATAGTATCAATATTTTTCAACTTAATTAAATCAAATTAGTATTAATTGCCTCATTCAAAACATCTAAAAATTTTGTACCAATTATTAAACGTGTAGAAGTAGCCATCAAAAATTCAAAGCCATTGTTAGTGAATTTATCTTGCATCATTTTGTCGTTAATTAGAATCTCAACTTTATTAGCAAAATCAATCGAATTTCCCGCTTCTGCTAATAAACCTGTCTCATTATGCATTAAAACTGTTGGAATTCCGCCAGCTTTTGAAGCAACTACTGGAACTTTACAAGCATAACTTTCTAGAATAACCCCGCCTGTTGCTTCCGAATTAGAAGTAAATAAAAACAAGTCAAATTCAGGAAGGCATTTATTAATATCAGTTCTAAAACCCGCAAAGATAATCTCATTCTCTAATCCTTTTGATTTAACATAGTTCTTAATCTCTAATTCTAAAGACCCCTCACCTATTAAAATATATTTTGCTTTGAGCCCTCTCTTGTGCAACTCTTCGACGGTATTTACCCAAGTATAATGATCTTTGACTTTACAAAATGCAGAGATATTTCCAATTATTTTATAATCTAATGGTATATTAAATTCTCTGTGAAGGAATCCATTTTTTTTAACATCAAGAAACCTATCCGTATCAACGACACTTCCAATGACAGTCATGGAATTATGATTTTTTATAGAAGGTTTAAGTATCTCAACCACAGAATCTGATACACATATAATTTTCTTTATACCATTATAATTGTATTTGTATTTTCTAAAAAAATTAGTCCCAATATCTTTAATTAAAGTTCTGCATAAAACTAAAGGAACTTTTAATCCAAAAAAAACAGACGATAAAACACTTATAGTATGTGCTTTACTATTATGCATTATTATTAAATCCGCACCATATTCAACCGCATTTTTTTTGATTTTTTTAGCCAATTTAAGGTCATATTCAGATTTAAAATTGATGGTCTGTACTTGCAATTTCCTTTCAGTGGCAATCCTAAAAATCTCCGAATCAGCTGTACATATAATTAATTGATTTTGAACAAATTTATTATCTCTAAATGATTCGTAAATATCTATTATCATTTGTTCATGACCACGCCAAACTTTTGAAGTTGTAAAATGTATTACTCTCATTTAACATTATTTTAACGGTAAATGTAATCTAAACATTTTATCAAAAAATTAAAAAGTACTTAAAAAGCACTTAAAAATTATAAAATGCTCATTTTATAACGAATTTACTTTAAAAACTTCTGAAATCCAGCTTGTTAATTTATATTTATTACTAATTTCAGGATCAATTTCGACATAGTCCGTTTCAAAAAAATCAAGCGGTATTTCATAATTTTCTTCAGAAATCACAAAAATATTATTCTTATTATAAAAATCATAAGTAACAATATCCTGATTATTAGTGATTAATTTTTTCTTATAACCTAAAGCTTCAAAAACACGAAAACTCAATCCGTATTGGTTTTCCTTTTGAATATCAACCAAAACTAAACTACTAGCTATTAATTTCTTAACCTCACTAATGGGTAAGTATTCATTAATAATTTCTATGTTTTTATGTTCAAATATTTTATCTTTTTTAACTACAAACCGAAAAGAAATGGAATTTTTAGATAGATAATTGGCAACCTTCTCTAAAAAAAGGAATCTTCTATCAAATGAAGAAATATTAAAAACTTTATTTTGAATGTCGTTATTTTGAATGTTATCATCATAAATGTAATTAGTCAAAAATTGAAAATTATATTTTTTAACATCCATTTTATCATAACTATAAACGGTATCAAAAAAAGATAATGTCTTTTTTTGATCTTTAAAGTTTTCTATACCATCAAACAAAAAACAGGTCATTTGAATTGCATTGTCCCTTAATATAAACAAAGCCTTACGCTGCAATTTGTCAGGCCTGATAATTAAAATCTGATCAAATAAATCTCCATTTTCAATTACTTTTTTTATATAATTTGTCTTATTTTTTTCTTTTAAACTGGGAAGACTTATCAATTTTAATAAGAAATTAGAAATTTTATAAAATATATTTTTATAAGAAAAAGGAATAGTATCGATATTAATATAAGTCAAATCAACATTCTGAGCTTCATTAAGCTTAGCGACTAAAAAATCAATGTAACCAAATGAATGTGTCGTTATTATTGCTATCCGTTTAGGCTTTACCATCATATAAATTATTTAGAGCAAATTAATCTTTACAAAAATAGAATCTTAATTAAAAATATAATGTACATAAACGTTTTAAATTCTTTAGATGGGCACTACTTCTTGGAATAGACGCTAAAATATATCAAAAAACACAGAAAAAAAATCCCCTTAATCAGACATATTAATCCAAAAAAAAATTCTCAAATTGAGCCGCATCGCTTTTCTGGAAATAATTAATAAAAAACGTATAGTTTTGCAAACCCAAAATCCTTTAATTTAAAGTTAAAATGAAAATTGCAGCCTGTGTAATATTATACAATCCTAAAGAAAAAGATTTAAATAACATATTAAGCTATTTGCCAAAAGTAGATAAATTGTACATCTATGATAATACTGAAAACAAAAAAACAATAATTCCTTTCGAAAATGATAATAAAATCGTCTATTTTTCTGATTTTGAAAACAAAGGACTGTCCGTTCGATTAAATCAAGCATGCCAAGAAGCACTTTCGGATGGTTTTGAATTTTTAATGACAATGGATCAAGATTCTTCTTTTATCACAGAAAATTTGGACTATTATTTTGATGATATTAAAAATTATTCAAATAAGGCCGCTGTGGGAATCTTTGGTTTAGAATATAGCAGTGAAAATAGAATTGCAAATGCTAAAAATATTATTTCTGCAGAAGTTCATTCTTTAATAACTTCGGGATCCGTAATAAATTTGAATCATTTTAATGCAATAGGAGGATTTGATGAAAATTTATTTATTGACGGTGTTGATTTTGATTATTGTTTTGCGGTACTAAAAAAGGGACTGAAATGTATTCTTTTTAAAAACAATTTTTTAAAACATTCTTTAGGCGTAAAAACAAAAAGAGCTTCCATTAAAACATTCTATTTAATAAAAAAAGAGAAACAGTTACATTCTCCCATACGAATCTATTACATTATTAGAAACATGCTTTATTTAGAAAAAAAATATGGCTTATTGTTTCCTACATTTATTCGGGAAAGAAAAAAAAGATATTCAAGCCAAATATTTTCTAATCTATTGTATCAAAAAAATATTTTTATTTTATTTAAATATAGACTTAAAGCCATTAATGACTTTAAAAAAAATAAAATGGGAAAAATAGAATTCTAATTCTTTAACTGGAACCATTTTGAAAAACTATTTCTCTGTTCAAATCAACATGGAATCTGAAACACATATATTCTAAAAAAAACATTTTTAATTATATCCCCATTTTTTTTAGATCCATATAAATATCTTTACACTATTAAAACAAAAAAATGGATATCAATCAAGAAATACACAATGCTTACGAAGTCATAAAAGAAGGTGGAATAATCTTATATCCTACTGATACCGTTTGGGGAATTGGTTGTGATGCCACAAATCCTGAGGCTGTTGCCAAAATATACAAACTCAAGCAAAGAGCCGAGACCCAAAGCATGATTGTTTTGATGAATGGTGAAAAAATGATGTACAATGTTTTTAAGGATATCCCTGAAGTGGCTTGGCAAATCATGGATTTATCCGAAAATCCAACGACATTAGTCTTAGACAAACCAAGAAATGTGGCTCCTAATTTAATTGCCCCAGATAACACTTTAGGAATTAGAATCGTAAAAGAACCTTTTTGCTTCAAATTAATGGAAAAGATGAAAAAACCATTGGTTTCAACATCGGCAAATATTTCCGGACAGCCTACTCCAAAAAGTTTCAAAGAAATTAGCCCCGAAATTATAAAAGGCGTGGACTATGTTGTAAATTTGCATCGCGAAAAAATTGCCGGTAAACCTTCTACAATTATAAAATTGACGAATGATGCGCAGGTAAAAGTGATTCGGAAATAGTTTGCAGTATTCAGTTTTCAGTTTTCAGTTTAGCAACTTTAGACTATAGACTTTAAACATTTTTAAAATGAGCATCAAAACTTCCTATAAAGAAGCCTTAAATAATAAAATTTTCGAAGTGATTTCTCAAGCTTCCCAAGAACTTAACATTGAAAGTTATGTAATTGGTGGTTTCGTGAGAGATTTGATTTTGAATAGAGATTTCAAAAAAGATATTGATATTGTTGCCGTTGGCAGCGGAATCGAATTGGCTTTGAAAGTTTCCCAATTACTTCCAAAAAAACCAAAAGTTCAGGTTTTCAAAACCTATGGAACAGCGATGTTGCGTTTTGAAGATACCGAAATTGAATTTGTAGGTGCGCGAAAAGAATCCTATAATGTAGATAGTCGCAATCCTGTTGTAGAGAACGGAACGCTAGAGGATGATCAAAACCGTCGTGATTTTACGATAAACGCTTTGGCTTTATCATTGAATGCAAAAAACTTTGGCGAATTATCAGATCCTTTTAATGGCTTGGAAGATTTAAAAAACAAAACGATCAAAACCCCTTTGGATCCGGATATCACTTTTTCTGATGATCCTTTGCGAATGTTAAGAGGAATCCGTTTTGCAAACCAATTGGGTTTTGAAATCGAGGAACGCTCTTTGAACTCTATTACAAAAAATGCTGAACGGATTAAAATCATATCCGGTGAACGTATTGTTGATGAATTGAATAAAATCCTTTCTACAGACAAACCTTCTGTTGGATTTTTGCTATTGTTCAAAACAGGGCTTTTGGACCTCATTCTACCGGAATTAACTGCTTTGAATCAAGTCGAAGAAATTGAAGGGCACACACACAAAAATAATTTCTACCACACCTTAGAAGTCGTTGATAATATTTGTCCAAATACGGATGATGTCTGGTTGCGCTGGGCTGCTTTGTTGCACGACATTGGAAAAGCACCCACCAAGCGTTTCAATAAAAAGCAAGGCTGGACATTTCACGGACATGAATTTCTGGGCGGAAAAATGGCGAAGAAAATCTTTGAACGTTTGCACATGCCTTTGAATCAAAAGATGAAATTTGTCCAAAAAATGGTCATGATGAGTTCGCGACCGATTGTTTTATCGCAAGATACCGTTACCGATTCTGCGGTACGTCGTTTAGTTTTTGACGCCGGTGAAGATGTAGAAAATCTAATGACGCTTTGTGAAGCAGATATCACCACCAAAAACCCAACCAAATTCAAAAAATACCATAATAATTTTGAAATTGTTCGAAAGAAAATTGTGGAAGTAGAGGAACGCGATAATATTCGTAATTTTCAACCTCCAATAACAGGAGAAGAGATTATGGGAATTTTTAACATTAAACCATCCAAAGAAATTGGAATGCTCAAAGAAGCCATCAAAGAAGCCATACTGGAAGGGGAAATCCCGAACGAATATCAAGCTGCTTATAGTTTTATGCTAAAAAGAGCCGAAAAAATAGGGCTGAAGATTAACGCTTGTTGAATTAAGGATTAATTGTTTTTAAAATATCTTTGCAAAAATTAGTTTCAAAAATGAAAAAGGAGAATAAGTCAATTATTATTTGGTTGCTTTCAGGTTGTCTTTTAATATTTATAATGGTTGTTGTTGGCGGAATTACACGTTTGACCAATTCAGGACTTTCCATGACCGACTGGCATTTAGTTACCGATACCTTGCCTCCGCTTTCAGAAGCAAAATGGCAGGAAGCTTTTGAACGATACAAGCAATTTCCCGAATATCAAAAAATAAACATCCATAACGATTTTACTCTTTCTGATTACAAATTCATCTATTTCTGGGAATGGTTTCATCGTTTTACTGGACGAATTCTTGGTTTTGTTTTTATCATCCCGTTTGTTTATTTTTTAATTAAGAAAAAAATTGACCGCGAAACCTTAAAAAAATATGGCATTCTTCTGGGAATGGGTGCATTTCAAGGATTTTTGGGTTGGTTTATGGTAAAAAGTGGTTTGGTAAATAATCCAGATGTAAGTCATTTTAGACTCGCATTGCATTTAACTTTTGCTTTTATCACATTTGCCTATACACTTTGGGTTGCTTTGGATTTACTATATCCTGAAAAGAAAGAAATTGAAAAATCATTACGAACCATTGCCCGTATAGCTCTGGCTTTTTTATTATTGCAAATTATATATGGTGGCTTTGTTGCCGGTTTAAATGCGGGTTTAATTCACAATCACTGGCCTTTAATGAGTGATGGACAATTTATCCATGACAGTGTTTTTCTGGAACAAAAAAACCTACTTTTGAGTTTCACAGAAGGAAAAAGCGGGGTTCAATTTGTACATAGAACATTAGCTTATTTTGTTGTTGGCATGATTGTTTTATTGTACTTTAAAAGCATTAATTTCACTTTAGACAAACCCCAAACTAAAGGAATTAAATTGCTTTTATTATTGGTTTTTGTACAGTTTGGATTGGGTGTTTTAACGTTGTTATATGGCGTTCCTTTGTGGTTGGGACTCTTACATCAAGTGAGTGCATTTTTCTTATTGACGGCAATGACTTTCACATTACACCGCTTATCAAAATAATTTTTTCACTATTTATACCCGACTATATTGTCGCATTTCTTTGTTCATAAACTTAAATGTCTAAACTTGCTGCTCCAGATAAATTTTTAGATTTATCAGATTACGGAAGACCATTCGGGAAATTCTTAGCCAATCAATTAAAGAATACCCGATTTACGCCCATTCATGTTACGCTGCTTTTTGGGCTTTCAGGTCTTATTGCACTTTACTGTATTTTACAAAATCATTACTTTTTAGCAAGTTTCTTCATCATTTTGAAATCGGGAATTGATGCTGCCGATGGAGAACTGGCAAGGATAAAAAACACGCCTTCCTATACCGGAAGATACCTCGACAGTGTATTTGATATCATCTTAAACCTCTTGCTTTTTATGACCATTTGTTATGTTTCAAAAACTACACTTTGGCTTACTATTTTAGCGTTTATCGGCATCCAGTTACAAGGAACTTTATACAATTACTACTATGTAATTTTAAGGAACAAATCTGTTGGAGGAGATGCAACCAGTAAAATTTTCGAATACAAATCCCCCAAAGCTTTGCCTGGAGAAAGTCAAAAATCAGTGGATCTCTTGTTCCGGATTTACACGATTGTTTATGGCACTTTTGACAAAATAATTCACACCCTTGACAAAGAGGCGTACAAGGTAAAAACATTCCCACATTGGTTTATGACGCTACTTTCAATTTACGGATTAGGCTTTCAATTATTGATTATTGCCGTTATGCTGCCATTAAATTTAATAGAATACATCATTCCCTTTTTTATCCTTTACACGTTGTTTATTTTCGCATTAATTGGAATCCGAAAAACAGTTTTTAAGGTATAAAACAACCATAGACATAATCTATTATAAAAATTCAGTTTATTAAACACCAGTAATTTAAATGAAATCACCTCTGTTTTTAATTTAATTAAAAAAGTGTCGTTACTTTATTTCGAAAGCATTCAAAATTCCAAACAATTTACCAAAAATTAAACAACAAATCCTCTTAATTACATAACAGTTTTACGGTTTTCAATTACCAAATTTGTAAAAGAAATAATATCAATTTAAAACTATACATTATGCCAAATTCAAAAGAGATTAAAGGAAACTGGAATGAATTAAAAGGAAAACTTAAACAAAAATTCGCGGAATTGACAGATGACGATGTATTGTTTGAAGAAGGAAAAGAAGATGAAACTTGGGGGAAATTACAACAAAAATTAGGCAAAACTGAAAAAGAAATCAGATCCTTATTTGAATAATTTCAAGAGCTAAAAATCACTAAACTGTTTCAAAAGCCTTCACTTAATATTTTCCTTTTATGGATTTTGTTTGAAGTTTTGAAACAGTTTTTTTTATTACTTTAATTACCCAATCCAGGTTTTAAATTCGGAAACTTTTTCTCTGCTTACTATCACTTCATCCTCTTTGTAAGAAGGCAAAATAACCTTCAAACGAGAATTACTGTACAACACAATTTCTTTAATTGCTTTAAGCGATATAATGAATTTTCGATTGATTCGAAAGAAATCTAGAGGATTTAATTCTTGTTCCAAAAACTCCAACGTATTTTCAATTAAATAATTTCTATTGTCGAAAGTATGAATGTAGGTTCCTTTATTTTCACTAAAAAAACATTCGATTTCATCAGTAGTGATTACTTTCAAATGTTGTCCAATTTTTACTGTAAACCTTTTTTTATGATTTTTTTCAAATGGATTGATCAGCATTCTTTTGATTTGCTCAAAATCCAATTGTACTGTTTCTTGTTTTGGTAAGCGCGTTTTAAATTTAGAAACTGCCACTTCCAAATCGTCCTCGTCGATGGGTTTTAAAAGATAATCAATACTATTTAATTTGAAGGCCCGCAACGCATATTCATCATAAGCCGTCGTGAAAATTATGGCGCTTTTGATAGCTACTTTTTCAAAGATTTCAAAAGACAATCCATCCGATAATTGAATGTCCAAAAAGATCAAATCCGGATGTTTATTTTTAGAAAACCAATCAATAGATTCTTCTACTGAATGCAACATCACCCCTACTTGAATATGTAGCTTTTCAAGTTTTCGTTGTAGCAATCTTGCAGATGGTTTTTCGTCTTCAATTATTATTGTCGTCATTTAATGGTGAATCGTTTATTTGGTTATTTGGTTAACTGAAACATGGGATTGAAAACTCATTTTCACTCCCATTTCTCACTTTTTTCTTTTTCCATTAATTCTTTAATTTTTTTCTCTTCCCACTCAGACCCAAAAAATATATTTCTTCCAAAAACAGATAGTCCATGAGCTGTTAATCCAATTCCCCAAAATAATGCTGTTGAAAAAGTTTCCCAACGCCAGAATATCTCGTTGTCGAGTAAGCTTCGATTAAAACTTGAAATAACAATAAATGCATTAACAATGACATAAACAATTAAATGAACGTAAAAACCTTTGATCCTTTTTACTCTTTTGTATGCTAGATTATAGCGCTCGTCCGGATTATACGCTTCCGTATTATAATCATTTAACATCCTTCTTCTAAATCTTCCCATTTCTTTCAAAATTAAATTATCTCCAAGTCTCCTTGTTCTCTTTTTCCTTATCCATAAACTCTTTAATCTTTTTCTCTTCCCAGTCTTTCCCTATAAATGGCATATAATTAAAAACTTTCATGCCATGAAAAACAACCCCAATTCCCCAGCCTAACATAGGCCAATAAAACCACAAATGTTTGGGAGAAGTGAGTAAATTAATCACTAAAAGTCCAATGTTAACAACAATATAGGCTACTAAATTCCCATAAAAACCTTTAATTTCCTCTACTCTTTTTTTCGCTTTGTAATAACGTTCCTCGTTTTGATTGTTATTTTCCATGATGTTTATATTTAAAATTACTTCAGGTTCAGTCATAAAAATTCCATTTATAACGGAATGCTAATACTATTTCCAAGTTTGTTTATTATCTTCTTTTTGCAAAATCTCTTGAATTTTTCTTTCTTCCCAATTGGTGCTATATCCAAAAACTTTCAAAGCATGCATAAGCAATCCAAATCCCCAGCCTGCAGCCGAAAACCAAAACCATTGAAAATGTGGAGAATAAGTTAGATTAATAAATATTAAAAAAGGAATGACACAACAGTATGAAATTAAGTTTCCATAAAAGCCTTTAAGTTCTTCAACCCGTTTTTTAGCTCGGTAATAAGCACTATTTTCACTGTAATTACTATTCGTTTCCATAACCGAAATTTGTTTGGTTAAAATGGGTATTTTGACCGTAAAGGTTTTTTCATTTTGTTCAATCAATACTTTTCTATTTGTAATAATTCCATAGCGATTGATGATGTTTTGCAATCCTACACCTTGGCGATCTTGCAATACTTCTTTCTTTTGATACTCATTTTGAATAGCAAGGTAATCTCCTTCAATCGTAATGCGAATGTGTAAAGGCCTTTGTTCACTAACCACATTGTGCTTCACCGTATTCTCCAATAAAAGCTGTAAAGAAAGTGGAACCACTTTTGCTTGAGGATTGCTAGTTGTTGTTGGCAATTCATAAAACAAGCTATTTTCAAAACGCATTTTGAGCAGGTTCATATAAGTTTTGGCGAAAGCCAATTCCTCTTCAACTGAAACTAACTCTTTATCTTTTTGTTCTAATACATAGCGATAAATTTTTGACAATGAAGTCGTAAATCGTTGCGCATTCTCTGGATTTTCTTCAATTAAAGAGCTTAAAACATTCAAACTATTAAAAAGAAAATGCGGGTCAATTTGATTCTTTAAACTCTCAAACTTTGCCGAAGCTGTGCCTGCAATTATTTTTTGTTCCGTTACTTCTTTTCTTGAAGCCTGTTTCCAATTCGCCATAAAACTCCGTGCATGCATAAAAGTCGAAACGCCTAAAGAAAGTATGATATAAAATAAGTGGACCCATATCATTCTGTCATTAAAAAACTCAGCAGGATTCATTTTTTGAAAAACCACGAAAGTAATATAATCAATTATTAAAACAACCGGAACCGTATACAACACTGTAGCTATTATTCCAAAATACACTCTTAAATTAGTGTGTTCCAACCAATCCCATTTCTTATTCAGAAGCGAGTTGATTACACCATTACCAAAACCAATCCCAAAAGAATACAATGAACTTACCCAAAAAGTGGTCAACACCGTTTCAAAATCAAAACGGCCTTGGATTAAAGAAAATACAAAAGTAAAAATCAAAGCAATTTTAAGAGAAACAATTGTTCCTTTTTTAAATTCTGTATAGGTATGTATCCTTTGATTTTCCATTTCTTAGTTTAATTTTTTCTAGTAAATTTTATTTGCAGTTTTTCAATGCTTCAGTTGCTCTATCCAATCCCCATTTTGGAGAGAAAGGAGTTTCCGGTTTAAAAGTAGCAAAAAGTCCGATTGATTTTTCAATTTGACCACACAAAGGTTTAGTGTCAATTCCTGTCCATTTGGCCCCTCCTATTTGAAACTCTGCTTTACCAAAAACTACTCTTGGGTTTTCTGGTGCTATTGCTTCTGCTTTGGCATACAATTCCATTGTTTTTCCAGATAATAACATTCCATTCGTCATGGGATCAAAAACAATCCATGCCGTATTAATCATGGCTTGCATCACTAATAATTCTGCATTATTTGGATTTTTACCCATTTCTGTATCCAATGCATTTTGCGCTTTTGTAAGCAACAAATTCATTTTATCTTTATCCTGTGTTCCAAAAGCAGTGCTTGTATTTACCAACGCAACATAATAATTAGGCAGCCAACTCGTTTTTTCTGCTCCTGCAATTCTTTCGAACAAATCCGAAGCTTCAGTGCTTTTTCCTTCCTTCCAAAGTCCGAATGCTTTTCCCATTCCTTGCTCAAATTGCCCTTGAGCTGATAATAAACTGCATATAAATAATGCGATTGCGGTGATAACTTTTGTCATGATTTCTGTTTTTAAAGATGATTACTATTTTGACGATTGAAACTTTTAATTTATACTTCAAAAGTATCTCTGTTTTTATTCCTATTAAATTTATACTTACTGAACTGTTGATTTTAATGGATGAATTGTTATTTAGACGAAAGTCATAAAGTCAAAAGTCATAAAGTTGAAGAAATATACGTTTACGGGGACATTATAACTTTGACTTTATGACTCCTTTTAAAGATTCTTCAATTGGTTTTCTTTTTTATCATTGCTAATGGTCCAAAAGAATCCCAGAAAGAAAAACCTATCTGCAGTTGGCGTAATGGCCACCCTATTATAAACTCCGGCTGTATTTGGATTTTTCGCATAATCATAACCATACACATTTTGGCTTCCTAAAATATTAGAGACAGAGAAATACAAAATCTTTTGCGAAGTCAATAAATACGCCCAGTTGAAACTCAAACTGTTATAAGATTTTGTTTTTCCGTTCATGAATTTCGTTTCATTTGGGTTGTTATACGGTCGCCCGGAACTGTATAAATTTGTGAATCCAATTTGTGATTTCCAATCGTTTATCCAATATTTAGTAACAATCGACAAACTATGATCGGCAACAAAATTAGGAGTAACCTGGGCACTAAAATTTTTATAATCTCGCTCCGTATCGATGTACGAATACGAAACCCAATATTCTAAGTTTTTAATCGATTTCCCGTCTCTCCAAAATAAATCTAATCCTTTAGCATAACCAGAACCATTGTTATTAAACATCGAATTGTATTGTATTGATGGCGTATCATATTTCACCAAATTACTGTAATCTTTATAATAGGCTTCTGCTCTGAAGGTTTTTCCATTTTTATTGTATTGATAATTCAAAATATAATGTAATGCTTTCTCACTTTCGAATTGATGGAACTTAGAATATTTGATATAGTCCACATTTGGCGTTTGTGAAAAATCTCCATAAGCTAATGAAAGCTGACTATTTTTAGCCATTTTGTAAGCCAATGAAACTCTGGGAGAAAGAGCAGTTTCATTTAGTAAATCATTGTATGAAGCTCTCAATCCAGCTTTTGCAGCAAACTTTTTGGAGAAAAAAACATCCGCTTCGGTGTAAACTGCTCCGATATTTGAATTATAGCCATTCGTATTTGTAGTTCCTAAATTCTCTTTGAAATCCTCATTGAATTTGGTAATAAAATAATCTGCCCCAAAAGACAATTTCACTCTTTCAGAAAAACGTTGTGTTAATTTTAATTTCAAATGGGCGGCGTTTTCATCATTTGCAACAGCATCTGAATCCAATTTTATTTTATTTTTACTGTAACCATAACTCAAACCTGAAGTAATTTGCCAATTGTTGCCAAAACCGCCTTTATAGGAAGAATTAAAATAAAAATTAGTGTTGTTTAAATCAACTCTGATCTTCTGTGCTGAATTGATATTTTCCTGATTGATGTCGAATTTAGAAGAATCAAAAGCAGCGTATAATTTCAAAATCCCGTTATTGAAATTATAGCGGTATACCGTTTCTCCAGACAAAGATTGATAGGGACTATTCCAATCTACATTTTGCTTGATTGCAGCTTGGTAAGGCGCCAAATTGATATACGCGGTATTCACACTCAAAGAACTTTTTTTCCATTTTTGAGTATTCCCAACTCCTAAACCAACAGTCATTAACGAAATTTCGGTTTTGTTTTGGTCGGGTTCATCCTGCGTGTTCAATAACAAAACACTGGATAGGGCCTCCCCATATTCAGCAGAATAACCACCTGTGGAAAATGATATTCCATTAAAAAGAAATGGCGAAAATCGACCGCGTGTAGGTAAATTTTGAGCAGAAGCGCCGTAAGGTTGCGCTACGCGAATCCCATCTACAAAAGTTTGCGTTTCATTTGCCTCGCCGCCACGAACAAATAATCGTCCGTCCTCACCCACATTTTGCGTTCCGGGTAACGTTTGCAAAGCGGCAATAATATTCCCTGCCGAACCTGCCGTAGTTACAATATCCAGTGGTTTCAACACTGAAACTCTTGCCTTGTCGCCTGCTTCTAAATTCCCTGCGGTAATTATTACAGCATCCAATGCATTGACATTGTCTCTTAGTTTTATAGTTTTATTTTTAAAATTTGAAACATCGATTATCATTTTTGTAGTTTCATACACTAAGAAACTCACCACCAAAGTTTGATTCCCTGTTGTAGTAGTTGTAAAAGTGAAATCACCCGTTTCAGTACTGGAAGTACCGTCATACGTTCCTTCGATAAAGACATTGGCTCCCACTATTGGATTTCCTTTCTCATCGACTACTTTCCCGGAAAGCGTTGTCTGTGAAAATAGCGTTATCGAGCACAATAAAATAGTCAGCGTATAAATAATCTTCATGATATTCTTTTTTGATTAGGCAAATATATTTCGGGAATTAGACTTAAAAAACAATAAGTAACTGAACTGTTGAAATTATAGGATGAGTTGTATTCCTGAGCAATTTCTTTTATATTTACCCTAAACTAGAATCCATTTATGAAAACAGAAAAAGAAAAAATGATCGCCGGAGAACATTATCTGGCTGGTGATAGCGTTTTAGTAAAAGACAGGCGAAAATCAAAAAACCTTCTTCACAGATTAAATGTTACCGAATATAGAGTAACCAAAAAAGCGCGAGAAATACTGAAAGAGCTGATTCCTAATGCAGGAGCAAATCTTTATATTGAACCTCCATTTTTTTGTGATTACGGCTACAATATCAGTTGTGGAGAAAATGTCTATTTTAATGTGAATTGTGTTGTGTTAGATTGTGCCAAAGTGACCATTGGTTCTAATGTGCTATTTGCTCCAGGTGTTCAACTCTATACCGCATCACATCCACTTGATGCTGAACTGAGAAAGACCCATGAAAATGCTTTACCTATAACTATTGGAGACGATTGTTGGATTGGTGGAAATTCAGTTATTTGCCCTGGCATAACTATAGGAAATGGTTGTGTTATTGGTGCTGGTTCTGTTGTCACAAAAGACATTCCTGATAATTCATTGGCTGTTGGAAATCCAGCAAAAGTGATTCGGAAACTTAACGAATAAATTAAAATTATGCCACACGTTCTAGCCAAACTCAAAAATGTCCCGCTGGAAATCATCAAAGCTATTTTGGAAAAAGACAAAGCGTTTCATGTATCCCAAGGAATGTATTTAGAATACCTTTGGCAAAATGCCGATGATGAAAATGAAGTACAATTCCTCTTTAGGATTGATAATCTCGAAAAAACAAAAGCGATAATCCACCAACTTCATTCAGAGGCTTTAGTGCAAGATCCAACTGCGAATCTTCCTGAAATGACTTATTTAAAATAAAACGAAATAATTATGATTTCCATCAACAAAGTACACCATATAGCCATTATTTGCTCTGATTATCAAAAATCTAAAACGTTCTATACCGATGTTTTGGGCTTAACAATTATTCGGGAAATTTACCGTGAGGAAAGAGAATCCTACAAACTTGATTTGGCTTTAAATGGCGTTTACATCATTGAACTTTTCTCGTTTACAAATCCACCGCAGCGTACTTCGGGACCAGAAGCAACTGGATTACGCCATCTAGCATTTGAAGTAAATGACATGGACCAAACAATTGATTTTTTATCTTCAAAAAATATAGCGTCTGAAGCCATACGATTGGACCCAACAACAAACAAACCTTTTACTTTTATTGCTGATCCAGATAATCTTCCGATTGAATTTTATGAAAAATAAGACCGTTTTAACCTGCTAAAAAAGCATAATTCACAAATAAATCATAAAAAATAGTACTTATATTGATTTTAGAACCCCAGTCTAAGATTCTTTCTTTAAATTTGTAATACTCTCAAAAACTTTATTTTTTCAAATAAATCATTTTTATTTTATTTGGAATTACGGTTTGTAAAACAATTATTAGATGAACAATACTACCCGAATTAAAAAAAATTACCAATTAATTAAATTTCAAAAATTAGTTATTGTTTCTGTTCTAATTGGTTTTCTTTCGGCTTTTTTAGGAATTTCATTAAAGAAAATAACCGAATATTACGAGGAAATATTTTTTTATCAGGCTTCCTTAAATCCTATATATATTATTCTTTTTCCGGTTTTTGGTCTATCCGTAATATATTTCCTTAGAGAATATCTTTTTAGAAAAAAAGAAAATAAAGGGATTAAAGAAATTTTTGAAAGCACGAATTCAAAGTCCAAAAACTTACCCAATTATAAAATTCCATCCCATTTCATCAACGGATTATTGACTGTTGTTTTTGGAGGATCCACAGGAATTGAAGTTTCCACCGTTGTTGCTTCTGCGACTATTGGTTCTGTTGCCCAAAGAAAACAAAACGTATTCAGACAATACAAAACTGAATTGATCTGTGCAGGAGTTGCCGCCGGAGTTACCGCCTTGTTCAGCAGTCCTATTGCCGGAATTCTTTTTGCGATTGAAGTTATTTCCCGAAAGGTAACCCGAGCGTTTTTAATCAGTAATTTGATTGCGGTTGCAATAGCTTTTGGACTTGTTTCTTTATTAGATGAAAAACCTTTGTTTGCGGTAAGTATTGAAACTTGGCATTTAAGAGCGATTCCGTATTTTATACTTTTGGGGATTTTAGCCGGAATCAATTCCGTTTATCTTACTCGTTGTGTTTTATTATTTAAATCTCAATTTTCAAAAATAAAAATTCATTATTATAAGATTCTTATAGGCTCACTAATTCTGAGTATTTCCTTATTCTTTTTTCCACAACTTTATGGAGAAGGATATCATGCTATCAAGGGAATATTTGTTCATTCGAATGACGTGACACTATCATTTTCATTGGGACTGACATTTATTGGAATAATACTTCTAAAACCAATAGTAACTTCGGCAACGCTTGCTTCAGGTGGTGATGGAGGAGTTTTTGCACCAAGCCTATTCATTGGTGCCTTTTTAGGATTACTTGTTGCTTTGCTTTTAAATACCTATTTAAAAGCGAATGTAATTCCTGTAAACTTTATGGTTATTGGAATGGCTGCGGTTTTAAGCGCCAGTATTCATGCGCCCTTTACAGCGATTTTCTTAGTTTGTGGATTAACGAATGATTATACTTTATTTCTTCCCATTTTGGTTGCTTGTCTGATTTCAAAATACACAGCCAAAATGATTTATCCATTCACTGTGTACTCCTATTCTGCCAGTTTATCAAAATAATAGTTTATGCCAATTGAAAAAATAAAAAGGAATTATCGTAAAACTAAATACATTCTTTACAAAGAAACTTTAGTTGATTTCAAAGAACATTTTTGGGCTTTTTTAGGATCGTTTATCGGTATAGGTCTAATGGCTTATATGCAATCCAAAACACTACTGCATTCAGATGTAGTTTTTTTGATTGGCTCTTTTGGTGCTTCAAGTGTTTTGGTTTATGGCGCAATCCAAAGTCCATTATCCCAACCCAGGAATCTTGTTGGTGGCCATCTTGTATCGGCGATTGTAGGAGTTACAGTAGCTAAATTTGCGCCCGATATTTTATGGATAAGTGCTCCTCTAGCTGTCTCATTCTCAATCGTTTTAATGCAAGCAACCAAAACGTTACATCCTCCTGGAGGCGCTACCGCATTGATTGCAATAATTGGTTCTCCAAAAATTACAATGCTTGGCTATTGGTATGTGCTATATCCTGTTCTAAGTGGTGTACTTATTCTACTGATTGTAGCTTTAATTTTCAATAATATGACCGCGAACAGAAGTTATCCAAATCATAAAAAGTATCACATCATTCGAAAACGAATTACCGATAAATTTAGAAACAGCTCATCTTAATTTTTAAAACACATTACTATTTTAGAAAAAAAGACAATCAATCACATACTCTCCTTACAGAATCATACGCAAAAATCTTATCAACAAATCTGAAATCTGTCCCGAAACTTCGGGATAAAATCTAAAATTAAATTTTACCTTTGACCTTTCAACAAAAACAAAGATTATGGTTTATAAATTTAGAGTAATTCTAGACGCAGAAGATGATGTTTTTAGAGACATTGCAATACTTGAAGACGATACTTTAGAAGATTTACACAATGCTATCTTTAATTCCTTTGGTTTTGACGGAATGGAAGTGGCTTCATTTTATACTTGTGATGAAACATGGAATCAGGAAGACGAAATTTCGCTTTTTGATACCGGAGATATTCCAGGGGAACAAAAAGTAATGAGCGATTATCAGTTATCGGATATTTTAGATAAACAAAACACCAAAATTATCTATGTATATGATTTCATCAACATGTGGACTTTCCTTGTAGAATTAGCCGCAGTAGAAGACCAGATTCTTGGAAATCTATATCCAGAAACGATATTTTCTCACGGTGAAATGCCTGATGAAGCTATGGAAAAAAACTTTGAATCAGATAATGCCGATGACTATAATGATGAATTTGAAGATGGACTGGACGAAGATGATTTAGACATGTTTGAAGGAGATGATAGTTTTGAAGACTATGGGTTTGAGGAGAATTGGAATTAAATAACTAAGCGAATAAGCATCAAGAGCCAAGATGAAAGACTTAAAAATTGTCATTTATCTTGGCTCTCTCATCTAAATATTAAATACAATATATGATCAACTTATATAATACCCATATCGAGAACTTATCAATTCATAGAGTTGGTAATAAAAGCAGAAACGAAGCTCTTTTTTTATCAGAGCAACCGTTTAATTTAAATGATGAAATTGTACCGTTGATGAAGGAGTTTTTCTTTAAACCTTTTAGAGAAAAAGAAGAAAACTATTTTCAATTTGCACATGAAATCGATTTGGATTATAATGACATGTTCAAATTTGCAACGGAAATTTTTGAAAACCCAAGTACTATTCATGAAGTTTCAAAAAAAATCACGAAACACTTATTTGAGCAATCCAATCATCCACACATCAAGAATGGAGAAGTATATGTTACGTATTTAACAAATGTGAGTATTGATAATAATGTGGTGGACGCCATAGGAATATTCAAAAGTGAGATACAAGCTGACTTTTTACAATTTGAGGAAAAGGAAACGCACTTAGAAATGATTTTGCAACAAGGTGTAAATTTAAATAAATTAGACAAAGGATGCTTAATCTTTAATTATAAAAAAGAAGAAGGTTATAAAATCCTAACAGTAGATAGCAACCGTTATGATGCAAGATATTGGCTGGAACATTTTCTTTCAGTAGATGCTTTTGAGGATGAAAATTTCATTACTAAAAAATATTTAAAATTCTGTCAGAACTTCGCCAAAGACGTTGTTTTTCCTGCCGAAGACAAGAAAGAAGAAGTGATGTTCATGAATCGTTCCGTGAATTATTTTGCTAAAAATGATCAGTTTGAAGAAACTAATTTCTTAAATGAAGTTTTAGACAACCCGGATTTGATTCCAGAATTCAAAAATTACAAAATAGACAAAGGAGAAAAATATAGCATTGAAGATGTAACTTCTTTCCCTATTGCCAATGCTGCAGTTTCAGACGCAAGAAAATCAATCAAAAATGTAATTAATTTAGATACACATATCCAAATAAAAATGGATTTCATCAATCCTGAAAGTGCAGAAAAATTTGTTGAAAAAGGTTGGGATGAAGAAAAACAAATGTATTATTATTTAGTTTATTTCAATAAAGAAGAGAAGAGCTAGTTACAGTGTTCAGTCAAATTTTACAGTTCTTGCACTTAAATATTCCATCCTCAATTGCGAAAGTGATTGGGGATTTTTTTTGATTTTATAAGACAAAAAAGAATTGGTATTTATTTTATTTGTAAGTAATTTTATATTTTTATTAACATAAAATGTATTTTGTCGATTTTATTTGCTATTTAAACGATTATTTATTACGTTTATCTTCCCAAATCTTAATACTCAAATTTATGAACACAATTGAAATCAAAGAAAAATTTCTGAAGAAAAACATTTTGTGTTCATTGTTTGGGCATAAAATTATCACAACTAGAAATGTCACAAATCATTTCAAAGAATTTAAATGTACTGTTTGTCATCTTGAATTAACTAACGATGAAAATGGTCAGAAAACATTTCTCACCCCAGAACTAAAAGAAATAAACGAAACATTAATTGGGTTTTATAAAAAAAGGGTTCATGCCGTTTAAAATCCGTTTCCATTTAACAAAATCATTTTATTTCAAAGCTCTAAATTAGTAGCTTTTTATTAAAGTCAATTTCATTAAATAAAAGCTTTCAAGAATTAAACTACTCCCTATTGCTAACCTACTAAAACCTTGAAAAGATGCTAATCCTTCTACTAATAAAATCTATAATGATATTGAGACAAAAAAATAACCAAAAAAAATTATTAAAGTACAATAGCATTCCCATTACTCAATTATTATAAATTTCTTTAAAGGATATTAAAATTTAGTGTCCAAAAAAAATCGATTTATTAAATTCGAATCATACTACTTAAAAAAAGAACCTAAAATTAGTCTATCCAATTTCGTTTATTAGTAATTTTGTATTCTAAATAAACTATCAGATGGATTATCATTTGTTCAAAGAAAGCCCATTCAAGACCTTAATTTCGTTTCACAAACTCATTGAAACTTTGGATGAAATTGCGGCAACCAATGTGGATTATCGTTCAAATTATGCAAAAGCTTTATTGAAAGAAATAGAATCTTTCCCAGAATTCAGAACTGGAATTGAGGATTTTAATTTAATTCATACTAACGAAACACTGATAAAATATTTATTAGCTGACCTATTCCCTACTGCTTTAACAAATAATGAAATTAAAGCGGTTACCATTCCTTTTCAAAATTTTACGTTTAATTTTACCGAAAGATTCAAAAAAATACTTCACAATGCCGGAACAACTTTTGACATGGCTATCCGGGATTTCGATGGCAATCAATTCTACATAATGAATTGCATTTTGATTTTGAACACATTCTACAATCAACATTTTGATTTCAACAAACCTTTGTTTTACGATATTCCAGATGCAAATGGCATTATGAAACATTATAGAATTCTATATAATGCCGATTTTATGGAAATTATCCCGACTGATAAAGCAATAACATTAACTCCAGAAGATATCGATTTATTGATGGACAATTATGAGAATATCGATTTGTGGAAAGAAAAATTCCCGTCCGAAAGCTGGATTTTAAAAGGCTTTGGTATCGTATCTCTATTCGATGCTTCTATAGAAAGTGCCGTTTCAAACTTGAAAAGTAATCTTTTGAAATCAGAAAAAGATCATACTGAAGGCAATCAAAATTTTGAAACTATTTTTCGTTCCATTTTCAAAATATCCGATTTAAAAGTTGGTTTCATCATTTACAATGAAGAAGATGAAAAGTTTGTAAAACCTCCTTACGATGATAAAAAAATAGGCAGTTTTATTCTTCACGATATGCAAGAAGCCGATTGTAAAAATCTCCTTTTTGGATGCTCTTTGGAAAATCTTTTAGAACAAAATAAGCCTTTTGTAATTTCAAAAGTTGAAAATTTTGCTAAAACACCAGGAAATGAAAAATTAGGAGAACATTTTTTAGGACTAAATATTCATAGCTGCATTCTTGCACCTGTAATAAAGAATGGTAAACTTTTAGGTATTATAGAATTAGTTTCAGCAAAACCAAGAGAACTTAACAGCATTAATGCAAATAACCTAAATTTGATTTTACCTTATTTGGTAGATACATTGGAGCGCTACAACAATGATATGCAACACCATATAGAAGCAATCATTCAGAGGGAATACACGGCTATTCATCCAAGTGTTTATTGGAAATTCAGAAGAGAAGCTCTCAAATATTTTCAAACTAATAATCCAAATAAAGACTATATTTTCAAAGAAATTGTATTCAAAGAAGTATATCCTTTATACGGGCAAATAGATATCAAAGGCTCTTCGGAGCACAGAAATGAGACAGTAAAGGAAGATTTAAAAAATCAATTGGAGGCTCTTATTCTAATCTTTGAAAATCAAAATTCAAATAGCAACCTGGTTTTATTGGAACAACGAAAATTTGAACTGCAATCATTTTACGAACAACTGGCATTCCCTCTAAAAGCTGATACAGAACAACAAATTCAACTTTATATTGAAAAAGAGATACATCCTATTTTAAGAAATACAAAAACAAATAAAATAGGTGAAACACTAGAGCAAAATTATTTTGAGAGTTTGGATGAAAAAACAGGAATGTTTTACCAATCGAGAAAGAAATTTGATAACGCCATGTCTATTGTCAATAAAAAATTGGCCTCAATTCTTGATAAAAAACAAGTTGAAGCACAAAATATTTTTCCGCATTATTATGAACGTTTCAAAACTGATGGCGTGGAACACAATCTTTATATAGGTGCTTCAATTACTCCAAACAAAGATTTTGACAGCATATACCTCCATAATTTAAGATTGTGGCAATTGCAAACGTTGTGCGAAATGGAATTGGAACACCATCAACTTAAAGCTTCTTTGCCTTACGAACTTGATGTGACTTCATTAATTTTAGTATTTAGTTCCCCTATCTCAATCCGATTTAGAATGGATGAAAAACGTTTTGATGTAGATGGAACTTATAATGCCCGTTATGAAGTTGTAAAAAAACGTATCGACAAAGCCAACATTAAAGGTACCAAAGAAAGAATAACCGAAAAAGAAAAAATCACCATCGTCTATTCTCACAATACCGAGCAAACCGAATATTTGAATTACATAAAATTTTTACAATTCAAAAATATCTTAGAACCCGCTATCGAGGAATTTGAAGTTGAGGAATTACAAGGCGTTTCGGGTTTGAGAGCCATTAGAGTAAAAGTAATTAATAAAAATAAAGAACCCGATTCTAAAAACTATTCCTATCAGGATTTATTGGATGAACTAAACTAAACTCCAACCATTTTGAAAGCAATGATGAAAGCAATAACTGAGACAACTATTCCTATCATAAAAAGATTATAGGCAATTCTCAATAATCTGTATTTTTTCTCTAAAACTATTCCTAAGAAATATAAATCTTTAATCATCGAATTATAAATATACTCTCTGTCTTTCATCATTTCGTTCATAGCCCATTCATAGTCTAGCAAAGGCATTTTGTAGAAATTGCCAAAGAAAAGCAAATTCACTTTTTTATTTTCAATATCTTGTTTCGTAAAAACGCCTTTTGTTACTTTTGGCCTTGTAGAAAGTATGGCAAAAATGATTGTGATTACGCTAGAAATTACCATAATAAAGGTTGGAACCACCAAATGGGCATTTTTTGGACTATCTAGTTTTGGAATAATCGTAGAAAGTGCAATTGAAATAATAATCGCATTTACAGAAAGTAGAATATTAGCCTTACTATCTGCAATGCCACTCAAACGGGTATGATTACCTAGTGTAACTCTGAAAACAGTATCAATACCACGCTCCGGCTTTTCCTCTTTTTCTTTCTTTTTATCTTCTTTTTTCAATTTCTTGTCCTTTTTATCATCAGTTACATTGATTTTTTTCTGAATCCTTTTTATATTTTTCTCCTTTAAAGGTTGCCAATTTTCCAATGCAAAATCAGTATAAAACCGATGCTTATTCACTAAAAAATCCCAGTTTTCAGCTGCCCAATCTTTATCTGAATATAATTTATCCTCTGTATTTTCCCATTCTTTTCTCAAAACTTCACAACTGGACAAATAGTCATCACTAAAAAGATGATAATAATCGGCGTCTTTTATTATTTTTTCAAGAAGTGTTTGAGGCACATATTCCTTTGAAGTGGCTTTAATTAAGCTGGTGATTTCTGCAATATACTCTTCTGATTTTCCTTTTTCTTTCAAAAACTGTGTAACTATAGCACTACTGCAATTCTCGTGATTAGTACAACCATTAATGTATCCTGTATCATGGAACCAAGCTCCTACAAGCAAAATTTCTTTGTCAGTAGCATTTACATTCATTCCTTCAACAAGTACCAAAACTGCTGCAACCATCTCACGTGTATGATTAATATTATGGTAAGTATATGAATTAGAAAGTTTATCTTTGAGTAATTTCACAACAAAATCTTCGGCTTGTTCTATAAGATTCATAAGAAATAATTATACTACTAAATTATGGAATTGTTTTTGGATAATCGTTTTAAAAATAGGAATAAAATAAACTTTGGTTTTATTCTTTTGTTTTTGGTTCTTCAATCTTGCGCTACGCATCATGCTCAGTTTGGTAAAAATATTAAGAATCCAATATCACAAAACGCAATAGATAGTTCAAAAATTGTGCATACTTTCTATTTAATTGGTGACGCAGGAAATGCCAATGAAAAAAATGCACAAGAAACCATTGGCCTGCTTGAAAATCAATTAGAAAAAGCAACTAAAAACTCGACTCTTTTATTTCTTGGAGATAATATTTATCCTAAAGGACTGCCCAATACTGACAGTCCAAATGAACGAATTATTGCCGAAAATAAGTTAACAAACCAACTAAAATTATCTAAAAACTTCAAAGGCCAAACTATTTTCATTCCTGGAAATCATGATTGGTACAATGGAATTAAAGGATTACAGCGCCAGGCCAAGTTTGTAACCGATTATCTGAATGACAAAAAATCATTTTTACCCAGAAAAAGCTGTGCCATCGAAGATCTGGAAATAAGTAAAAACGTAACTCTTATAACTATTGACAGCCAATGGTTTTTGGAAGATTGGGATAAAAGCCCCACTATAAATGATGATTGTGATATCAAAACACGGGAAGATTTTTTTGCTGAATTAGAGAATATTTTGAATAAAAATCAAGAAAAAACAGTAGTTCTGGCGCTTCATCATCCGTTGATGAGCAACGGAACGCACGGTGGTCAATTTTCATTAGAGAAACAGCTTTTTCCATTGGAACAAAAAATCCCACTTCCTATCCTTGGCTCCCTCATCAATCTAACCCGAAAAACTTCTGGAATAAGTCCGCAAGACATTCAGAATAAAAGCTATACTCTTTTTATAAAACGTATAAAAACACTACTGCAAAGTCAGGATAATGTTATTGTGGTTTCGGGCCATGATCATAATTTACAATACATTAATAAAGACAACATCAGGCAAATTATCAGCGGAGCCGGTTCAAAATCGGAAGCGGCTAAAGCTGTTTTTCCAAATGATTTTTCGTATGGTGGAAACGGATATGCCACACTTTCTATTTATGAAAATGGAGCAGCAAAGGTTTCTTTTTATGGCAAAGAAAATAATAAAGAAAAACTGATTTTTGAGCAGTTCGTGTTAGATGAAAAAGGCAATTATATAACCTCAGATTTTCCAACCTCATTTAGTAAAACTACCGCGACATCTATCTATTCAACGAAAAAAACTAAAAAATCATTATTTTATAAATTCTTTTTTGGAAACCATTATCGAAAATATTACAGTTTGCCAATAGAAGTAAAAACGGCTACTATTGACACTCTCTTTGGAGGCTTAAAACGGAAACGTGCAGGAGGTGGTCATCAATCAAAATCATTGCAACTTTTTGATAAAAATGGCAAAGAATATGTAATGCGTGCCATGAAAAAAAGTACTGGACGGTTTTTACAATCGGTAGCTTTTAAAGACCAGTTTATTCAAAACGAATTTGAGGATACGTATGCTGATGATCTTTTATCTGATTTTTACACCACCTCACATCCCTATACCCCTTTTGCAGTAGGTAATTTAGCAGACAAAATTGGCGTTTCACATACCAATCCCGTATTGTATTATATTCCGAAACATGAAGTGTTAAAGGACTTTAATGCCAATTTTGGGGATGAATTATATATGGTGGAAGAACGTCCTAATGACAGTCAAATAGCAGTAAAAAGCTTTGGAAAACCAACTGCAATTATCAGTACTGCTGATTTATTAAAAAATCTTCACAAAGATGAAAAATACACAGTAGATGAAAGTGCTTATATCAAAGTGCGATTGTTTGACATGCTCATTGGCGATTGGGATAGACATGAGGATCAATGGCGTTGGGGCGAATATAAAGAAGGCAAAAAAATAATTTACAAACCCATTCCACGCGATAGAGACCAAGCTTTTACGAAATATGATGGTGCGTTAGTCACTCTTTTGATGAATAATCCACAATTGCGCCACATGCAAACTTTTAAAGAGAAAATTAAAAATGTGAAATGGCTCAATCGTGAACCGTATCCGTTAGACCTTGCTTTACTTAAAACTACAGATGAAAGCGAATGGTTAAAACAGGCAAAATACATCGAGGAAAACCTTTTGGATGCTGATATAGATGCTGCTTTTAATAATTTGCCTGCATCCGTTCAGGATCAAACTATCGAAAGTATTAAGCATAAATTGAAAGTCAGAAAAACGCAATTGCAGCGCTATGCTTCGGAATATTACAACGTGCTGCAGAAAACAGTTTTAATTGTTGGAACGGACAAAAAAGATAAATTTATAATCCAGCACAAGGCAAAAAATAAACTTGAAATTGGAGTGTATCGAATGAAAAATGAAGGTGAAGAATTACTTTACACAAAAGACTTCACTACTGGAAAAACTAAGAATATTTGGATTTACGGATTAGATGATGATGATGTTTTTGAAGTAAAAGGCATGTCAAATTCTGCAATAAACATTCGATTAATTGGGGGACAAGACAACGATTCTTACACTGTCGAAAATGGAAAAAAGGTAAAAATTAATGATTTTAAATCAAAAGCAAATACCTATGCTTTAGATTCTAAAACCAAAGTCCTTTTGACGGATGATTATCAAACCAATCTTTATGATTATGAAAAACCAAAATATAATGCTTTTTCTGGTTTACCAAGTATTGGTTATAATCCTGATAATGGTATAAAATTAGGGTTTGTAACTAACTACACCGTTAATAAATTCAATCAAAATCCGTATACGCAAAAACACATCTTAAAAGCCAATTACTTTTTTGCAACCGATGGATATGAACTCATTTATAATGCTCATTTTCCAAAATCAGTAGGTAAATGGGATTTAGATTTGGAAGCCCAATTCACGAGTCCCAACTTTACGATTAATTATTTTGGATACGGAAATGAATCTTTAAATAATGACGAAACTTTTGGAATGGATTATAATCGGGTGCGTCTTAGAACATTAATGGTTATGCCGTCCATTAAAAAAACAGGGAAATATGGTAGTGCAATCTTATTTCAAACCTCCTTTGAAAGAATCAGTGTAGAAGAAACGAATGATCGTTTTATAAACATCCCCGGAATCGTAAATCAAGATGTTTTTAACAGCCAAAAATTTGCAGGAGCTACAATGAAATACAGTTTTGAAAATTATGATATTCCTTCATTTCCTACCATGGGAATGGGATTTTCAGTAGCTGGAAGTTGGAAAATGAATTTAAATGATACTAAAATGAATTTTCCGACAGTAGAAAGCAAACTAAATTTCAACCATAAAATTGATGCTAACGGCAAAATAGTTTTGGCAACAATTTTGAAAGCAAAAATATTATTGAATAACAATTTTGATTTTTATCAAGGTGCCACTTTAGGTGGTGATTATGATTTGAGAGGTTTTAGAAATGAACGTTTTCTAGGGAACCAATCTTTTTATCAAAGTAGCGATATCCGCTTGAATTTAGGAAAAATAAAAAGAAGTATTTTACCAATGTCTTACGGAATTTTTACTGGTTTTGATTATGGCAGAGTGTGGCTAAAAGGCGAAAATTCAGATAAATGGCATCAATCTTTTGGAGGAGGATTGTGGCTCAGCAGTCTGAATGCACTTACGGCCAGAATCGCCTATTTTAAAAGTGCTGATGAAGAAGCCCGAATTACTTTTGGTTTAGGATTTGGATTTTAGCTTTTTGATACTGACGTTATAAACATTTCCCCCAATACTTTTGGTTCTTTCATCGGCAATGAATAAATAATCATTATCGTCAAAGCAAACCGCTTCTTTTTGAGAAAAATGGTTTAAATTGAGTATCGTTTTTGTTCCATTCAAAAAATTGTCATCTTTAAAGTTTTCGAATAATAAAATTTTATCATGCGTTAAAATGGCGACTTTGGATTCATCCGGACTTATAGTCGCACTGGTAATCGCACAATGGTTATAGTCGTCGCAAGTTATAAATTGTCCCATTAAAACCGCTTGATGAAATCCGGGAGTATTCGGAATTTTATATAAAAAAGCAATGCCATCAAATCCTTTGCTTCGATTTTTGGTGAACAGATAGAAATTATTTTTAAACTCAAAAAAACCTTCAACATCATAGAACATTGCTGATTTTTTTGGCGGAAAATCTTTTTGTTCCGGATAAGCAAATGAGACTTTATAAGCTGGAACGACACTTTCACTGTTTAATGTTTTTTTGTCTATTTTATAAATACACAAATCCTTTCTTTCGTTGTCATTATTCCCAAAATCTCCAATATAAAGATTTCCATTGTCATCCTTGGTAATATCTTCCCAATCAATATTTTCTGTGTTTTCGATGCGTATGGTTTTTTCAATTTCACCATTTTGAAAATTCAAACCATAAATCGCATTTGTATTACCGCTGTCTTCCAGTGTCCAAAGTAAATTTGTTTCTGACGAATAAGTAATTCCAGAAACTTCTTTTAACTTATTAGGTAAAGAATATAGGGTTTCTAATGAATTCGAATCTTGTTGACAAGATAAAAAAACAAAGGAGAATAAGACAGAAATATAGTTTTTAGAACTCATTGTATTGAAAATGTAAATTTATAGAAAGACTAAAATCCAGTATTGAATAAATTTGTGTTTTTAAAGTTTCTGGTAATAAATTCAAAAGCCGCACTCATTACATTCCCCATAGATTTTGCTTTTTTAAAATTTAAATCATTGGTATAACTATACAGTTCTAATTTCAATTGATTCAAATGTTCATCGGTTGATATTGTGTCAGAACCCATGATTTGCAATAATCTTTTGATACGATTTTCGGCAGAATGGATTCTTTTTGCAAGAACCGCCCGCTCTTCATCTTTATACTGTTCTATCGAACTATGTTGAAGTTTTTCTTTAACCAATTTTACCATTGGATAATTTTCTTTAAAAAACTGGGGACGATACACCTTAAAATTTCCTTCGAAGCATTGCTGGTCAAAATCAATAGCACGAATTCTATAAACCACCTGATCAAAATCGTGAATAGGAATAATTACATAATTATAAGAACGCATGTCTCCTAACAAGCGAATCATACAGCGTTCATTGAACTTGACAAATTCTTTTGCTATTTGTGATTTTTCGGTTTCGGTACAATCAGCCAGAAGCGTTTTTATGAATACATCTCCTGCAATTCCCATAATATGCTCTTCGATTAAAGTATCTTTGTAGACTAAAAAATTTATCTTATCCGGTGACAGAATATGTTCCAGTTCCAGTCCGTAAACACGAGAAGCATCTGCTTTCTTGATGTAAAAATGTGTATAATTATCATTCAAGATGTTTCTGACTTTGATTCGAAAAGGTTTCGAATTTCCAAAAGTGCAATAATCGATTGAATCCACATTCAGAAATTTAATAATTCCCAAATTACCATCAGAATGTAACAGAGAATATATTTTCATCAAAGTCAAATCAATCTCTTTTCGTTCAAATTCATTATAATACACCCGAATCCACAACGTATCTTGATCGTTTTTATCATACACATTTATGGAACCGGAAAAACGCAACAAATCATCATAAAAAATAGGCACCTTGGAGATTCTATCAAATCTTTCCAAATAATCCAAAAGCGAATTATTTATAGGATAAGACGGTTTCTTAAAAAGCATTATCGGCTCGCTCATTCGAAAAATATTTAATGCAAAATTACAACAAATTAGAACTCAAAAACATCAAAAAATACGTACTTATTCAACTTCTGTTAAATCATGATTTTGATTTCTTTCAAGGTATTTCAAAAGCCAATTCTACACAAAACTAACACGTTAACATAATTAATTATTGAAAAAAAATTCAAATGGTTTTTTTTAAAGCTAATATATAACCCCCTAAATTTAAACATATTAAAAAAACCATCTAAAAAGTTAAAATAGCATCTCATATTATGTTAAAAAAAAAACATACAAGCATATTTACTTTACATTTGATTAATTCCTATTAGATTAAACGAATACCTCCCATGACAAATAAACTTGAACTCTATTTCAAAACTGCACAATCAGCAAAGATTGGGATTTGGGAAATTAATTTAGAAACCAATCTAGTTTATTGGAATTCTGTTACGAGAGACATCCACGAAGTTCCTGATTATTTTATTCCAAGTATAGAAAAGGGGATTTTTTTTTATGCTGAAGGTGAAAATAGAATTAAAATAAAATACTTAATTGAAAGAACCATTAACGAAGGAATTCCATTCAATGATAAATTTCAAATTACTACTGCTAAGGGTAATATAAGATATGTAGAAAGTATAGGACAAATCGTTTACAAAGACGAAAAACCTTATAAATTAATTGGTACTTTTCAAGATATTACAAAAGAGCAAAATTTAATCAATGAACTTGAATTAAATGTTGAAAAATTTTCTTCCATTTTCTCGAGCGCTAATGATGCCATTATTATCATTGATGCCTTTAATGGTATCATAACCGATTGCAATCAAAGAACGACATCCCTTACCGGTTACAAATGTTCCGATTTAATAGGTACACATAATTCTGAATTATTTCCTTTAGAATATAGAAAACAAGTCCGAATTTTTCTAGCCTATAATTTAACAAGGGACGATTATGGTGTAAATGAAACCTATATAAAATCTAAATCCGGGGAGTCAATACCTGTAGAAATCGCTACCGGAAAAACATTTCAGGTCAATCAGATTACTTATTTAGTGTGTTTCATTAGGGACATAAGCGAAAGGAAAAATACGGAAGAAAAAATGAAACTGCTATCTCTTGCAGCTTCAGAAACCACCGACACTATAGTAATTGCGAATCCAGAGGGAGAGGTGATATGGGTAAATCAGGCTTATTTAGATCTTACAGGATTAGCTATGAACGAGATTATTGGTCAAAAACCCGGATATTTATCAAAAGGCCCTGAAACTGATTTACAAGCTACGGCCACAATGCGGGAAGCAATTCGGGATAAAAAAAGTATCAAAATTACTATTCTAAATTACAATAAGAAAAAAGAAAAATACTGGTTTGAATTGAATATCACTACTGTTTTTGATAATCAAAATAATTTCATAAATTTTGTTGGCGTGGGTCGAGATGTTACACTCCGAATTGAAAAAGAGATTGAACTCAAGCATTTATTAGAAGTCACCAGCCAACAAAACAATAAACTTTATAATTTTGCTCACATTGTCTCCCATAATATACGTTCACACAGTAGCAATTTAGCAATGGTTGTAGATGTAATTGAAAATACAGAAGATATTACGGAGAAACTTTCTTATTTTGATTTATTTAAAGAAGGAACCGAAAAATTATCAGAAACTATTGAATATTTAAATGAAATTATAACGATCCAGCAAAAAACTAATATTGAAAAAACAAAAATTCATTTAAAAAGTGAAATTGAAAAAACAAAAAAGGCATTAAGTCTAGCTATTAAAGAAAGTCAGATAACGATAACTCATACTATCCCCGACGAACTAATTGTAAATGCGATTCCCGCATACTTAGATAGCATTCTACTTAATTTATTTACAAATGCCATAAAATACAAATCTCCTGAACATCATGCTATTCTAGAAATCGGTCATGAAGTTAATGAACATTTTACCGTAATAACCTTTAAGGATAACGGTTTAGGAATAGATTTAAAGAAAAACGGACATAAAATTTTCGGCATGTACAAAACTTTTCATGGCAATGAAGATGCTAAAGGAATTGGATTATTTATAACCAAAAACCAACTGGAGGCGATGGATGGGAAAATTGAAGTAGAAAGCGAAGTAGGTTTGGGTTCCATTTTTAAAGTGTATCTAAATGAAAAATAAATTAACTTATATTATTGATGACGATAAAATGTCTGTCAAATTAATCAGTATTCTTATCTCAAAAAACAAGTTTTGTGAGGAAGTACATCCTTTTTATAATGCTGAATTTGCTATAGATAAATTAAAACAAAATTGTACTGAAAATGAAAATCTGCCAGATGCAATTTTACTTGATTTGAATATGCCTGTCATGGATGGATGGCAATTTCTGGATGAATTCATTCTGTTGCCAATAAAAAAAGAAATTTCAATTTTTATTATCACTTCTTCAATAGACCCCATTGATATTGAAATGGCAAAAAAATACAGCGTAGTAAAAGATTATATTATGAAACCTATTACTGCTCAAAAATTAAATGCGCTATGCCTACTAATTGGCAAAATAAACTAAATACAGTTTAATAGTAACAAATCCTAACCTTGTTCGTCCTATATAAAACTAAAAAAAACAAGCACTTTGGAAATTATACTCTCTATTAAAAATCTCAACAAACGTTATGGCAGTTTACAAGCCTTGAAAGACGTTTCCTTCGAAATATATAAAGGTAATGTTTACGGGATTCTTGGTCCTAACGGTAGCGGAAAATCGACAACTTTAGGAATTGTTTTGAATGTGGTAAATAAGACCTCAGGCGAATACAGCTGGTTTGGTGGTTCAATGCAAACTCATGAAGCATTAAAAAAAGTGGGAGCTATCATCGAAAGACCTAATTTCTATCCATACATGACGGCAAAAGAAAATTTAGAATTGGTTTGCAAAATCAAAGGGATAAATTATGCTAAAGTTAACGAAAAACTGGAATTAGTGGGTTTAATAAACCGACAAAACAGTAAATTCAGTACTTTTTCTCTTGGAATGAAACAGCGATTAGCTATAGCTTCTGCCCTACTGAATGATCCGGAAATTTTAATTCTTGATGAACCTACTAACGGTTTAGACCCCCAAGGAATCCATCAAATCCGTGATATTATCAAGCAAATAGCTGCAAAAGGAACTACTATTTTACTTGCTTCCCATTTATTGGACGAAGTGGAAAAAGTATGTACACATGCGCTAGTTTTAAGAAAAGGTGAGATTTTATATTCCGGTTTAGTTGGGGGTATGTCTACAAATGAAGGTTTCTTTGAGTTGGAAGCTGATGATATTGAAAATTTGTTATTCGTTTTAAAAACACATCCTGCTGTAAAAAGTGTTGTAAATGAAGGAGCAAAAGTTTTAGTTTATTTAAAACATGATTGGGATGCAAAGGAATTGAATCAATTTCTTTTCGAAAAAAACATTGTATTAAGTCATTTGGTTAAACGAAAAAATAGCTTGGAAGAGCAATTTTTAGAATTAACAAATAACACTAAACCAACTATCAAAAACTAAAACAATGAAACGACTTCTCTCAATTGAACTACAAAAAATATGGAAAAATAAAGCTAGTCGCGTTTTGACTCTGACTTATTTTATTCTCTTAACCTTTATTGCTTTAATAGCTTCAATCAAATTTGATCTTGGAATTTTTAAGCTTCATCTTGCTGAAATGGGCATTTTTAATTTTCCTTTCATTTGGCATTTCAACACCTATATTGCGGCAATTTTAAAGTTATTTCTGGCGATTGTTATTGTTTCAATGATGGCAAATGAATATAGCTACGGAACTTTAAAACAAAATTTGATAGACGGAATGAGTAAAAAAGAATTTATTCTGTCTAAATTCCTGACAATCGTTTTATTTGCTGCTGTATCAACTCTTTTTGTGTTTATGATGTCATTAATTCTCGGCTACAGCTTTTCTTCTTATACTGAAATTGGCATCGTTTTCTCTGATTTAGAATATATTTTGGCTTATTTCATAAAATTAATCGGATTTTTCTCTTTCTGTTTATTTTTAGGAATATTGGTAAAACGTTCGGCATTTGCACTTGGATTTCTTTTAGTTTGGAATATTATTGAAGGAATTGCCAAAGGAATCTTAACTTTTAAAATATTTCCAGAAAGCAACACCGCATCCTACATTACACAATTTTTGCCTTTGGAATCCATGTCTAATTTAATCGTGGAACCATTCTCCCGATTATCAATTATTAAGTCTATTGGAAACCAAATTGGAATGGAAAACAGTAAAGATTACGGTGTACATTTTTCATCTATTCTAATCGTTTTATGTTGGACTTTCATTTTTACATTCTTATCCTATCGCTTATTAAAAAATAGAGATTTGTAGTATCTTTACAGAGCTATGAAATGTGTAAAAACAATCTTATTTTATATCTTCATTTGTTGTACTTCAAGTAGTGCAACGGGGCAATCTATTTCAGTAAATGATTCTTATACAGCACAACAACTTGTTGAAAATATTTTAGTAAATAGCTCTTGTGCTTCTATAACAAACCCAATTGCAACTGGAGATACATTTACTGCAGGGAAAAACAGTTATGCCTATTTTAATAATCAAGGAGGTAGTTTTCCTTTTACCGAAGGCGTACTTTTAAGCACGTGGAGCAGCCAAAATTCTATAGGGCCATTTATACGAAATCAAGGAGGAGGAGATACTTCGTGGTTAGGTGATGCCGATTTAGATAAGGAATTAGGTTTTAAAACAATAAATGCTACCATCTTAGAATTCGATTTTACACCTCTAACTAATTTCATAAGTTTTGATTATTTATTCGCTTCCAATGAATACCAAGATGATTTTCCCTGCCGCTTTTCTGATGGATTTGCATTTTTAATAAAGGTAAAAGGCAGCGCTGCAAATTATCAAAATTTAGCAGTGATTCCTGGCACTACTACTCCTGTTTCATCACTAAATATCCATCCTTTGATCCCGTCATTTGGCGTATTCGGTGGATGTCCTCCAAAAAACGAAAACTATTTTGGAGGTTATAGTTCTGCCACTAGTCCTACAAACTATAGTGCCCAAACTGTGGTGATGAATGCTCAAACAAATGTTATAGCTGGAACAACATATCATATAAAATTAGTAATTGCTGATGACACTTTTCAATATTACGACTCAGCTGTTTTTCTAAAGGCAGGTAGCTTTTCTCCAAAAATAGATTTAGGACCGGATCGATTATTAACAACCAATAACCCTATTTGTTTTGGCGAAAGCTATACTATTGACACTAAATTACCAACAAGTTATAGCTACAAATGGTTTAAAGATTCAATTGAAATAGTAGGAGAAACTAACCCATCTCTATCAGTTGCAGATACAGGCGTCTATAAAGTTGAAATTACTTTGACTCCTGCAACTTGTATGACCAGTGATGAAATAAAAGTAGAATATGCTCCAAAAATCGCTTTGAATGACACCACTCTTTCCCAATGTGATGCTAACAATGATGGAGTTACTATTTTTGATTTAACCCGAGTGGATGCGTTAGTAAAAAATAATACTGTTGGTTTAAGTAACCTTGTCTATTACGAATCTTTAGCAGATGCTCAAGCACAACTCAATCCAATTACGAATACAACAAATTATCAAAATAAAACAACAAACCAAATTGTCTTTGCAAGAACTACAAATTCCTATGGTTGTGCCAATTATGCAAAACTTAACCTCCAAATTTCAAATAATAGCATAACTCCTCAAAATCCAGTTACAACCTGTGATGCAGATACCGTTCAAGATGGTTTGTATCATTTTGATTTAAATGCTCAAGTAACACCGCAAGTATTGAATGGATTGCCAGCCGGATTAGTCGTTGAATATTATTTAAATACTACTGATGCTATTGCTCAAAAAAATCCTTTACCGAACGTTTTTAATAATACCGTTGCCAATCAACAAATTATTTATGCCCGAATAGTAAATGGTTCTGATTGTTACGCTATTACTCCTGAAACGCTCATTGTTAGTACTTTTAGTCCACCAAATTTTCAAGAAGAGAAGACTGTATTATGCAACGGTAGCTCCATTAACTTAGCTGTTAATACTGGATTTTCAGGATATTTATGGAATACTGGAGCAACTACAAATGCAATTAATGTTAATACTCCCGGTAATTATTCGGTAACAGTTAATAATCCAAGTGGTTGCATGGCAACAAAGACTTTTGATGTAACGTCATCAGGAATTGCAACTATTACCGGAGCTAAAATAAATGATTTTGATGGAAACGAAAATTCAGTTTTGATTGAATATACAGGAGTAGGAAATTATGAATTTTCTCTTGACGGATCTTTTTTTCAAGACGAGCCTCTTTTCAACGCAGTAGCTTCTGGCGATTATTTAGTTTATGTTCGAGATAAAAATGGTTGCGGTCTATCCAATCCATTCAAAATTTATGTACTCGATTATCCTCGTTATTTTACTCCAAACGGTGATGGGTATAATGATTTTTGGAAAATTAAAAATCTTGATTTGATGCCTAAATCCACCATAACAATTTTTGATCGTTATGGTAAATTATTAAAAGAACTTAGGTCAACCAGCTTTGGTTGGAATGGAAATTTTAATGGATATGCTTTGCCCGCAGATGATTATTGGTTTAATTTAACTTTTGAAGATGGAAGAATAATAAAAGGCCATTTTTCATTAAAAAGATAAAACTTAATTTCCTATTTTTAGCGAATGAAAAAAAAATTACTCCTTTTCTTTATTTTTTTATCGATAGGGTGTTTTGCCCAATTTAGTAAAACGCATTATATTCCGCCAATAACCGCACAAAATGGCATGGCCGAGGATCATTATTTATACATTTCAACTCCGAATACAAATAACGTAAATTTTAAAATTATTGAAATTGGGGGAGCTATAATAACCGGTGTTGTAAGCAACAATGCACCATATGTATATAGTATTGGCACAGGAAATACAACTCAATTATTCACCCCAAAAACCAATATTGGAATTGTAAAAAACAAAGGATATATAATAGAAGCGGAAGCTTTAGTTTATGCGAGTGTAAGAGGAAATGCTACTAGAAACAACAATGGCTCATACAATCACGCTGGTGGACTTGTATCTAAAGGAAATAGCGCGCTTGGTAAAACATTTAGATTAGGCGCAATGTTAAATCCGCTTTTTGATACTTCTTTATTAAATTTCGCATCGATATTATCGACAGAAAATGGAACAAAAGTCACTATTTCAAATATTCAAACCGGCACAGTGTTATCAAACGGGACCATTATTACCGGACCAATAATAGTTACTTTAAACAAGAACGAAAGTTATGTTTTGGCTTTAGAAAATTACAACAATAGTGTTTCCAATAGCTCTAAAATGATTGGTGCCCTAGTAGAATCGGATAAACCAATAGTTGTCAATTCTGGTTCGTTTGGTGGAAGTAACAGTACAGCCACTAACAATGGAAATCCAACAGGAAGAGATGTGGGATTTGACCAAATAGTTCCTTTTGAAAAAACAGGAAAAGAATACATCTTTGTCAAAGGCAATGGTACTAATGATATAGAGCGTGTTTTACTGATTGCACATAATCCAAATACCATAATTTATTTGAATGGTATCCCAACCCCTTTTACCACATTAATTAATGCTGGCAATTATGTGGCTATTGACGGGAGTCAGTTTATTAATGGAAACTTATATGTTACCACTTCTGAAAATGTTTTTGCTTATCAAAGTATTGCGGGAACAAACTCTCCCGCTAATCAAAATCTTTTTTTTGTACCGCCATTAAATTGTGCTACGCCTAGTAGTGTTGATAATATCCCTCTTATTGAATCGATAGGAAACGTAACATTTAATGGAGGTTTAAACATCGTTACTGAAAAAGGCGCTTTGGTTAAAATAAACAATAATAATATTACAGCTACTGCCATTGATATTACAGGAAATTCAGGTTTTGTGAGATATACAATAAATAATCTATCAGGAAACATTGCCATCAAATCTACCAAACAAGTTTATGTTTCTTACTTTGGAACTAATGGAGCTGCGACTTATGGCGGCTATTATTCTGGTTTTGATCTGAAACCAGAAATTATATCCGATATAAAAATTGGCGCAAGCTCTAATTGCATCCCGGATGTAGTTTTAAGTATTAGTGCCTTGACTTCTTATGATGCTTTTGAATGGTATTATAATGATGTTGTCATTCCAAATTCTAATTCCAATTCATATACTCCTTCTGCACCTGGTTACTATCAAGTAAAAGGCACTAACTCAAACTGTGGCACCTTCGTGTTTTCAGATAAAATTCCAGTTAGTAGCTGTCCTACAAACTATGATAACGACAAAGCCAACGACAATATTGATTTAGACAACGACAATGATGGAATTACTAATTGTACCGAATCATATGGAAGCCAAAATATAAACATTTCAAATTCCGCCACAGGAACTATTGCTATTGGTAGTTATTCTAATTCCTTTACGGGAGCCATTACAACTACTGGGTCGGGATTGCCATCAGGAACATTTACAGGAAATACAGATGGTAGTTTTATCACTGAAATTCCGGCAGGAAAAACAAATAGTATAACTTATACGATGAACTTTACCATTCAAATGAGCGCAGGAATTGAATATGTTTCAACTGCAAATTCAACTGATTTATTAAATGCCGATGCTGAATATGTCATAAATTTAGATTTAAATAAAACCATAACAGTCCTCAATCCTAACAATCAATTATTGATAGACACGAATTATGATGGCATTTACGAAACTGGAATAACCCAATATTCATCATTTGAAATACGCTTTAGATTGAATGGAACTTTACCATTAACGGCCGGAACTGGTACTTTCCAATTTTTAACACATTTAGCCAATTCGATAAGTTTCACCCACAAAAATCTATCTGAAACGACCCCAAATAGAGTCACCTTAAAGCTTTTTACAACCTGTATCCCAAAAGACTCTGATTTAGACGGAATTCCCGACCAAATGGATCCAGATAGCGACAATGATGGAATTCCAGATATTAAAGAAGCTCAAGTAAACAATTCGGTGGCTTTATCAAATGCCGATTCAAACAATAATGGTTTAGACAATGCCTTTGAGCCAGGTTTTACTCCTGTTGATATTGACAAAGATGGAGTTTTAGATTATTTGGATTTAGACAGCGACAATGACGGAATTTTAGATTCAGCAGAAACTGGAAATGACATAGATGCTGACGGAATTCTAAATTACCGCGATTTAGACAGTGACAAAGATTTATGCAGTGATGTTATTGAAGCTGGTTTTTTAGATGCCAATGGAGATGGAATTCTTGGAAGTATTACACCACCTATAGTTGACGCAAATGGGTTAGTAACAAGCGGCATTGGTTACACAACACCTAATCCAAATTATCTAACGGCTGCCCCTATCGTAATAACCACGCAACCTGATTTGGCTCCAACGTGCGAATTACAAAACGCTATAGTTTCATTAACGGATAACGGCGGAAATACCTACCAGTGGCAATTATCTACTGATGGAGTAAATTGGAACAACCTAACCAACAATGCAACTTATCCAAACGTAACTGCAAGTACCCTATCCATAATAAGTGTTACCAATGCAATGAACGGTTACAAATATCGTGTAATATTAAACAAAATAGGAAATTCATGCGGATTGACTTCGTCCGAAACCACGTTGGTTATTTATGCCTTACCAGTTGTCAATAATGTGACGATAATACAATGTGATGATAACTTGGATGCGATTTCAACCTTTAATCTAACGGTAAAAAACAACGTAATTTCAAGCAATTCTGCCAATGAAACTTTTACGTACTACAAAAATTTGGCTGGAGCCAACACCGCCGATGCAGCACAACTAATAAATACACCATTGGCTTTTACAAACACAACAGCAGTAACAATGCCTGTTTGGGCTAGAGTCGTAAACACAAATGGATGTTTTAGAACCTCACAAATTACTTTACAAGTTTTGGCAACACAAATTCCGATTACTTTTAAGCGAAATTTTGTGGTTTGTGATGATTTTCTAGATACAAACGGAGCGACTACTATTAATAATAACAAAAGGGATGGAATTACTACCTTCAATTTTAGCAGCGTTACAACTGACATTAAAGCTTTGTTACCCGCTGGAAATTATACTATAACCTACTATAGAAATCAGGTCGATACCTTAGCCGAACTCAATGCAATTACTGATATTTCCAATTATAGAAATATTGGCTATCCATATACTCAAAACATTTGGGTTCGTGTAGATAGTGATGTGGACAATGCTTGTTATGGTTTGGGACCATTTGTTGCTTTAACCGTAGAAAAATTACCTTATGCCAATGTTGTTTCAATTCCAAGACAATGCGATGACAATCAAGATGGAATTTTTACTTTCAACACTTCAAATTTAGAAACCACTTTATTAGGAACCAATCAATCGTTTCCTGTGACCGTGACCTATTTTGATGCGGCAAACAATCCTTTAAAAGATGCTAACGCGGTCTTGATAACTAGTCCATTTCCAGCGACCTTCGCAACTGCTTCACAAACTATAAAGGCTGTTGTTACAAATAATACGACGCAAAAATGTTTTGACGAAACCACCATTCAATTTATTGTGGACGATTTGCCGGAAGCCTTTGCTGTTCCGGTAAATTTGACGACAACTTGTGATGACGAATCAGATCCTTTAACTCAAAATGGTAAATTTGCTTTCGATACAACCACATTCCAATCTACTATTCTAGGAACTCAAACCGGAATGACTGTAAAATATTTTGACGGAAATGGAAATCCATTGTCAAGTCCGCTACCAAATCCATTCGTTACTAGAACACAAGACATAAAAGTTGTAATAGAAAACCCAATAAACACGAATTGTACAGCCTTTACAATAATTCCTTTTGTTGTACAACCTACACCAAAAATAAATTTAAACACAAATGGAAGCGAAGACAGATTGGTTTGCCAAAACGACCCTACTTTCTTTATTCAACTCGATGCGGGAATTCAAGATGGATCTTCTACAAGTAATTACACTTATGTTTGGTCAAAAGACGGAGCCATTTTACTTGGCAAAACAGGGTATACATTAGACGTAAATGCCGAAGGGATTTATACCGTTGAAGTAGCTACATTATCCGGTTGCAGTAAAATTCGAACCATAAAAGTCACTGCTTCAAACTTGGCTCACATTGAAAATATTGTTATTACTGACATGAGCGACATAAATATGGTCACTGTAAATGTTACGGGACCCGGCGATTATGAATACAGTTTAAATGAAGCTTCCGGATATTTCCAAGATTCCAATATCTTTAATAATGTTCCCGCTGGAATTCACGAAGTATTCATAAACGACAAAAATGGATGTGGATTAGTTAGTCAAACTATCGCTGTAATTGGTATTCCAAAATTCTTTACTCCAAACAATGATGGATATAATGACTATTGGAATATAAAAGGAGTAAGCGCTGTTTTCAATTCAAAATCGACAATCTATATTTTTGACCGATACGGAAAACTGCTTAAACATATAATTCCTTCAAGTCAAGGTTGGGACGGAACTTTCAATGGATTTCTTCTACCAACAGATGATTATTGGTATACCTTAAAATTAGAAGACGGTAGAGAAGCTAAAGGGCATTTTAGCTTAAAGAGATAAATTATACCATTTAGAAATAATGAAACAGTTTTTTTCTGCCCTCACTCCCTCTCTCCAAAAAGAGGAAGCAAAAATTGGATTATTTTTATATTTTTAAGCGGTTTTAATCCTTTGATAAAAAAAAGTAAAAGCATAAAAAAAGCCATTCTTTCGAATGGCTTTTTTACTATAAAATCTAAATTTAGAATTTGAATCTTTTTCTATCTGTTTCTGTCAAATATATTTTTCTTAAACGAATAGATTTTGGTGTAACCTCTACATATTCATCTTTTTGAATGTATTCTAAAGCTTCCTCTAATGAGAAAATAATTGGAGGGATAATTCTAGCTTTTTCATCATTTCCAGAAGAACGAACGTTAGATTGTTTTTTCTCTTTAGTTACGTTTACACACATATCATCACCACGAGAGTTTTCTCCAATTACCTGACCTTCGTAAATTTCGGCATTTGGTTCAACAAAAAACTTACCACGATCTTGCAATTTATCAATAGAATAAGGAATAGCTTTTCCTTTTTCCATAGAAATCAATGAACCTTTGTTACGTCCAGAAATTTCTCCTTTGTAAGGCTCATATCCTATGAAACGGTGTGCCATAATAGCTTCACCAGCAGTAGCAGTAAGTAATTGGTTACGTAATCCAATAATTCCACGTGATGGAATATTAAATTTTATAATCATACGTTCCCCTTTAGTTTCCATACTCAACATTTCTCCTTTACGGAAAGAAACAAACTCTACCGCTCTTCCCGAAAGTGTTTCTGGTAAGTCGATTGTTAATTCCTCAATTGGCTCACATTTTTTACCATCAATTTCTTTGATGATAACTTGTGGTTGACCGATTTGTAACTCATATCCTTCTCTTCTCATTGTTTCAATAAGAACAGACAAGTGAAGTACACCACGACCAAAAACCATGAACTTATCAGCTGAATCAGTTTCACCCAATTTCATTGCTAAGTTTTTTTCCAATTCTTTATTCAATCTATCTCTAATATGACGAGAAGTTACAAATTTACCCTCTTTACCAAAGAAAGGAGAGTCATTGATTGTAAATAACATACTCATGGTAGGCTCATCAATAGCAATTGTTTGTAACGGTTCTGGATTTTCAAAATCAGCGATTGTATCTCCAATTTCAAAACCTTCAACTCCAATAATTGCACAAATATCTCCAGCAATTACTTCTTGAACTTTTTTACGACCTAGTCCTTCAAAAGTATGTAACTCTTTAATACGTGATTTCATTATTACACCATCTCTTTTGCATAATGAAATCGGCATTCCTTCTTTCAAAACACCTCTTTCAAGACGACCGATAGCGATACGACCTGTAAAAGCTGAAAAGTCTAATGAAGTAATCAACATTTGTGGTGTTCCTTCAGAAACTTTTGGAGCTGGTACATTTTCAATAACCATATCTAACAATGCTTCCACATTATCAGTTACGTTTTCCCAATGGTCAGACATCCAGTTATTTTTTGCTGAACCGTAAACTGTTGGAAAATCCAACTGCCACTCTTCTGCTCCTAATTCAAACATTAAGTCAAAAACTTTCTCATGAACTTCTTCAGGAGTACAGTTTTCTTTATCAACTTTATTAATAACAACGCATGGTTTTAAACCAAGGTCTAGTGCTTTTTGTAATACAAAACGAGTTTGAGGCATAGGGCCTTCAAATGCATCTACTAGTAGACAAACTCCATCAGCCATGTTCAATACACGTTCTACCTCACCACCAAAATCGGCGTGACCAGGAGTATCGATAATGTTGATTTTTGTTCCTTTGTATACTACAGAAACATTTTTAGAAGTAATAGTAATACCTCTTTCACGCTCTAAGTCGTTGTTATCAAGGATTAAGTCACCTGTGTTTTCGTTGTCACGAAATAACTGACAGTGATACATAATTTTATCAACCAAAGTTGTTTTACCGTGATCGACGTGGGCAATAATTGCAATGTTTCTAATAGATTCCATCTGTGATTTTTAATGGGTGCAAAGGTACACTTTATTTTGATATAAAAAATATTAATACAATAGTTTACCTATTGTTAACCATTTAGAGCCAGAAATAGTAAGTAAATAAAGCTTAAAAATAGTTTGATATCATGTTTAATAATTAAGTTTTATTTAATTATATTTGAGTAATGAAAAATAAAACCAATCAAATAACCTTAACCTACGTCCTCATCTCCATATTTATGGCCATTATTTACCATAAATTATTTCAAAACTACACTCACAATACTAATTACCAACATTATAACTTTCTAAAAGATTTGTTATTTATATCTTTTACAGGTATAACTTACAAATTTATTTTATCAAAAAACGACAATAGAAATATCGCTGTTTTTGAAAAATTAAAGAATACAAATGACGAAATTAAAGAATCAAACGAAAAATATGACATTGTAGCAAAAGCAACAAGTGACACTATTTGGGATTGGAAAATACAAGAAGATAATTTATCTTGGAATAAAGGAATAGAAAGTGTTTTTGGCTATAAAGAAGATCAGGTAGGCGAAAACTCAACATGGTGGTTTGATAAAATCCATCCTGAAGACAGTATTAAAATGTCTATTAAATTATATTCATTCATAGAACAAAAAACAGAAAAATGGCAAGACCAGTATCGGTTTAGATGTGCGGACAACTCCTATAAATACGTTCTTGACAGAGGATTCCTTCTTAAAGACTTAGACGGAAAAGCCATAAGAATGATCGGAGCAATACAAGATATAACAAAACAAAAAGAAGAAGAACAAAGACTTAAACTATTAGAAACTGTAATTACACAATCTAAAGATTCCATAATTATAACCGAAGCCAATTCCAGCAACGCCAGGATTCCAAAAATAATTTATGTCAACCCCGCTTTTACCATTATGTCAGGATACAATTCTGAGGAAATTATTGGAAAAACTCCAAATCTTTTTAAAGGTCCAAATTCTGACAAACAAGAGTACAACAAATTAATTAGCGCTTTAAAAAATAAGGAAGAGTGTTTAATTGAGACTATTAGTTATAAAAAAAGTAAAGAAGAATATTGGGTTCGCTTTTCTATGATTCCTATATACAATTCAGAAAATGAACTTTCGCATTGGATTTCAATACAAAGAGACGTTTCTGAAGAAAAGAAACAAGAAAAAGAAAAAGAGCAGCTTATTCGAGAATTAACACAAAACAATAAAGACTTAAAGCAATTTTCTTACATTACTTCTCATAATCTTAGAGCACCTTTATCTAACCTGACAGGTCTTTTAAACTTAATTGAAGATATCCCCATAGAGAATCAAGAATTAAAGGAAATCCTAAACGGTTTTAATAAATCAACGCATTTATTAAATGAAACAATTAATGACTTAGTAAAAGTTATTATCATCAAAGACAATCCTTCAATTCAAAAAGAAGCTGTACTTTTAAAAGAAATCTTTGAAAACGTTTTTAATCAGCTCAGTTTTCAAATTGAATTGTACAAACCCATAATTAAACTTAATTTCGAAAAAGTTTCAGTTTTAAATACAAACAAGGCCTATATAGAAAGCATATTGTTAAATCTATTGACAAATGCTATAAAATACAAATCTGAAAATAGAAAGCTTAAAATAACAATTAACGCTAATGAAGTTGACGACACTGTTTATCTAATATTCACAGACAATGGAATAGGCATAGATTTAGAAAGAAATAGAGAGAAAGTTTTTGGACTATACCAGAGATTTCACAATTATCCTGATAGTAAAGGACTTGGATTATACCTTGTAAAATCTCAGGTTGAAACTATGGGAGGAACTATTAACATTGAAAGTGAAGTAAACAAAGGAACTACATTCACGTTAACATTTAAAAACAAACAATAATGTTGGATCAAATTTTATGCGTTGATGACGACCCCATAACACTTATGTTATGCAAAAAAGTGATCACTAAAGCATCCTTTTCAAATGAAATAATTACTTCTCAAAACGGAGAAGAAGCGCTTAATTTCTTTAACAAACTAAAAGGCACTAACTCTGAAAGCGAATTAAAAAAACACCCTCAATTAATCTTTTTAGATTTAAATATGCCAGTAATGGGAGGGTGGGAGTTTCTAGATATTTTTAACACCGATGACTATTCGGAATTCAACACTATAAAAGTAATTGTTCTTTCCTCTACAATAGACCCTGAAGACTTAGAAAAAGCAAAATCATACTCTATGGTCATTGATTTTTTATCAAAACCTATAACCGTGTCAATGCTTGAATACTTAAAAAATAAAATATAAAAAACAATAACTATAAAAAAAGCTCTCAATAAATTGAGAGCTTTTTTTATAGTTATTTTAAAAATTGTACTAATTACAATTTAGCAACATGTTTCGTTAATTTAGACTTTAAATTAGAAGCTTTGTTATCATGAATGATATTTTTCTTAGCTAATTTATCAATCATAGATATTACACTTGATAATTTAGAAGTAGCATCTACTTTATCAGTAGCTATTCTTAATGCTTTAATTGCATTACGAGTAGTTTTGTGTTGGTATCTATTTAATACTCTTCTCTTTTCGTTACTTCTAATTCTCTTTAGAGCTGATTTATGATTTGCCATTTTATTGCTTTTTTATCTTTTACTATTTTTTTGTAGTCCGTAAGGGAATCGAACCCCTGTTACCAAGACGAAATCTTGGCGTCCTAACCCCTAGACGAACGGACCTTATCCTCCTAAGTTTTTATCAATCTAAATTGAAATTGTAGCCCGTAGCGGAATCGAACCGCTCTTACATGGATGAAAACCATGCGTCCTAACCGATAGACGAACGGGCCATTTTTCCCTCTAAGTTCAGGAAAACTTTAACATGCAAAAAAAATAGTAGCCCGTAGCGGAATCGAACCGCTCTTACATGGATGAAAACCATGCGTCCTAACCGATAGACGAACGGGCCCTGCTTCTCTAATGCGGATGCAAAAATACAACTATTTTTGAAACGTACAATAGTAGATGCAAAAAAAATTATTTTTTTTTAATATGCCTTCGCAAACAACACTCTTCCTACAGACTCAGCCCCAGTAAAAACACAGCTTCCCGCCTCTTCTACCCTATCCAAAGGGATGCATCTAATCGTAGCTTTGGTTAAATCTTTTATCTTCTCTTCCGTTGCTGCAGTTCCATCCCAATGAGCTGATACAAAGCCTCCTTTAGCCTCTAAAACTTGTTTAAATTCATCAAAACTATTTACTTCAGTAATATGCGTGTCACGATAATTTAAGGCTTTATCAAACAAATCAATCTGAATTTGAGCTAATAAATCGTTGATATAAGTTACAATTCCGTCTTTGGAAACAACTTCTTTAGTCAATGTATCTCTTCGTGCAACTTCAAAAGTGCCGTTCTCTAAATCTTTAGGACCAACAGCAATTCTAATAGGAACTCCTTTCAATTCATATTCATTGAATTTGAATCCTGGTTTTTGCGTAGTCCTGTCATCGTATTTAACCGCAATTTTTAGTTTCTTGAATTGGGAAACTAAATCAGCAACCACAGTTGATATTTCTTCTAATTGTTCATCTGTTCTGTGAATTGGAACAATAACCACCTGAATAGGCGCTAAATTTGGAGGTAAAACCAATCCTTTATCATCTGAATGTGTCATTACCAAAGCCCCCATTAATCGAGTAGAAACTCCCCATGAAGTTCCCCAAACGTGTTCTTGCTTTCCTTCAGCATTAGCAAATTTAACATCAAATGCTTTAGCGAAGTTTTGTCCTAAAAAGTGAGACGTTCCTGCCTGCAATGCTTTTCCGTCTTGCATTAAGGCTTCTATGCAATAGGTTTCCTCAGCACCGGCAAAACGTTCTGTTTCAGTTTTAAAACCTTTTATTACTGGAATTGCCATAAAATTCTCCGCAAATTCAGCATACACATGCATCATTTTTTCAGATTCTTCAATAGCTTCAGCTTTTGTAGCATGAGCAGTGTGCCCTTCTTGCCATAAAAACTCTGCAGTACGTAAAAACAATCTTGTTCTCATTTCCCATCGCACCACATTTGCCCATTGATTAATCAACAACGGCAAATCTCTATAAGATTGCACCCATCCTTTGTAGGTTGACCAAATAATAGCTTCACTTGTTGGACGAACAATTAATTCTTCTTCCAGTTTTGCATTAGGGTCCACCATAAGTTTTCCTGGCCTATCGGGATCATTTTTTAATCTATAATGCGTTACAATAGCACATTCTTTTGCAAATCCTTCCGCATTTTTTTCTTCTGCTTCAAACATGCTTTTTGGAACAAATAAAGGAAAATAGGCGTTTTGATGACCTGTTTCTTTAAACATTCGATCCAACTCAGCTTGCATTTTTTCCCATATTGCATAACCGTAAGGCTTGATAACCATACAGCCTCTAACTCCTGAATTTTCGGCTAAATCGGCTTTTACAACCAACTCGTTATACCATTTTGAATAATCTTCTGATCTTGTAGTTAAGTTCTTACTCATATTGAATAGTTTGGCACAAATTTTGTTTTAATAATTTTAACTAAATAGTTCCGCAAAACTAACTATTTTTGTATTGTCCAACAATAAAAAACCCCATAGATATGAAAACTAGTACTTTTTCCCTCAAAAACACATCAATTTATTATATTGTTGGTTTTTTGAGCATTCTGTTAACCTCATGTGGCTCTTATCAAAATAGCTCTTACTATGACGGGGATGGGATTTATGGAAATTCAAACAGAAAAATCATTGAAAGTGAGAATCAAAATACTCCAAATAATTATTACAAAAATTATTTTGGTTCTTTACAAGACAACAATCAATCGCCTGAGGTTTTTACCGATGTGGATAACTATACTTCTTATGACGATAGCATCCAAGGCACGAACCAAAACTATGGCGGATGGGGAAGTAATTCCCGTGAAACCGTAATAAATGTATCGCCTAATTACTGGGATTTTTCTTTAGGCTATGGTATGGGCTATCCTAATTATGGTTATGCAAATTACGGCTATGGTTATCCATATTATGGATATGGATATTCTAGTTTTGGTTACTCTGGTTTTGGCTGGAACTTCCCATATTACGGTTTTGGGTTTGGATTTGGATATGCTAATTACGGGTATGCTAATTATGGATATGGCTATAATCAAGGCTATTACAACAACTACTCTTACAATCCTAGCCGAAGAGGCTCCTCCTCCTATTCTAATACAGTAAACGGCAATAGAAACTATACCAACCGAAGTTCCACAAATTATTCTCAAAACCAAACTAATAGTTACAGAGGATCAAACGATAGAAATTCTACTTATAATAGCATCAACAGCAGAACAAGTCCTACTTTCACAAGAAATCAGAATCAGAACAATACTTTCAGTAATTCTAATCGAAGAACTAGCACAAATACAAACAGTGCTCGCAGCGAAAGCAACAACAACAACAACACTACAAGATCTTACACACCAAGTTCAAGAAGCGACAGCAGTCCTTCAACTTCCAGATCATATAACCCTAGCTCAAGTGGTTCCAACTATGGTGGAAGCGGTGGCGGAAACAGTGGCGGTGGCGGAAGATCATCTGGCGGAGGTGGAAGACGATAACGCTTCCCTCATATTTGAATAAAAACTAAACTTTACCTGAAATAAAAATGAAAAAATATTTATTCCTACTAATAACTGGCTTCACTTTTAGTGCTGCACAGTCACAAGAAATAACAGATGCGATGCGATATGCGCAGGACAATTTGAATGGAACAGCACGTTTTAGAGCTATGGGTGGTGCTTTTGGAGCGCTTGGTGGAGATTTATCTTCTTTGAATATAAATCCCGCAGGTTCTGCTGTTTTTTCAAATAATCAAATAGGTGTAACTTTGAGCAGTTACAATACGAAAAATAATTCCAACTATTTTGGTACTGAAACCACCGAGAAAGATAATTCATTTGATTTAAATCAAGCTGGAGGTGTTTTTGTTTTTAATAATAGAAATTCAAATAGCAATTGGAAAAAGTTTTCAGTAGGAGTTAATTATGACAACATAAACAACTTCAATAATTCTTTGTTCGCTGCGGGAACCAATCCAAATAATTCAGTTGACGGCTATTTTTTAAGTTATGCTGATGGAGTCCCATTAAATATACTAGAAAACTCAAGCTATGGAAATTTAGATCACGGAGCTCAACAAGCTTTTTTAGGATATCAAGGATATATCATTAACCCTGTTAGCACAAATCCAAACAACACACAATACAATTCAAATGTTCCTGCAGGTGGAAATTATTATCAAGAAAACACCATCAGCACTAATGGATATAACGGAAAATTATCATTTAATGCCGCAACATCCTATAAAGACAAACTATATATAGGAGTTAATTTAAACTCCCATTTTACAGATTACAGACAATCTTCCATTTTTTACGAAGAGAACAGCGCTCCATTAACCTCGGATTATACTGTGACTAATTTACATTTTAACAACGAATTATATACTTACGGAACTGGATTTTCATTTCAAGTCGGTGCTATTGCAAAAGTTACTAATGAAATTCGCTTAGGACTAGCTTACGAATCATCAACTTGGTATCACTTAAGCGACGAGTTTTCACAACGATTAGTAGCCGTGAGTAGCGCAACAAATCTTCCAGACACGAATGATGTGGTAAATCCCCAAGTTACAAATTATTACGAACCTTACAAATTACAAACACCAAGTAAACTTACGGGAAGTTTTGCTTATGTTTTTGGCAAATCAGGATTGATAAGCATTGATTATGCCATGAAAGATTACAGCAAGACGAAATTCAAACCAGAAAACGATTCTTATTTCAGTAATACAAACAGCTATATGAATTCAGTTTTGGATAAAACCAATGAAGTAAGAGTGGGCGCTGAATACAAAATTGAGCGATTAAGTTTAAGAGCAGGATACCGCTACGAACAAAGCCCCTATAAAAACAAAACAACTGTTGGTGATTTGACTGGTTATTCAGGCGGTTTGGGTTATAATTTTGGCTCAACCAAGGTAGATTTATCGTATTCATCGTCGGAAAGAAATTCTCAACAAGGATTTTTCAATCAAGGATTTACAGATGGCGCTAAAATAAATACTATCAACAATAACGTTTCTTTGACTTTATTGTTTGAATTATAGTTTCCCCAAAAAAAAATACTAATAAGAATCCGTTTCGTTATTATGGAACGGTTTTTTTTAGCCCTGATGGTCCCGAAATTTCGGGAGAAATCCTCCCGATTTTTTTTCGGGAGATTGCAACGTACAGCAGGAATGGCTCCATAAAAAAATTGAAAAGAAACTGAAATAAGTTCAGTTTGAATAAAAAATTGTAATTTTGCAAAATTCCCAAATTATCGGGATTCTAATGTTATGAGAACGAAGTCTTTAAAAAAGAATAAAATCAACGTAATCACTCTTGGGTGTTCGAAAAATGTATATGACAGTGAAGTGCTTATGGGACAGCTTCGCGCAAGCGGAAAAGATGTTACTCACGAAGCTCCAGAAGCTGAAGAAGGAAATATTATTGTGATAAATACTTGTGGATTTATTGATAATGCTAAGGCAGAATCAGTAAACATGATTTTGCAATATGCCGATAAAAAAGAAAGAGGATTAGTAGATAAAGTATTCGTTACCGGATGTTTATCTGAACGTTACCGACCTGATTTAGAAAAAGAGATTCCAAATGTGGATCAGTTTTTTGGTACTACTGAGTTGCCGCAATTACTGAAAGCTTTGGGTGCCGATTATAGGCATGAATTATTGGGAGAACGATTAACTACAACTCCTAAAAATTATGCCTATTTAAAAATTTCCGAAGGTTGCGACAGACCATGCAGTTTTTGTGCGATTCCATTGATGCGAGGAAAAAACGTTTCACAAACCATTGAAAAATTGGTAAAAGAAGCTGAAGGCTTAGCTAAAAACGGTGTAAAAGAATTAATTTTGATTGCCCAGGATTTGACTTATTATGGGCTGGATCTTTACAAAAAAAGAAATCTTGGTGAATTATTAGAAGCGTTGGTAAAAGTAGAAGGAATCGAATGGATTCGTTTGCATTACGCCTTTCCGACTGGTTTCCCAATGGATGTTCTGGAAATCATGAAACGTGAACCTAAGATTTGTAATTATATTGATATTCCGTTGCAACATATTTCAGATTCAATTTTGAAATCAATGCGTCGCGGAACAACTCAGGCAAAAACAACAAAATTATTGAAAGATTTCCGTGAAGCTGTTCCCGGAATGGCAATTCGTACCACTTTGATCGTAGGATATCCCGGAGAAACACAAGAGGATTTCAACATATTGAAAGATTTTGTTCAAGAAATGAAATTTGACAGAATGGGTTGTTTTGCTTATTCTCACGAAGAAAATACCCATGCTTATTTATTGGAAGACGATGTTCCAGATACAGTCAAACAGGAGCGTGCGAATGAAATTATGGAATTACAATCTCAAATTTCCTGGGATTTAAACCAAGAGAAAGTAGGACAAACATTCAAATGTATCATCGACAGAAAAGAAGGTGGTCATTTTGTGGGACGTACTGAATTTGATAGTCCTGATGTAGATAACGAAGTTTTAATTGATGCTTCAAAACATTATGTAAAAACTGGTGAGTTTGTAATGATAAAAATTATCGAGGCTACAGAATTTGATTTGTATGGTGAGCCCGCTTAGATTTATAATATAGTTTTTGAAAACATTTTTAAAACATTTTATATGAAAATAGTTCAGTCATTAGTAGTGGGTGCATTTATGTTATTATCTATTAACACTATATCCGCACAATATGGAAATAATGGGTATGGCGGAGGTGGTTACGGCGGTTATGGTGGAAATGGCTATGGAAGCGGCCGCATGAATAGCAGCATGGACCAAGATAGAAGTCAAGAAAAACCAAAAGAAATTCCTGTGGAAGAGACCGTTGGAAAAATAATGGAAAAAATAAAGCCCGCACTTACTCTTGATGCGCTTCAAGAAATTGCTATATCAAATATTTTCATTGAAAGTATAAAACGCCAAGGGGTCATACTAAAACAAGAAACCAATCAAAGCGATCAAATGAAAGATATTCAAATTCTGAACGAAAATACTGAACGGAAAATCGTGGAATTATTGAATGATGATCAAAAAGAAAAATACAAGGTTCTTAAAGAAGAAAGTAAAAACCCGAAAAAATCCAAAAAGAAATAGATAACTCGTATTTTGGTACGTAAAAATGAAATTTAAAATATGAGAAAATCCTTTTACTACCTGATTTCAGCTGTTGTAATTACATCTTGCTCCACTAATCCTTATAAAGCCAGTGAGAAAGTTTATGACGCAAAACTTAAAACATTAAAAGACCAGATTTCAACTAAAGAGCCACAGCCTTTGCCATATGTTGCCGAAACTGCAATAAGCATTGATACTTTATACGCGAAACAATTACATATTTTTAAAGATTCCATTTCAAAAATGGGATCAACCCCTTTGCAAAATGGAATTAATACAGAATGGATAGGTACCGTAAATTTTAATTTACGAAAACCTAACTTCATAATTATTCATCATACTGCCCAAGACTCATTGCAACAAACCGTTAAAACATTTACAAAAACGGAAACACAGGTAAGTTCCCATTATGTAATTTCAGATAATGGAAAAGTGGTTCAAATGTTAAATGATTATTTAAGAGCCTGGCACGCCGGGACGGGTTCATGGGGAAAAAACACTGACATCAACTCATCATCTATAGGAATTGAGTTAGATAATAATGGTACAGAACCTTTTACTGAATTACAAATAAACAGTTTACTGGCACTTTTGACTAAATTAAAAAAAGACTATAATATTCCTGCTCAAAATATAATTGGTCATTCTGATATTGCTCCAACCAGAAAAAAAGATCCCAGTGCTTTATTTCCATGGAAAATTTTAGCGGAGAAAGGTTTTGGAATTTGGTCAGATGATTTTTTAGAAATTGCTCCATTAGATTTTAATGTAGAACAAGGATTACGAATTATCGGCTATGATACTAAAAATCTTTCGGCAGCTGTAATTGCATTCAAATTACATTATATTCAATCTCAGGTTGATGCTACAGTAGATGAAAACACTAAGAATACCATCTACTCTATTTATAAAAAACAATAATTCATTCGTTCCAAATAAATTAAAGCAAAATCGGCTTTTTGAAAAATTCAAAAAGCCGATTTTTTTGTTTGATACTATTTCTCTAATAATTTGCATGAATAAATTGATTGTTGATAATTGTCAGATTTAACAAAGTCTAAACCCTTATTAATACTATTAAACAACAACAAATCCTTTAACTATATTCTGTCTTAAATTTTGATAAAAAGACTCTATTTGACATTATAAAGACACTGCATTTTCAAAGATAAAAAATCACTCATCTCAAGACAATTCATCTGTAAAAATATCCAGTTTTGGTTCAATAAAAAAAGCTGCCAAAATACTTAAAAAGTATCTTGACAGCAAAAAAAAAATATTATTTTCTCTAAATTAATTAGAAACTATACGTTGTTCCAAGTAAAACATATGCATTAGAACTTGTTGGAAGTGCATCGCTATCTAAAAATACATCTTCTGATGAAAGATCAATTCTAACCTCAGGAATAATCGTTAAATTACCAACTTTGTAATTCAATGAAAGCGTGTTCCCCACAATACTAGACCCGCCTAAAGCAGAAAGAGCTACAGCTGCATCCGTTGCATCAAAATATTCTAATCTGTATGCTAAACTAAGATTATCTTTTGCAGCATAACTAGCATATCCAATCAAAGCAAACCATTTTTCATCATTTGCACTAGTCACATCATCATTTATTAAAGCGTACGTTCCGTTAAATCCTAGAGAAAATTTATCAGAAATCTTTTTAGAAGCTACTATATCAAATTGCGTTTTATTCACAGTAGTTGCAGGATTTGCACTTCCAGAAGTTGCATTAAAATAAACACTTCCTGAATCCCCAACATAAGCAACTTGTCCTATGAATGTTTTTTGAGTAGAACCAGCTTCAATAGCCGTTTTAAAATCCGTTGGATTAGTTACCCCTGCCATAAAACTAACTTTACCTGAGGTAAATTGCGCTTTTACACCTGTATTAAAAAATGGTCCGTTTGTAAAAGCATAAGACATACTGTAGTTTTTATTATCCACAGCATCCAATAACTCATATCCTATATGAGTACCAAAGCTACCTGCAGTAACTTTAAATTTATCTGAAAATTCATAAGTGAAATTTAATTGTTTAATCATAAATGAACTTGCATTATCATTGTATGTAAATTCCTTTGCTCTATTTCCAAAGCCTAAATCAACAAACACAGATCCTTTTCCCATTTTATGAGATGCCTCAATAGAAGCCATCCCTAACTCAAATGAGTTATGAGAATTAGTAAAACTAGTTTTACCGTTTCCCGCTAAATTAGCAAAATCATATTTGTAATACATATCTGCTGATCCTCCAAAAGTAGTTGCTGGTGCTGGTGTTTCTTGTGCAAATGTCATACTCGTCGTTAGCATTAATGCTAAAATTAGTCCTGCTTTTTTCATGTTTAATTTAGTTTTAATTATTAATCTGGTTGGTTATTGTTTTAGTTTAATGCTTATAAAATATTCAAATCAAATCCTTTTTATTAATACGAAATAAAAAAAAGCAGTGATAATTATTCTTTTTTATGAGTAAAACACCTTTTTCTTTTGGCGAATTTATTAACTTTTATTTTAAGATGAATAATTAATAATTACTTTTTTAGCTCTTTCTGAGAAGAATTATTGATAACAAAAAATCATTGGAGAATAATATACATTCCATATTATTATTGTAATATTTTAAAAAATCAATAATAAGGATATTCTCAAAACCTCCATTTTTTCATACACCACCATTAAAACACCTATTAAAAATGATTTTTTATATCTATTTTATACTTTAAATTATTTCATACCCTATATTTTTACCCCTTGTGACTAAAATCATTCTTTTTACATTAAAAAAATAAAACAACTATTATTATCCAATTCTTCATTATAAAAATCCAAACTATAAATAAAAACGCTTTCCCAATTTCCAATCCAATGTGCAAGAAATAAAAAACATCTAAAGATTAAAAAGCCAAAATTTTACAGAAATTTATTTTATGTATTATCAAATAATTAATTACCCGTAAATCAAAATTTCAATTGCAAGAGAAATACCATCATGAAAACCTTTTTCTCCTTTTATTAGCTATACAGATGTTAATTTTATTTTAAATTTCACAAAGTAGTATTGATTTCATTTGTTAAATTCTATTTTTGCAGCTATGAAGCTGATCGCACAAATATTATTGTTTGTTTTTATTGCTTTTCTTTTAACACCAACAATTGTTAGTGCAATACAGAAAAGTGCTGACACTTCTATTACCTATAGTTTTTCTGAGGAAGAACAATTACACAAACAGATTAAAGCAATTTGCCATTTTGATATGGGTTATGAAATAATCAATTTATCAGAATTAACTTCAACTCTTATTCTATCAGAGAATTTGTCTAAGCACGATATAATTGCTTCTTCTATATTTATTCCCCCACCCGACCAAGTTTAATACAACGTTGATTTTAAAATTTTAAAATCTAATTCTCACATTATAACAATGTGAACAAGTTCTTTGTATTCAATTTTCAGTAAGGTATTATGACAAAAAAAATCAATCTTTTTGCTAACCTTAAATCCGATTTTGCATCTGGTTTAGTGGTTTTTTTGGTGGCGCTTCCATTGTGCTTAGGTATTGCAATGGCTTCTGGTGCACCGCTATTTTCGGGAATAATTTCAGGTATTGTAGGTGGTATCGTTGTGGGTTATTTAAGTACATCTAATTTAAGCGTCTCTGGTCCAGCCGCTGGACTAACTGCTATAGTTCTTACTGCTATTACTGATTTAGGTGCTTTTGACGTTTTTCTAACTGCAGTTTTTATTGCCGGTTTAATTCAATTAGCATTGGGATTTATCAAAGCAGGAACTATTTCAAATTATTTCCCAACCAATGTGATTGAGGGAATGCTGGCCGGAATTGGAATTATTATTATTCTGAAACAACTTCCCCATGCTTTTGGTTATGATAATGATTTTGAAGGGGATCAAGCCTTCTCCGAATTGGGAGGAAGCAATACATTTTCTGCACTATTGAATATTTTTAATTACATACAATTGGGCTCTATAGTAATAACAGCCGTTTCATTACTAATATTGATTTCGTGGGATAAGGTTCCTTTTTTGAAAAAATTAAAATTGATTCCAGGTGCACTTGTAGCAGTAATTGTTGGAGTTGTTTTGAACGAAATTTTCACATCAACTGGTAGTTTTTTGACTATAGCCAAAGAACATTTAGTATCACTACCCGTTCCAACATCTTTAGAGGAATTCAAACAAATAATTGTAACCCCAAATTTTTCTGGAATTACAAATTCTAAAGTTTGGGTTGTTGCCTTTACAATTGCTATTGTTGCTTCGATAGAAACATTATTAAGCATCGAAGCGGCCGACAGAATGGATATTCAAAAAAGATATACCGACACCAATATAGAGCTGAAAGCTCAAGGAATTGGGAACATGGTTAGCGCTCTTTTAGGTGGTTTGCCATTAACATCGGTAATTGTACGTACGTCTGCAAATAGTAATTCTGGGGCCAAATCTAAAATGTCAACCATCATTCATGGTGCGTTGTTATTGATTAGTGTTCTCTCTATTCCATTAATTTTGAATAAAATTCCATTAGCTACCTTAGCCGCTATATTGTTATTAGTAGGATATAAATTGGCTAAACCATCAACATTTAAGCATTTTTGGGAAAAAGGAAAATACCAATTCGTCCCTTTCATCGCTACCTTGCTAGCAGTTGTGTTCACCGATTTATTAAAAGGAGTAGCATTGGGAATTATCATCAGTATTATATTTGTTTTAAAAGGAAACTTGAAACGAGCGTACCATTTTAGAAAAGAAGAATATGCAGATGGTGATGTTATTCACATCGATTTAGCACAAGAAGTTTCTTTTTTGAATAAAGCCGCAATCAAATCTACTTTGAATGATATCCCTGAAAACTCCAAAGTAATTATTGATGCAACAGACACTGTTTATATTGCCCATGATATTTTGGATTTAATCCATGAATTTAAAACTACCAGAGCCAAAGAGGATCATATAAAAGTTAAGCTTAGAGGATTTAAAAAAGCCTATCAGTTAGAAAATAGTCAAGAAACACCAAACAAAGTTACTTTTGAACATTATTATGATGTTGCAAAAAGAAAAATGGTTCAAAGAGAAATTACCTCAGAAGATTTAATCAAAAAATAAGATTTAAGAAAATACATTTATATTAAAAACACATAGAAAGTTAAATTTTAATTATTAAAAAAAATGAAAGATTTTTATAAAAAAATATTAGACAACAATAAAGAATGGGTCGAAACCTCTTTAGCTAAGGATCCCAATTATTTTCAAGATTTAGCCAAAGGCCAAACTCCACCATTATTATGGATTGGCTGTTCAGACAGTAGAGTTCCTGCTAATGAAATAATTGGTGCTAAACCTGGCGAAGTATTTGTGCATAGAAATATTGCCAATATGGTGGTACACTCAGATATGAATATGTTGAGTGTATTAGATTATGCTGTAAATGTTTTGAAAGTAAAACATGTCCTTGTTTGCGGCCATTATGGTTGCGGAGGTGTAAAGGCTGCGATGGGGAATGATTCCATTGGGATTATTGACAACTGGATTCGACACATAAAAGATGTTTATCGATTACATGATGAATACCTAAATTCAATTGCTGATGAGACAGAACGCTTCAATGCTTTCGTTGAAGTTAATGTAAAAGAACAAGTTTATGACTTAGCCAAAACATCCATTGTTCAAGCAGCTTGGAAAAATGGACAAGATTTAACACTACACGGCTGGGTTTATGGATTAAATTCAGGTTTTGTAACTGATTTAAATGTAAATATCAGTTCAGAAAAGGATTTAGATGAAGTCTATCAATTGAGATTCTAAAATAAAAAAAAATCGCCATAAGGCGATTTTTTTTTATATAATTCTTAAACTAGGCTATCAAAAGAAGAAGTGTTTTTGATAGATAAACAAATTATTTAATATTAAAAGTCACACCCGCAGAAAAGAAATTTCTAACCGTTTTAGTCAAATTATCATTGGCATCAAATTCTTGAATTCCGTAGTCATTGTTCGTGTATCTAACAAAAACCGGCAAACTAAATTTCTCCGTAATTTTTAACTCTTTAGCAACATTTACTCCTACATTCGAGAAAGTAAATCCTGCCTTGCCACTCGCATCAACACCATAATACCCTCCATTAATAACCACAGCGCCTACAAAAGGTCTAATATCCAAACCTGCACTTTCTAAAGAATACGTATATCCTATTTCAGCATAACTAGAAAAAGCTCTGGTAGTCGGATTTCCATTATCATCATATTTATAATCACCTCCACCAATAAACGTGTTCCATTGAAAGTCTAATGGCACTCCTTTTTCAGAAAAATCTAATAATACAGAAAGATCTAAACTCTGTGCTGAACCTTCTGAATAATCAAAATAGCTGCTTCTCTCCCAATCTTGATTATTCTTAGTTGCCGGCCAATAGTAATCACTCAACATTACTTTCACAACAGGAGATATTTGATAGGAGATACTCCAATCAAACTCGTTGTAAGCATCGGCAGCATTAGAAAAATTTGTTGTTGCCCATACTCCAACAGACAATTTATCCGTAAAGGCATATGCCATATAAGGCTGAAAAGCTACTTTATCTCCATAATATTTTATTCCTCTCCACAAATAAGGATACACAACATCTACTGCAGCTGTAAATTTAGGCTCTGGAGCTTCTGGTTCGGAAACAGGTGCATCTTGTGCAAATGCCAAACCGCTTGTTAACATTAATGCTAAAATTAATACTGCTTTTTTCATTTTTGGTTGGTTTTGGTCGTTAATTTTAAAATCCATTTTCTATTCTTAAATTATAATTATTCGATAATTACTGATTTCATATTCATAAATTCTTTGATACCAATTTCAGACAATTCTCTTCCATACCCTGATTTTTTTGTTCCACCAAAAGGAATTCTGGAATCAGAACGTACCAATGAGTTTATAAAAACATTTCCAGCTTCAATTTTTCTAGCTAATCGGTATGCATTTTCACGATCTTCCGTCCAAATTGCGGATGCCAAACCGTATCTGTGATTATTAGTAATAGCGATAGCATCGTTTTCATCTTTGGCTCTTATAATTGTAGCCAATGGACCAAAAGTTTCCTCTTGAAAAGCAATATTATTAGCATCCACAAAATCAATTAATGTTGGTTGGAAATTGCAATTTTCACGCTCTCCTCCCAGTATTAATTTAGCCCCTTGTTGCAATGATTTTTCTAATTGATTGCTTAGTTTTTCGGCCAAATCCAATCGGGCTAATGGTCCCATATTGATTCCGTCCTGCAATGGATTTCCTTGATGTAAAGCATTTACTTTTTGGGCAAAAAGGGCAGCAAATTCATCTGCAACTTTTTCGGTAACGATAAAACGTTTGGCACAAATGCAAGCCTGACCTGCATTTAACATTCTGGATTGGGTAGCGACAGTAGCTGCTTTTTCAATATCGGCATCATTCAAAACAATAAATGCATCTGAACCTCCCAACTCCATAACTGATTTTTTGATATGCTTTCCAGCCAATGAAGCCACAGAAGAACCTGCTATTTCACTACCTGTCAACGTAATTCCATGTACAATATCCGACGCGATTACACTTTCGACTTGCTCAATATCGATGGTTATTTGTTGGAAAACACCTTCCGGAAAACCAGCTTCCAGAAATGCATTTTCAATAGCTTTGGCACAACCAATAACATTAGGTGCATGTTTTAATAGTGTCACATTACCAGCCATAATTGCCGGCGCAGCATAACGCAATACTTGCCAAAAAGGATAATTCCATGGCATAATCGCAAAAACAGCACCCATCGGATCATAAACAGATAGGCTAGTAAAAGGCGTATCGTACTTTTCGTCTTTCAGCATTTTCTCTGCATTCTCCGCATAGAAGTCACAATTTCCTGCTGATTTTTCGACTTCACTAATTCCTTCAGGTAAAATTTTACCCATTTCATTAGTAATCAATAAACCTAACTCGTCCTTCTTTTCTCTCAGAATATTGGCCAGTTTTTTCATTTTATCAGCTCTTTCCTGAAAAGAAGTATTTCGCCAATTTTTAAAAGTACTTTCTGACAATTCCAATTTCTGATTCAGTTGTGCGTTTGTCAACACTTCGTGTTCCGCAATAATTTCTCTTGAAAATGGATTTATTGATTTGAATATCATTTTGTTTTTTTTAATTTTTTTTGCTTTTGAACCATTAAGATAGTCCCCTTATTATTCAATAATAAATCAAAGTTTGTCTAGCTGTTAACTGCGACTGAATACTGCAAACTGAACACTTTTTTAATGGTTCACGCTTAATTTAGTGTTTGGATCCAAAGGCCAATACATCAATACCGAACAATTCCCGCTTCTTGGATCATCTAAATAATCGAATAATGGTTCCACCAGAATGAATCCGCATTTGGTTTGAGCCGTAACAGTTGGGTCACTGATTTCCCCTTTTATCAGTTTATCACAGTATTGCGCAATCGTCATTTGATCTTTTACTTTGTCATAACCTATTGGCATTCCCGCAGTCATTTGCCCTTTACAACCTAATACTTTAGCCACATCCTGACGTGCATTATAAATTGCTCTTCCAATACCTTTTCCTTGGTAATCCGGATGAACTGAAACATCCAGACCATAAATCCAATCGGCTTTAGGGTCGTGCGTTCCCAACCATAAATCATCAGAAATATCCAAAAAAGTATGATGTCCTTTGTGGTAATTTTGAAGCAAAGTCGTACAAGAAGCGATCACTTTATCATCGTCTAAAACAATAAATTGTCCTTCTGGAAAAATCTCCAAATGTCTTTTATATTTTTCTTCCGTAATTAATTCCTCAGCAGACAAAGTAGGAAAAACAATTTCCTGTAATTCCGCTTGCTGTTTTGCATGTTCCGGCAAAGGCGTTTGCAACGTGTATTTACCTAAAATTTCTTTTTTCATAATTTTTTATTTAATCTTGTTATCATTTGGAACACTTCTCTTAACCGCGCTCATGATGACAAAAATGGATTCACAATCTGCAATCAAAAATCGTTAATCTTAAATCAAAAATCTTTATGACATATTTCCATAACTGATTAGTTTCAATTCCATGTATTCTTTCAATCCTTCAGAACCGGATTCGTGGCCTATTCCGCTACTTTTCCAACCTGAAAAGGGCAATTCAGTCCCTTGAGGAGCCCATTCATTAATTCCTACCATTCCAAATTCAAGATTTTCGGCATAGAAATTAGCTGTTTTTATATGATTGGTAAAAGCATAGGAAGCTAAGCCGTATTCAGTATCATTTGCCCATTCGATAACTTGCTCCTTTGTTTCAAAAGGAATCACGATCATCAACGGTCCAAACATCTCCGTCTTGATAAAAGATTGACTTTGTCGCGCTTCAATCAAAGCCGGATGCACAAAAAACCCTTTTTCAGCCGGTTCACCGCCAATATGAATTGTTGCGCCTTCATTTCTTGCTTTTTCAAGCATAGCCAATGAATGTTCCTGTTGTTTTTTATTGATAAGCGGACCCAGAAAATCAATTTCTCCCCCGTTAATTCCTGTTTTTAATTTTGAAATATCATCTTTCACAATAGCGATGAATTGCCCAAAAATGGCAGCATGCACATAAAAACGTTGCGGTGAAACACAAACTTGTCCACAATTTCTCAATTTAGCAACCAAAGCTTGATGAGCGATTACAGCAACATCTACATCTTTATCGATAATTACTGGTGCATTTCCACCAAGTTCCAAAGACAATTTAGTTGCCGTTTTTGAAGCGCCATCCATTAATATTTTCCCCACTCGGGTACTTCCCGTAAAGCTTATTTTTTTCAATAAAGGATTATCAATCATTTCAGTTCCCGTAGAAACTGGTTCTGTGTTGATTAAATTAAAAACTCCTTTAGGAATTCCGGCTTCGTGTAGGGCTGTAGCCAAATTAAAACTCGACAACGGCGTAAATTCCGAACCTCTCATGACTACAGAACAACCAGCGGCCAAAGCAGCTGCAACAGCACGTGCCGGATTGTACGCCGGAAAATTCCAAGCTGTAATCACTCCCACAACTCCTACTGGCTGATAAATAACCATCGCTCTTTTATCAGCTCCATTCGTAGGAACTACTCGTCCATAATTCCTTTTTCCTTCCTCTGCAAACCATTCAAAAAGATTAGCAGAAACTTGCCATTCTCCTCTTGATTCCAACATTGGTTTTCCTGTCTCCAATGAAGTTTCCTTTGCAAAAGCTTCAACATTTGTCCGAATATAATTAGCTGCTTTTTTTAATATTTCAGCTCTAAAATAAGGTGTTGTACTTTTCCATTCTTTGAAAGAAGCATCAGCGGCTGCAATAGCTAACGTACAATCGGCAGTATTTCCAAAAGGGACTTTATCAATTATTTCTTCTGTAGCCGGACTTTGTAAATCCCAAGTGGCGCCACCAATTGCGTCGCACCATGCTCCATTTATATATTGCTTTCTCATAGTATTTCTTCTATTGTTTGTTCCAAAATAGATAAGCCTTTTTCTAAAATTTCTTCTTCTATAAATAAGGGACTTAAAATTCGGATGCAATTTCCGTAAGTCCCCGAAGTGATCACGATTAATCCTTTCTCCAAACATCTATTGACAATGGCTTTTGTGGCATCACCATCAGGCATTTTAGTTACTGGATTAAAGAATTCAATCGCCAGCATAGCTCCCAATCCACGGACATCGGTAATGTTTTTTGGATATTTTGCCTGAAACTGATTGAATCTGTCTCGAACTATCTTACCTACTTTTTCGCCAGCTGCATTGATATTATTTTTTTGCATGTAATTGATACTTGCCAATGAAGCCACGCAACTCAACGGATTTCCTAAATACGTTCCTCCAATAAGTCCCGGTTTTACGGCATCCATTATTTCTTGTTTTCCAATAACAGCTCCAATAGGCATTCCGCCGCCCATAGATTTTGCCCAAGTAGACAAATCTGGAGTCACGCCATAATGCTCATAAGCGGCCCATTTTCCGGTACGTCCAAAACCGGATTGCACCTCATCAAAAATTAAGAAAATGTTATTTTCGGTACAGAATTTACGCAAATATTGAACATATTTTTTGGAAGCAACGGTAAAACCGCCTTCCCCTTGTACTAATTCCAATATAATTGCAGCAGTTTGACTTACTGAAACGGTTGATGAAAAAGTTTTATGTAACTTCATAATCATCAAATCATCAAACTCATCTGAAGTCATTCTGGCGCTCATACTCGGTTTATAATACGGAAATTCCAAACGGTATACTTCAGGAGCATAAGGTCCGGCACCTTCTTTGTATTTCACGTTGGATGTCAAAGTCATCGCCATCATCGTACGTCCGTGAAAAGAACCATCATAACAGATAATTCCTGATTTTCCGGTTACGGCACGAGCAATTTTAATGGCGTTTTCCACTGATTCCGCACCTGATAATGTCAGCATGGCTTTTGTAGAATCCCCGTGTGGCAATATTTCGCACAATTTTTCTGTTAAGTCTAAATATTGTTCGTAGACAGAAACATTGAAGGAAGCATGAATGAACTTCTCCGCTTGTTTTTGAATTGCTTCAATAATTTCCGGCACACCATGTCCCGCATTATTTACCCCAATTCCTCCTGCAAAATCAATCAATTCTCTGCCATCGGCATCAATAATGATGGCTCCTTTGGCAGATTGAATGCTGGATGGATTGAAAATTCCCAAAGCGTTTGGAACACTTTTTTTTCTTCTTTCGTATAATTTGTCTGTATTATTCATTTTGCTTGCTTGATAATTTTGCTAATTCTAAATCGGGTTGCGCGAATTTGTAAATTTTCATATACATATTTGTTTTGGTATCAAAAACACCTTCCATTGCATGAATTTTATCTCCTAATAATTCATTCAAATGCTCCATATCCCGACACATAATATTGGCTTCAATATCATAATCCCCTGAAACAGATGCCAAGAAACTAATTTCAGGCAACTTTGCTAATTCCTCAAAAATGGTTTTCATGTATGATTTTGGTTTAACCGAAATCAAAACACTTGCATAAGCATTAAACCCAATTTTATTAGGATCGACTCTACCAATAATTTGCAAAGTCCCATCTTCAATTAAGTTAATATAACGGTGTCTAATGGTACTCACTGCCACATTAATTTCTTTAGAAATTTCAGTAAACGACATTCTACCGTCTTTTTGAAGGAGTTTCAATATTTGGTAATCTAATTCATCATCTAATGCACTCATCTTTTATTTTTTTTAAAACGGTATCAGGATTTAAAACCCCGATAACGTATGATTTTCTACTCTTTTTTATATTTTAATTCTCCATTTACCCAAGTTTCATTGGCTTCAACGGTAGAAACATCGTCTAATTTAAATGGATTTTTATTCAAAACAATAAAATCGGCATATTTCCCTGTGGAAAGACTTCCTTTTATATTCTCTAAATTATCCGCAATCGCACTTCCTAAAGTATAGGCGCGTAATGCTTGCTCGAAAGTTATTTTCTGGCTTTCGCCAATGACAAAGCCGTCCATCGCTTTTCGAGTAACCGCCGTTTCCATATTAACCCAGGGATTTATTTCTTTCACCACAGGACCGTCGGTAGATAAGGCTAAATTTATTCCGTTATCCAAAACCGTTTTGCAAGGGTAAACCACATCTAATAATGCGTCTGGCAAAGTGCTTTTGAAATTGTTTGCTAATTCATAAATGAAAATGGGTTGCATCGCTGCAGTCATGTTCATCAGTTTAAAATCTTTGATATTTTCATTGGATAAAAATCCAACATGCTCAATTCTGTGTTTTAATGTATGGTCAATTTTGAATAAATCACGATACACTTTCAAAGTCAAATCAACCGCTTGATGCCCAATTGCATGTGTGGCAACCGAGAATCCTTTTTCAACGGCTTCTTTGGCTGTTTGATAAAACTTATCATAATCCAATCTCAAAACGCCTTTGTAACCATCAGTGTTTTTATACGGAACATTCAATGCTGCTGTAGCCGAACTCAAACCACCATCAGAAAAAAACTTTACCGTTTTTATTTGTAAAAATTCCGATTCATATTGTTCCGGTAACACCTGAATCTCATCACTCCCATCCGGAATTCTAAGCGGAAAAACATTCATTCGCACTTTCAATAATCCTTCTTGATCCAATTTAATGTAAGCTGCCAATAATTCTTCATTCGCAGCCGGATCTGTTGCGCTTGTTATTCCTAAACTCAATAAATACTTATGCGCTTCCAGAATCATATTTTTATATTCTTCGAAAGTAAATGGAGGAATGTTATTCATGATTAATCCCAAAGCTCTTTCGGTAAAAATACCTTGTAGGCTTCCATCTCGATTTTTGCGAATTTCTCCTCCAAAAGGAACTTCAGTAGCTTCATCAACTCCTGAAATCGCTATGGCTTTTGAATTGGCAATTCCAATGTGAGCGCAAGTTCTAATTACAAAAACAGGCCTGTCAGAAATAATTTCGTCTAAATCTTCTTTGGTTGGCAACCGTTTTTCTTCGAGTACCATTTCATTAATTCCACGAGCCATAATCCATTCAGAATTCGGATTATTCTCAGCAAACTCTTTTAATAGTCTTTTGAATTCTACTATGGATTTTACACCGCGAACATCTAACATATACGTGCGAAGATGTCCAATTTTCCAAACATGGATATGCGCATCATTCAAACCCGGAACCACTGTTTGTCCGTTAAAATCAAATTCATTGGAAAAAGAACCAAACTGATTTCGCAATTCGGATTCAGTTCCAATTCCCTCAATTTTTCCCAAATGGTTAATTACCATGGAATCCGCTTTTGCAAAAGCAGAATCCATAGTACTAATATTGGCATTATATATCAGTTTAAAAGTCATAAAGTCTAATGTCATAAAGTCTCAATGTCGAACTAAGTCTTTACGACTTTGAGACTTTCGTCTAAATTATTTTCTTTCGTTCAAAACTTCTTGAATAGCATTTTCTATTACATCCAATCCTTCGTGTAATTGCTCGTCAGTGATAACAATTGGAGGTAAAAATCGAATGCAATTGGTATACAATCCTGCTCTGATTAAAATCAATCCATTTGCGACTGATTTTTTGATTACTGCCATAGCAAAATCCATATCAGGCTCTTTGGTTTTTTTATCTTTTACAAATTCAACTACCAGCATCGCTCCTATTCCACGAACATCACCAATACAAGAAAACTTATCTGCCATTGTATCTAATCGTGTTTTAATGGCATCTCCCACATGAACTGATTGCGCTAAAAACTCCGGTGTGTTAATTTCTTTCACTGTAGCAAGTGCGGCAACTACAGCAATTGGACTTCCAGAATACGTTCCCCCAACACCTCCTAAATGCGGTGCATCCATCATTTCTGCTCTACCGGTAACGGCGCTAATTGGTAATCCTGAACCTATCGATTTTGCCATAGTTACCATATCAGGAATCACTCCGCTGTGTTCAATAGAAAGGAATTTCCCAGTTCTACCAGCTCCTGCCTGAACCTCATCGGCAATAAAAACGATACCATGTTCATCACAAACCTTTCTGATTTTTTCCAAGAAACGTTTAGGAACAGGAATAAAACCCCCTTCGCCTTGAACAGGTTCGATAATAATTGCTGCAACCGAAGAAGGATCAACGTGTGAAATTAAATTCTGGTCAAAACGCTCGATACAAAAATCAATATATTCTTCTTCCGTGAAATTATCGGGTTTGCGATATACATTTGGAGAATGAAAACGATAAATATCCTGGGCATAGCTACCAAACCCTTTTTTAAACAAAGCGTATTTACTAGTTAAACTCAACGTAAGTAAAGTTCTACCGTGATAGGCTCCTTCGAAACAAATAACGGCAGGTCGTTTCGTATAATATCGTGCAATTTGCACTGCATTTTCTACCGCCTCAGATCCCGAACAAGCCAATAACGTTTTCTTAGGAAAATCTCCCGGAGTAATTTTATTCAACAATTCTGCAAACTCTAAATAGGGTTCAAAAGTAGTTACCAATGCGCCCGTGTGCAGGTATTTATCCATTTGGTCTTTAATGGCATCAACAACTGCTTGAGGTCTGTGTCCCAAATTTACCATCCCGATTCCGCCAGCAAAATCAATCAATTGATTTCCATCTACATCCCACACTAAAGCGCCTTCAGCCTTTTCTACAACCACTTCGGTAGATTTTCCTAAACCCGCAGGTAAAGCAGCTGCTCTTCTTGCTAACATTTCTTTGCTCTTTGGTCCAGGAATTTCTGATACTTTTTTAATTTGAGTTCCCATTTTTTTTAATTTAATTATATTCTGAATTTTATTCTAACTTTATTGCTGCACTTTTTTTTCAAAAAGATGAAATTATAAACTATAATTTTCATCGACCGGATAGTACATTAAAATACTGGCGTATCCCGCTTCCGAGTCATTGATATAATTGTATAAAGTCCTTATCCATCTAAACCCTGCATTTCGTTGCGGTGTAATTGTTGGATCCGTAAATTCTTTTTTCTCCAATGCTTCGCAATATTCTGCAATGGTCATTTTATCTTTTACTTTTCCGTAACCAATAGTCATTCCCGCAATAATCTGTCCTTTGATTCCAAGGTTTTTACACACTTCATGCCGCGCTTTATACAGTTCTTTAGAAAGGCCTAAACCTCTGTATTCCGGCAACACGCCCATATCAATTCCATACATCCAATCTCCATCCGGTATTTGAACATTAGTAAGCCACAAATTATCTGTTTCTTCCAAAAAAGTACTGTAATGGACCGGGAAATTACATCTGAAAGTACTTGCAGATGCAACAATCTTTCCGTCTTTTTCCACTATAATTTGACCTTCTGGAAATATTTTAATATGATTCGCAAAATGATTCCTGTCTAATAGCTCCGATTGATGCAATGTTGGATAACATTGTAATTGAACATATTCCATTTCAATACCATCATCCTGAGTTGCATTCCGTATCAGAAATTGATCATCTAAAATCTTTTTACAAATCATAGGTTTATGTTATTACAAAATGAAACCCGCCAAAAGATATAATATGGATGATATTCCAAATATTACTAACTGATATGGAAATTGTGAAATACCATGTTTCATCATATCTATTTTACACGATTGCGCCGTAAGAACTCTATTATCAGAAAAGAAACAAGCCGCAGCTCCCCAAACAGTTCCAGAAGCCAACGCTCCTTGGGTCAACCAAAAATCGGCTCCTATTGTACGTGATAAGATAGCTGTCGTTGGTACTAAAATTGCATATATTCCCCAGTTTGAGCCCGTAGCCCAACAAATCCATGCCACTAATGCAAAAACAACAAAAGGAAGGGTCGCACTATTCAACCAACTAATTCCTTGTAATTTCTCAGCTACAAATTCATTAAATCCCAATCCGTTTTGAACATCTTTTAATAAATAGGTCATTCCTAAAACCACTAACACGAAAGTGATTGATTCCATCCCTTTAACGAAATTGTTAGATATTTTATTAAACTTAATTACACCAAATACGAGATAATATAAATAAGTCGCTACGCATGCTGTTGCTATTCCTCGTAATGCATCAATATTACTAAATATAGATTCAGAAGAAAAAGTTACACTACCCCAATATTCTGAATCATACGGATAAGGAAAAATGGAACACCAGATTAGAATAACCAAAGGCAAAATGAAATATACTAGCTTCCCTTCTTTGGCTGATTTTTTCTTAACTTTTAAAACATCAATATCAATTATTTTTACATTTGCCTCCGCTTCTCTTATTGCTTTTGAATCCGGGATTAACTGAAACACTACTAATGCCCCAAGAATTAAAGAAATCCACGCCGAAAAATTATACGGAATTGTTCCCAAAAATGCTTCAATGGGACTTGTTATAACTTTTCCTGCACTATTTAAAACACCTCCTTCAATAGTTGCGATTTGAGTTCCATAAAAAATAGTCCAACTCGAAATTGGAAATATTATAGTCAACGGTACACAAACAAAACTCAAAACCAAGGCTAATTTTTCTCTTGAAACACCAAATTTATCTGTAATAGGTCTCATGGTATTACCAATAGACAATGCACTTAAGTAATCATCCAGGAAAAAGAAAAAACTTAGAAAATAAGTCATAATGAGCGACTGTTTTTTATTTGTAACATGATTTTCAGAATATTTCCCAACTGCATTAATTCCACCGGAAGCCACTAATAATTGCACAAATGCACCATATAATATACAAACTAAAATCACCCATATTAATCCTTGATCGTGAGCATCTCTCGAAATGGAGGAAAACATACCATCAAACATATTCAATGGAAAAATCATACCTTCCCCTTCAGGAAAAAATTCTTTGGATCCACCTTGCATTGCTAATAAAACAAATCCCACAGCACAACCAATAATTAAAGGCTCTAATGCTTTTCTTGTCATTATTGCAATTCCTAATACAGTAAATGCGGGAACTAGAGCATGCCAATTGATAAAATAACAAAGTGCCGCCAGAGACAGTAAGGCTACTCCGATAATAGTTGAGATTGATTTCATTGATTTTGTTTTTGGTTAATAGAATAATTTAAACTGGTTAGTATTTAAACTCATGCTCACTTTTTATTATAAATTGTAAATAAATTAATATATAGCTTATTATTTTGTAAATCTAACAATATTTTTAATACATACAAAAAATATTATTTTATTTTTATTAAATAGTGTATATTTGAAAAACTTAAAAAAGTATAATTATGGTATTTGATGAAGTAAAAAACTTTATAAATGGGGAGTTCAAATCTGGAAGCTCTAATAAAATTCATGCTGTTGTATCCCCTTTAGACGGAAATGAATTGACTACTTTCAAAGAATCCACAATAGAAGATTTGAATGAAATTATCAGTTTTGCTAAAAAAGCACAAAAAGCTTGGCAAAAAGTCACCTTAAAAGAACGTGTGCAGGTTTTCTATAAATACAAACAATTACTGGAACAAAACAGTGCGGAACTAACCGAAATTATTTACCGTGAAAACGGAAAAATTCATGGTGAAGCCAAAGCCGAAATTGACAAAGCCATTGAACTGACAGAATTTGCCTGTTCACTTCCACAATTTATAAATGGAGAAAATATGGAAGTAAGTAAAGGAGTTTTTTGTTCTTCTACTAAATTACCATTAGGAATTGTGGCATCGATTGTTCCTTTTAATTTTCCAACTATGGTTCCACATTGGACCATTGTAAATGCTATCGCATTGGGAAATGCTTTCATTTTGAAACCATCCGAAGTGGTCCCGATCAGCAGTCAATACACCGCAAAATTATTGAAAGAAGCCGGACTTCCTGATGGTTTATTTAATATCATAAATGGCACACAATCAACTGTTGAGAATCTTTGTGATCATCCGGATATCAAAGCCATCACTTTTGTCGGTTCTACGAAAGTGGCAAAAATAGTATATCAAAGAGCCAGTCATAATTTAAAACAGGTTTTAGCACTTGGCGGAGCCAAAAACCATATCATTCTTCTTCCAGATGCGCATCCTGATATGGCATCATCAAATATTGTGGCTTCCATGAGTGGCTGTGCAGGACAACGATGCATGGCAGCGGCTACTTTAATAGCAGTAGGAAATTGCGATGCCATTCTAAGTAAATTAATCGATGATGCCAATAAAATTCAATGCGGGACAACATTGGGTGCTGTGATTTCGAAAGCAGCCAAAGAAAAAATTGAATCCTATATCACCGAAGCCGAACAACAAGGCGCCAAAATAATTTTGGATGGTAGAAACACTATTGTTCCAGGGAAAGAAAATGGTTTTTATGTTGGACCAACAATTATAGATTACGCTACTGCCAACATGCGTGTGGCAAAAGAAGAGATATTTGGGCCTGTTCTTACTATTGTTCGCGTTAACACGATTGATGAAGCTTTGGCAATTGAGAATGCGAATCCTTATGGAAACGCCTGTTCCGTATTTACACAAAGCGGTGGTTTGGCAAATTATGTAACTGAAAATGCTTCCGCAGGAATGTGTGGTGTAAATATTGGTGTTCCAGTTCCCAGAGAACCTTTTGGTTTTGGCGGATGGAATGAATCGAGATTTGGCTCAGGAGATATTACAGGAAAAAGTGCTGTAGGATTTTTTACCAAAGAAAAGAAAACCACTACCAAATGGAATCCTGAAGCAGGTACCAACTGGATGAGTTAAATCCTTCATTCGAGAAGTTATGTGGACTCTCCAAAGGAGAGAAAGATAGATATTAAATAATAATTTGTATTTTTAATGTTCAAACCATTTAAAAATAAACAATTATGATACGAAAAGCTACTTTACAAGATTTGGATCAATTGACGCTATTGTTTGATCAATATTTGGTTTTCTATAAAAAACCATCTGATTACGAAAAACACAAAACGTATTTAAAAGAACGATTAGAGAATAATGAAGCGATTATTTTTTTAGCTTTTGATGAAGATAATATCGAAAAAGCCATAGGATTTACTTTAATCTATGTCACATTCTCTTCTTTAGCATTGAATAAAATACTGATTTTAAATGATTTATTTGTAGATTCTACTATTCGAAAGAAAGGAATTGGAGAACAATTAATTCTAAAAACCATTGATTTAGCAAAAGAATTAGGCTCTGATTTAATTCGATTGAGAACGGCAAAAAACAACATTACAGCACAAGGGCTGTATCACAAAATGGGGTTCATAAGAGACGAACATCTTTACAGCTATGACCTTGCTGTAAAATAAACTATATAAATAACAGCATGTTGACTAAAGAACAAATAATAAGTGATAGTAAACAATACAGCTTGTTTACTTGGGTTGCCCAAAAAAATGTAAATCCTATTCCAATCGAAAGAGCCGAAGGTGTTTATTTATATGAAACAGGCGGTAAAAAAATTATTGATTTCTCCAGCGGATTAATGTCGGTGAATATAGGTCATGGGGACCAGCGTGTTACGGATGCCGTAGTCGAACAAATGCAAAAAGTGAGTTATGTAACGCCTTCTTGCACCACAGAAATCCGGGCTCGATTAGCTAAAAAATTAGCGTCCATTTGTCCCGGGGATTTAAACAAAGCTTTTTTTACACTTTGTGGAGCATCATCTATTGAAAATGCAATAAAACTAGCCCGTTTATATACTGGAAAACATAAAATATTTGGAAGATACAGAGGCTTTCACGGAAATTCATCCGCAAGTATGACGGTGGGTGGCGATCCTAGAAAACAATATACGGATGCGCAACAATCGACTAATATTTTTCATCTTGATGATCCTTATGACTTTTATGGATTAAGCGATCAAAATGAAGAAACGAGATTAAAATGGAGCTTGGATGCTGTAGAAAGAATCATTCGCTATGAAGGCGGTCATACAATTGCTGCTTTTATTTTCGAAGGAGAAAGCGGTTCCTCCGGTTGTCTCCATTATCCAAAAGGATATTTAAAAGGCATCAAAGCGTTATGCGAAAAATATGATATCCTTTTTATTGCCGACGAAGTAATGAGCGGTTTTGGAAGAACCGGAAAATGGTTCGGATTTGAACATAGTGATATCATCCCAGATATGATTTGCATGGCAAAAGGTTTAACTTCCTCTTATTTACCGTTGGGTTGTTTAATGGTTTCAGATCAAATTGCCTCAAAATATGAAGAATCGCCTTTATGGTTGGGATTGACCTATAATTCACATCCGGTTTCTTTGGCGGCTTCGCTAGCAGTTCTCAACATTTATGTAAGTGACAACTTGATAACAAACACAATTAAAATGGGCGCTTATATGGAGAAACGCATCAACGAAATGAGAGCGCAACATCCTTCCATAGGTGATTTTAGAAACAAAGGATTATTAGGTTGTTTAGATGTTGTAAAAAGTAAAGAACCGTATCAGTTGATGGCTCCTTTCAATGCTAATGCTTCCGAAATGGAAGTTATGAATAAAGTGGGTGCTAAATTAAGAGAATTAGGATTGTACACTTTTGTTCGCTGGGGTTACATTTTTATTGCGCCACCATTAATGATAAATGAGGAACAAATTGATGAAGGCTTAGCCATTATTTCTCAGGCATTAAGTATTGCAGATGAATGTGTGATTTAATCCACTCCTAGTTATGTTATTAAAAGCTGTCTTTTTTAGACAGCCTTTTTCATGAATGTTTTCAGACATTTACTTTCTCAAAACTAATGACACATACGGTTCCTCTGTCTAATTGTTATCCCAAAATCCTCTCAATCTCCAATAATTCAGCTGCGGAGAAATCCAAGTTCTGCAAACTGTCAATATTATTATTCAATTGCCCGACAGAGCTGGCTCCAATCAAAACAGAAGTAATTCGGTTATCTTTTAATAACCAAGCCAAAGCTATTTGAGCCAAAGACTGATTTCTCTCCTGTGCAATGGTATTCAGCTGAATGATTTTCTGGATTCTTTCCACCGAAACTTCATCCGTTTTCAAATGACCGTTTGGATTCGAAGCCCTTGAATTTTCTGGAATCCCTTTTAAATATTTATCTGTTAAAAGTCCTTGCGCCAAAGGTGAAAAAGCAATACAGCCTACTCCGTTTTCTTCGAGAACATCTAACAAACCTGCTTCTGGTTGCCGAACAAACATCGAATATTTTACTTGATGAATTAAACAAGGTGTTCCCAATCGTTTCAAGATTTCAGTTGCTTTTCTGGTTTGTTCAGCATTATAATTGGATATACCAGCGTACAAAGCTTTTCCACTTCGCACGGCATAATCCAAAGCCATCATGGTTTCTTCCAAAGGTGTTTCCGGATCAAAACGATGTGAATAAAAAATATCCACATATTCCAGATTCATACGTTTCAAACTCTGATCTAAACTTGATAATAAATATTTTCGAGAACCCCAGTCACCATAGGGACCGTCCCACATCGTGTAACCGGCTTTAGTAGTAATTACAATTTCATCGCGCAGGTTTCCCTGAAAATTATTCTTCAGGATTTTACCAAAATTAGTCTCTGCCGAACCCGGAACCGGACCATAATTGTTGGCTAAATCAAAATGAGTAATTCCTTTATCAAAAGCTGCTTTAACTATGTTTTCTCCATTTTCAAAATTATCCACTGAACCGAAGTTATGCCATAAGCCAAGAGAAATTTGTGGCAGTAATAAACCACTTTTTCCACATCTATTGTATTTCATCTATTTGTTTTTTTTAATCAAATTCTAATTTAGGTTTTTTAGTCAGTTGCGAAAGATACTAAAATGTCCAATGATACTAAAAAAACACCAACCGGTTTTTTTAAATGACAAAAAACAAGTTAAAAATTTATCGGTTGAAAAAACATCACCCTTTTACGGAAAACCGTAAGGAATACTAAAAAAAGAGAGTGTAATTTGTATACTAAAGTATTTTATTTAACTAAATCTGTTTTAGTGATTTATATATAAAAAAGATTTAGTCATCAAACCTATTGATTGCATAAATGATGGTTGAAAACTAAAAAATTAATAACAAATACGATAAAAAAATTATGGATTTAAAAGACCAAATTAAAGTAATTGCAGACAGAACAAAACACAAAGACCAAATACAAACTGAAGAAGCAACAAAAAATGCATTTGTGATGCCGTTCTTGCAAAGTCTGGGCTATGATGTTTTTAATCCTCTAGAAGTTGTACCTGAATTCATAGCGGATATTGGAATTAAAAAAGGTGAAAAAATTGACTACGCAATCTTTAAAGATGGAAATCCAACAATATTGGTTGAGTGTAAACATTGGGCGCAAAACTTAAATATTCACGATGGACAACTACTAAGATATTTTCACGTATCAAAAGCTAAATTTGGAATTTTAACAAACGGAATCGTTTACCGCTTTTATTCCGATTTAGTTTCTCCAAACAAAATGGACGAAAAACCATTCTTGGAATTCAACATTATAGATGTTAAAGACAATCAAATTGAAGAATTGAAGAAATTTCATAAAACTAATTTCGATGCTGAAAGTATTGTAAATACCGCAAGTGAATTGAAATTTATGAATGAACTAAAAATTTTACTGAATCTAGAACTTACAAATCCAACCCCCGAATTTGTAAAACATTTTGCAAAACAAGTTTATCCGAGTGTTGTAACTGCAAAAATTTTAGAGCAATTTACAGAATTAACCAAAAAATCTGTTCAACAACATATTAGTGATTTAATCACAGAAAGGTTAAAAACTGCCTTGTCAAAAGAAGATGAAAAAATCAATGAGATTAACATTTCTATCGAACCAAATTTAGAAGATATAAGTAAAATTAATACAACTGGAGAAGAATTAGAAGGATTTCTGATTGTCAAAACAATTTTGCGCCAAAAAACTCCTGCAACAAGAGTAACTTATCGAGATGCTCAATCCTATTTTGCAGTATTTCTAGACGATAACAATCGTAAAGCAGTATGTAGACTTTACTTAAATGGAGGTAAGAAATATATTGGAACATTTGATGAGAACAAAAAAGAAATTAAAAACGAAATTGGAAATTTAGATGAAATTTTTAATTATTCTGACTTGCTGTTAAAAACAATAGAAGCTTATGAAAAATAAACAGGAATTTTGTCAATACACGACTAATTTTCGCAGTATGATAAATTCAGAACTGAAGAGTTGTGCTAAAACTTAAGTCCCTAAAACCAAAAAACCACCTTTATCAGGTGGTTTCTTCAGTTCTATCCAACAATTACAAAGGTATATTCCCATGTTTTCTATTAGGAGTTATACTCTCCTTATTTTCGAGCATGCTAAATGCTTTTATCAATTTGCGTCGGGTGTTTTGTGGGAGGATTACCTCATCTATAAAACCACGTTGGGCTGCAGTGTACGGATTCGCAAACAAATCGGCATATTCCGCTTCTTTTTCCAAGAGTTTTGCTTCATGATCTTCAGCTTCATTGATTTCTTTTTTAAAGATAATTTCAGAGGCGCCTTTAGCTCCCATAACTGCAATTTCTGCAGTTGGCCAGGCAAAATTCATGTCGGCACCAATGTGTTTCGAGTTCATTACATCATACGCACCACCGTATGCTTTACGGGTAATCACGGTCACTCTCGGCACTGTTGCTTCACTTAGGGCGTATAATAATTTTGCTCCGTGAACGATAATTCCGCTCCACTCTTGGTCGGTTCCCGGTAAAAACCCCGGTACATCTACCAAAACCAATAACGGAATATTAAAACAATCGCAAAAACGGGTAAATCGAGCCGCTTTTTTCGAACTGTTCACATCGAGACAACCGGCTAGAATCATCGGTTGGTTCGCTATAATCCCAATACTTTTCCCTGCTAGTCGGGCAAAACCCACTAGGATATTTTCGGCATAATTTTTATGAATTTCAAAAAACGAATGTTCATCAATAATTCCACCAATCACCTCGTGCATATCATACGGTTTGTTTGGATTATCCGGAATAATAGTCGCTAATTTAGTTCTAACCTCATCATTCAATTCGTAAGGTAAGTTATGAGGTGTTTCTTTATTGCTTTGTGGCAAATAACTTAACAATCGCTTCAAATCTTCCAGACATTCCACATCATTTGTCGATGTGCAATGCGCCACACCAGATTTAGTAGAATGTGTACTCGCCCCTCCCAATTCCTCCGAAGTCACAGTTTCATTGGTTACGGTTTTTACCACATTCGGACCTGTTACAAACATATAACTGGTGTCTTCAACCATCATCGTAAAATCGGTCATTGCAGGAGAATATACGGCTCCACCGGCGCAGGGTCCCATGATCGCAGAGATTTGCGGAATCACACCGCTGGCTTGTACGTTTCTGTAAAAAATATCGGCATAACCGCCCAAGGAACGAACACCTTCCTGAATACGTGCGCCACCAGAATCGTTCAGACCAATCATTGGTGCTCCCATTTTGACTGCCATATCCATTACTTTACAAATTTTTTCGGCATGCGTTTCGGATAATGAACCCCCAAAAACTGTAAAGTCCTGAGCGAAAATATAAACCAATCGTCCGTTTATCGTTCCGTATCCTGTAATGACTCCGTCACCATAATACAGTTCTTTTTCCATTCCAAAATCAGACGTTCGGTGTGTTACTAACATACCAATTTCTTCAAAAGAACCTTCATCCATCAAATAATCAACCCGTTCTCTTGCAGTCAGTTTTTTATTGGAATGTTGTTTTGCAATTCTGTTTTTACCGCCACCCAAATGAGCTTCGGCAATTTTATCGTTTAATGTATTTATTTTGTCTTTCATAGTGTTCTTTTTTAACCGCCAATTCGCTAATTTTTATTTAAAACCATTAAGAAATCAAGTTTCATTTAGAAGAGTACTCCTTAATTTTTTAATGGTTAAAAAAATATTTTAATTTAGTAAGCGAACGATTTTTTGATCTTCAAAATACTGTTTCAACGCCACTAAAGCAGCAATTTCGGCTTCTTGTGCCATTTGGTTTTTCAATACCTCGGCGTTGTAATAGTTCTTTACGAAATGCGTGTCAAATTTTCCGGAACGAAACGCCTCGTGTTCAAAAACAAATTTCCCGAAAGACAAAGTGGTCTGAACACCTGATACCTGATACCCTTCAATGGCTTTCAACATAATTTGTATCGCTTCTTCACGGGTTTCTCCGTAAGTAATCAGTTTGGCCAACATTGGATCATAATAAATGGGAATATCCATCCCTTGTTCAAAACCGTTATCCACCCGAATACCTTCGCCAATAGGCAATTGATACACATCCAAATGACCTACGCTTGGTAGAAAATCATTCATCGGATCTTCGGCATACACACGCAATTCCATCGCGTGCCCTTTTATTTTCAAATCTGATTGTCTGATTGTCAATGCTTCTCCCCTTGCCACTCTGATTTGCAATTCTACTAAATCAGTTCCTGTAATCCATTCCGTAACGGGATGTTCCACTTGCAAACGCGTATTCATCTCCAAAAAGTAGAAATCATTGTTTTCATCTAATAAAAACTCGACAGTTCCAGCTCCTAAATAATCACAGGATTTGGCAACCAAAACGGCTGCTTGGCCCATTTTTTTACGCAATTCCGGAGTTAAAACCGAAGAAGGCGCTTCTTCAATTACTTTCTGGTGGCGACGTTGTATGCTGCATTCCCTTTCGAATAAATACAAAACATTGCCATGACTGTCTGCCATAATTTGAATTTCGATATGTCTTGGCGAACCCACATATTTTTCGATAAAAACCGAACCATCTCCAAAAGCAGAAATCGCTTCACTTATTGCACGGTCCATTTGGGACTCAAAATCAGCTTCACTTTCTACCACACGCATTCCTTTTCCACCACCACCTGCTGAAGCTTTAATCAAAATTGGAAAACCAATTTTCTTAGCAACTACTTTAGCTTTTTCGACATCGGTAATCGCTTCGTCAAAACCGGGAACCATTGGAATATTGTATTGCTTAACTGCATCTTTGGCCGCTAATTTACTCCCCATGATTTTTATCGCTTTCGACTTGGGACCAATAAAGATGATGTTATTTTTTTCGGCCTCTTCGGCAAAATCAGCATTTTCACTCAAAAACCCATAACCTGGATGAATGGCATCCACGTTTAAGGCTTTCGCCACTTCAATGATTTTACTTCCTAATAAATAGGATTGACTTGAAGGAGCTTCACCAATCCAAACGGCTTCATCGGCAAATTTTACGTGAGGTGCATTCCTGTCAGCTGTTGAATAAACTGCTACGGTTTTAATGCCCATTTTTTGTGCGGTTTTCATCACCCTGATGGCAATTTCACCTCTATTGGCAACTAATAATTTTTTCATATTTATTAAGACTAAAAGAATAAAGACCGTTTCACTGCTAGAACAAAGAGCCGAAAATTCTTGTTTTATTTATCTTTTTTCTATTTTCTATACTCTATTATCTTTTTCTTTATTCGAATTCAATTAATAACTGTCCTTTATCTACAGCATCTCCCATCATTACCGAAATCGTTTTTATAACGCCGTCACGAGGAGAAAGAAAACTATTTTCCATTTTCATGGCGCCCAAAATAATTAGGTTATCATTCTCTTTTACAATTTGCCCCACCACAACGCTGATTTCTAAAATCAATCCGGGCATTGGTGCTTTGATAAAATTAACTTGCTTGATAAGCCCCACTTCAAACCCCATTTCTTTGATAAGAATATCCAAAGGATTTGAAATTACCACAACGTAGGTGTTGTTATTTACCTTTACCGTATAGCTTTTTTGAAGAAAATCAGAAGTTAGGATTTCTGCTTGATAAGGAATATTTTGATGTAGTATATGAAATTTATTAGCTTCCGCACTAACTGCATCAAGTTGTGAAACACTTTCCTTTTCCAAATCAAAATGGAAAGCATCATTTACATTTACTTTATAACCAATACTCATACGTGTATTTATTTAATTGGTTGTAAAAATAAGTAAAGAAAACGTTTTCGTAATCGAAAAATAAAAGTTTTATGCTAATTTGATATAGTTATCGTAAAATAAATTTACAACACTAATAATCCAAATTCTCTAAGAGTTTTAACTGGTTTTGAGTACCAAAACAATTCAAAGTCTTCCAATTGTTTTTCAAAATCTGTTTTTATTTCTTGAAACGTGTGGATTTTAGTATTGGAAACCGAGATTTTCTGTAGTATTTCCACAAGCCATTCTCCTTCTTTTTTATTTGTTTGAATGCTGAAACTTTCTTTTTTATCATGGAAGATTAACGTCATTAGCTCCCAGGAATTCCCTTTTTTGGATTTGGTAAAATGCTCAATAAATGGCTTCCCTCCTAGCCAAACGATTTTGGCAGTGGGTTTGATGTTAAAATCATTGTCTTCTTGTAAAGCATCAAAAATAAAATCAGGTGAAATTTTAGTCTTTGGAATTTTAAATTCAAACCAATCCTGTAATTCATAATCAAAACAGATTCCATGCATAAAATTGAATAACGATTTCTTAAGTCCAAAACTGAATTTATCGTGGTCGATTCCTGCTGAATCCGTATAGTTAATATCGTTATTGGCGAAAGTTCCTAAGATTTCAGTTTCTTTTACTACACCAAATTTCTCTGGATACAAGCCCACGGGACTGTGCGCAGTCATCGCAAACTGATGCCAAAATCCCGATTGCAACACGCCAACTTCAAATAATTGACGTACCATTTCGAGACTGTCTACGGTTTCCTGAATGGTTTGTGTAGGATAACCATACATTAAATAAGCATGAACCATTACGCCGGCTTCGGTAAAATTTCGGGTGACTTTAGCGACTTGTTCCACCGTTACACCTTTGTCAATCAGTTTTAATAATCTGTCCGAAGCGACTTCAAGACCGCCAGAAACGGCAATACAACCGGAAGCTTTTAAAAGCAAACACAAATCTCTGGTAAAGCTTTTTTCGAATCGAATGTTGGTCCACCACGTAACCGCTAATTTTCTGCGAAGGATTTCGAATGCTAAAGCGCGCATCAAAGCCGGAGGCGCCGCTTCATCTACAAAATGAAATCCGTTCTCGCCTGTTTGAGCAATCATTTCTTCCATTCGATCACACAATAAACTGGCGGCAACAGGTTCGTACACTTTGATATAGTCCAAAGAAATATCGCAAAAAGTACATTTTCCCCAATAACAACCGTGCGCCATGGTGAGTTTATTCCAGCGACCGTCGCTCCACATTCGGTGCATTGGATTCACAATTTCAATAACCGAAATGTATTTATCTAATAGCAAATCCGAATAATCAGGCGTACCCACCTGGGATTGCTTGTAATCGTGTTTTAGGGAATTATTTTTATAAACTACTTTCCCGTCTTCCAACAGAAAAGTTCGTTTATAGGAATTATAATCTGTCCCGAAATTTCGGGATTCAATATTGGAAATTAATTCTTCAACGGGAACTTCGCCATCATCCAAAGTAATATAATCGAAAAAATCAAAAACTCTGGCATCCGAAAGCGAGCGCAATTCGGTATTTGGGAAACCGCCACCCATAGAAATTTTGATATTGGGATGATTCTTTTTCACCCATTGTGCCGAACGAAAAGCCGAATATAAATTCCCTGGAAACGGAACCGAAATCAGAAATAATGTAGGTTGAATGGTTTCTATTCTCTCTTTTAGAATCGAAAGAAGTAAGTTATCAATATACGTTGGTTCTTGTTGCAAGGCATCATACAATTCATCAAAAGAATTCGCGCTTCGCCCCAAACGTTCTGCATAGCGACTGAAACCAAAATTAGCATCGACGCATTCCACAATAAAATCCGAAATATCTTCGAGATACAAAGTCGCTAAATGTTTTGCTTTGTCCTGCGTTCCCATAGTACCAAAAGCCCAATCCAATTCTTCTAATTGTGCAAATCGTGATGCTTCCGGCAAGAAATCTTCCTGACAAATTTGAAGTGCCAATGTTGCATTTTTTCCTTGTAAAAAAGCAATGACTGGATCAATAGTTTTTATATATTCGTCTTGTAAAGCAAAAATACGTTTAGAATTGTCTGAGATTTCTCCAACTTTAAACTTTAAACCTCCAACGGTAAATAAACTTCGCAAACCTTCTTTAGAAAACAATTTCAAAATCACTTCGATTCCTAAATCTGCCTGAACAGACTCAATATTTTTAGTATTCAGAAACCCTTTGATATATGCGGTTGCCGGATACGGTGTATTCAGTTGGGTAAAAGGAGGCGTAATGAGGAAAAGTTTAGTTTTCAAAAGGAATAAGTTTGGTGCAAAAATAAGGGATATTTATTGTTTTTCAACAAAAGAAACAACTTGCAATTATTCGAGTAAAATCACGAAATGAATTGCGTAATTAATTGAATTAAATCTCTTGAAAAACAATGTCATTTCTGCATTTTGATCCTTACCATTTCAAATGTAAAATTCATACAAAATTAATATTTTTAACGCTAAAACCCTGATTTTTTATTTACTTTTGTGTACAAAATTCCCACAATGAAGCTGAAAGTCCTACTGCTGTTTATTCTATTTCACCAATATATTGTTGTTTTTTCTCAAGAAACAAATCCAAATTCATCCAATAAAATTTTATTGGAAGATAAAAATGGTCATTTAATTCAAGCTTTGGATGAGCAAAACGAGTTTTTGAAAATTCGGGAAGAAAAAAGGAAAAAAGAAATCCTGAATTTAAAAAAAGTAAATCTGAATTTAAAAACAAGAGCTACACAACAAGCTGTAGAAATGTGTACCAATGGAAGTTTCGAACAATATGAAACTATCAGTGGCAGTAGTTCCCTCAAGAATTTTCTTTATACAATAGGTGATCCTCCTGGACCAACGCAATGCCGCTCTATTACCAATACCGCCAATTCATACATCAATCGGTATGACCCTAATAATATGAATATTATGGCAACGGGCGTTTCTTCAAATTTGGTTGATCCCTATATGGGAGATATTAAAGCATTTGATCAATATGCTCTTAAAATTAATTATGAAAACTCATCTACTTACGGTTCTATTGTTCAAAGTAAAAGGTTTAAAACAAATAATGAAAATTATCTAAAATTCAACTACAAAGCTGTATTACAATCTGTATACGATAATAGTCATACTGATAATCAAGCATTTGTAAAAGCACGGATTTTAGATAAAAATGGGGTTGTTGTAAATGAATTTTGTTTGGTAGGCGACGAAAAAAATTGCATTTTCACCAAAGTTCCAAGTCAAACTTCTTCTTATGTTACTTTATATACTGCCAATTGGCAATCTGGAATTCTGGATATTTCATCTATACCTAATAATGAAGAATTTACCGTGGAATTTATGGCTTCAAGATGTGGATTGGGTGGACATTTCGGGTATATGTATGTAGATGATATTTGCTTATTGCATTCCGCAGAAAATATGCAAGGATCTATAGATCTTGATCCTTTGAATAAAGTTTGCCCTAGTTTACCGATTTCTGTGTGTGGAAATTATACCATTCCTAATTCGGGGGGGATTTCTGCAACAGTAAATAAAATCACTTTATCTATTTATAACAGTAATAACGTATCTGTTTATAATACCTCTACAACTTCAAGTTTAGACACAACAAATAAAAAGTTTTGTTTCACACTGAATGCCACTAATTTTCCAAATAGTACCAATGCCAATTATAATGTAGGAGTACAAGTAGATTACGACATTTCTGGAACTTCTTGTGCTGGAACTACATTTAATTCGGCCACAGATCCAGATGCAAATCCTGGTTGGGATATTTCTTTTTTAAATTGTACTGCAAGTTGTGATATTAATGTAACGACTGCAAAAATATCTCAATGTGATACAAATCATGACGGAAGCGAAAATTTTGACTTATCTAAATTAAATTCTTTGATGGTAACTTCTACTACAGGTTTAAGTTTTAGTTATTACAAAAATTATAATGATGCAGAAGCGAACTTGAATGCCATCTCCAATTTTACAAGTTATCCAAGTTCAAGCACTTCTCTTTTTGTTAGAGCTGGTAAAAATGCAACTTGCTACAAAATAATTTCGGCAAGTTTAGAGGTAAGGAATCCCACAGCAAATATTACAGGTATTCTAAATGTTTGCTCAGGAAGCACTGTACTAAAAGCTTCTTCAGGATCTTCCTATCTATGGAGTACAGGAGATACTTCTCAAAGCGTTACAGTAACTTCCATAGGAAATTATTCTGTAACTGTTACTGATTCTTCTGGATGTAATAGCGATGCTAGTGTTTCTATAGAGCCTAGCCAAACTGCTGTTTCACCAATTTTACAAATCACTCAACCTTCGTGTTTTTCTACCACAGGAAGCATAAAAGTAACTTCAGCTGCATCACAATATAGTTTTGATGATGGTTCAACTTGGAGTACAAACGACACAAAGGGTAATTTATATCCTGGAACGTATTTAGTGAAAATAAAAACCATAAATGGATGTACTTCTTATTCTCAAAGTGTAACAATTACAGCTGTCTCAACTTCATATCCAAATTATAACTATACCAATCCTTTATTTTGTGGAGATACTGGTAGTATTACCATTACCACTCCATCTACATACTATAGTTTTGATGATGGTGTAACTTGGGTAAATTATTCTACTGCTACCAACCTTTCACCCGGAAATTATAAAATTCGTACAAAAGATTTACAAGGTTGTATTTCTTCAGCTAACAATGTACTTATTAGTAGTAATACGCTAGGAACTCCAACTTATACTACGACACAGCCTGCTTGTAATGTGACAGGAAGCATTACTATAAATACGATTTCAGATTTTTATACTTTTGACGGAGGTACAACGTGGAGTACAAGCAACACAAAGAGTAATTTAGGCTCAGGAAGTTATTCTTTAGGAATCAAAAATACTTTAGGTTGCACTTCCTATTATACCTATGTTTATTTAAATGATTTTCAATATTCCTATCCTGAATATACTACTGTGCAACCAGTTTGCGGTAGTAACGGAAGTATTACTATCACTACAGTTGCAGATTCCTATAGCTTTGATAATGGTGCAACTTGGACTAATAATAACGTAAAAATTTTACCTTTTGGAAACTATCAAATAAAAGTAAAAAATAGTGCGGGATGTATTAGCTCCACTAATTATGTTAATTTAAATCAGCCTTACTTGTATTCACCAATTATTAGCATCGAACAGCCAACCTGTGGTGTAAACGGAAAAATCACGATTAATTCATTATCAGATTTTTATAGCTTTGACAATGGAGTAACTTGGACAACCCTCAATAATAAATCATTACCTCCAGGAGTTTACACAATAATTATAAAAAACAGTATTGGTTGTACTTCCTATCCAACGAGTGTTTATTTAAATAATCCAAATATAGCGACACCTATTTATACTGTCATTCAGCCAACTTGTACTACCGCAGGAAGTATTACAATAAATACAATTGCAGATTTCTACAGCTTTGATGGAGGTTATACTTGGGGAACCTCTTCTTCCCTATCAAATATTAATTCTTATGGATATTACAACATTTCTATAAAAAACAATATTGGATGTATATCAAATAGCACAGGTGTTTCGATTAATAATCCTAGTCTTCCAGATCCCGATTATACAGTTACTAATCCAAGTTGCGGAAATATTGGCAATATTACATTCAACAGCACTGCAGATTACTATAGTATAGATAATGGCACAACCTGGAGTACCAATACTATTTTTAATAATTTAAGCCAAGGATATTACTATCTATTGGTAAAAAAGGCGAATTGTTCATCCCGATATATTTCTGTTTATTTGGATTCGGCTCATTTAGCATCTCCAAAATACACAATAGTAGAACCCGCTTGTGGAACAAAAGGCAGCATTACAATCACTACCACTGCTGATTTTTACAGCATAGATGGACAAAATTGGGTTACAAGTCCTACTTTTTCAAATCTTTCTTCGGGATATTATTACCTATATATAAAAAATGCTCAAGGTTGTGTTTCTAACTCGAATTCTGTAAATCTTCAAACTTTTTATCTTCCTACCCCTACTTTTACAACAACACAACCCACTTGTGGAAACGGAGGAAGTATAACTTTTACTACTACTACTACTGCAGCACAATACAGTATAGATGGAGGTAATACATGGAGTACCAATCCTACATTCACCAATCTTACTTCAAGCTCTTATTTAGTAGTAAAAGATGCTTCAGGATGTACTTCTAATCCACATAACACATACACTACTTTTTATCCATATTATTTACCAAATCCTGATTTTACATTAGTTCAACCAACTTGCGGTATCAATGGGAGCATAACTATTGCGACAGTTGCAACTTCATATAGTTTTGACGGCGGTTATACTTGGACTACAAACCCTACCCTTTCTGGACTTACTTCTGGATCGTATGGTATCGTAATAAAAAATGCAACTGGATGCAAATCTTATAGCATATCAATATATATCAACCCTTATTATCTTCCTAATCCAAACGTAAAAGTGATACAACCTAGTTGCGGAAATGGAGGAAGTATTACCATCACTACTCCTGCTGATCAATATAGTTTTGATGGAGGTACAACTTGGACTACCAATCCTATTCTACTAAATCCCACATCAACATCGTCCTATACTATTGTTGTTAAAAATACGACAGGTTGTAAATCACAGTCGCAATATTCCTACATTAATAAATATTACTTACCCTCACCAAATATAACTTCCATTCAGCCAACTTGTAGTTCTCCTTCTGGGACTATAATAATAAATACTACTGCAGATCAATACAGTTTTGATAAGGGCGTAACTTGGACCACAAATCCTATAAAGAAAAATCTAACTGGTGGTTCTTATAATATAGTAATAAAAAACACTTTGGGTTGTATTTCTTACGGCAGTTATGCCTATATTAACACACCGCCTACCATTCCAGCTGCACCCGCTGTACAGATTATTCAGCCCTCTTCTTGCGGCGCAACTGACGGTAGCATAACCATAACTACAACTGCCATAAGTTATAGTTTCAATGATGGAAACAGCTGGACAACAAACCCAACAAAAATAAATGTAGGAGCTGGTACGTACATTATTAAAATCAAAACAAATTCTTATAGTTGCGAATCATCAACAACAGTTGTAAATTTAAGTTCGGGCACTACAATTGCCGCTCCTGCTTATACTTCAACTCAGCTAAATTGTAGCTCTGCAAAAGGCTCTATTACAATTACTACAAGTGCTACAACATATAGTTATGACAATGGACTAACCTACGTTTTTTCCAATACAAAAACGGATCTTTCTCCAGGAATTTATTATATAAAAATTAAAAATTTAGCTGGTTGTGTTTCAGATGCTGCCACAGTCACTATTTCACCATTATCAGCGCTTCCTGCCCCTGCCTACAAAGTAAGACAACCAGATTGCACCAACTTTACAGGATCATTAACCATCGATACCGTAGCCGATTTTTACAGCTTTGATAACGGAATCACATTTGGTATATCAAATACAAAATCTAATGTATCACCAAGGACTTATAATTTAATGGTTAAATATAATTTCGGCTGTATTTCCCTTAATGCACCCGTTACTATAGATTCTGCTCCTACAATTCCAGCAGCACCACAAGTTGTAGTTACAGACCCTACTGGTTGTAGCTCATCTACAGGAAGTATTATGGTTTCTACTGTTGCAAATCTATATAGTTTTGATGATGGTATTACTTGGAATACGAGCAATACTGCTAGTTTTTCCCCAGGAAATTATTTAATCCGAATAAAATATACAAATGGTTGTGCATCGATTGCCTATGCTGCAACTATCAATACGCCTCCAAACGCACCTTCAACTCCAACTTTAAACGTTTCTCAACCTGTGAGTTGTAGTAATCCCTTTGGCGCTATCTCCATAACAAGTGCTGCTTACCAGTATAGTTTTGACAATGGCGCAAATTATTCGACCAATCCAATTTCAGGAAATTTAGCAGCTGGAACCTATTTAATTCGTGTTAAAAATAGCAGTGGTTGCGAGTCTGTAGCATTATCCATAAAAATTAATGCTCCAACTGATTATCCAGTAAATCCTGCATTTACAACTATTCAGCCAGACTGTAATAATCTTAAAGGCTCGATTACAATTACCGACACTGCTCCAGAGTATAGTTTCGACAATGGAGTTACTTGGCCAACAAATACAATGCAATCAAATCTTGATCCTGGAACATATTATATAAAAGTAAAAAACAGCATTGGTTGTATTTCAAATGCTACCACAGTTGTACTAATTCCTTTTACAAATTTTACTCCGAAACCTACATTAACAAATCCTCAAACCTTCTGTATCCAACAAAATACAATTTTGAGTTCAATTGCAATTACAGGACAAAACATAAAATGGTACGATGCTTTGACCAATGGAAGTTTGTTATCAAACACAACTTTATTACAAAATAACACAACTTACTATGCTTCGCAAACTATAAACGGATGTGAGAGCGAGAGAGTTGCTGTTTTAATAAACATTCAAAACACGGGAACTCCAACGGGAAATTCCACACAAACTTTTTGTTCAAGTCAGAATCCAACTTTAGATACTATCGTAGTATCTGGAACTGCAATAAAATGGTATAATAGTGCTGAAACTCTTTTGTCTAATGCAACGTCTTTGCAAGATGGAGCGACTTATTATGCTTCACAAACGGTGATTGGATGTGAAAGCACCACAAAACTGGCTGTTACAGTTTCTTTAATAAGCACTTTACCAGCAAATAATTATGCTGAATTATTTTGTGATGATTTGAATGATGGTTCTGAGAAAGTGAATTTATCTGATTATAATTCAAAGCTAATTTCAAATATTTTTGGATATACCTTTTCTTATCATTCTACTTTTTCTGGTGCAGAAGATCAATCGGTAATCCATCAAATCACTAATTTTTCGAATTATAAGTTAGCTTTAGGAGATAACAAAATCTACGTTCGTATCAATTCAAATACACCATGCTACGCTATTGTGGAATTAAAACTCACCCTTTTATCTAAACCAAAAATAACGATTCCAGATGTTGTTCCCATTTGTGAAAACAATTCAATTACTATTGATGCTGGTTCTGGTTTTGACACTTATTTATGGTCAAACGGAGCTACTACCCAGTCCATAATTGTAGAAAATCCCGGTAATTTTTCTGTTACAGTAACTGAAGGTTATGATTCTTTTTATTGTTCCAGCACAAAAAAATTCATAGTAAAAAAATCAAATATCGCCACAATTACTTCTATTGAGACCGAAGACTGGACGGACAATCAAAACAGTATAACAGCTTACGTTACTGGCATCGGCGATTTTGAATATTCAATAGATGGCAGTCATTTTCAGGATAGCAATCAATTCTCAAACATCATTAATGGACAATACACCGTTTCCGTAAGAGACAAAAACGGTTGTGGCACTGTAACCGAAGAAATTTATTTATTGATGTTCCCTAAATTTTTTACGCCAAATGGAGATGGCTATAATGACACCTGGAAAATTAAATTCTCGGACATGGAAGATGGTTTGACCATAAAAATATTTGATCGTTATGGAAAATTCATCAAAGAATTAATTCAAAATACCTCATGGAACGGAACTTTAAATGGTACAGAGCTTCCATCCACTGATTATTGGTTTATTGTTACCAGAGCAAACGGAAAAGAATATCGAGGGCATTTTAGTTTGAAGAGATAGCATATCATCAAAACTTATGCTCTTCTTTGCTAATCATCAACAACGAAAATAAAGAAATACAGGCGGCGGTACTCAAATAAAAACCAACATAGGTCAAACTATACTGCGTCGCCAACCAAATCGCAATCATAGGAGCAAAAGCTGCTCCGAGGATTCCTGCCAAATTAAATGCCAAAGAGGTACCCGAATAACGGACGGTAGTAGGAAACAATTCCGACAAGAAAGTACCCAAAGGGCCATAGGTAAATCCCATCAAAGCCATTCCCATACATAAAAAAAGAGTCACCAGAACGGTACTTCCTGAGTTTAAGAAAAAAGAAAATGCAAAACCAAAAACAGCAATAGCTGTCGTGGCATAAATCAGCATCTTCCTGCGTCCAATACGATCTGCAATTAGGGCTGATACAGGAATAAAAAGAGCAAAAAACAATACCGAAAACAACTGCATTAACAGAAAATCTCTTTTGGAATACCCTAAATCAGAAGTTGCCCAGCTGAGCGTGAAAACCGTCATGAGATAAAATACCAAGAAAGTAGTAATAGCGGCAAATGTGCCAAAAATCAATTGGTTTTTATAAAATTTCAATAAAGTGAAAAATGGAATTTTCACTTCTTCTTGTTCTTTTTTAGAATTTTCAAAGGCGGGAGTTTCGGTGATTTTTAATCGAATATAAAAACCGACAACAACCAATAGAGAACTCGCTACAAACGGAATCCTCCAGCCATAATCCAGAAAAGCTTCGGCGCTCATCGTATCAGTCAAAATCAAGAAAGTCCCTCCCGAAAGCAATAAGCCTATTGGTGCTCCTAATTGGGGAAACATACCATACCAAGCACGTTTATTTGGCGGAGCATTTTCGATGGCCAATAATACGGCCCCACCCCATTCTCCTCCTAAACCAACTCCTTGACCAAATCGGCACAACATTAACAATAAAGGGGCAGCAATTCCAATGCTGGCATAACTCGGCAAGAAACCAATACTCACCGTTGAAATACCCATGGTCAACAACGCAATTACTAAGGTAGCCTTGCGACCTATTTTATCTCCATAATGACCAAAAACTGCCGAACCGAGAGGTCGGGAAAGAAAGGCTATCGAGAACGTCGCCAAGGATAGTAAAACCGAGTTCGTACTGTCAGTAGAAGGAAAAAATAATTGAGGAAAAACCAATACGGCTGCATTTGCATAAATATAAAAATCGAAAAACTCTATAGTTGTACCAATTAAACTGCCAAAAAGGACATGTTTTAATGAATTTTTTTTATTAGGATTTGAATTATCTTTCATAGGAATGTTAAAAATATTCGATAAAATTGATACTATTTTTCGAAAGTAACAAATATTATAGTTCCAATTATTAGTGGTAATTTAGCAACATATAAAAATTTATTATGCCAACCGACTGTATCAGCTATCAGAATTCCGGATATTTCTCTCCTTTGATGAATGATTATTTAGACCAAAATCCAAACTTACAATCCTTATACAACAGATTTCCAACGCTTGAGAACTTTGAAGGGCAAATTCTGGAGAAGCAAGAAAATTTTAATGATACTTCACGAAAAACGTTAGTTTCCGTTTTACAAAAGCAATATTTAAATGTTGAAACTTCGGCTTTGACCCAACAAAATATTGATACTTTAAGCAATACAAATACATTTACTGTTACTACGGGACATCAATTGAATTTATTCAGTGGTCCTCTATATTTTTTGTATAAAATTATTTCGACTATTAATTTGACAACCGAATTAAAAACAAAATACCCATCGTATAATTTTGTCCCCATTTATTGGATGGCTACCGAAGACCATGATTTTGAAGAAATCAATTATTTCAGTTTTAAAGGAAAAAAATTCCACTGGAATAAAGAAAGTACCGGTCCCGTTGGACGATTGTCCACTGAGGGTTTGGATGAATTTCTTGAAATATTTGCATTGGAAATTGGTTCCAGTTTGAATGCAAGCACCATAAAAAAATTATTTGAGGACTCTTACATCAAACATGACAATCTAGCGGATGCCACAAGACATTTAGCGAATGTACTTTTTGGAACGTATGGCTTAGTCATTCTGGATGCGGATGATTCAGATTTAAAACGCAACTTTATTCCTTTTATAAAAGAAGAATTACTGCACCAATCTGCTCATCCATTAGTACTTGAAACGGCCGAAAAACTAAAAGAGTATACCGTTCAAGTAAATCCTCGTGAAATCAATTTGTTTTATATTGAAGATAATTTACGCGAACGCATCGTTTTTGAAAACAATACATACAAAGTAAACCATACTAAAATTGAATTTTCGGAGACTGAAATTCTAGCACTTTTAGAAAACCATCCTGAAAAATTTAGTCCTAATGTGATTATGCGTCCGTTGTATCAGGAAGTTATTTTACCCAATTTATGTTACATTGGAGGAGGTGGAGAAATTGCGTATTGGTTGGAATTGAAATCCTTTTTTGCTTCCGCAAAAGTGACTTTCCCAATGCTTTTACTACGAAATTCGGTACTATTGGCAACCGAAAAACAAGCCAAAAAAGCAGACAAACTAGATTTAACTTGGACCGATTTGTTTTCAAAACAAACCCATTTAATAAACAATAAAACCAAACAATTATCGGAATTTCCAATCGATTTGACCAATCTGAAAGAGCAATTGCAAAAACAATTTGAAGTGCTTTATGAAGTAGCATACAAAACGGATAAATCTTTCATTGGAGCGGTAAAAGCGCAGGAAGCAAAACAAACTAGAGGATTAGAAAATCTGGAGAAACGATTACTAAAAGCGCAAAAAAGAAATTTAAGCGCTATTTTACAACGAATTATTGACTTGCAAAACGAATTATTTCCCAACCAAAGTTTACAGGAACGTCAAGCTAATTTTGCGGAATTCTATTTGGAAAACGGAGAGCATTTAATTCCTGCATTGATCAAACAATTAAAACCGTTGCAATCTAATTTTGAAATAATTGTACTTTAATTAAAATCAGCATTATTTCAATATCTTATTTATAAAAACATTCAATAAAAAAATACTATTTTTGCACAAAATTTAAAAAACACAAAAATGGCTACGAATAGAACTTTTACAATGATTAAACCTGATGCTGTTGCTAACGGACACATCGGAAACATACTTGCTATGATTACTACTGCAGGTTTCAAAATTGTTTCTTTGAAATTAACACAATTAACTGTAGCTGATGCTCAAGCATTTTATGAAGTTCACGCTGCAAGACCATTTTATGGTGAATTAGTGGAATTCATGTCAAGAGGACCAATTGTTGCTGCTATTTTAGAAAAAGACAACGCTGTTGAAGATTTCAGAACTTTAATTGGTGCAACAAATCCTGCTGAAGCTGCCGAAGGAACTATCCGTAAAGCATACGCTACTTCTATTGGAGAAAATGCAGTTCACGGTTCTGATAGCGATGAAAATGCAGCTATCGAAGGTGCTTTCCATTTTGCCGGAAGAGAGCAGTTTTAATTTATGATTGAAGATTTCAGATTTTTGAATTAAGATTTAAAAATCGTATAAATCAAAATCCCGTTTCAATTGAAACGGGATTTTTTTTATTTACAATCACAGATATCTGAAATAAACAATCTAAAATCATCATCTCAGAACAACATCTTTAACCACATCACGACGCAATTCCTCATTAATCATGGCTACAATTTTTGATCTTCCGTGACTTAATTCCTCTCTTAATACGGATGAAGTTAACTCCACATACAGCGTACTTCCTTTCAAAACCACATTATTCGTATAACTGTTCACACCGTTCCCCATCAGGTTTTTCCAGGCGTCTTTAACGTCAATTTGATCCATTCCGGGTTGCAGTTTATTCACTTGGATAATTTGTTTCAAAACATCCCCAATCGTACTTTGATTATTTAACCTTTTTGCCATCACCCAGTAAATTTATTGGTCCCGTTTTCTTGTAATGATATTCTTTTTTTTCTACATTCAGCAACACTAATTCATCATCGGTCAAAGTGATTAATTCTTCACTCCATTTTGTAAAAGGAGTCGAATAATCAATATAAGCTTTATCGTCTTTGAATCGCACCGTCACGTTTTCATAAGTATCATTCACTAAAAAAGTCCCGTCTAATTGCGGTATTACCTTCTTCCGAATTCCTTTATTATTTTTATCTATTTCAAAGTAATCATAGCTTTCATTGATAGTATAATCCTTATCTTTTACAGTATCAAAAGTAACCTTCTCAATTTCCCAATACCCATTTAATTTCTCAACATCGGCTGGCTTTATCTTTTGCTGACACGCCACAAAAAAGAGTACTATAAAAAGAATTGTGAATGTATTTTTCATATTTAATTTATTTTTTGGAGCTATTTCCTGCTGTCCGTTATATCTTTTTCTTGAGCTTCTTCCTTCGTCAGAAGCTCAAAAAAAAGGATGTCACTTCCATCAGGGCTATGCATTCGAATAAAAAAGAAACTTTATTCTAAGGACAAAGTTAAACTTAATAAACTCAAACAAAAACAAAAAATTCAAAACACATTAAACTATTTTCTATATTTTTGGTCTTACCCTACAAATAGCCAGAACATGTCTAAAACAATCTACAACCTGCTTTTCGCATTTTTGTGCATGAGTTGCAGTTCAGGATCTGCCGACCCAAATCCTATGCCTACACCAACAGAAACAATCTATTTTCCTCCGTTAACAGGTACAACTTGGGAAACAAAATCAATTGCAAGTTTGGGTTGGAAACAAACCGCTGTTCAGCCACTTTTGGATTATTTAGAACTGAAACACTCCAAAGGTTTCATCATTCTGATCAATGGCCGAATCGTAATGGAAAATTATTTCAATGGACATTCAGCAACGACCAATTGGTATTGGGCAAGCGCGGGAAAAACATTGACAGCAACACTTACGGGAATAGCGCAACAGGAAGGTTTTTTGAACATCAATACTAAAGTTTCACAATACATTGGAACAGGCTGGACAAGCGAAACATTAGCGAAAGAAAATATAATTACCTGCAAAAACTTACTCACCATGACTTCCGGCATCGAGGACATTGCTAATGGTGATGATGTTTCTCCTGCAGGTCTGCAATACAAAGCCGATGCAGGAACGCGATGGGCCTATCATAATGTGTATGTAAAATTACAAGATGTTATTGCGCAGGCTTCCGGTCAAACTTGGAACACTTATTTCAACACCAAATTAAGGGACAAAATAGGAATGGATGGCGCTTGGTTTCAATCTGGTAATAATTCAGTTTATGGAAGTACAACCAGAAGCATGGCGCGTTTTGGATTGCTGATGTGCAACAAAGGAAAATGGGATAACACCGTAATTTTGAATGAAAACTACTTTACCGAAGCAACAACGACTTCTCAAAATATTAATTTAGGATATGGCTATTTATGGTGGCTAAATGGAAAAAGCAGTTACCATTTACCACAATCCCAACTTACAATTCCCGGAAGTATTATACCGTCTGCTCCAAACGATATGTTTATGGCATTAGGAAAAAATGATCAGAAAATCTATGTCATTCCAAGCAAGAAAATGGTAGTAATCAGAATGGGTGACGCTGCTGATAATGCGAATCTGACCTTGTCCGATTTTGACGATGTTTTATGGCAAAAAATCAATGCTTTTTATCAGTAATTTATTTCGTTTTCAATCGTTTCATAAAACCTAAAATAAAGAAAACCAAGCCAATTACCAACAAAAAATAATAGAAACCAATACTTTTATCTCGGATAAGATTTGCCACTATGAAGGAAATAATACTTACAAAGTAAAAATAAATGGGGTTAGTGTTTTTGATAGAAGAAAAATTCATTGCCTAAATATTATTTAAAAAAACTGTCTACAAATTCGTATTTATTAAAAACCTGAAGATCTTCGATTCCTTCTCCAACACCTATGTATTTTACAGGAATTTGAAATTGATCTGAGATTCCTATAACAACCCCACCTTTGGCAGTTCCATCCAGTTTGGTAACCGCTAAACAAGTAACCTCTGTAGCAGCGGTAAATTGTTTGGCTTGCTCAAAAGCATTTTGTCCGGTAGAACCATCCAAAACTAACAGTACGTCGTGTGGCGCATCGCCAACAACTTTTTTCATCACTCGTTTTACTTTGGTCAATTCGTTCATTAAATTAACTTTATTGTGCAAACGTCCTGCCGTGTCAATAATTACAATATCCGCATCTTGTGCCACTGCTGATTGCAAAGTATCAAAAGCTACCGAAGCCGGATCACTTCCCATATTTTGTCTTACAATGGGAACACCCACTCTATCCGCCCAAATTTGCAATTGATCTATGGCTGCTGCACGAAAAGTATCTGCTGCACCTAAAACTACTTTATAGCCCGCTTTTTTAAATTGATACGCTAATTTACCAATAGTCGTAGTTTTCCCAACTCCATTTACTCCAACCACCATTAAAACGTAGGGTTTAGTCTGTATTGGAATTACAAATTCGGTTGCTTCACCGGAGTTGGTTTCCGATAATAAAGCAGCGATTTCTTCCCGCAGAATTTCATTAAGTTCCTCTATGCCCAGATATTTATCTGAGGCAACGCGGTTTTCGATTCGGGTGATTATTTTCAATGTAGTATTCACACCAACATCTGAAGCAACAAGGATTTCTTCTAAATCATCTAAAACTTCATCATCAACTTTTGACTTTCCGGCAACCGCTTTAGTTAATTTCGAAAAGAAATTTGTTTTTGACTTTTCAAGACCTTTGTCTAATGTTTCTTTTTTCTCTGAAGAAAATATTCTTTTAAAAAAACTCATTGTATTTGGGGTATAAAAAATGATGTATCAATCCTAAAAATCCATACGTTTTTCTAATCGGTAAATATAGAAAATAAAAAAGCTACTTCCGAATGAAAGTAGCTTTTCTATATAATATGCTTATGAATTATTTCTTTTTCAAGAATTCATCAACTGCTTCCGGAGTCATAATAGATTCTACGAATGTATATGCCCCTGTTACTGGAGATTTCACCATTTTGATGGCTTTTGATAATCTCTTAGAAGATGTCTGTAACGATGCTACTGTTTTCTTTGCCATGACTAATTATTATTTAATTTCTTTATGAACTGTTACACGTTTCAAGATTGGATTAAATTTTTTAATCTCTAATCTGTCCGGAGTATTTTTTTTGTTCTTTGTTGTGATGTATCTTGAAGTCCCTGCAACACCTGATGTTTTGTGTTCAGTACATTCTAAAATTACCTGGATTCTATTACCTTTCTTTGCCATCTTGCTATTTTTTTATTTTGGAAGGGATTATTTAATAAATCCTTCTGACTGCGCTTTTTTCAAAACTGCAGCAATTCCATTTTTATTAATTGTTTTTATCGTAGATGCAGCTACTCTTAGAGTAATCCATCTATCTTCTTCTGGAAGATAAAAACGCTTTTTAACTAAGTTCACAGAAAATTTTCTCTTAGTTTTGTTCATAGCGTGAGAAACGTTATTTCCTACCATCGCTCTTTTACCTGTAAGGTCACAAACTCTTGACATTATACTTATCTTTTATCGTTATTCAAAATCAGGGTGCAAAGAAAAGAAAAATAAACCTATTACGCAAAGAAAATATTACACATTTTTCAAAATTTCTTTCTGCAACAGCTCTAAACTTTTAATTACGGCTCTATCTATCACTTTTTCACGGGGTTGACCAAAATTAAATTCTTCAACAATTACTTCGCTTGGTGTAGCCAATGCGATAAAAACGGACCCAATTTCTGCATCTGAGTCTCCTTTTGACGGCCCTGCGTTTCCGGTTGTAGCAATTGCATAATCTGTTTTCATCATCTTTTGTATACTCAAAGCCATAGCCGAAACTACTTCTCTACTCACAACAGAATATTCCTTTATGAGGTTTTCAGGTATACCTAAAACATCAATTTTAACGGCTGTCGCATAAGAAACCACACTTCCTTTAAAATATTTGGAAGAACCCGAAACCGAAGTCAAAGCCTCAGCGATTTTTCCTCCCGTGCAACTTTCGGCAGTTGAAATGGTTTTATTTTGTTTTGCCAATATTTTCCCTACTACAACTTCCAGGGTTTCATCATCATCAAAACCAACAATGATATCATGGATTATTGCATCCAGCGATTTTACGTTTTCTTCAATGGCCACTTCTAATTTTTCCTTATCGATACCTCGTGCCGAAAGACGCAAACGCACTCTTCCCGGGGCAGGCAAATAAGCCAATTTTATAAATTCAGGAAGGTTGTTTTCCCATTCTTCAATGCGTTCCGCAACCATACTTTCGCCTTGACCGTAAGTAAGAATTGTTTGATGCAGAATGTACGGACGCTTGTATTCCAGGACTACTTTTGGTATAATCTCATGCTCTACTAAATATTTCATTTCGAAAGGAACTCCGGGAAGCGAAATAAACACCGTATTTTCTTTTTTCATCCACATTCCTGGCGCCGTACCAACCTCATTGTGAAGCACGGTACATTTTGACGGAACCAGTGCCTGATCTTTATTGATTTGGGTAATGGTCCGTTTGTAAAAACCTTCTATAAGATGGGTAACATGAGCCAGAACTTTCTGATCGACAATTAATTCATCTTCAAAATAATCACAAAATGTTTTCTTGGTAACATCATCTTTTGTCGGACCTAAACCGCCGGTAACAATAACCAAATCCACGGTGTTTTGAAGTTTCGCAAACGTATCTAAAATGTGCTTTTTATCGTCGCTTATCGAAATCATTTCATTGATTTCAACACCTATTTTGTCCAACGATTTTGCAATAAAACCAGAATTTGTATCAACAATTTGGCCTATTAAAATTTCGTCACCAATTGTAACTATGGTTGCTTTCATTTTTTTAGTGCTATTTTTTTGTGAGATTATAATCCAAAAAAAGGAAAGTATAAATTAATACATTCCTTTTTTTTTGCGTGAGGGATAAAAGTGAAAATCCTCCCGTTTTTTTCGGGAGATTGGAACGGATAGCCCGACCCGCTTTTTCAGCGGGTCACGCCCAAATTTTACAAATTAAAGTCTTTTTTAATTTCTTTGATCGCATCGTTGACTTGATTCTTAACGCTCTTGAACGTTTCTTTGATGTCTTTCTTTTTGCCTTCCGCTTTGGTCCAGGCTTCAACTTGAAGAATTTCTTCGAAAGCCACGTTTAAGCCCATTAAATCCAGCGTTGGTTTTATCTTGTGCGCATAAGCATAAGCATGCTTATGGTCTTTCTTTTTTATTCCTTCTTTGATTTGCAATAAATCGTCTGGAACTTCAGTAACGAACAAAGTCAAAATTTCAGTCACAAATTCTGGATCGTTGTCTGAAAGCGCGTACACTTTTGAAAGGTTGTAATTTATAGCCATTATTTTACTTGTATTCTAAATAGTTGTTGTCCTTCTAAAAACCCTTCTAAAACGTCATCTGGCTTTACAGCAGCGACTCCTTCAGGTGTTCCCGTAAAAATGATATCCCCGATCTTTAACGTAAAAAACTGAGAAACATAAGAAATTAGTTCATCAATTTTCCACAACATAAGACCAGAATTACCTATTTGCACTGTTTTATTGTTGTTGGTTAATTCAAAAGTAATATTTTCTAATGAACTAAATTGATTTTTTGGTAAAAATTCCCCTATAACCGCAGAACCATCAAATGCTTTGGCTTTTTCCCAAGGCAACCCTTTCGCTTTTAATTTACTTTGCAAATCACGTGCGGTAAAATCAATTCCCACACTAATTTCGTCATAATATTTATGGGAAAACTTAGGTTCGATGTATTTACCAACCTTATTTATTTTGACAATAATTTCAATTTCGTGATGAATATCTTCCGAAAACTCAGGGATTACAAACGGATGTTGTTTCAATAAAACAGCTGAATCCGGCTTCATAAAAACCACCGGTTCTGTGGGTCTTTCGTTGTGCAATTCGGCTATGTGGTTGGCATAATTTCTACCAATGCAGATTATTTTCATAACTTGGGTTTTGGATTTTGAGTTCTGGTTTTTGGAACACTTTGTACCCAATACCTATAACCTAATACCTATTTCGTGTTCAGTTTTCGAAGTTTGATTGCTGTTAAAACTTTCTTGGTATACAACGGAAAATCAGCATTTTGCATCCAACTGAAATAACCGGGTTCTGTTTCTAAAACTTTATTCACTTTTACTCCTTTGTGTTTTCCAAAAGCAAAAATCTCTTCGTCATCTTTATCAAAAGCAATCATTCCGGCAAAATCAGCAATTCTCTTTCGAGTAGTAAATTCCGACAATAATTTCATGTCGTTTTCTAATTCAGGATAACGGTCCAGTTGCGCTTTTAAAATTTCGTAAGTCGCCATAGTATCCGCTTCGGCAGAATGCGCATTTTCGAGCGTTTTTCCACAATAAAACTTGTGTGCAGCGCCTAATGTACGCTCTTCCATTTTATGAAAAACGGTTTGCACATCTACTGAAACTCTACCTTTCATATCAAAATCTACTCCAGCTCTCAACATTTCTTCAGCAAGTAATGGAATATCAAAACGATCTGAATTAAACCCAGCCAAATCGCTGTCTTTAATCATATTGTAAACCTGTGTTGCTAATTCATTAAAAGTAGGTTCATTGGCTACTTTTTCATCAGTGATTCCATGAACAGCCGTTGTTTGAGGCGGAATAGGAATCGTTGGATTCACTAACCACGTTTTGCTTTCTTTATTTCCGTTTGGAAAAACTTTAAATATTGATATTTCTACAATTCTATCTTTTCCGATATCAATTCCTGTGGTTTCAAGATCGAAAAAGCAAATTGGTTTATTGAGTTTAAGTTCCATTTTTAAATTTTGTATGAGTACAAATATAGAAATTTGGGTTTAAACTTTAAACTTTAAAGTTCCATAAAATATCAAAAAAAGAAAACCCGATTGATTTTAAAAATCAATCGGGTTTATATTGCAATTATATACTTTTAAAAATCTCTGTCGATATCGAAGGCTTCTAAATATTCCGCTACTCGTTTCACAAAACTACCACCTAATGCACCATCTACAACTCTATGGTCATAACTGTGCGACAAGAACATTTTCTGGCGAATACCAATGAAATCTCCTTCCGGAGTTTCGATTACCGCCGGCATCTTACGGATTGCTCCAAGGGCTAAAATCCCCACTTGCGGCTGATTGATAATTGGCGTGCCAAAAACACTTCCAAAAGTCCCCACATTTGTAACGGTGTAGGTTCCCCCTTGTGTATCATCTGGTTTTAATTTTCCTGCTTTTGCTCGGCCTCCTAAATCGTTGACCGCTTTTGCCATTCCAACTAAATTTAATTGGTCTGCATTTTTAATTACTGGAACAATCAAATTTCCGTTTGGCAATGAAGCCGCCATTCCAAGGTTAATATTTTTCTTCTTGATGATAAAATCACCATCTACAGAAATATTCATTCCAGGGAAATCTTTCAGTGCTTTTGCAACTGCTTCCATGAAAATAGGAGTGTAAGTTAACTTCTCTCCTTCTCTTTTTTCGAAAGCAATTTTATTTTTTTCTCTCCATTTTACAATATTCGTCACATCCACTTCAATAAAGGATTGCACGTGAGCAGATGTTTGTACCGAAGCGACCATGTAACCCGCAATGAGCTTGCGCATTCTGTCCATTTCTATAATTTCATCACCACCACTTAAAGATACCGGAGCAGCTTTGTGAGGAACTGGAGCTGTTGTTGAGTTTTGAACCGCTGCAACAGGAGTCGAAACTACAGGTTGGCTTGTTCTATTTTTTACGTACTCTAAAATATCATTTTTAGTAACTCTACCCTCTTTTCCGGTTCCTGAAATCGATTCTAACTCTACAACAGAAACGCCTTCTTCTTTAGCTATATTTTTAACTAAAGGTGACAAGAATTTTTCGGATCCCGAATAGTCGGGAGAGAAATCTGCTGGAGCCATAACAGCTTCTTTAGCTGCATCAACTGTTTTTTCAATTGCTGCAACGGCAACCGGAGCTGCAATTTCTTGCGCTGTTTCTGTAATAGCTGCGCTGTCCGTTTCAATAATAGCGATGGTTTGCCCTACTTGAACCAAATCATCTTTACCGAACAATTGTTCCACTAAAACACCCGAAACTTCACTTGGCACTTCGCTATCGACTTTATCAGTAGCGATTTCAAGTACCGCTTCATCGGCTTCAATTTTGTCTCCAACTTGTTTCAACCAATTTGTAATGGTTGCTTCTGCAACGCTTTCTCCCATTTTTGGGAGCTTTAATTCAAATCTTGCCATATTGTTAACCTAGAAGGTGATTTTGATTTTCAGTTTGCGAAATTACTAAATATTTTAAATATAAATTACATTTAATGTAATTTTTCACTCTATTTTTATAACCTTACCTCTTTCGTTACTATTATTACTTCCAATTAAAAAATTAGCATTTTTTGGTATAATCTTAAAGGTAAATCCTTTATTTCTTGAAGATTCGAGAATTGCGATACTTTTTTTGAACGAAACAAATTCGTTATCCAAAATAATTTCGGTTCCATCTCCACTTCTTAGCGAAGACGAAATTACCATTTTTTCTGTTTTTAAATCGTGAAATGACACTTTTTTTTGCAAAACTAAACGGAGTTTATCCGCTAATTTTTGGTTAGCCGAATATAGTATATATGATTTCGGAGACATTTTTATTGTAGATTTCCCTTGAAACATTTTAACAAAAGAAAAAAAGACAATTCCTGCTTTCATAAAAAGAGAGAATATTATGGATATGCGAAAATGCTTTTTATAAAAGAAATGCATCGCCTCCTGAAAGCGTTTCATATAAGTTTCATCCTTAATGGTACTTTCCCCTTTATAATGTATAACCGTGGTTTGATGGAAATAATAATTGGATTTTCCTTTTTGTAATAGCCGATAAGACAAATCGATATCATCTGAATACATGAAACAATCTTCATCAAATCCGCCTACTTCAAGATACAAATCCCTTTTCATGAACATAAAAGCACCAACAAGAATGTCTACTTTTCCCGTTTCGTTTTCGTTTAAATGCTGTGCGTAGTATTTCCCGAATGTTCTTGTCCCGAAACTTCGGGAGGGAAACAATTTGTACAAACTGGTAATTTTGGTAAAAGCGACCCAAGGTGTTGGAACGCCGCGTTTGCTTTCGGGCAGAAAATTTCCGGTGCCATCGATGAGTTTGCAGCCTACGATTCCAAAATCAGCTATTTTTTTGGCAAAAGCCAATACTTTGCTAAACGTATCTTCAGCGACGACTGTATCCGGATTGAGAATGCAAATGTATTCACCTTGAGCTTGTGCAACTCCCATATTATTGCCTTTTGGAAAACCAAGATTTTCTTTGTTTTGAATGAGTTTTACGTTTGGAAAACGATTTTTCATCATTTCACAACTGTCATCTTGGGAATTATTATCGATTACAATGATTTCGCCGTCAATGGTTTCTAATGCATTTTGAACGCTTAAAATACATTGTTCGAGAAAATAGCGTACGTTGTAATTGAGGATGATAACGGATAGTTGCATCGGGCAAATATAATTATAAACTTGCCAATTATAAAATTAGAAAATTATCTTAATAATTTCTTGAGAAGACTTGGATTTTGTTTGTTGTTCCAAAATAACACCAAATCAATTTGTTTTTTATCCTTTAAAACGGTGTAATATAATGTTGTTTGTTTTGAAATAACTAAAGAATAAATTTTACGTTTTGGACTATACTTTCCAATGGTCGGATTTTGGATCAAAGCATCAATAAAACTGTAAACTAATAGTGTAAATTTCTCCACTTCATTTGTATTCCATTTTCTTAAAATAAAATCAATTTCATCTAAAAAAGTTAATTCCGCTAAAGTTAACCAATGAATATAATACTTCATTAAGTGAGATTATATTTCATTTTAACTTCAGCCATTATTTGAGAATGAGGCTTGCCAAGTCCTTGCGCGCTTTGTTTTAATCCAATTTCAATTAGTTGCTTTACATGTTCAGGAAGTCCATCCCAAAAGTCATCCTGATTTCCGATTTCTAAATCCGATTTTGATTGATACAAAACAGCTTCCTCCTCTACCGATTCAACTTTTTCGTTTCTTTTATATTTTTTTGAATTAGAATCCATTACACTTATTTTGAATATCAAATATACACTTTTTTTGAGAATATTAAAAACACAAAAACATGTTTCTCCTTAGCCCCGATAGAGCCGATATCCTTTGAGAGGAACGAACAAAGATTGCAACGAAAAGCGGGAAGGATGTCTCCAAATAAAACCAAATCATTCGCTCCTAAAAATTAGCCTAATTTTTTAGTTTTAACATTACTTGAATCACAAAAACTTGAAACTTGGTGTAAATGAATTACTTTTGCAAAAAAGTTATGTTTCGTAACGAATCCATAGCTTCTAATTTATAACTCATACCCTACAAAGTGAATTACTTATCTGTCGAAAATATCTCGAAATCTTTTGGAGAAAGAACGCTTTTTGAAAACATTTCTTTTGGAATCAATAAAGACCAAAAAATTGCCTTCATAGCCAAAAACGGCTCTGGAAAAACTACCATTATGAGCATTATTAATGGTTTAGAAGAGTCTGATACGGGACAAGTAGTTTTGAGAAAGGGCATAAAAATGGCTTTCCTTTCGCAAAATAACAACTTGCAAGACGAATTGACCATTGAAGAAAGCATTTTCGCTTCGGATAATGAGACTTTAAAAGTGATAGAAGCGTATGAAAAAGCATTAGAAAATCCTGAGGATGAGGAAGCCTACCAAAAAGCTTTTGACGGAATGGATCAGCACAATGCTTGGGATTTTGAAACGCAGTACAAACAAATTTTGTTCAAACTGAAGTTGGAAGATTTCAAACTGAAAGTAAAAAATCTTTCCGGAGGACAGAAAAAGAGGTTGTCACTAGCTATCATTTTGATCAATCGTCCTGACTTATTGATTCTGGATGAACCTACGAATCACTTGGATTTAGAGATGATTGAATGGTTGGAAAGCTATTTTGCCAAAGAAAATATTACGTTGTTTATGGTGACGCACGACCGTTTCTTTTTGGAGCGTGTTTGTAACGAAATCATCGAATTAGACAACGGAAAATTATACCAATACAAAGGAAATTACTCGTATTATTTAGAGAAAAAAGAGGAACGCATCGCATCCGAGAATTCGAGTGTGGATAAAGCGCAGAATCTTTTTGTAAAAGAATTGGAATGGATGCGCCGTCAGCCAAAAGCGAGAACGACAAAATCGAAATCGCGTCAGGATGATTTTTATGACATTAAGGAAAAAGCGCAAAGTCGCCGTCGTGAAAATAAAGTAGAACTCGAAATCAACATGGAACGTATGGGAAGCAAGATTATCGAGCTTCACAAAATCTCCAAAAAATTCAAGGATCATGTGATTTTGAATAATTTCAGTTTTGATTTTCAACGTGGCGAACGCATTGGAATCATTGGAAAAAATGGAACTGGAAAATCTACTTTCTTGAATCTCTTGACCAGAACTTTGCCCCTTGATAGTGGAAAAGTGGTGGTTGGTGAAACTATAAAAATAGGATATTATACCCAAAGCGGGATTAACCCAAAACCGGGTCAGCGTGTTATTGATGTGATTAAGGAATACGGAGAATTTATTCCGTTGATGAAAGGGAAATTGATATCTGCTTCGCAATTATTGGAGCGTTTCTTGTTTGATTCTAAAAAACAATACGATTTTGTGGATCGATTGAGTGGTGGCGAATTGAAACGTTTGTACTTGTGTACGGTTTTGATTCAGAATCCAAACTTTTTGATTCTGGATGAGCCTACCAATGATTTGGATATTGTGACGCTGAATGTTTTGGAAAGTTTCCTTCTAGATTATCCGGGTTGCTTAGTTGTGGTTTCTCACGACAGGTATTTCATGGATAAAATTGTGGATCACTTGTTCATTTTTAGAGGTGATGGTGTGGTGGAAGATTTTCCTGGAAACTATTCGGATTTTAGAGCCTATGAAGACAGTGCTGATGTGGCTCAAAAAGAGGAAAACAAAGCCGATAAGAAAGACTGGAAACAAAACAATCCAACCGGGAATTTGACTTTCAACGAGCAAAAAGAATTCCAAAAAACGGAACGTGAAATAAAAGATTTAGAGATTCAAAAAACAACTATCGAGCAATTGTTTTCCGATGGAAAAATTGCCGAAGCTGATATTGAAAAGAAAGCCAACGAACTGAAAAATATCATCAATAAAATTGAAGAGAAAGAGGAGCGATGGTTTGAGCTGAGTGCGAAGATAGAAGGATAGTATTCAGTCTCAGCGTTCAGTATTGAATTTTTATAAATAGTATTTAAAGGAAAACCCACAACAGAATCTGATTCTGTTGTGGGTTTTATTTTATAAACTAGTAGCTTTTGCAAATGGTTTATGCCAAAAACAAGGTCTTCTTGTGATAATTATATAAATTCGAATCATAAAGGGTTACTTTAGGTGCGATTTTTTCGGAAGAAGCATCAAACTTGATACCGTTGTATTTGCGGAACAAGTAAATCTCTTTCAAACAATTAGCCAAACTCTTATGGATTAAGGTCTTAAAAGTCGGCAATTTTTTGTCTCCTACCAATAAATCAATTTGGTAATTCGAACTCGTTTTCGATATATTATTTCCGATGATTCTTACCGTAAATTTTGTCGGAATTCCGTTTTGTTCCCCTTGATACTCTATTACCATAGTATTTAAAATTAAAATGTGGTTAAATTAGCTAATGCTCTACTTTTATATTTATTGAATTCTATATTAAAGATACTAATATAAAGAAAACTGCAGAATAACAGCCCCTAAATTAATAATTTATAACAAACCTAATTAATAAAACGGTTTTAAACCTAATTTAAAACTCTAAAAATTTCATAAACTTTATGGCTTTTACCAAGGAATAGGATTGTAATCTTTCAAAAACTTCCCGCACCAATGTTTTCCTGTATTAATACCGTCAAACAAAGGATCCATAACCCGTGCGGCACCATCAACAATATCCAATGGCGGTTGGAAGTCTTCTTCTTCCTGTTTTCTTTTGGCTAATTCGGCAGGATCCTCATCGGTTACCCAACCGGTATCTACTGCATTCATAAAAATTCCGTCTTTTGCCAAAGTACCTGAGGAAGTATGGGTCAACATATTTAATGCGGCTTTGGCCATATTGGTATGCGGATGGCGGTCTTCCTTGAAAAAACGATGAAACTTTCCTTCCATTGCCGAAACGTTGATGATGTGCTTTTGTCCCGTGTTGTCTTTCTTCATAACTTCGGAAAGGCGGTTGCACAATACAAAAGGCGCTACTGAATTCACCAACTGCACTTCGATCATCTCCGTCGTTTCAATTTGTCCCAATCGCAAACGCCAACTGTTGGTTTTTCTTAAATCTACTTGTTGCAAATCGGCATCAAGTTGCCCTTCCGGAAAAACTTCATTTGCCACCAGTGCATTATCAAACGAATACGGAATCTGGGATAATTTGGCGGAAGCCCGCAATCCAATTCCCGGTTCTGGTCCGTGCCAAGTCACTGACATATTTTGATTCGAAGAAGCTCCTGCTGTCAATACTTTTAATTCATCCAGACAATTGGTATGATCCAGCAATAACTCTTGTGCTTGTTTTGGCAAAGAAGCGATAGAAAGCGCTTCGTTTTCCATTAAATGGGTATAGAATCCCGCAGGACGTCTCACGGTTTGTGCCGCATTATTAATCAAGATATCCAATCGTTCATATTTTTGTTCTATGAAATTGCAAAAAATCTCCACACTGGGAATATGTCGTAAATCCAATCCATGAATTTTCAAACGATGTCCCCAATCCATAAAATCATCTTCCTTAGAAAAACGCAAAGCTGAGTCTACCGGAAAACGAGTCGTTGCAATAACAGTTGCTCCGCCACGCAAAAGCATCAAGGCAATGTGATACCCAATTTTTAAGCGAGACCCGGTAATAACCGCTACTTGCCCTTTTACATCTGCGGTTTGAAACCGTTTCGCATAATTAAAATCGCCACAATCGGTACACATCGTATCATAAAAGTGGTGCATTTTAGTAAACTCGGTTTTACATACATAACAATTTCTAGGAGTTTCCAGTTCTAATTGTTCTTTTAGAGCGAGATGATTCATAGCCAATAATTTGGGTGCCACAAAAACACTCGCTTCACGGGCATGACGAATTCCGGTTTCCTTGCGGGCAGTTCGGTCGCGCTTTTCCATTTTCCTTTTGACAGCTAACTTTCCGTCCTTTTTTCTACGGGAAAGTTCATCACGATCCGGTCTGGAAAACATTCCTGCAGCTTTGATTAAGGCCGTTCGTTGTTCTTTCGGGATATCAAATATTTGGTCTGTATCCGTATTCAATTGTGCCAAAATAGCGATGCATCGGTCAATTTCTTCCGAGCTTATGGCAGTCTTATTTTCTATTGCTGATGTTGTCATTATATAAAACAGGCATTTTTATTAGCAAAAATACCAAGGGTGCAAATATACTATTTAAAGTGAATAGTATCTAGAGAAGTGATTCGTGTAATACCTGAATTATTACTAATTCCCAAGGCATACGCTTTAGGAATTAAACTTTTAAGATATTTTCACATTAGAATCTGCGTAAATCTGCGTGAAAAATATAGGCACGCAGATTTTACAAATTTACGCACATTATTCACTCCACACTACTTACTCCTTTTTCGTATCTTCGCCCCTACTTTGTAAATGTCTCTATGTTATTCCAAATAAAATCGTACCTACAATTCCTTTGGCACTCTAAAAATGAGCATGCAGTACATTCGCCTTTTGTGTTTAGTTTATTGACGAAATGTTTTTATGACAAAAAATCAAAACCCGAATATGCTGTTTTAAGGAATTACAGAAAATCACTTTTAGAAAACAACACTACAATCGAAGTTACCGATTTTGGTGCAGGTTCGAAAGTTTTCAAATCTAATAAAAGAAAAATTTCCAAGATTGCCAGAACGGCTGGAATTTCTCCGAAGCGAGCCCAATTATTATTTAGAATCACTAATTATTTTCAGCCGGAATGTGTTTTAGAAATTGGTACTTCATTAGGATTAGCGACTACTGCCCTTTCTTTGGGTAATTTAAAAGCAAAAACAATCACTTTAGAAGGTTGTCCGGAAACAGCAAAACAAGCCCAATTGCAATTTCAAAAATTCAATTTCAATACCATAAAGTCCGAAATAACAGAGTTCAGTACTTATTTGCTAAACTGCACACTGCACACTGCACACTATCAACTAGTCTATTTCGACGGCAATCACTCCAAGAAAGCAACCGTAGCGTATTTCGAATTATTACTTCCTACGATTACTAATGAAACCGTTTGGATTTTTGACGACATTCATTGGTCACCAGAAATGGAAGAAGCTTGGGAAATGATAAAAAAACATCCAACAGTTACCGTAACCATTGATATTTTTCAATGGGGTTTGGTATTTTTTAGAAGAGAACAGCCCAAAGAGCATTTTATAATTCGCATTTAATGCAAAAAAAATGACAGCCATTGCTGACTGTCATTTCTAACCTTGAATTAGTAAGTCGTTTATTCTTTTGCTCTTTTCATTTCTCCTGATTTTGCACCCATTCTATTCACTTTCAACATTGGAGCAAATTTGAATTTTAAAGCAGCAATTTTTCTGTTATCTTCAGACGAAAGTCCTTCTTTTTCAACAGTATTTTTTCTGCTGTCCAATGCTTCGTACATTAATTTAATTTCATCCCAGTCTTCACGTGTATAACTGTCTTTATTATCTTCAGCAGTATGGATAAATTGTTGGTAAACACTATGTATATTAGCTGCATTTACCCAGCTAAAATTCATATCATCCCCAATTTTTCCTTGACCAAATAAAGCATTTCTTAATTGTTGTTTAGAGCTAATTGTTACATCAGTAGTTGGTTGCTCTGGCGCTTTTTCAGCTTCATATTTAGCTTTTAAAGCTTCATATTTGGCTCTACTTGCATCAAGACGCTCTTGCGCTTTTGCATTATCTTTCATGTTTGCTATAGCGGCTTCGGCTTCTCCGCTTTTCAATTCATAAGTAGCTTCAATTCCTTGCCAGTTCCCTTTCGCGTCTTCAGCAGCAACATTACCTACTGAATCTACGTACATAACATAGCTATCAACTGTTTTCTCTGCTTGTTCCGCTTTTTCATCTTTACAAGAGGTAAATCCCAAAGCGATCACCGCAACACCTAATAATAACTTTTTACTTTCCATAATTTCTTGATTTGATTAAATATTATTTAAACAAAGTTACACAATACTGTTAATTAACCAATACAAATACAAAAATATTATAAATTATTCATATAATTATGAAATAAAAAGAAATAAAGTGTGAATTATATAAATTATTGCTAAAATAGTATAAAACAATAAAGAGCATTTCTATTTATTAAAAATCGTATTTTAAGAGAAATCTGGAAAAGCAAAAAACAGTGCTCAAATATAAATCCTTCCGTTATTCTAAATTGAAGCAAAAAATTGTAACAAATTTTAAAAAACGGCTACTTATTAATAATTCGAAAGTCTTTTGTACTTTTAAAATCTGAAATCAAAGATCGTTAATCAGCAACCAAAAATCCCAATGGCAAACCCGCTAATAAAAATAACCAATATTAAACGAGATTTTGTACTCGGAAATGAAATCGTTTACGTCCTAAAAGGCATTGATTTACAAATAAATAAAGGGGAATACGTGGCATTAATGGGACCTTCAGGATCCGGAAAATCTACTTTAATGAATTTATTAGGTTGCTTGGACACACCAACTTCCGGGAGTTATATTCTGAACGGAAAAGATGTCAGCCAAATGAAAGATGACGAATTAGCCGAAATTCGCAATAAAGAAATCGGATTTGTTTTTCAGACTTTTAACCTTTTGCCAAGAACAACTGCACTAGACAATGTGGCATTACCGATGATTTACGCGGGATTTTCAAAATCGGACAGAAATAAACGCGCTACTGAAGTTTTGGAACAAGTAAATCTTGCCGATAGAATGGACCACCAACCCAACCAACTTTCGGGAGGACAACGCCAGCGTGTAGCTATTGCAAGGGCTTTAGTAAATAAACCATCCATCATTCTTGCCGATGAACCTACTGGAAATTTAGACAGTAAAACATCATTAGAAATCATGAAACTTTTTGGAGACATCCACGCTAATGGTAACACAGTAATTCTGGTCACTCATGAAGAAGAAATTGCTGCTTACGCCCATAGAATTATCCGTTTAAGAGATGGACTTATTGAAAGTGATACTATAAAATAGTTTTTTTAGGAGCCATTTCCAGCTATTCGCTTGTATCTCTTTCTTGCCATTCTTCCTTCGTATGAATGACAAGAAGCAGGATACCGCTGCTATCTGGGCTAAGGAATCCCGCTCACAATACCATCTAAAATTCCAAATAACACCTGCAACCAAAATGAGAATCGCTCTACTAACCTGCGAAAAACTTCCCGATTTAACTCCCGAAGATCAAAAAATAATTCCTGCATTAGCCAAACATAACATGCAAGCCAAAGCGGTAATTTGGAGTGACAAAACCATCAATTGGAACGATTTCGACTATTTAATTTTTCGCAATACCTGGGATTATTTCGAGAAAGAGACCGAATTTTCTATTTGGCTCAACCAAATAGAAAAATTAGGAATTAAAACGCTTAACCCAATTGAAGTAATCAAGAAAAATATCCATAAGTTTTATTTGCGTGAAATGGAAAAGCAGGGAATTATAATTCTTCCTACGGTTTTCATAGACAAAACAGACAATCTCAATCTTGCAGAACGGATTCCCTCTCATTGGAAAAAAGCAGTTATAAAACCAGCGTTTTCGGCGGGTTCGTATCTCACCGAAGTTTTTGAAAGATCGGATATTGAAAAGATAAACGAACAATATACAGCTATAGCTTCGCAGAAAGAATTGCTTTTACAAGAATTCATGCCGCAAATTCAAACATTGGGCGAAACCTCTTTTATTTTTTTTAATAAAAAATTCTCTCATTGTGTCAATAAAAAACCCGTTGAAGGGGATTTTAGGGTGCAATCTCAATTTGGAGGAAAATACCATTTGGTTCAACCGAGTCAGGAACTTATTGAAAAAGCACTAAAAATTGTCCATACTTTTCAAAATGATTTATTGTATGCCAGAGTGGACGGAATAGTAATTGACAATGATTTGTACGTAATGGAAATGGAATGCATTGAACCCGATTTGTATTTCAATCTCAGTGACGGTTCACTGAACCGATTTGTAGCAGCAATAGTGGAATTAATACCCTAAATTTGTTTTTTTTATATCAAATAAACGGCAGATGAAAGTATATACAAAGACGGGAGATAAAGGAACAACAGCACTTTTTGGCGGAACCAGAGTCCCAAAAGACCATGCCCGTATAGAAAGTTATGGCACAGTTGACGAATTGAATTCCCATATAGGTTTAATTCGGGATCAGGAAATGAATAGCCATTACAAAGAAATCCTTATCGAAATTCAAGATCGATTGTTTACCGTGGGCGCCATTTTGGCTACGCCTCCGGAAAAAGAGGTGATGAAAAACGGGGAATTGCGTTTAAAAAAATTGGGGATTATCGAGTCCGATATTGAATTATTGGAAAACGAAATTGACACGATGGAAGAAGCATTGCCTCCAATGACTCATTTTGTCCTTCCCGGCGGACATACCACTGTGTCATATTGTCATATAGCCCGTTGCGTATGTCGCAGAGCAGAGCGTTTAGCTGTCCATTTAAGCCACAATGAACCCGTTGCTGAAATCGCTATCAAATACCTGAACCGACTTTCTGACTATCTTTTTGTGTTGGCACGAAAGTTGTCTCATGATTTAAACGCTGCGGAAATTCAATGGATTCCAAGGAAATAGGATTTCAGATTAAGCAGCATTTTTAAAATCAAAAATCGTTAATCTGAAATCAAAAATCAGCAATCAACAAAGACGTTCTTAACTTTAATTAAAAATAAATGATTTTTTACTTGTCTTTTTCAGTAAAAAATTTATTTTTGCACAAAACTAAATCGACAACAGATGTATTGGACATTAGAATTAGCATCTTATTTAAGTGATGCCCCGTGGCCTGCTAACAAAGACGAACTTATTGACTACGCTATTAGAGCAGGAGCTCCATTAGAAGTAGTAGAAAACCTTCAATCTATAGAAGATGAAGGCGAGATATATGAATCAATGGAAGAAATTTGGCCAGATTATCCTACAGACGAAGATTATCTTTGGAATGAGGATGAATATTAAAAAGTAAACCAAGAAAAAGTCTCAAAAGAGGCTTTTTTTTTGTTTAAATTTACACAATTACACAATATAGAAATAAAAACATATTATGAGTTTTATAAACAGTATCATTAAAGTCTTTGTTGGAGATAAATCTCAAAAAGATGTCAAGGCATTACAGCCTTATCTTAACAAAATTAAAACTTTTGAAAATCCTCTAATGGCATTATCTAATGATGAACTTAGAGCACGTACCGCATTTTTCAAAGATAAAATAAAACAAGCCCGTTCTGAAAAAGATGCTAAAATTGACGCATTGAAACAGGAAGTGGAAAGCATTGAAGACATTGATAAAAGAGAAGATATTTATATCGCTATTGATGCGCTGGAAAAAGAAGCTTACGATATTTCGGAAAAAACATTACTGGAAATTCTTCCTGAAGCTTTTGCCGTAGTAAAAGAAACAGCAAGACGTTTTAAAGACAACACACAAATCGTTGTAACGGCAACTGCAAAAGACCGTGAATTTTCAGCAACTAAAAGCTACATCACTTTAGATGGTGACAACGCAATTTGGGCTAATTCCTGGAGTGCTGCCGGTAAAGAAATTACTTGGGACATGATTCACTATGACGTACAATTAATTGGCGGAATGGTTTTGCATGAAGGAAAAGTAGCTGAAATGCAAACGGGTGAAGGAAAAACATTGGTAGCAACCTTACCGCTGTATTTAAATGCTTTGACTGGAAACGGGGTACATTTAGTAACCGTGAATGATTACTTAGCAAAACGTGATAGTACATGGAAAGCACCTTTATTCGAATTTCATGGCTTAACTGTTGAATGTATTGACAATTACCAACCAAGTTCTGAAGGAAGAAAAAAAGCATATAATGCTGACATCACTTACGGAACGAATAATGAATTTGGTTTTGACTATTTAAGAGATAACATGGCGCATACGCCAGATGAATTAGTTCAAAGAAAACACAATTACGCCATTGTCGATGAGGTCGATTCAGTTTTAATTGATGATGCAAGAACACCATTGATTATTTCAGGACCAGTTCCACAAGGAGATCGTCATGAGTTCATGGAAATGAAACCAAAAATTGAAAACTTAGTTAGTTTACAACGTCAGTTGGCTAACGGTTTCTTATCTGAAGCTAAAAAATTAATCAAAGAAGGAAATACTAAAGAAGGTGGATTCTTGTTGCTAAGAGCCTACAGAAGTTTACCTAAAAATAAAGCTTTAATTAAGTTTTTGAGTGAGGAAGGAATCAAGCAATTGCTTCAAAAAACCGAAAACCAATACATGCAGGACAACAATCGCGAAATGCATAAGATTGATGAAGCGTTGTATTTTGTAATTGAAGAAAAAAACAACCAAGTTGAATTGACTGATAACGGAATAAAATTCCTTTCAGGAGATACTGATGCTGACTTTTTCGTACTTCCGGATATTGGAACCGAAATCGCAGCCATCGAAAAGAAAAAACTGGACAAAGATACTGAAGCGGAAGAAAAAGAAAGATTATTCCAAGATTTCGGAATAAAAAGCGAGCGTATTCACACATTGACACAGCTTTTGAAAGCCTATGCTTTATTTGAAAAAGATGTAGAATATGTAATCATGGACAACAAAATCATGATTGTGGATGAGCAAACAGGGCGTATCATGGATGGTCGTCGTTATTCTGATGGATTACACCAAGCAATTGAAGCCAAAGAAAACGTAAAAATTGAAGCTGCTACACAAACATTTGCAACAGTAACATTACAAAACTATTTCAGAATGTACAGCAAGCTAGGCGGTATGACTGGAACTGCTGTAACTGAAGCGGGTGAATTATGGCAAATATACAAACTGGATGTGGTAGAAATCCCTACTAACAGAGGAATGGCAAGAAAAGACAAAGAGGATTTTATTTATAAAACTACTCGTGAGAAATTTAATGCCGTAATTGAGGATGTAACCCAATTATCAAATGCAGGAAGACCAGTATTAATTGGAACCACTTCGGTAGAGATTTCGGAATTACTAAGCCGAATGCTTAAAATGAGAGGTGTTGCGCACAATGTATTGAATGCAAAAATGCACAAACAAGAAGCTCAAATTGTTGAAGAAGCAGGAAAATCCGGTGTCGTAACGATTGCTACTAACATGGCTGGTCGTGGTACCGATATCAAATTATCTGCCGAAGTAAAAGCGGCGGGTGGATTAGCGATTGTTGGAACGGAACGACACGATTCACGTCGTGTGGACCGTCAGTTACGTGGTCGTGCCGGTCGTCAAGGTGACCCTGGAAGTTCTCAGTTCTATGTTTCTCTTGAAGATAACCTGATGCGTTTGTTTGGTTCTGAAAGAGTGGCTAAAGTGATGGACAGAATGGGATTGCAGGAAGGTGAAGTGATTCAGCATTCTATGATGACAAAATCTATTGAACGTGCTCAGAAAAAAGTAGAAGAGAACAATTTCGGTGTTCGTAAACGTTTATTGGAATATGATGACGTTATGAATGCACAACGTGAAGTAGTATACAAACGCCGTCGTCATGCTTTGTTTGGAGAGCGTTTGAAATTGGATATTGCCAACATGCTTTACGATACTTGCGAATTAATTGTTGACGAAAACAAAGCAACAAATAATTTCAAGAACTTTGAATTCGAATTAATTCGTTATTTCTCTATCACTTCTCCGGTTACAGAAAGTGAGTTTGTGAAATTAACTGAGATGGAATTAACCGGTAAAGTATATAAAGCGACATTAGAATTTTATACGGAGAAAACAGAAAGAAGTGCAAGAGAAGCTTTCCCTATTATAAAAGATGTTTACGAAGATAAAAATAACCAATTTGAGCGTATTGTAGTTCCATTCACTGATGGAATCAAAACCTTAAATGTGGTTACCGATTTGAAAAAAGCGTACGAAACTCAAGGGGCGCAATTAGTTGCTGATTTTGAGAAAAACATTACTTTGTCTATTGTAGATGAGGCTTGGAAAAAACACTTGCGTAAAATGGACGAATTGAAACAATCTGTTCAATTAGCCGTTCACGAACAAAAAGATCCATTACTTATTTACAAACTGGAAGCGTTCAATTTATTTAGAGGAATGCTTGACAATGTAAATAAAGAAGTTATTTCATTCTTATTTAAAGGTGATTTACCGGCTCAAGAGAATCAACACATTCAAGAGGCAAAAGAAGTTCGTCAGAAAGAAGATTATAAATTGAGCAAAGACGAAATTCCAAACAGCGAAAATATAAATCGTGAGGCTGGAGAAACGCAACAACGACAAGTAACAGAAACCATCGTGAGAGATATGCCAAAAATCAATCGCAATGACAACGTTACAATTCAAAACGTGGCTAACGGACAAACACAAGAAATGAAATTCAAAAAAGCCGAAAGTTTAATCGCCTCAGGTCAATGGGTTATTGTTAACTAATAACCGTTTCGATTCCTTAAAAGTAAATTCCCCAATTACGAAAGTAGTTGGGGATTTTATTTTGAAACCAATTCGAAAAAAAAAGATTATTTCACGTTTTCCCCAAAATATCGTTCTTCTATTCTTTTAATATCTTTTATGGAGTTTTTGGCCCAAGCCAATCTTTTTACTAAAATTTCCTCTTCGGATAAATGCCAATCGATGTTTGAATTTCGTAATCGATTCGTCAGGTTTTGAATAATGATTGCCGCTGAAACCGAGATATTCAAACTCTCTGTAAAACCAACCATGGGAATTTTAAGAAAACCATCAGCACGTTGTAAAATTTCTTCAGACAATCCGTCTCTTTCTGTTCCAAAAAATAAGGCACTGGGTTTTGAAATATCAAAATCATCCATCAAACAATCATTATCATGCGGTGTAGTGGCAATAATTTGGTAGCCTTTACTTTTCAATGTATCCACACAGTTCGTAATACTGTCGAAGGCATTGATGTCAACCCATTTTTGGGCGCCCATCGCTATTTCCTTATCGATACTTTTTCCGTAACGCTGCTCGATTACATTCAATTCCTGAATTCCAAAAACCTCGCAACTGCGCATTACCGCACTCGTATTGTGCATCTGGAAAATATCTTCCACGGCAATGGTAAAATGATTGGTTCTGTTTTCCAATACTTTCAAAAATTTTTCTTTTCGGTTATCGGTCAGGATATTTTCGAGAAAATTAAGATAATCGATATCAATCATTGCGGGTTATTTTTTTGGCAAAAATACTAAAAAAGACTAGCTTTATCTCTTAATGCATTTTACAAATGAAAAAGAAATTAGTGGTTTTGACAGGAGCAGGAATTAGCGCCGAAAGCGGCATTAAAACCTTTCGAGACAGTAACGGACTTTGGGAGGGTCATAACGTTATGGATGTCGCAACACCCGAAGGCTGGCATAAAAATTCCGCTTTAGTGCTTGAATTTTATAATCAAAGGCGAAAACAACTCAAAGAAGTAGAACCAAATTTGGGTCATCAAATCCTAGCTGAATTAGAACATGAATTTGATGTATATATCATTACCCAAAACGTAGATGATTTGCACGAACGTGCCGGAAGCTCTAATGTCTTGCATCTTCATGGTGAATTATTGAAAGTAAGAAGCTCAAAAAATCCAAATTATATCCTGGATTGGCAGGAGGATTTGAATTTTGGCGATTTCGACAACAACCAAAATCAGCTAAGACCCCATATTGTTTGGTTTGGCGAGGAAGTTCCTGCACTTGACGAAGCTATTGCAATAACACAAAAAGCGGATTATTTTGCTGTTATCGGGACTTCGTTACAAGTGTATCCTGCTGCAGGATTAATCGATTTTACAGCCCGCGAAACGCCTATTTTTTATATTGATCCAAAACCCATAAAAATTCCAAATCTCCGAAATCCATTAGATGTGATTCCTGAAGTGGCTTCTGAAGGAATGAAAACACTAAAAAAGAAGCTAATCGGCTTTATTTAAAAACTATTCGTTTTCTATTTTGTCACGAAAGGTTTATATTTGCGCCTTTCGAACAAACAACAAAACAATGACTACTTTAAACGAATTGAATGCTATTTCTCCTATTGATGGAAGATATAGAAGTAAAACCCTTTCTTTAGCTCCATTTTTCTCTGAAGAAGCTTTAATCAAATACCGCGTATTGGTTGAAATTGAATATTTTATTGCTTTGTGCGAAGTTCCTTTGCCACAACTAAAAAATGTAAACCCGAATTTATTCGAAAGTTTACGTAACATCTATAAAAATTTCTCTACTGAAGATGCTCTTTGGATCAAAGAAACGGAGAAAGTAACCAACCACGATGTAAAAGCGGTAGAATATTTCATTAAAGATGCTTTTGAAAAATTAGGCTTATCAGAATATAAAGAGTTTATCCATTTTGGATTGACTTCTCAAGATATTAATAACACGGCGATTCCGCTTTCTACAAAAGAAGCTTTCGAGAAAGTATACATGCCCTCACTGATTACTTTAACATCAAAATTGAAAGATTTAAGTGTGGAGTGGAAGGACATTCCAATGCTTGCCCGTACACATGGACAACCGGCTTCTCCAACTCGTTTGGGTAAAGAAATTGGTGTTTTTGTAGAACGTTTAGAAGAGCAAATGCGTTTGTTGTTCAATATTCCTTTTGCAGCTAAATTTGGCGGAGCAACAGGAAATTATAACGCACATCATGTGGCGTATCCACAAATTGACTGGAGAAAATTCGGAGGGAAATTTGTTGAAGAAAATCTTGGGTTACACCACTCCTTCCCTACTACACAAATTGAGCATTACGATCATTTCGCAGCATTTTTTGATGCGTTGAAAAGAATAAATACGATCATAATTGATTTAGACAGAGATGTTTGGACCTATGTTTCCATGGAATATTTCAAACAAAAAATCAAAGCGGGAGAAATTGGTTCTTCAGCGATGCCACATAAAGTTAACCCAATTGATTTTGAAAACTCAGAAGGAAATTTAGGAATTGCAAATGCAATTTTCGAACATTTATCAGCTAAATTACCATTATCAAGATTACAACGTGATTTAACAGACAGTACCGTTTTAAGAAATATTGGTGTACCAATGGGGCATACCATAATCGCTTTTGAAGCTACTTTGAAAGGATTAAACAAATTGCTATTGAACGAACCAAAATTCCACGAAGATTTAGAGAAAAACTGGGCAGTTGTTGCTGAAGCAATTCAAACTATTTTACGTCGCGAAGCCTATCCTAATCCTTATGAAGCATTGAAAGGATTGACTAGAACCAATGAAGCAATTGACAAAAAAGCAATTCATGGTTTCATTGCAACGTTAGAGGTTTCGGATGAAATTAAAGCCGAATTAATGCAAATCACTCCAAGTAATTTCTTGGGAATTTAAACACAAAACACCTACTAAGTACAAAGTAATATGATCAAAAAGCACTGCAAATTCATATTACTTTGTACTTTTTTTTTATTTTCTTGTGATAATAAAAACACATCTCAAAATAGTAATCTTAAAGAGACTAATCCTGGAGTTGTAATCTCATTTGATGATGCAAGTATCAATGAATGGTACCAAGCAGATAAAATATTGCGTCAATATTCTTGGAAAGCTACTTTTTGTGTTTCTAAAATAAATACATTAAACCATTCTGAAATAAAGAAACTCTTGGATTTACAAAAGGAGGGACATGAAATTGCAGGACATAGCCTTAATCATTTTGATGCTCCTAAATTTGTTGCGAAAAACGGAATTGACGCCTACATTGATCAGGAAATAAATCCGATGCTTGCTATCATGTATTTTTATTCCTTAAAAGTAACTTCATTTGCCTATCCTTTTGGTTTTAGAAATTCAGCCATAGATATTGCCCTTTTAAAAAAATTTAAAATTATTAGAGGAACGACTTATGGGGCTGAAGATCCCTTTTTTCAAAATTGCTATTTTAATAATACAAAATTAGTTTTTGCAATAGGCATTGATACAGATCATCCTAATTTCAGCATTCCATATCTTATAAAATTACTAGATTATGCCAAACGAAAGCATAAAATTCTAATCTTGTTTGGTCATACACCAGTAATCAACATTACAGCCAATTATCAGACCAAAATGGCAACATTAAAACTAATTTGTAATTATGTCAAACAACACAATATGACTTTTTATAGTTTATCTGACTTAAACAATTTAAAATAAGATATCATTTCATTCCAACAGTGAAATGTATTAATTTTATAAAAAACACAAATGCTTCTGGCAAAATAGCCCAGACAGCTGCTAAAAGCCTCAAAAAAAGATTATGGACTGGTTCCAAAACTTCGAGATTGAAACGCAGGGCTGGAGAGCTTCTAAAAATAAAAACCTATGAGTACAATAGCAGCAGTAGCGGAAGCATCACATCACTTGAAGCCATTAATAAGCGATTTGGGACTAATTCTCATGACAGCAGGAGTTGCTGTTTTATTGTTTAAAAAAATCAGGCAACCGCTCGTTTTGGGTTATTTGATTGCTGGATTTTTGGCAGGGAATCATTTTGATTTTTTCCCATCGGTGAATGATATTAAAAGTGTAGAGGTTTGGGCAGAAATTGGGGTAATCTTTTTATTATTCAGTTTGGGACTGGAATTCAGTTTTAAGAAATTGATGAAAGTAGGCGGAACAGCTTCTATTACCGCGATTACTCAAATTTTCACGATGGTATTAGTTGGTTTTATCGTAGGCCAATGGATGGATTGGTCGAAAATGGATAGTATCTTTTTAGGTGTTATTCTTTCGATTTCATCAACGACAATCATTCTCAAAACCTTTGATGAATTAGGCGTAAAAGCACAGAAATTTGCCGGCATAGTAATCGGTTCACTTATCGTTCAGGATATTATTGCCATTTTGATGATGGTTTTACTTTCTACTGTTGCTGTGAGCCAACAATTTTCGGGTAGTGAATTGTTTTTATCTGTTTTAAAATTGGTCTTTTTCTTAACGATATGGTTTGTTGGGGGCATCTTTTTTATTCCAACATTACTCAAAAGAGCGAAACATTTACTATCAGATGAAATGTTGCTTATTATTTCGCTTGCCTTATGTTTGATGATGGTAATTCTGGCAGCAGATGTTGGTTTTTCACCAGCTCTTGGTGCATTTATCATGGGTTCAATCATTGCCGAAACAACTCAAGCGGAACATATTGAACATTTAGTGAAGCCTGTTAAGGATTTATTTGGTGCAATTTTTTTCGTATCAGTAGGGATGTTAATCAATCCGCAAACATTATATGCACATGCAATTCCTGTAATGATTTTGACAATCGTTACCATTTTTGGTCAATCGATAAGTTCAACAATCGGAGCATTACTTTCCGGGCAACCTTTAAAACAATCGGTGCAAACAGGAATGAGTTTGTCACAAATTGGTGAATTTTCTTTTATCATTGCAACATTAGGAATGACACTGAATGTAACAAGTTCTTTCTTGTATCCTATAGTGGTGGCGGTTTCGGCGGTAACAACATTTACCACCCCATTTATGATAAAAATGTCTACTCCATTTTCAGAATATTTATCTAAAAAATTACCTAGAAGATGGATTAAAAGGATTGAACGTTACAGCGCAAATGCCCAAGCCATTAAATCAGTCAGCAATTGGCAAATTGTAATAAACGCTTATATCCTTCAAGTCGTTGTTTACTCCGTAATTATATTTGCAGCCATTTTACTTTCGTCAAAATATCTATTGCCGTTAGTTACTGATTTTAAATTTGGCAAGGCATTAGGCGCATTAATTACTTTGGTGGTACTTTCTCCTTTTTTATGGGCGCTTTCATTGCGCCGTGTTGCTGTAAATGAAGTAGCCATTTTGCTGGAAGAACGAAAATATCGTGGGCCGATTGTTATGATGTTTCTTTTCAGATTGCTACTTACCATATTTTTCATTGGCTTTTTACTAAATATTTTCTTCTCTCCAATTGTTGCTTTTTTAACATTAATTGTAGCTTTAGGCGTTTATTTTGTTTTTCAAAAAAGATTAAATGCACAATATCATAAAATCGAAAGTCATTTCTTAAAAAACCTAAATGCCCGAGAAATGACAAAAGCTAAAAGAAGCCGAAGCGATTTATCCCCTTGGGACGGTCACATGACTTTTTTCGATATTGCAAATGAGTCCAATATTGCAGGAAAAACATTGGAAGAATTGAAGATTAGAGAGCAAATAGGAATAAATATTGCTTTTATCAAGCGAGGTGATATTATGATCAATATTCCCAATAAGAATGAACGTTTATTTCCTGGCGATGAAATATGTGTGATAGGAACAGATTCTCAGGTGACAGCATTTAAATCCTATTTAGACCAGCATGAAATAGATGTTCCGGATACGCTAACCGAAACTGAAATCGTATTGCGTCAAATAGAATTGAAAAACGAAGCTTTCATTGGAAAAAGTATTCGTCAATCAGAATTACGAGAAAAAACTAGTGGACTGATTGTAGGAATAGAAAAGAAAGGAACCCGAATTCTCAATCCGGAATCCAATATTATTCTTGAAAAAAATGATATTCTTTGGATTGTGGGTGATAAGAAATTATTAGCGGATTTGGTTCATAATTAGACATAAAAAAAGTGCAAGAAAATCATCTTGCACTTTTTTATATTTGTCTTTTTCAGACTATTTTATCTCGAATAATTCGGGGCTTCTTTAGTAATTGTAACATTATGTGGATGACTTTCGTTGATTCCACTTGAAGTGATACGAACAAAACGACCCGTCTCTTGTAAAGTTGGAATATCTTTTGAGCCACAATATCCCATTCCGGCACGAAGACCACCAATGAATTGTTGCATACTTTCATTCAATTCTCCTTTATAAGGTACACGACCAACAATTCCTTCCGGTACCAATTTCTTAACGTCATCTTCCACATCTTGGAAATAACGATCTTTAGATCCTTCCTGCATCGCTTCAACAGAACCCATTCCGCGGTATGATTTAAATTTTCTACCTTCGAAAATAATAGTTTCTCCAGGGGACTCCATTGTTCCGGCTAGTAACGAACCCAACATCACACAATCAGCACCTGCAGCAATCGCTTTAGGAATATCACCTGTGTAACGAATTCCACCATCAGCAATTACGGGAACTCCAGTACCTTTAATCGCAGCAGCAACTTCAAGTACTGCAGAAAATTGTGGAAAACCAACACCCGCAACAATACGAGTAGTACAAATAGAACCAGGTCCTATTCCTACTTTCACACCATCAGCGCCATTTTCAACAAGATATTTGGCTGCTTCAGGAGTGGCAATATTACCAACAATAACGTCTAAGTCAGGGAATTTAGCTTTAACTAATTTTAGTACATCTACCACTCCTTTTGTATGACCGTGAGCGGTATCGATTATAACTGCATCTACTCCTGCATTAACCAAAGCAGTCGCTCTTTCAACAGCATCAGCAGTAACACCTAATGCAGCCGCAACACGTAAACGTCCGTATTTGTCTTTGTTTGCATTTGGTTTTTGAGTTAATTTGGTAATATCTCTAAACGTAATTAAACCAACTAATTTATAATCTGCATTTACTACAGGAAGCTTTTCGATTTTATACCCTTGCAAAACAACTTCAGCTTGTTCTAGCGAAGTACCTTCGGCAACTGTTACCAAGTTTTCACTTGTCATTATCTCAATGATAGGTCTGGCATTGTTTTTTTCGAAACGTAAGTCTCTATTGGTAACAATACCTTTTAATATTTTATTTTCATCGACAATTGGAATACCACCAATTCCGTATTCTTTCATCGCATTTTTAGCATCGGCTACCGTCGAAGTCAATGGCAAAGTCACTGGATCTATAATCATTCCAGACTCAGCTCTTTTTACTTTACGAACTTTCGCCGCTTGTTGCTCGATAGTCATGTTTTTATGTAAAACACCAATCCCTCCCTCTTGTGCCATAGCAATTGCCATTGCACTTTCGGTAACGGTATCCATAGCTGCAGATACAATAGGAACGTTAAGTGTTATATTTCTTGAAAATTTTGATTTTATACTCACTTCGCGTGGAAGGACATTTGAGTAGTTGGGAACTAATAGTACATCATCGTAAGTTAATCCTTCACCGATAATCTTAGAATTGTGTGCGATCATTGCAATTTGTAGTTGTAGTTAAATTGCGGGCAAATATACACAATCTTAAGCAAAAAACCACCACCTATTATAATAAATGATTAAATTGCAATATGAAGCATCTAAATTAGATACTTTTCCCCACTTGTTTATTATCTATAAATTTGATTTATTCTTTTTCAATGACAGAAACTAAACAGCAATTAAAAGGACTTTCAGATAATGAAGTCTTGCAATCAAGAGAAAAATATGGTTCTAATTCCATAACCAATCAAGATAAAAATAATTTCTTCACTTCTTTAATCGAAATGGTTAAAGAGCCTATGTTTTTGTTGCTTGTGACTGCAACCAGCATCTATTTCATTACCGGAGATTTCGGCAATGGAATTTTCATGGCTGTAGCAATATTATTGGTTTCAACCATTTCGTTGTATCAAGAATCGAAAAGCAGAAACGCAATTGAAGCCTTAAAGAAATTATCGCAGCCCAAAAGCAAAGTTATCCGCAATAGCGAAATTATTGAAATCCCAAGCGAGGAAATTGTCTTGGGTGATTTCATTCAAACAGAAGAAGGCACTTTTATACCCGCTGACGGAATCATCATTCAATCCAATGATTTTTCCATAAATGAGTCTATACTTACAGGCGAATCGCTCGCAGTTTTTAAAAATGAAGCTTCTAAAAACAATCAAGTATTCCTGGGAACAATCGTCACAAGCGGTTTAGCAATTTGTGAAGTAACAGCAATTGGCAACAAAACCAAGTTGGGAAAAATAGGGAAAAGCCTGGAAACAATTATTGAAGAAAAAACACCCTTGCAATTACAAATTGGGAATTTTGTAAAAAAAATGTCTCTCATTGGTTTAGTCATTTTTGCCATTGTTTGGCTTATTAATTATTATAATTCGAAAGATGTTTTAGACAGTCTGTTGAAAGCATTAACCTTAGCGATGAGCATTATTCCCGAGGAAATTCCAGTTGCTTTCACCACCTTTATGGCGCTTGGTGCCTGGCGATTGATGAATATGGGAATTATTGCAAAACAGACAAAAACAGTAGAAACTTTGGGTAGTGCCACAGTAATTTGTACTGATAAAACAGGAACCATTACCGAAAATAAAATGAGCCTTGCGCAATGGTATACTTTTTCGTCGAATGAAATTTCAAATCCAAAAGAACTACTAAATAATAGCGAGCGAGAATTATTAACGCACGCTATGTGGGCCAGTGAACCTATACCGTTTGACGCAATGGAAATTGCTTTACATGAAGCGTATTCAAAATTAGAAATTACCGATGACCGTCCTGATTTCAAATTAATCCATGAATATCCATTGGATGGGAAACCTCCTATGATGACGCATGTTTTTGAAAACCAAAACGGCACCAGAATTATTGCTGCCAAAGGTGCCCCGGAAGCATTGATTGCATGCTCTAATTTATCCGAAAAAAAAACACAACAAATCCTTGCTGCAATGACAACGATGGCTAAAGAAGGATTTCGCGTTCTAGGTGTAGGCGTAACTGAATTTTCAGGGTCAGATTATCCAAAAAAACAACAAGAATTTTCATTTCATTTTAAAGGATTGGTTGCATTTTATGACCCTCCAAAAGAAAACATAAAAGCAGTTTTTGAAACATTTTATAAGGCTGGCATTCAGGTAAAAATAGTTACAGGTGATAATGCGGAAACCACTGCCACAATCGCTAAACAAATTGGTTTTCAAAACGCAGAAAAAACATTGAATGGAGATGAATTAATGGTAATGGACGATGCCACTTTGAAAGAAAAAGTAATGGAAACTGCAATTTTCACAAGAATGTTTCCTGAGGCAAAACTCAAAATCATAAAAGTACTGAAAGACAACAATCAAATTGTAGCCATGACTGGTGATGGCGTAAACGACGGGCCGGCATTAAAATCAGCACATATAGGAGTTGCCATGGGTAAAAAAGGAACTGAAATTGCCAAACAAGCAGCCAATCTTATCCTCATAGACGATGATTTTTCTAAAATGATTGATGCCATCGCAATGGGAAGAAAAATATATAATAATCTAAAAAAAGCCATACAATACATTATTTCAATACATATCCCAATTATCATGATTGTCCTTATTCCTTTGGCTTTAGGATGGATTTACCCAAATATTTTTTCTCCTGTCCATGTCATTTTTCTGGAGATAATTATGGGACCAACCTGTTCTATCATTTATGAAAATGAACCTATGGAACGCAACTTAATGTTGCTCAAACCTAGACCTTTCACCACTACTTTTTTTAACATTAAAGAGATTGCCATTAGTATTATTCAAGGTATTGCAATCACAATGGGACTTTTATTTGTCTATCGCTATTGTGTGGCCGATAATTGTTCCGAAAGTGTGACGAGAACTACCGTTTTCCTCACATTGATTACTTCAAATATTTTACTGACACTTACGAACCGCTCCTTTTATTATTCAATAGTTACGACTATCAGATATAAAAATAATTTAGTCCTAATAATAATCGGAGTAACTATTCTAATCACGGCGCTATTACTGTTTGTTCCGCTACTTGCCCATTTTTTTCAGTTCGAAAGAGTTTCTGGTTTTCAAATAGGTTTAAGTATTTTAGTGGGATTTGTTTCGGTACTTTGGATAGAAGTTTACAAATGGTTTAAAAGAAAAAATTACACGTAAAACTTCGTCTACACAAAAGATAATACGACATTAAATCTAATTTTCCTCTCTAAAAAATCCTTCATGATCCTTAAAAATAACATTAAGTCCAAATTGAAAAGAAAGACTATTGGCTTTTGACAAATCATGATATTCTAAAAGATTATCAGCCAAAACATATAAATTGAGTTTTCCAAGTTGTGCAGATAATCCCAATCCAATATTTTTATAAGAATAGGAATCTAAGGTATAGGTCGCTTTCATTTGTAAATTATCGAGAATATTCCTTCTGTAATAGGTCGTAAAAGCCATAAAAGGAGTTCTTGGAGTTGACATCACAAATAATTGAGCGCCCACAGCATTTCTATATCCGGAATCAGTGCTGCTACAATTACAGTCTTCACTTCTTGAATCATCAAATGAATATTGAATAGACGAATTAAACTTCGCAGGACGCCAACTAGTATATTTAGTGTATAATGTATCTAATGGAATAGCATCTTTAAATTCCTGATATACATTCCCTGCCGAACCTCCATTTGTGAATTTTGGGGTTATCCCATCGTATTTATAATACCCTTTAAGCGTAAAACTCTCCACATCTTTAGTATGTTTTATAAATCCAACGTCAACAATACTTGCCGTAAACTGAATATTTTTTTTCGGATAATACGTAAGTCCAGCATCAAAACCAAGTCCTAAATCACCTCCAAAAAAAGCCTTTTTAGAAATATCTTTTACCGCATCTCCGGAATAATTCTCATCAATATATTTTGAAATTCCAGCGGTATTGAGTTGTAAATCAGAAGAAATAACTTGCTCGTAAACCCCTTCATTAGAAGGAATCGTATAAATGTATCCCGCGTTTTTAGTCGAAGTGACATTAAAAGCACTGGAATAAATTTTCCCTCGAACGCCAACAATTAAGTTCTCATTTATATTTTTATGATATCCAATATGAAGAACCGAAACCATTTCAGCCTTTACATTCAAATCTCCCAAATCAAACACTTTTCCTAAATAATCTCTATTTCCGTCTAAGGCAAGTATGGCTAAATCTTTAGGCATATAGCTCAAAAAATCAAATTCGTGATACAACCCAAAAGAAATATAGGCTTTGTCTTGCCAATCCCCTATTTGAAAACCACCATTGAATAATTCTATTTGCTCATTTATTGTAACTTTATCCCTTCTGGTAGTTGAGAATACTACATTTCGCAATTTTACATTAAAATCAACTCCGTCATTTGCAAATAAATCATAAGTAGAGAATCCGCTGGAACCAATATTTGCAGAAATTCCTGACAATAAGGGAATTCCAAAATACCATTTATACTTCACATCAGAACCAGGATTAGTAATCAAAGACTGAGGAACCGAAGTGAAATTATATAAAATTTGTTTGTTTTGAGAAATGCATTCAACCGACACAAATAGAACAAAAAGCAATATTATTTTTTTCATTCTACAACTAAATAAGCGGTTACACTTGAACGCAATTTTAAACTCCCTGTGCTGCTCTCACTTAATATTGGACCAGGCAGCATCCTAAGAATAAAAGCAATTTTAGTGGTTCTTTTCAATAAATCAAGTTTAGCATTTGCAAACACATCGGTTTTAGTGACCAAATTTTCAACACCAGTATAAGCAGGTATAGCAAAATTAGTAAAATAAAGAGCCTGATTATTTTTGTCCAGATAGACTAAATCTATAGTATAGGCTCTCTTTATGGTATTATTGATTTCAAAAAATAATTCGGCTTTTACTAAATTGTCTTTAAAAAAAGCATCATTAAAAATATCAATGGTCGGTGTGTCAGCATTTATAGGTTGTTCGACACCGTTAGTCACAAATTGATTTGCCGGAACATCAAAATAGGCCAAATTTGAAATAAAAATAGGTTCTAATTTCAAATCATTGACCTGATTAAAGTCAAGATCACTTGTACATGAAGCGGAGAATAGGACCAGAATTAATATTCCAAAAATCCTATTAAAAACCAGTGGTTTCATCTTATTATTCATTAAAATCAATCTCATTATTACTAAAATCCGAACGTATCAAAGTTCTTATTATTATTATTATTTACAGACATGGTAAAATTTAAAATCTCTATTTTTTTCTAATGAAATTCTCCAAATAATCTAGAAGCCTCATTATAAGCACTTTCAAAACTCATCGGACTACTATTTGTATTTTCCTTTTGTGAAGTAAAATAAGACAATAATTTTTCTGTAGGCATATTCCCTGTTAAATCATCCGTTGCCATGGGGCATCCGCCAAAACCTTGGATTGCTCCATCAAAACGTCGACAGCCCGATTTATAAGCAGCATCAATTTTCTCAAACCATTTATCAGGCGTGGTATGAAGATGGGCACCAAACTCTATTTTGGGATATTTTGGAATTAAATTCGAAAACAAATAGGAAATTGCATTTGGTGTAGAACTCCCCACCGTATCCGAAAGCGAAAGAATTTTTACCCCCATATCAGATAATTTTTGGGTCCACTCCCCTACAATATCTGTGCTCCAAGGATCTCCATACGGATTACCAAAACCCATAGAAAGATACGCTACCACTTCTTTACTACTTTTATCGGCAATTTCTAGAATTTCTTGTAACGTGATCAAAGATTCCGCTATTGTTTTGTGCGTATTTCGCATTTGAAAATTCTCAGAAATTGAAAACGGAAAACCTAAATAGTGTATTTCAGGGTGAACAGAAGCTAGAGATGCACCTTGTGTATTGGCAATAATCGCAAGAAGTTTGCTTCTGGTTTGAGACAAATCAAGTTGTGCCAGAACTTCAGCAGTATCCTGCATTTGCGGAATCGCTTTTGGTGAAACAAAACTCCCAAAATCTATGGTGTCAAATCCTACGCGCAATAAAGACTGTAGGTAAGATACCTTTCGTTCTGTAGGAATTAATTGTTTAATGCCTTGCATGGCATCGCGTGGACATTCTATAATTTTTATTGGCTCCATAGAAATCCAAAGATAGAAAAACAATTATGAATTTTAAATTATGAATTTTAAATTTCGCTAAATTAACATTATTACACATATAGGTAATAATTAAAACTATTACATAATTTGGTAATATAAAATATTATTACGTTATTTGGTAATATTATTTTTATTTTAAAAAAGGGACTTAATTTTTTTTAATTATATTTGAAATATGATAAGTATAATCACTGGTGACATTGTCAATTCAAGAAAACTGCCATCTAAAATTTGGATTGAAGGCTTGAAAAAATTATTAAACACAAACGGTAAAAACCCGAGTGAATGGGAAATTTATCGCGGTGACGAATTTCAGCTTGAAGTTACAAATCCCGAGGAAGCATTACTTAGCGCTTTACAAATTAAAGCCTATCTAAAAACACTGAAACTTGATGCGAGAATGAGTATTGGTTTTGGTGATAAAACGTATAAAGCAAAAAAAATTTCCGAAAGTAATGGGAGTGCTTTTATCCGTTCTGGCCAGCTTTTTGAAACTTTAAAAAAGCAAAAAACGACCTTAGCCATTAATACCGGCAATCCTGATTTTGACACCGAAATAAATCTAATGCTTCGTTTAGGGCTAACCTTTATGGATAATTGGCTGGTTCAATCGGCTGAATTTGTTCTGATAGCTATCGAAAACGAATCTCTTTCACAAGAAGAAATCGGAGTTAAACTGGGCATAAATCAAGCTGCTGTGAGCAGAAGAAGAAAACGAGCACAATTTGATTTGGTATTAGAATTAGATAATCATTTCAGAAAAAAAATTAAAAACAGTACCGTATGATTCTTTTTATAAAACTACTTCTAGCACATTTGCTTGGTGATTTTGTATTGCAGCCTGCTTCATGGGTGCTAAACAAAGAGGATAAAAAGCACAAAAGTATTTTCCTTTACCTTCATACACTTTTACATGGGCTTTTAGCGTGCCTTTTTGTTGGCGAAATCGCTTTTATTTGGTTTGCGATTGTATTGGCAACAACGCATGGAGGAATAGATTACGTAAAACTAAGATTTCAGAAAAAGAAAACAAAACGTACTTGGTTTATTATTGATCAAACCATGCATATTCTTGTTTTAATAGGGATCACATTACTTTATAACAAGGAGTGTATCGATTTCAAAGCATTTGACAATCAATTTTGGATATTTGCGACTGGACTAATTCTATTGACAAAACCCACATCAATTATCATAAAGAATATCATTTCAATTTGGACTCCCGAAAATAAAAAAAATGATGAATCATTATCTAATGCCGGGAATTACATTGGAATATTGGAAAGATTATTCGTTTTTTGTTTTATCATCACAAATCATTTTGAAGCCATAGGTTTTCTATTGGCTGCAAAATCTATTTTCCGATTTGGGGACCTCAAAGAAGCAAAAGACAGGAAACTTACTGAATATGTTCTTATTGGAACGCTATTGAGTTTTGGAATCGCAATAGTGACAGGTCTTTTAGTAGCATTCGGATTATTGCAACCTCTCTAAAATTTTCTTGTTTATTGCTTTTACTAAAGCTGGCCCTTCATAAATAAACCCGGTGTACAATTGCACTAAACACGCTCCTGCCTCCAGTTTTTCTAAAGCATCGTCAGCAGAATGGATTCCTCCAACTCCAATAATAGGGAAGGCTTTATTGCTTTTTTCTGATAAAAATCGGATCACTTCAGTAGAACGTTTTGTCAATGGTATTCCTGACAATCCACCCATTTCTGTTTTGTTTTCGGATTGTAATCCTTCTCTTGAAATGGTGGTATTAGTCGCAATAACTCCTGCGATATTGGTTTCTTTGATAATAGCGATAATGTCCAGTAATTGCTCATCGGTTAAATCTGGAGCGATTTTCAGTAGAATTGGCTTTTGCTTTGGCTTAGCCAAATTCTTATTTTGCAGTGTTTGCAACAATTGTGTCAATGGCTCTTTGTCTTGTAAAGCGCGAAGATTTGGCGTATTTGGTGAACTCACATTCACCACAAAATAGTCCACATAATCATACAACGCATCAAAACAAATTTCGTAATCTGATGTTGCTTCTTCGTTTGGCGTTAGTTTATTTTTTCCAATATTTCCGCCGATTAAAACATCTTTATTGCTTTTTAATCGTTCTACGGCTTCCTGAACACCGCCATTATTAAAACCCATTCTGTTGATAATTGCGCTGTCTTCTTTTAGACGGAACAAACGCTTTTTAGGATTTCCTTCTTGTCCTTTTGGAGTAAGAGTCCCTATTTCGATAAAACCAAAACCAAAATTGGACAATTCTTTATACAACTTGGCATCTTTATCAAAACCAGCAGCTAAACCTACCGGATTTTTAAATTTTAATCCAAAAACCTCGGTTTCTAATCTTGGGTCATTTACTTCATAAAGCGATTTAAAAACTAATGAAAATCCTGGTATTTTAGACAAGAAACGAATCAATGAGAAAGTAAAGTAATGAACTTTTTCTGGATCAAAACAAAAAAGTATCGGACGAATAAGTAATTTATACATGGTTGTTATTTTGGTGGTGCAAAAATAGAACTATCTATTCGATAATTAAATATTTGAAAAATAATTTTATAAATCATTTTTCATTTACTGGAAACAATGATTAATTGCACAACCGCTATTTAACCTTTTATTCAATTATAAAACCAACACTAAACGTCTTATTTTTAAAACCATAGCTTCTTTCAAAGAAATTATTATCCGTGTTTTTTATTAAACTAAAAAAACTGACCTTATAAGATTTTTTGCATTCGTTAAATTACATATATTTACTCGAAATACATTTTGAATAAATATTTTGTAGTCTTTCGATAAACATAAGCTTTACATTTATAGAAAACAATTAGCTAAATTTAATTTTAAATTATAATTACGAACTCTTTTTATATTAAACTAAATTCAATCCAATATGATTAATCACAAAAAAAACTGGCATCAAAAACACATTGAAACATTAAGCATTGGCAGCCGTTTAGCAGATTCAGTAGCAAAAGGAATGGGTTCTTGGAGATTCATTATTGTTCAAACAATTTTAGTAGTCGTTTGGATGGCATTGAATTTGGTTGGGTTTATGTATCACTGGGATGTGTATCCCTTTATTTTACTAAACCTGCTTTTTTCAACTCAGGCAGCTTATGCGGCACCTATTATTATGATGTCCCAAAACAGACAAAATGATAGAGATAGAGTTCAAGCGCAAGCGGATTACCAAACTAATATAGAAGCAAAACTGGAAATAGAAGCTTTGACAATAAAATTAAATAAACTAGAGGTAGAGAAATTAGATGTAATTATTACCATGTTGCAAGAAATGAAAAAAAATTCGGCAAAATAAAATCTATTAAAGCGGTTTACATCCAATTATAGCTTTTATAATCATTAAAAAAGCATGTAATATCTTCATTTATTATGTTAAGTATTTAATTAAATCTTCGGTTTTTTAGCGCATTCGTTTCAGTTTGTTTTATTAGAAATAAAGAAAAGACAAACTCATCTCAGTAAAATGATTCTCTAAATAAACTGTATATTTGTGTCTCATTAAAATATACTTTATGCAACATATTATTGACCGTTTCATTGGTTATGTAACTATAGATACCGAATCTGATTCCAACTCAGAAACTACGCCAAGCACAGAGAAACAATGGAATTTAGCCAATAAACTAGTGCAGGAATTGGAAGCTATTGGAATGCAAGAAGTAACAATAGACGACAAAGCCTATATCATGGCTACCCTGCCAAGTAATGTAGACCATGAAGTGCCTGTCATTGGATTTATTTCTCACTTTGACACTTCTCCAGATTTTAGCGGTGCAAATGTGAAACCCCAAATTGTTCCTAATTATGATGGCAAAGACATCGTGTTAAATGCCGATAAAAACATTGTATTATCACCTAGTTATTTTAAAGATTTGTTGCTTTATAAAGGACAAACGCTGATTACTACTGACGGAACAACCCTATTGGGAGCTGATGATAAAGCCGGAATTACCGAAATTGTCACCGCAATGGAATTCCTTATCCAAAATCCAACTATCAAACACGGAAAAATCAGAGTTGGCTTTACACCAGATGAAGAAATTGGTCGTGGTGCGCACCATTTTGATGTGGCTAAATTTGGAGCGGAATGGGCATATACTATGGATGGCAGCCAAGTAGGCGAATTAGAATATGAAAATTTTAATGCGGCTGGTGCCAAAATTATTTTCAAAGGAAAAAGCGTTCATCCCGGTTATGCAAAAGGTAAAATGATTAACTCCATGTTGATCGCCAACGATTTTATAAATGAATTACCAAAAGAAGAAATACCTCAAGAAACTAGAGGTTACGAAGGATTTTTTCATGTGCATCATGTAAGGGGAAGCATTGAAGAAACAGTTTTGGAACTTATCGTTCGGGATCACAACAAGAAAAAATTTGAGAAACGCAAAGAATTAATTGAGAAAATCACTCGAAAAATCAACAAGAAATTTGCAAAACAATTTGGTCAAGACATCGTTATTACTGAGATAAAAGACCAATATTACAATATGAAAGAAAAGGTTTTACCTGTAAAACATATTGTAGATATCGCAGAAAAAGCGATGAGAGAATTGGATATAAAACCGCTTATAAAAGCGATTCGTGGTGGAACCGATGGTTCTCAATTATCGTATAAAGGATTACCTTGTCCCAATATTTTTGCCGGTGGACACAATTTCCACGGAAAGTATGAATATGTTCCTGTAGAAAGTATGCAAAAAGCAGTTAACGTAATTGTAAAAATTGCCGAATTGACTGCTGCTGGTGATTTCACTAAAACGGAAGAAATAGCTAAAAATAAAAAATAATTGGAACCACTAAAAACCAATACACACATTTGGGATAAAAACAATAGTTGGTCAGAAGAATTAGAATTTCTGAAATCAATTATTGCTAAAACCGAACTCATCGAAACCACAAAATGGGGCGGTTGTGTTTATGTGCTGAATGGTAAGAATGTAATTGGAATTGGGGGATTTAAAAACTATTTTACGATTTGGTTTTTTAATGGCGTTTTCCTGAAAGATGAAAAACAAGTTTTGATGAATGCGCAAGAAGGTGTTACCAAATCTTTGCGACAATGGCGGTTTTCATCAAAAGATGAAGTCGATGAAAAGGCAGTTTTACAGTATATTCATGAAGCCATAGAAAATGAAAAACAAGGAAAAAATCTTAAACCTGAAAAAGAAAAAAGTATCGTTTCTGAACTTTTACAAAAGGAATTAGACGCTGATGTGAATTTAGCGGAAGCTTTTCTAAAATTCTCTCCTTACAAACAAAAGGAATTTTTGGAATATATTGAAACCGCAAAAAGAGAGGAAACTAAACGTTCCCGAATCGAAAAAATAAAACCACTGATATTAGAAAACATTAGTTTAAACGACAAATACCGATAAAATCTAATCCCAATTCTGAAGTTTCAGGTTGGGATTTTTTTATTCAACCTCATCACAATCACTTCGCAATAGCGCTCTATACGAGATTCATTTTCAGAACAGCTTCATAAGCTTTTGAAAAGAAACCATGCTAATTTAAACTTTCTTCGTTGCGCACTATTTGTTGCAATCAGAATAAATTATGCTAACCATTCTGAAAAACTTAACATTAGCAAGTGTAATAAATCACTACATTTACTTACAATAGCTTAATAATTTATTAACACCACAACAACTATTGGTTTAATTGTATCAAATAATATTAAAACTACAAATTTATGATTCAAAAGAAAGAAGCGGAAACTGTTCCAGTAACTCCCGAAAAACCTGAAATTGATAAGCCCGTTAGCGCTAGAAAAACTAAAGTAACCAAACCTTCGGAAGAACCAGTCGAAATTATAGAGCCGGTAATTGAAGAAATCATAACGGAAACTATAGAAATTTATGCCATTAATCCAGAGGATGATAGTGACGTTTCAAATAAGAAAAAAAGTAAAAACGAGACTAAAAAGAAAGTAAAAATGAAAGACAAAGACAAGAAAAAGGCTAAAAAAGCCGACGCTAAAGAAAAAGCAAAACAAAAAGCGAAAGCAAAAGCCAAAAAGGCAAAAAAAGCCAAAAAGGATAAAGCTAAAAAAGCAAAAGTCAAAGCAAAGATAAAAGCTAAAAAAGCCAAAGCAAAATCTAAAAAAGCAAAGAAAGCGAAGAAGAATAAAAAATAATTCTGTTATTTTTTATTTAAAAAAAAGTCCCAATCCGAATAATCGGTTGGGACTTTTTTAATTCATTAAAGTGAAATTACTTTTTATTCAGAGTAGCACTCATTTCCATAGAAATTGCGGAACGCTCCATTTTCAATTTTCCTGACATCGTTTCAACAACAACAGTTGTATCAGCCAACTCAGAAACTTTTCCGTGAAGACCACTTTTAGTAATGATTTTGTCTCCTACTTTCAAAGTGCTTTCAAATTCTTTTTCATTTTTAGCCTTTTTTTGTTGTGGTCTGATCATAAAGAAATAGATTACCACAAACATTAATAGAAACGGCGCAAATTGAGTTAATTGTCCCATAATTTTAATTCTCTTTTTTTATTTATAAATATTACATTAAACCACGACCGGCTTTTATAATTTTTTTACTGGCCTCCAGTTCTTTTACTAAATTATCTAAAATTCCGTTGATAAAAATACTACTTTTTGGTGTAGAATATTCTTTGGCAACTTCTAAATATTCATTTAAGGTAACTTTTACAGGAATAGATGGGAATTTCAAAAATTCACAAATTGCCATTTTAAGAATAATGGTGTCAATTTCGGCAATTCTATCACTGTCCCAGTTTGGAGTTTTATCAACATATTCTTTGGCTAATTCCTTTTCGTTTAAGACTGTTTTTCTAAACAAATCCTTAACAAAGTCTTTATCCTCATTATCTTTGTATAATTTTGGAACTCTGAAATTATCATCCTCGCCAGATTTAATGACTTTCAATTGCTTGATGATGTGTGTATTCACTAAAGGAATATCATCAACCCAAGTCAATTTATCATCTTCTAAATATTCGTACAATTTTTCATTAGGTACAATTACTTCCATGAACAAATCAACGATAAACTGCCTGTCTTCTTCAAATGTATTGATAGAATTACTCATGTAATTTTCATACAATTTACTGGCCTTTATATCATTAAGAAGCAATAAAATATAATCGTCATTTAAAGTCCAATTATTGATTTTACGGTTTTCCAGCGCAATACTTAGTGAATTGTTTTCGGAAAGAATTTGAAAAATTTGATTTTTGATGAATTTTTCGTTGGGTTTGCGCTCCTCAGGAGTTGCTAGATGTTTAAGACTTGATTTATGTAAAAAGACAGTTTCTGTTTTACAAATTTCAATCAGGGAAGAAAGCATTATAAGGTATAAATCTTGAATATTGTCGATACTGTAAAAAAGGAATTTTTCTTCTTTTTCCAGATTATCTGAACCGCTTTGATGCATCGCATAAATGGATTGCATAACTTTAACGCGTATGTGTCTTCTATTTACCACCTTGTAAGAACTTTTATTAATTAGTCTGCAAAAATAAGAATTTCATTTTTTAAAATAAAATTAAAACGCTAAAAAAAGCTTTTGGTTCTAATTTAGATTATCCTATAAGAAAACAGTCGCAGAATTCAGTTATAATTTCCGGTTATAGCCGAAAACTGTTACTGTAAACTGCGACTGCATACTAAAAATTAAAACTACTTCTTACTATTCTCTATCTTTCTTTGATCTATTCTATTTTGGGCAATCGTCAAAGCTGCATGGTGCGTGGTCATCTTATTTGCAATAGCAAAATCAATGATTTCTAACGTAGTGTTATAAATATTCTCTGTTTTACGCATGATTTCGGCTTTATCATAGTGAGCCAATTCCGCATAAACATTGATAATTCCACCAGCATTAATTAAGAAATCTGGGGCATAAAGAATTCCTCGTTCCTGTAAAATTGCTCCGTGAATATTCTCATTTGCTAGTTGGTTGTTAGCCGCACCAGCAATTACTTTCGCTTTAATTTTATGTACTGTTGCATCATTTATAGTTGCTCCCATGGCACAAGGCGCATAAATATCAACATCGGCACTGTATAAATCATCGCCTGTAAATATTTTTGCGTTGTACTTCGCTCCTACTTCATACAATCTTTCTTCATTAATATCAGTTATTGTTACTAGCGCTCCTTCTTTTGTTAAATAATCAACCAAAGTTTCTCCAACATGGCCAATTCCTTGCACCAATACTTTTTTACCATCCAAAACATCCGAACCAAATTGATGTTTTGCAGCTGCTTTCATCCCTAAGTATACGCCATAAGCAGTAACAGGAGATGGATTTCCAGACCCGCCTCTTTCTTCAGAAATTCCAGTAACATAGGGCGTAACATCTCTTACGATATCCATATCCCTAGTTTCCATCCCTACATCTTCGGCAGTAATATACCTTCCGCTGAGAGAATGAACGAATTCCCCAAACTTACGCATCAACTCAGGAGTCTTTTGGGTTTTGGCATCACCAATAATAACAGCTTTACCTCCACCAATATTCAATCCAGTTATAGCCGCTTTATAAGTCATACCACGAGAAAGTCGCAATACATCGTTTAATGCTTCCCATTCATTGGCATAATTATACATGCGTGTACCACCCAAAGCAGGGCCCATAACCGAATTATGAATACCAATAATTGCTTTTAAACCTGTATCTTTGTCGTTGCAAAATACAATTTGCTCGTGATCATCAAATGATAATTGACCAAAAACGGGATCCATTTTTTGAAGTTCCTTTCCAGTTGTGAAAGCTGCATTCATAAGTATTGATTTTTATAGTGATAAATTACGAATTCGTTAAAAAGACAAATCAAATTTACATAAAAAATAAATATATCCTAATATTAATTCGTTAAATTATCAATTTCATAATCACACGCAGCAAATAATTAATTTTTAACAATGTCAAAAATTAATTATTTTATCAAAAAATAAAACTTTTTCAACACAGAATATCTTAAAAAAATGAAAGAATTACGTTATTTAAATAAATATTTTATCAAATATAAATACAGCTTTTCTCTTGGTATTTTATTTACAATTATTGCACAAATATTTTCTTTGTTTACACCAAAATTGATTAGTAAATCATTTAAAGCAATTGAAGCATTTGATAAGCTTTCAAAACAAGAAAGAACTTCTCAAATTATCATTTCAACTTATAGAGAAGAACTTATACATAATATTTTATTGATCATTGCCACCACCATTATTGCTGGTTTCCTCACTTTTTTGATGAGACAAACCCTTATTGTGATGTCAAGACATATTGAGTTTGACTTAAAAAATGAAGTTTTTAGACAATATGAAAACTTATCGCAAAATTTCTACAAACAAAACCGAACCGGTGATTTGATGAACCGTATCAGTGAGGATGTTTCCAAAGTAAGAATGTACGTGGGACCCGCCGTAATGTATACGATAAATACGGTTATCCGTTTTGCAATTGTAATTGGATATATGTATAATGTATCGCCACGATTGACATTGTATACCATTCTTCCTTTACCGGTTTTATCGTATTGCATCTTTAAATTAAGTTCGGAAATCAATAAAAGGAGCACTATTTTCCAGCAATACCTGTCGAAAGTTTCCAGTTTTTCACAAGAAATATTTTCTGGAATCCGGGTAATTAAAGCGTATTCCTTAGAAGACCAACATCAGAACAACATGGTCGATTTGGCTAATGAAAGTAAAAGTAAGAGTTTGGATTTGGCAAAAGTACAGTCTTTATTTGGTCCTTTAATGTTGGCTCTGATAGGAATCAGTAACTTAGTTGTAATCTATTTTGGTGGTTTAATGTATATAAACGGGACAATAAAAAGCATTGGAACTATAGCAGAATTCATTTTGTATGTCAACATGCTAACGTGGCCTGTTGCTTCATTAGGATGGGTTTCGTCAATGGTTCAAGAGGCCGAAGCTTCCCAAAAACGTCTTAATGAGTTCCTGAAAATCGAACCGGAAATAAAAAATAAAAACCCAAATAAGTCTATTATTGAAGGCACTATCTCATTCGAAAATGTGAGCTACACCTATGAAGACACGAATATAGAAGCATTGAAAAATATTTCCTTTAAAGTAAAAAAAGGAGAAACGTTGGCGATTCTTGGAAAAACTGGATCCGGAAAATCGACAATTTCCTCTTTGATTTCCCGCTTATATGAAGTTACCGATGGGAGAATAATTGTTGATGGACATGAAATAAGCACTTTGAACCTATATGATTTAAGAAACAGTATTGGAATTGTGCCTCAAGATGCCTTTTTGTTTTCGGATAGCATCAAAAACAATATTAAGTTTGGCAAAGAAAATGCAACTGATGAAGAAGTGGAAACTGCTGCAAAAAATGCGGTAGTACACGACAACATTATTGGTTTCAATAAAAAGTATGAAACCATTCTTGGCGAACGCGGAATCACTCTTTCAGGCGGACAAAAACAACGCGTTTCTATAGCTCGAGCCATTATTAAAAATCCGGCTATTTTACTTTTTGATGACTGTTTATCGGCAGTTGACACAGAAACTGAAGAAGCAATTTTGAATAACTTATATGAAATTTGCAAGGACAAAACCACGATTATTGTCAGTCATAGGGTTTCATCTGCTAAAAATGCTGATAACATTATCATTCTTGAAGACGGGAAAATTATTCAACAAGGTTCTCATAATCAATTGATAAATCAAGAAGGGTATTATGCATCACTTTATTTAAAACAACTTTCAGAAAAAGAATTACTATAATTGTTGTATAATAAATAAATTTTTATGATTTTTGATTGCTATTAAATAAAAAAATTGACAGAAAGGATTATGAGAGAAAATGACATGTTAGAAAAAGAAGAGATATTTTCTAAAGTTTTACGTGCTGGAAGAAGAACCTATTTCTTTGATGTAAGAGCTACAAAAGCTGATGATTATTACATTACGATTACCGAAAGTAAAAAATTTACCGAAGAAGACGGATCGTTTCATTTTAAGAAACACAAGATTTATTTATACAAAGAAGACTTTGCTGCTTTTGCAGAAATTCTTGGCGAAATGACTTCCTACGTTTTGAACCACAAGGGCGAAGAAGTAATCTCTGAAAGACACCAAAAAGATTTCAAAAAAGAATACGCATCTGACAAAACAGATAATGATGAAATCCTACCACAAACATCAACTTTTACTGATATAGAATTTGATGATATTTAATTATTAATTGCCTACTTACAAAACGAAAAAGTCCAAAATCTTAATGATTTTTGGACTTTTTTTATATTTACCTATAATCTAACTATTAGAAATAATCGTTGTCTTTTTTATTTCGATTTAAATTATATATTTTTATTCCAAAATAAGTCTTCTAAACACTTTTTATATTTGTAGACGAATTTATACTAGTTAAATATTTTAGAATGGAAATAAAATTATTAATTATCCCAGGACTGGGTGATTCCAGAGAAGACCATTGGCAAAGCTATTGGCTCAAAAAATATAAAAATGCCACTAAGGTAGTTCAGGACAATTGGGATGAACCTATTCGAGAAGAATGGCTTGAAAGACTCAATGAAGCAATACTGAAATTAGATTCTCCAACAATTTTGGTTGCACACAGTCTTGCGGTTTCTTTAGTGATGCATTGGACTTCTGCCAATAGCAATCCTAACATAATAGGCGCTTTACTGGTTGCACCCGCAGATGTAGATTCTCCCGAACATACACCAGAAAAAATTTGGAACTTTTCACCGATGCCATTGTCTAAATTGCTCTTTCCTTCCTTGGTGGTAACCAGCGAAAATGACCCATACATATCGTCAAAAAGAGCGGACTATTTTGCTGAAATGTGGGGAAGTGATTTTATAAATATTGGTCAAAAAGGACATGTGAATTCGGAATCAAATCTCGAATTTTGGGAAGAAGGACAAATGCTATTGCAACAATTGATTGATAAAATTAACAATTAATTTTTTACCCAATTTGTAATCCATTTTCAATTTTAAAATCAGGAGCCAATAAAACAACATCTCCCTCACCTCCTACTGCACCTAGAACGAGACATTCACTCATGAATTTTCCAATTTGTTTCTTAGGAAAATTGACCACAGCAACAATCTGTCGGTTGAGCAAATCATCTTTTTGATAGCGTTGGGTGATTTGTGCGGAAGTTTTTCTAATTCCGATTTCTGGACCAAAATCTATTGTTAACTGATAAGCTGGTTTTCGTGCTTCAGGAAAATCATTTACTTCCAGAATAGTTCCCACGCGCATATCTACTCTTTCAAATTCAGACCAAGTTAGCATCATTTTTATTTAAGCTTAAAGTTATTAACCAACTATTTTATAATCTAAAATAGCATATTAAATTTAAAACACAATACTTTTTTCTTAACTTTAAACCTTAAATTCTAAACGAGAAAAACTTCAATGTCAAAAACTGCTTCAAAAATGGTATCCCTTGAAACCGTTGCTCCCGAATTTCATTTGAAAGATACCAACTCAAACGAGTGGTTTTCTTTTTCAGATTTAAAAGGCGAAAAAGGAACTTTGGTACTATTCATCTGTAATCATTGCCCGTTTGTGCGCCATGTAATTGAAGAAATTGTTATGATTGCTAATGATTATCGCGTTCAGGGAATAGGAGTTATTGCCATTTCTAGCAATGATGTCTCAAAATATCCAGAAGATGCCCCGGAATTGATGACAGAATTCGCTTTCGAAAACAAAATGGAATTTCCGTATCTATATGACGAAACACAAGAAGTTGCTAAAGCATACGATGCAGCTTGCACACCTGATTTTTTCCTATTTGATGACCAAAACAAATTAGTCTATCGCGGTCAGTTAGATGACAGCCGCCCAGGAAATGGAATTCCGCTTAGTGGTAATGATTTGCGTGGTGCTATTGATAGTGTCATTTATAATCGAATAATTAATCCCAATCAAAAACCAAGTATAGGCTGTAATATAAAATGGAAATAATTCCATTTTACACAAAACACACTGACTTTCAATTGAATACTTTTTTTTTATTTGTTCCAAAAACAAAAAAGTTACAACTATTTATAGAAATTCTATAATACCATTTTTATAAAATACATCTAATTTTACAAGATTAGAAATACTAAATTCATCTTGAAAAACAGTACATGTTATGGAAACGAATCAAATTAACAGAAGCGAATCACTTAGTGAAGATAATTTTTCTGGATCGAAAATGTCCACGGATAAATACATTGTAACAGCACCAAATGTAAAACTATATGTAAAAGATTATGGTGAAGGAAAGCCAGTAATCCTTATTCATGGCTGGCCACTATCTAATGAAATGTGGGAATATCAAATTGATACTTTGGTTCAAAATAATTTTAGAGTTATTGCTTATGACCGTCGCGGTTTTGGAAAATCCTCACAACCATGGAATGGCTATGATTATGATACTTTGGCAGATGATTTAAAAGCTATTATTGATCAATTAGATTTAAAGGAAGCTACACTTGTTGGATTTTCTATGGGAGGCGGTGAAGTCGTACGTTATTTTAGCCGTCATGGGGGAAAAGGAGTATCAAAAGCGGTATTAATATCTTCCGTAACTCCATTTCAATTGAAAACAGATTCTAATCCAAATGGTGTTCCACAAGAAAAATACGATGGTATGGCGGAACAAATTAAAGACGACCGAATTGGATTTCTGGATAGTTTTGGGAAAACATTTTTCGGAGTGAGTTTCATCAGCAAACCCATCAGTACTCCTTTACTGGATTATTATAGAATGCTGTGTTCTTTAGCTTCACCACGCGCGACTTTAGAGTGTGCTAAGTCATTTTCCACCACCGATTTTCGTAGAGAAATGGCTTCGGTAAATGTGCCTACATTAATTATTCATGGCGATGAGGACAAAACCGTCCCTATCGAAATCACTTCTGAAATAGCGACAAAATTAATCCCAGACAATAAATTTATTGTTTATGAAGGAGCACCACACGGTTTATTTTATATTGAAAAAGACAAATTAAACAAGGATTTGCTTGAATTTTTAAATTCAGAAATCTAAATTAAAGAATACCTTAAGTTGCTTTTATTGCATAAAAAAACCCAAAACGAAAGTTTTGGGTTTTTTAATTTTATCTGACAACTAAAATTTGCTATTTGAATTAGACTATTTTACGTCCATCAATTCTACGTCAAAAATCAATGTAGCATTTGGTGGAATTGCTCCTCCAGCTCCACGAGATCCGTATCCTAAATGAGCTGGAATCACGAAACGTGCTTTGTCACCTACGCGCAACAAGGCAATTCCTTCATCCCAACCTTCAATAACGTTTCCTTTTCCTAATGGAAATTCGATTGGTTTTTTACGAGGATATGAACTGTCAAAAACTTTACCATCTGGAAGTTGTCCTGTATAATGTACTGAAACTGTTTTCCCGTTTTCTGCTTTTTTACCTTCCCCTCTTTGGATGAATTGGTAACGCAAACCGCTTTCTGTTTTTTCAAAACCTGCAGCTAGTTTTTCCATAGCTTCTTCCGCATCTGCTTTTAGAGCGGTATCACGTTTATTACGTGACCCTTTAAAAGTGATAAAAGCTTCAATTGCATTCCAATTTTTAGCTTCTTCTCCTTCTCTGATAATTTCTAAAGATTCCAAAACGTCCCCTTGCTGTACCGCATCGACAACATCCTGACCTTCTACAACATGTCCAAAAACAGTATGTTTGTTATCCAACCATTCTGTTGGAATGTGTGTAATGTAAAATTGAGAGCCATTAGTTCCAGGTCCTGAATTAGCCATAGCCAAAATTCCCGGACGGTTGTGTTTCAAACTTGGATGAAATTCATCATCAAATTTATACCCTGGGTCTCCAGTACCTGTTCCTTGTGGGCAACCACCTTGAATCATGAAATCAGGAATTACTCTGTGGAATTTTAATCCGTCATAAAACTTAACCCCTTGTGGTTTTACTTTATTTTCTATGTTTCCTTCTGCCAATCCTACGAAGTTCCCAACTGTCCCCGGTGTTAATTCGTGCTCTAGTTTTACTAAAATAGCACCTCTTGTGGTGTTGAATTTAGCATATATTCCGTTTTCCATTTTTGTATAATTTTTATTGAAGGGCAAATTTACGAAATTAATTTTAAAAAGGGAATTTGCGGATTTGGTTATTTGAAAGTTTTGGGGTTTAAACAGGAATGTAATTTAGAACGTATTTTAAATTAAAACCTCCTAATTCCACAAAATCCTAGCCCAGATTGAAACGGCATCCTTTCCTTGCTTTCTTTAAGCAAGGAAAGATAGAGTGAAAAGCTGGAAATAGCTCCTGATGAAAAGTTTAATCGCTTATTTGGTTATTCGCTTATTTGGAAAATTTTGAGTCTCAAAAACTTTGTACCTTTGCGCTTTAAAACTAAGATTCAAAATTATGCGCATTGATATTGTTACCGTTCTCCCAGAATTATTGCGAAGCCCGTTTGAGGCTTCAATTATGAAACGCGCCATCGATAAAGGATTAGTGGAAGTCCACTTTCATAATCTACGGGATTATACCACCAACAGACAGAAAAGTGTGGACGATTATCCGTATGGTGGTGGTGCCGGAATGGTGATGACGGTGCAACCCATTGATGCTTGCATTACGCATTTGAAAAGCGAAAGAACGTATGACGAAATCATTTATATGTCGCCGGACGGGGAAACCCTGAATCAGAAAATGGCGAACACGATGTCGATGTATGAGAATATTATTATCCTTTGCGGACATTATAAAGGTGTAGATCAACGCGTGCGCGACCATTTTATCACAAAGGAAATCTCGATTGGTGATTATGTTTTAAGTGGTGGAGAACTGGGCGCTTTGGTTTTATCAGATGCATTAATCCGATTGATTCCGGGTGTTTTAAGTGATGAAACCTCAGCGTTGACGGATAGTTTCCAGGATGGATTATTATCAGGACCTATTTACACACGCCCAGCAGATTATAACGGATGGAAAGTTCCTGATGTTTTGACCAGCGGAAATTTTGCCAAAATAGATAAATGGCGGGAAGATATGGCGTATGAACATACTAAGACCAGAAGACCGGATTTGCTGGAGGAGTAAATTATTATAAATGTTGAATTTTAAATAACTCAGAATAAGGATTCAAATAATTCAAAATTTATAATTTATAATTCAAAATAATTTTTTACTTTTGCACCCACATTAGATTAACCTCTGGCGAGATCCGTGAATGTTGATTTAATAAAAACCATAATTAAAATTATCATGGCAGATTTAATGAAATTCGTTCAAGACGAATTAGTAGCTAGAAAAGATTTCCCTGTTTTTGGAGCTGGTGATACTATCACAGTTTACTACGAAATTAGAGAGGGTGAAAAAACTAGAACACAGTTTTTTAAAGGAGTTGTTATTCAAAGAAGAGGTTCTGGTAACACAGAAACTTTTACTATTCGTAAAATGTCAGGTGCTATTGGAGTAGAGCGTATCTTCCCAGTAAACTTACCTGCTTTACAAAAAGTTGAAATCAACAAAAAAGGTGCAGTTCGTAGAGCTAGAATTTTCTACTTCAGAGAACTTACTGGTAAAAAAGCTAAAATTAAAGACAAAAGAAGATAGTCAACTGTCTCTTTACTATAAAAAAGTCCCAACAATGTTGGGACTTTTTTTTGCTAATTTTTCCCCATATAAATTCATAATTTAGGATTTAAGGGTTTATAAAATTAACAAATTCAGAATAACTAGTTAGTAATCTAAAAATTCGTGTTTTTCTATATAAAATCCGCCTTCTATTACATCTGATTTTCATATATTTGTCCGCCTTATTTCAAGTGAAACACCTTACTTAAGCTACATTTAACCGTGATTCGATTATAAAAATAAAAAAATGACACAGAAATCAAAAATTTTTTACACCCTTACTGATGAAGCGCCTTTATTGGCAACTTATTCATTTCTACCTATTGTACAAGCATTTACATCAACTTCTGATATTGAAATTGAAACTAGAGATATTTCTTTAGCTGCAAGAATTTTAGCAAACTTTCCAGAGTTTTTGACTGAAGATCAAAAAACAGGAGATGCTTTATTAGAACTTGGACAATTAGCAACAACTCCAGAAGCTAACATTATAAAATTACCAAATGTTTCGGCATCTGTTCCTCAATTAAAAGCGGCAATTGCTGAATTACAATCACATGGTTATAATTTGCCAGACTTCCCTGAAGAACCACAAAACGAAGCAGAGACAACAATCAAAGCTAAATATTCTAAAATTTTAGGTTCTGCCGTAAATCCAGTTTTACGTGAAGGCAACTCTGACCGTAGAGCTCCTAAAGCAGTTAAAAATTACGCTAAAGCAAACCCACATTCAATGGGAGCTTGGACTTCTGATTCAAAAACACAAGTAGCTTCTATGGAGAGTGGTGATTTTTACGGAAGTGAAAAATCACTTACTGTTGCTGATGCCACTGATGTAAAAATCGAATTCGTTGCTAAAGATGGCTCAACTACTGTTTTGAAAGCAAGCACTCCGCTAAAAGTAGGTGAAATAATCGACAGTTCGGTAATGAACCTAAACGCTTTAAAAAGATTTGTTGCTAAAACAATTGCAGCAGCTAAAGAACAAAACGTTTTACTTTCAGTTCACTTGAAAGCTACTATGATGAAAGTTTCTGATCCAATTATTTTTGGAGCGATAGTAGAAGTTTATTTCAAAGACGTATTCGAAAAATATGCTGCTTTATTTAATGAATTAAATATTGACACCAGAAATGGCTTAGGTGATGTGTATGCGAAAATTGGTGGACACCCGATGCAAGCTGAAGTTGAAGCTGCAATAAACCAAGCGATAGCAAACGGACCAGCATTGGCCATGGTAAATTCTGAAAAAGGAATTACCAATCTTCACGTTCCTTCGGATGTAATTGTGGATGCTTCAATGCCTGCAATGATTCGTACTTCGGGACAAATGTATAACAAGGACGGAAAACAACAAGATACTATAGCCATTATCCCAGACAGATGCTATTCTGGAATTTATACTGCGACTATTGATTTTTGTAAAAAACATGGTGCTTTCGACCCAACAACTATGGGAAGTGTTCCAAACGTAGGTTTGATGGCACAAAAAGCCGAAGAGTACGGGTCACATGACAAAACATTCCAAATGAGTGCCGATGGCGTTGTACGTGTTGTAGCTACTAACGGAACCATTTTAATGGAACAAGCCGTTGAAGCTAAAGACATTTTCAGAATGTGTCAGGCTAAAGACGCTCCGATTCAAGACTGGGTTAAATTAGCGGTAAACAGAGCTCGTTTATCAAATACTCCAGCCGTTTTTTGGTTAGACGAAAACAGAGCGCATGATAGAGAGTTAATCTCAAAAGTAACAAAATATTTAAAAGATTACGACACAACCGCTTTAGACATTCGCATCCTTAACCCTATTGAAGCAACTGACTTCACATTAGAAAGAATCATCAAAGGACTAGATACTATTTCTGTAACAGGAAACGTATTGCGTGATTACTTAACGGACTTATTTCCTATTTTGGAAGTAGGAACATCAGCTAAAATGTTATCTATCGTTCCATTGATGAATGGTGGTGGTTTGTTTGAAACTGGTGCAGGTGGATCAGCCCCAAAACATGTCGAGCAATTTACACAAGAAGGGTATTTACGTTGGGATTCTCTAGGTGAGTTTTTGGCTTTAGGTGCTTCATTGGAGCATTTAGGTCAAACTTTAAATAATTCTAAAGCCATTATTTTAGCTGAAACCCTTGATGTAGCTACTGAGAAATTCTTGGCAAATGATAAATCCCCAGCGCGTAAACTTGGAGAAATTGACAACCGTGGTTCTCATTTTTACTTGGCAATGTATTGGGCAGAAGCATTAGCAGCACAAGATAAAAATGCTGAATTAAAAGCGATCTTCACTCCTATTGCAGTGGAGTTCAAAGAAAACGAAGCCAAAATCAATGCAGAGTTAATTGGAGCACAAGGGCTACCTCAAGCTATTGGTGGTCATTACCAACCAAATCCTAAATTGACTGAAAAAGCAATGCGACCAAGCGAAACATTCAATGCTATTTTAAACAGAATCGCTGTACCTGCAAAAATCGCTTAATAAAGTAATTACATATAGTATAAAAGACGACTGGAAACGGTCGTCTTTTTTTTTACCTTAGCAATACCTTAACATTTGATATACCCCAATTGATATTCCGTTTAGTGAAATTTGTATTTCTTCATTTAGAAAATTTAAACAATGATTATAAAGAAAATTATTCCCTTTCTTGTTGTATTATTATCTTCTCTTTCTTCCTTCTCTCAAAATAAATTCACACTTAGCGGAACTATTATTGATGCTAACAGCAATGAAACTTTGATTGGCGTAAACATTGTTATCCCAGAATTAAAAACTGGTGTAACTACCAATGAATATGGCTTTTACTCTATTACTGTACCAAAGGGAAATTACACTGTTCAAATCACCTATTTAGGATATCAAACCATTGAGGAATCGATAAATTTAGAACAAAACATAAAAAACATTTTTAAATTAATAAGTAACGAAACTCTTTTAAAAGAAGTGGTCATTACTGATACTAAAACTAAAACTGATATTCGGAAACCGGAGATGAGTGTCAATAAACTCTCTATTTCGGCTATTAAGAAAATGCCGGTTGTACTTGGTGAAGTGGATGTTCTCAAATCTATTTTATTACTTCCCGGAGTTACTAATGCTGGCGAAGGAGCATCCGGATTTAATGTTCGCGGCGGCGGTGCTGACCAGAATTTAATTCTGTTGGACGAAGCGACCATCTTTAACTCCTCTCACGTTTTTGGTTTTTTCTCGGTTTTTAATCCTGATGCGATAAAGGATTTAAAGTTATACAAGGGTGGAATTCCGGCTCGTTTTGGAGGAAGAGCTTCTTCGGTTTTGGACATTTATCAAAAAGATGGCAACAGTAAGGGATTTCATGTCAATGGGGGAATTGGATTAATCTCCAGTAGAATTTTGGCCGAAGGACCGCTAGTAAAAGACAAAGGTTCTTTCCTTATTGGCGGTCGAAGTTCATATGCTCATTTATTTTTGAAACTATCCAAAGATCAAAAAAACAACTCCGCTTATTTTTATGATTTGAATACCAAATTGAGTTATAAATTGAACCCCAATAACAATTTGTATTTGTCAGGATATTTTGGAAGAGACGTTTTTAGCCTCAACAAAAGCTTTACTAATATTTACGGAAACTCCACTTTAAACTTACGTTGGAATCATTTATTTTCAGATAAATTATTTTCGAATTTATCACTAATCTACAGCGACTATTATTACGGATTGGATTTGGATTTTGTAGGTTTCAAATGGGATTCTGGCATCAAGAATTACAATATTAAATACGATTTCAAGAATTACATTTCCGACAAATTTAAATTGAATTATGGCGTAAGTACTATTTACTACGATTTTAATCCGGGAACCATCAGACCTTCTGATTTAAATTCTGGAATTAATTTTGATCAATTGGATAAAAAATACGCATTCGAACCCGCCTTATATATGAATGCGGATCAGGAAATTTCGAATAAAATCTCTCTTTCTTATGGGCTTCGTTACAGCATGTTTTACCGTTTAGGACAATCTACTGTAAATATTTATGCCGATAACAATCCTGTAACCTTCAATCCTGATTTACAGATTTATGAAAAAGCCACTCCCATAGGAACTAAATTTTATAATAAAAATAAAGTAATTGAAAGCTTCAATAATCTGGAACCCCGTTTTTCTTTAGCCTATCAAATCAATGACGATCAATCTGTAAAAGCCAGTTACAACAGAATGGTACAATATTTACAATTGATTTCCAATACCTCCTCTCCTACTCCGCTTGATGTCTGGACACCAAGTGATAATTTTATAAAGCCCCAAATTGCGGATCAAGTGGCTTTGGGATATTTTAAAAATTTTAAAGAAGGAGTCTATTCTTTAGAAGTAGAAACGTATTATAAAAAAGTAAAAAACAGATTGGATTATATTGACGGCGCTGATTTAATTGCGAATAAAGCAATCGAGCAGATAATTTTAAACGGTGAATTAAGATCTTACGGTTTGGAAATCATGTTCCGTAAAAACGAAGGCAAATTAAGCGGTTGGATTTCCTATACTTTATCTAAATCTGAACAACAAACTCCAGGAAGAACGCCAATTGAAACAGGAATCAACAACGGAAATTGGTATAATTCTGTTTATGACAAGCTGCACAATATTGCTATTACCAGTTCTTATAATTTAAACGAAAAGTGGTCTTTTGGAGCTAATTTCGTATTACAAACCGGACAACCCGTAACGTATCCAAATGGACAATACGAATACCTTGGGGTAACCGTTCCCAGTTATGGTTTAAGAAACGAAAACCGACTTCCGGCTTATCATCATCTCGACATTGCAGCAACATTGACCCCTCGCAAAAACAACGACAGAAACTGGAAGGGAGAATGGGTTTTCAGCATTTACAATTTGTATAACCGAAAAAATGCCGCTTCAATCAATTTTAGACAAAATATAGATACCGGTACTAATGAGGCTGTTAAAACTTCCATCTTTGGAGTGGTTCCTGCAGTTAGCTATAACTTCAAATTTTAATGATTATGAGAAAAATAATATATATTTTGGGGATTGCAGTCGCACTTTTTTTAAATAGTTGCCAAGATGTGGTTCCAATAGCTCTAAATACAGCACCGCCAAAACTAGTTATTGAGGCTTCCATAAATTGGAAAAAAGGAACAGATGGAAACCAACAAAAAATTAAACTAACCACAACCACCGATTATTTCGGCACCGAAATTCCAACAGTTTCCGGAGCCACTATTTTCATTAAAAACAGCGCTAATACTACATTTCAATTTACCGAATCAGCTACCAAAGGAGAATACACCTGCAACAATTTCATCCCAGTCATCAATCAATCCTACACCTTAACCGTTATTAGTGAAGGCGCAACATACAAAGCCTCCGAAATATTAAAATCAGTGGCACCAATAACTGAAATTATTCAAAATAACGAAGGAGGTTTTACCGGGAAAAATAAAGAAATCAAATCGTATTACACGGATCCAGCCAACGAAGCTAATTATTATTTGTACAGATACATCTATTCTAATGAGGTTAAATCTAATTTTTACGTGGATCAAGATGAGTTCTTTGATGGAAATAAATTCTTTAGTATTTCCCAAAAGGATGATTTAAAATCAGATGATGTTATAGAAGTCAGTCATTATGGAATTTCAAAATCCTATTACAATTACATGATCGTTTTAGTAAGCATCGCAGGCAATAACGGCGGAGGTCCGTTTCAATCCCCTCCAGCAACGGTAAAAGGAAATATAATCAACACCACAAATTCAATAAATTATCCATTGGGTTATTTTTCACTTAGCGAAATTGATATTAAAAATTATACAATTAAGTAATTAGGAGCCAATCCAGCTATCCATTACAAACGAAGTTCACTGAACTCAGATGAAAATAAAAGTATAGTAAAGTAATCTGGACTATGGATTTTAGATTGCAGATTAACGATTTTAGATTTTAGATTTTTCATACATTTACAACAAATTTAGAATCTGAAATCTAAATTCAAAATTCCTAAATCAAAAATCTTCATGTCCTCACATCACATCGTTCGAGACGACCAAGAACCGGCTTTAATAATTGCCAATGGAGCATCCTGCAATCCAGAATTATTAGGACAATTATTAGAATGGTCCCCTCTGGTAATTGTATTAGATTCGGCCATGGAAAGAGTTATGCAATTAGACATAAAAGTGGATGTCCTTTTAGGGGATTTTGACAGAGGATTCGATCCGGAGCAATACCAAACTTCGCAGTATCCAATTGAGATTATCCATGCACCAGATCAAAATAAAACCGATTTAGAAAAAGCTTTTGATTATTTAATTCACCGAAAAATCCCAGCTGTAAATGTCGTTTGGGCAACAGGAAGAAGAGCTGATCATACCATTACCAATCTTACCAATATAGTTCGATATAGAAATCTATTGAAAATTGTAATTTTAGACGACCATTCAAAAATATTTTTATTACCCAACAAATTCGAAAAATGGTACACCGCAAATACTCCCATTTCGCTAATACCCATTGGACATGTTACCGGAATTCATTCTGATAATTTATTTTATCCTTTAAAAGATGACAGCCTAACTATAGGCTATAGAACCGGAAGCAGCAATCATGTCATCAAGGACGGCATCGTTACAATTGAACACAGTGAAGGCGATTTACTGTTGATGGAATGCATTGATTAATAACGAAAAACCTATTTATAATCCCAACTTATAATTTGACAGAAAGAGATTGACTATCTTTGCGCCGAAATGGAAAAAATAAAACCAAAAACGATTACCGAAAAAACCAATTTACATCCTAGAAATCTGGATAGATTTGGGTATGATTTTGAACAATTAATCAAAAATTGTCCTGAATTGCAGCATTTTGTTTCTGTCAATGAACACCAAATAGAAACTATTGATTTCAGCAATCCCGAAGCGGTAAAATCGCTAAACAAAGCCTTACTGATAACTCATTACGGCATTCAGGATTGGGACATTCCTAAAAACTACCTTTGCCCGCCCATACCCGGAAGGGCTGATTACATTCATTATATAGCTGATTTATTAGCGTCCAGCAACAACGGAATCATCCCGGAAGGTGAAACGGTTCAAGGTCTAGACATTGGTATTGGTGCCAATTGTATTTATCCAATAATAGGAAATTCGACTTACGGATGGAGCTTTGTAGGAACTGATATTGATGAAAAAGCAATCCAAAATTGCAAAAAAATAATCCAAGACAATCCAAATCTTATGGATGCCATAAGCCTGCAATTACAAACTGAAAGTCGCTTCATTTTTAAAAACATAATTACACCCGAGGATAAATTCACTTTTACCATTTGTAATCCTCCTTTTCATAATTCAAAAGAAGAGGCTACAAAATCTTCTATAAAAAAAATCAATAATTTAGAAAATACCAGAACTAAAAATCCGGTATTGAATTTTGGTGGTCAAAATACTGAATTATGGTGCGAAGGCGGTGAATTGGGTTTCGTAACCCAAATGATTTACGAAAGTGCAAAATACCCTATGCAATGTTTATGGTTCACAACTTTGGTTTCCAAAAAAGAAAATCTTTCCAGTCTTTATAAAACCTTAAACAAAGTTAGCGCTGCGGAAGTAAAAACAATTGACATGGCACAAGGTCAAAAAACAAGCCGAATTGTAGCTTGGACCTTTTTGAGCGAAACACAACAAAAAGCTTGGAAATTTTAGAATTAAAAAAAACTTATAAATACTTTTAAATCATTCCAAACGATAATACTAATGACCTATTGGCAGGTTGTTTTTAGTTACCCACAAAAAATATTTATTTATATGAAACATAAATAAAAGCTTCTATTATTAAATCCATAATTAAAGTTCTAAAAAAATTGTTTTCAAAAAAAAATATATAAATATTCACGAAAAATCGAATTTATTTATATTTTTATGCTTAAAATTAAATTTTAACATAGTTTTACGTAAGTTTGGTAAGAAAATCTTAAAAAATAAAAAAAAATATTCTTTTAAGATTCATCAAACCATTAGCAAAAAATCATTCATTTAAAATGGAGAAACAGTCAAAAAGAAGAAAAAAGAACCTCTTTATTATCCTTTTTTATTGCAATTCAAATGTTATTTAACATTAAAAAATGAACTAATCCAAACTAAATTGTGAAAAGGCAACTACTACATACCGAAATACAAGATGACTCCACACTTTGGAGCAATCTAAAAAAGGGGGATGAAAAAGCTTTTTCAACACTTTTTAAAAAGCATTATTCCCATTTAGTTCGTTATGGAAATTCATTTATTCCTTTTCCTGAAAAAGTACAAGATTGCGTACAAGATGTTTTTACAGATATTTGGGTTTATAGAAATAAACTAAATGATTCAGTTATAGTAAAAGCATACTTGCTATCCAGTGTCCGTAAACGTATTACACGATTACAAGAACGTGATCGTATTTTCCGCGTAAGTACTTCTATAGATTCCATTAAATTTTTATTTGATTTTTCTATAGAACATCATCTCATTGCCGATGAAATAACTGCTGACAAAGTCTCACGCCTCAATCAATTAATTAATAATTTGCCGTCTCGCCAAAAAGAAGCCTTGTATCTTCGCTACAACCAGGAACTTACTGTAGACCAAATAGCACATACGCTTGATATTAATTATCAATCAGCAAATAATCTTTTACATCGTGCTTTATTGTGCTTGCGCAAAGATTGGAAAGGAAGTATTTCCTTTATTTTATTACTATTTTCAACTGCTTTTTAGTATTAAAAAAAATAAAATCAAAAAAATTTAGAATTTAATGAGTATCCAGTAAAAAAACTGTCCTCTATATAATTGTAACCTTTTTTTGTGATGCAACACCGTAACAATTATACTGAAATAGAAGACTTTTTAGCCGATGAATCATTCCATTTATGGGTGTGTTTCAAAGACGACCAACAAGAATGGGAAGAATGGACTTTAGAAAATTCCAGTCGTGCTAAATTGGTAGAAGAAGCCAGATTATGGTTGTTAGCGATGAAAGTTCCTAATGATGATTTATCTTCGGATGAAGTTCAATATGCTTTGGAAGCCACTTGGGAAAAAATTGAAAAAGCAGAAGAAAATAAAAAGGAAAAACCAGTTCTTAAACTTTTGAGAAAAAGGTGGTTTAATGGAGTTGCTGCTATTTTGATTTTAAGTCTTTTATCCGGCTGGTTGTACAATCAAAGCAACAGCGCTGAAAACTCGGCACTTAGTTATAGTGAACTTATCAATGAAAATAAGGAAGGTTTGGTTGAGCAAACTAATAATTCAGACAAACCACAAATAATAACGCTATCCGATGGTAGTTCTGTTTTATTACAGCCCAACAGTAAATTAAGTTATCCAAAAATATTTGCGGGCAATGAAAGAAAAGTGTACCTCTCCGGTGAAGGCTTTTTTGAAATCAGTAAAGACCCTAAAAAACCGTTTTTTGTATTTGCGAATGAAATTGTTACAAAAGTAGTAGGAACCAGTTTTAAAATAAAAGCATACGCTAATCAGCCAAATGTGGAAGTTGTGGTTCGAACTGGAAAAGTAAAAGTAAGATCAAATGAGTTAATCTCAAATCCAAAAGATGAACTGATTGTTTTATTACCCAATCAAGCCTTACGATTCGTTCGAAAAAATTTAAGTTTCAATAAAATTACTGATATCACACAAGATGAATCATTAATTAATTCTACAAGTAACATCGAACAATTAGGATTTGAATTTACAGATATTCCAGTTGCACAAATTTTCAAAACTATTGAGCAAGCTTATTTGGTAAAAATTGATTTCCCTCAAACTAAATTAAAAGACTGCTATCTGACAACATCTTTAACGGATCAGCCTTTGCCTGAAAAGCTTAAAATCATTTGTAAAAGCCTTGGAAACAATACGAGTTATGAAATGAATGGAAACCAAATTATAATTATATCAGATGGATGTAACTAACATTATCTTGCCTATGAATTAAAGTTTACAATAAAAAAAGCGCCGAAAATGCTGTAACATTCTCGACGCCTTGAATAAAATCAATTAGCTCTCTGTAAAGAGTAATTGCTGTGTTCTACCAATACCCTAACTAACGAATATTAATAAAACAGACCAAAACTATGAAAAAAACCGTCTTTAAACAACGACTACTAATTCGAATTATGAAAATAACCTTATTTCAATTTGTTTTAGCCCTTGTCTTTTCAAGTGTAACAATAGCGAATAATATCAGAGGTCAAAAAAAGCTGGACACAAAGGTAACTATTACCGTGACCGATTTGAACTTAGATACTGCGCTGACTAAACTTGAGAAATTGGCTCATGTGAAATTTTCGTACAATTCGAGAATGTCACAATTGAATCAAAAAGTGAGTGTTTATGCTAATAATGAAGCATTATCAAGTGTGCTGACGCGCATTTTAAAACCACTAAAAATTAATTATACCGAAGTAAGCAACCAAATTATTTTACAAAAGGAAGGAATTGCCAAAGCTGGGATTAATGGAGAAGTTTTCTCGACTTTAAATCAAAATACAATCGCCGAAATCATTAAAGGCCGTGTAGTTGATGAAAAAGGAGAATCTTTACCTGGCGTAACTATTCTTGTAAAAGGAACTACTAAAGGTACAACAACTGATATCGATGGAAACTATACTATTAGTGCTGAAATTGGAGACGTTTTGCAATTTTCTTATGTTGGATTGGAAACTAAATCCGTAACTGTAACAGGAACTACATTAAACGTTACATTAACGGGAAGTGGAGAAACACTACAAGATGTTGTTGTGATAGGTTCCCGTAATCCTACCAGAACAGTAACAGAATCTGCAGTGCCTATCGATGTGATTTCTATGAAAGACATTGCTTCACAAGGCCCACAAGTTAACTTAAACCAAATTTTAAACATGGTTGCTCCATCGTTTACATCAAACACTACAACAGTAGCTGATGGAACGGATCACATTGACCCTGCACAATTAAGAGGTTTAGGACCAGATCAAGTATTGGTATTGGTAAACGGAAAAAGAAGACATACTTCTTCTTTAGTAAATATTAATGGTTCACCGGGAAGAGGATCTGTAGGAACGGATTTAAATGCAATTCCTGCTTTTGCTATCGAAAAAATCGAAGTATTAAGAGACGGAGCTTCCGCACAATATGGTTCAGATGCCATTGCAGGTGTAATCAATATTAATGTAAAGAAAAATACCAATAAATTAGATGTTGCCCTTTTTGGAGGAGGAAATCTTTCAAAAGGTGCTAATGACCACGATGGTGGTGTTGATGGTGGTAATTACCAATTAGACTTAAACTACGGAACTGGTCTTGGTAAAGAGAAAAGCTTTATTAATGCAACGGCCAGTTTTCAACTTAGAGATGCTACAAGCAGAGCAAAAGATGTGACGGGTAATTTATTCAATGCCTATAATGCCGTTGAACAAAGAGCCGCCGAAGCCGGAACAAATATTAATGCTCTTTTTGGAAACATAAATAATACTCCAAATACGACACAAATACTTACCACAATAAAACAGTATGCTCCACAAGTAGGTTATTTTACAACGGCCCAACAAACTGCTATAACAGGTGCCCTAAATATTTCTCAAATGCAAACCGCATTAAACTTTGATGCTACAGCAGGAGAATTAGCGTATAGAAGTCTTGAAAGAAAAGATTTCAATATGAGAGTGGGACAATCTTCTTTGAAAAGCGCGCAATTCTTTTTGAACGCTGCTTATCCAATCAATGATAAATTAGAAGCGTACGCTTTTGGGGGAACCAGTTATAGAGATGGCGAAGCTGCAGGTTTCTACAGAAGACCTAATCAAGCCAGATCATACACCGGATTGTATGCAAACGGATTTTTACCGGAAATACATTCTACAATCAACGACGTCTCAGTTGCTGCTGGTCTAAGAGGTCTAATATTCGAAAATTGGAATTTTGACTTAAGTAACACTTTTGGAAGAAATGCTTTTGATTATGGTGTTGAAAATACAGTAAATGCCTCTTTAAGGGAAATTTCTCCAACTGAATTTGATGCTGGTGGTTTGGCTTTCGCCCAAAACACAACAAATTTTGACATAAACAGAAAATTTGATGTCCTGAAAGGGCTGAACGTTGCTTTTGGTGCTGAGTATCGTCATGAAAACTTTGCTATCACAGCAGGTCAGCCAGAATCATATAACTTATATGACATCAACGGAGGAGTAGTTACTGCAACAACTCCTGCAAACATTAAAGTTACTGACTTTTTTGGTTCAGCAAGACCAAATGGATCACAAGTATTTCCAGGTTTCAGACCTGCAAATGCAATTGATAAAGACCGTAACAGTGTAGCTGTTTATACCGATTTAGAATTAGATCTTACTGACAAATGGTTAGTTAACGGAGCGGTTCGTTTTGAGAATTATTCTGATTTTGGAAATACAACTAATTTCAAAATTGCATCTCGTTATAAACTAACAGATAACATAAATTTGCGTGGTGCCGTTTCAACTGGATTTAGAGCGCCGTCGTTACACCAAATCTATTTTAATTCAACTGCTACACAATTCGTAGGTGGTGTTCCATTTGAAGTTGGTACATTCAGTAATGATTCTCCAGTGGCAAAGGCCTTGGGAATTCCAACATTAAAACAAGAAGAATCTAAAAGTGCCAGTATTGGATTTACAGCAAAAATACCAGCTGCCAATATTACGTTAACTGCCGATGCCTATGTTGTAAAAATTGATGACAGAGTAGTTCTTACCGATCAATTTACTTCTAATGCTGTTACAAAACCTTACTTTGATGCCGCAGGAGCAACTGCAGCAACTTTCTTTGCTAATGCAATTGACACGGAATCAAAAGGAATTGATGTTGTAATTAGTCATAAAACAAGTTTCGGTGAAGGACTGTCTTTAAAAACTGATTTGTCTGGTACCATTTCTAATACTAAAAAAGTAGGTGCTATTCATGCTTCCCCAATACTAGAAGCAGCAGGTCAGATCAACAGATACTATTCTGAATCCTCACGAATTTATCTTCAAGAAGCAGTCCCAAGAGTTAAAGCTAATTTAACGAATTCACTTTCTTACAAAAAATTCGATTTCTTCTTGAGAAACGTTTATTTTGGTAAAGTAACAGATCCGAACGTTGCTGATGCAAATAATGATGGAACTATCAATGCTATTGTTGTAAATAATCTAGCAGTTGAAAACGAACACCCGGTATGGGCAGCGAAAATCATTACAGATTTATCTGTAGGATTTAAAATTACTACTGCAACGAAAATTGTTGTAGGAGCTAACAACATTTTTGATATTTATCCAACTTTCAACTTAGGGCCTCAAACAATTGCTCAAAGAGCTTCGGGAGTTGATGCTAATGGAGCCGTTATTTATTCTCCAACTACATCTTCAAATAATTCAATCGATTTGTCTAATGCAAATCAATTTGTATATTCAAGAAACACCTCTCAATTTGGTCAAAACGGTCGTTTTGTTTTTGCCAGATTAAGCTTCAGCTTCTAGAAAAAACATTTTATATTGGAAAGCCATCAACAAAAAGTTGATGGCTTTTTTTTGGCATAAACTTTGCTAAAAAAAGAATCCAAACTTTGTACCTTTGTTTTTCTTAACCTTTGTCCCTTGTTTTAAATGAATTTCCAAGTAGTATCTGATTATCAGCCTAAGGGCGACCAACCCCAAGCGATTGAAAAATTGACCCAAGGAATTATTGATGGTGAAAAATTCCAGACTTTATTAGGAGTTACCGGATCTGGAAAAACATTTACAGTCGCCAATGTAATTCAAGAAGTACAAAGACCCACTTTGGTTTTAGCGCACAACAAAACTTTGGCAGCACAATTATACTCCGAATTCAAACAGTTTTTCCCGAATAATGCCGTGGAATATTTCGTTTCTTACTACGATTATTACCAGCCCGAAGCGTTTATGCCTGTAACCGGTGTTTTCATTGAGAAGGATTTATCCATCAATGAAGAACTGGAAAAAATGCGAATGTCAACAACCGCTTCGTTGCTTTCCGGAAGAAGAGATATTATAGTAATTGCATCGGTTTCGTGTTTGTATGGTATTGGAAATCCTATCGAATTTCAGAAAAATTTAATTCCGATTGCGAAAGGACAAATTATCTCCCGAACCAAATTATTGCATCAACTGGTGCAAAGTTTATATTCCAGAACCGAAGCCGATTTTAACCCGGGAAGTTTTAGAATAAAAGGCGACACAGTAGATGTTTATCCCAGTTATGCGGATGAGGCGTACCGCGTTCATTTTTTTGGTGATGAAATCGAGGAAATTGAAAGTTTCGACACAAAGAATTCTAAAGTACTTGAAAAATTTGATAAACTGACCATTTATCCCGCTAATATGTTTGTCACTTCGCCTGATGTTTTACAAGGTGCGATTTGGGAAATTCAACAGGATTTGGTCAAACAGGTCGATTATTTCAAAGAAATAGGAAAACCTCTCGAAGCAAAACGATTGGAAGAACGTACCAACTTTGATTTGGAAATGATTCGGGAACTGGGTTATTGCTCCGGAATTGAAAATTACTCCCGTTACCTCGATGGCCGTTTACCCGGAACAAGACCGTTTTGTTTATTGGATTATTTTCCAAGTGACTTCTTAATGGTGGTGGACGAAAGTCACGTAACACTTTCACAAGTGAGCGCCATGTATGGCGGGGACAGAAGCCGAAAAGAAAATTTAGTGGAATATGGTTTCCGACTTCCAGCAGCCATGGACAATCGTCCGCTGAAATTCGAGGAATTTGAGGCAATGCAAAATCAGGTTATTTATGTTTCGGCAACACCAGCTGATTATGAATTACAAAAAACGGAAGGTGTCGTTGTGGAACAGGTAATTCGTCCAACAGGATTATTGGATCCAATTATTGAAATTCGACCAAGTTTAAATCAAATTGATGATTTAATTGAAGAAATTCAAGTTCGAGCCGAAATTGACGAACGGGTTTTAGTGACGACTTTAACCAAAAGAATGGCGGAAGAATTGGCCAAATATTTGACAAAAGTCAATATTCGTTGCCGCTATATTCACTCAGAAGTAGATACTTTAGAACGCATAGAAATCATGCAAGATTTGCGAAAAGGAATTTTTGATGTGTTAATTGGTGTGAATTTACTTCGTGAAGGCTTGGATTTACCCGAAGTTTCTTTGGTGGCAATTTTAGATGCAGACAAAGAAGGTTTTTTACGAAGTCATCGTTCGCTTACGCAAACAATTGGTCGTGCAGCAAGAAATCTAAATGGAAAAGCAATTATGTACGCTGATAAAATTACAGCAAGCATGCAAAAAACAATTGACGAAACCAATTATCGCAGAACCAAACAAATTAATTACAACACTGTAAATAATTTGGTTCCTCAAGCTTTGAATAAAAAAATCGAGAGTGCTTTTACAAAAAATCCTTTGGCAGATTATGAATTAGGCTATACTCTTTCAACTGCAGCCGAACCCGTTACAGAATATCTATCGAAACCAGATATTGAAAAACGCATTCGCGAAAAACGTAAATCGATGGAAAAAGCGGCAAAAGAATTAGACTTTATGCAGGCCGCAAAATTACGTGATGAAATAAAAGCATTACAAGGACAATTAACTTAATTCTGTTGTTCCTGAAAAACAGTCAATAAAACCTGACCATCAATAATTGCATTTGGCGCTTCCTTCATTAACTTAAGAATGCGTTTAGTTGCCTCTGGATTAAGCCCCATGTCAATTGCAATTTGTTGGATAGCGACAGTTTCTTTTTTATGCAAAACGCCATCGCTATGCATTAACAAAGCCAATCTATAAAATTGTTGAATGCGTTGAAAATCCGATTTAATTGCCAATTTTGGTAATTCCTGATGAAACAAATCATTGAATCCTCCTTTTTCTATGTTTAATTCATTGGCAACAATAAACAAAAAATCGTATTCTCTTTTATGCAATTGTCCGTCAACAGTAGAAAAAGCAATCATCTCTAAAAGTAAGCTTCTTTTTTCCTCGTAAGTATCCATGAAATTATTATTTTTAGCTAAAATATTGATTTTTTTAAAATAAAAACACAAAATACCAGTAATGATTCAAAAGCTTAAGTTAATTCTTATTATACTACTTTTTGCGACAGTAAAAAATTTCGCTCAACAAAGCACTGTATCAAAACAAGTTTCTACGTTTACTATTGAGGCCCCACAACTTAAAACGGCAAAGAAAATCTGGGTATATCTACCTAAAAATTACTTAAATTCTAAAAAGAAATACTCCGTGATATACATGCACGATGCCCAAAATCTATTTGACACTAAAACTTCCTTTTCTGGTGAATGGAATGTTGATAAAAAACTGGATAGTCTCAATGCACAAGTTATTGTTATAGGAATCGAACATGGTAATGAGAAACGTTTAGACGAATTAACTCCTTTTAAAAACGAAAAATATGGTGGTGGAAAAGCAGCTGATTATTTAGAATTCATTGTAAAAACGTTGAAGCCAAAAATTGACGAAACCTACAGAACCAAACCCGAGAAGAAAAACACCATAATTATGGGAAGTTCTTTGGGTGGTTTGACTTCCTTTTACGCTACTTTAAAGTATCCTGAAGTGTTTGGCAAAGCAGGTGTTTTTTCACCCGCTTTTTGGATTAACCGCAAAGAAATTTTCGAATTAGAAGAAAAAAATAAAAAGCAAAAAACGAAATATTATTTTCTTTGTGGAGATAAAGAAGGAGATGATGATTCTATGATTGTTGACCTCAATAAGATGGAATACCTAATAAACACTAAACGATGCTATTGTTTAAATTTGAATGAAAAGAAGATCGTAAAAGGAGGACAACACAATGAAAAGTTATGGCGTGATGGTTTTGTCAAAGCAGTTTTATGGCTCGGTTATTAATTTAAAAAATAAATACATTAATTTTAAGTACTAAATCAGATTCAAATGGAACTAATCTTAAGAGAATACAACCTTAAATTAAAACATACGTTTACGATTTCAAGAGAATCGATTGACTTTCAGCCTTCATTGATTGTAGCATTAAAAAGTGAAGGATTTTCAGGTTTTGGCGAAGCAACATCTAATCCATATTATAAGACAACTGTTCCAATGATGATGCAGGATTTAGAAAAAATTCGCTCTGTAATTGAAACTACAACAAATGAAACACCGGAAGAATTTTGGGCAAAAATCCATCCTTATTTAAAAGACGATATGTTTGCTTTGTGCGCTTTGGATATGGCGTATACTGATTTGCATGCTCGTAAAAAAGGAAAGAAATTATACGAGTTATGGAATTACAACATCGATAAAAATCCATTGACCGATTATACTATTGGCATTGCTTCCATAGAAAAAATGGTTGCTAAAATGAAAGAATTACCTTGGCCAATTTATAAAATAAAATTGGGAACCAAAGAAGATATTGCCATTGTAACTGAACTTCGAAAACATACTAATGCCATTTTTAGAATTGACGCTAATTGTGGTTGGGGCATAGAAGAAACCATAAATAATGCCGTTGAACTAAAAAAACTAGGCGTAGAATTCTTGGAACAACCCATGAAAGCAGATAATTGGGAAGGACACAAAGAAGTTTTCAAACATTCTGTTTTACCAATAATTGCTGACGAAAGTTGTATTATAGAAGAAGATGTGGCCAAATGTCACCATCATTTTCATGGCGTAAATGTCAAATTGGTAAAATGTGGCGGATTAACTCCTGGAAGAAGAATGATTGAGGAAGCCCAGAAATTAGGTTTAAAAACGATGGTGGGTTGTATGACCGAATCTACTGTTGGAATATCTGCGATTGCTCATTTATTACCGCAACTGGATTATGTCGATATGGATGGAGCATTACTCTTGGCAGAAGATATTGCTACCGGTGTAACCATAGATTTTGGAAAAATAAACTATTCAGAAATTGATGGAACCGGTGTAACATTAATGTAGTTTTAAATGAAAGTCAACCAATTTCCAGATCGAATAATAGAAATCAACAATGAAGACTATTTGTATTTTGGCGGAACGGCCTATTTGGGTTTACCAACGCATCCTGAATTCCAAAAGCTGCTCATCAAAAATATTTTGCAATGGGGAACGGCTTACGGAAGTTCCAGGAGTGCCAATATTAAACTAGCAGCTTATGAAAATGGAGAACGCTTTTTAGCTAATTACATCAAAGCAGATGCAGCTCTTACCGTTTCTTCGGGCATGTTGGCGGGGAAATTAGTAATAGAGGCGTTAACTCCTCAAACCAATTGCTTTTTTCATTTTCCGGATACACATACTGCCATCAAAGCGGTAGATAGTCTTCCTTTTTTTATTGGAGAAAAATTAAATCCTCGTTTGCTGGATAACGCAACTGAAAAAATTACGATTCTAACTGATGCGGTTCCTTCTTTTCATGTAAAACCAATCGCTCTTTCTATTCTAAATTCGATTTCGTCCCATAAAGAAATTACTTTAGTTGTAGACGAATCGCATTCTCTTGGAATTTTGGGAACGAATGGTTGCGGGATTTTTTCGAATATTGATCTTCCAAATATTAAAAGAAAAATCATGCTTTCCTCTTTAGGTAAAGCTTTCGGATTAACGGGAGGAGTAATTGCCAGCGATGTAGATTTTATTAATCAAATGACAAATGACGATACTTTTGTTGCCAGTGCCGGAATGAATGCCGCATTTATACAAACTATAGCTGATGCGCCAGCAATCTATTTGCAACAGTATCAAAAATTAAAAGACAATTTAAAATATATAGAAGCTCATTTGATTAAAAATAAAGCAATTCATTTTGACCCCAATTATCCGCTAATTTATCCTGAAATCGAAGGATTAAATAAAATTTTCACTGCGAATAAAATCATAGTAACTAATTTTAAATACCCAACAGACACCAAGGATTTAAATCGAATTGTAATTACTGCCAATCACAAAAAAGAAGATTTGGATAAAATAATCCACATTCTGAACCAAAACCAATTCTGAATCTAAAATTGTGGTGCAATTGCTTTTTAACCGTACCTTTGTAAAAAATTAGAATATGATGACAAATAACGATATCTTTAAAAAACTTCGCGTAGCATTAATGTTGCGTGACGATCAAATAGTTGAAATATTAGAATTAGTAGATTTTAGAATCACTAAATCCGAATTGGGTGCTTTTTTCCGTGATGAAAAACATGAGAATTATATGGAATGTGGTGACCAAGTGTTGCGCAATTTCCTAAATGCTTTAGTAATTCACTTGCGTGGAACCAAAGAAAATCCAAAAAACCCAAATGTTGTATTAGCCAAACACAAAGCTCAAATTCCTGTAAAAGAAGGAGCTTCGGAAAGAGCTGAATTTAAAGCAAAACCAAGAGACGAAGATAAATCAAGAGGCGACGAAAGTCCTTCAAAATCGAAGCCTGCAGCTAAGAAACCGTTCAAAAAACAATTTTCAAAAGGAGCTCCAAAAGTTCAAATAGTGGAGAAAGTGAAATTTAATTTCGGAAAGAATAAAAAATCATAAGTAGCGCAGATTTATGCCCCTCTACTAAATTAAACCAAAAAATCCTGAGTCTTCACTCAGGATTTTTTCATATATAAATACTATTATATCAAAAAAAAATACTTTAAGAGCTACAGCTTAACATAGAGCACCCCACTTTATCTCTGGCCCAATCCGGTCTTTTGGCAAACCATTTTTGAAAATTTGGCTGTTCATCATAGGGATTTTTAAGCATTTCAAATAGTTCATTTAACAACGAATACTCTCCCTTATCTGCGTCATCAATACACAATTGTGCTATGTAATTTCGCAATACATATTTTGGATTTACTGCATTCATTTGAACTTTTCTTTCAGAATCCGAAAGTGTTTCTTCATTAATTCGAATCGTGTATTTCTCAAACCAATCGTGCCACTCTTTCAAGATCGTTTCATTCAAATCCTTTTCATTATAAAAGGCGTCTTTTATGGTATTGAAAGCTGTTGTAGCATTATCTGCTTTAGTGACAGTACACAGGTTTCTAAAGAAAATGGTCATATCCGTTTCTGCATGTTCAAGTAGTTGAATCAGGTTCTCAATTAAAAAAGCATCCTCTTCTTTTTTGATTTGGAAACCTAGTTTATTTTGCATCATATTCAAATACTCCTTTTCGTAATCCGTACTAAAAGCATCCAAAATAGTTTCCAGCGGTTTAGCATCCTGAATCAAAGGATACAAAGCATTGGCCAATTGATACAAATTCCACAGCGCAATTTCAGGCTGATTGCCAAAACGGTATCTTTTATGCTGCCTATCGGTTGTATTGGGAGTCCAATTCGAGTTGTAATCTTCTAACCAACCGTAAGGTCCATAATCGATGGTAATACCGTGAATGGACATGTTGTCGGTATTCATAACGCCATGAACAAAACCTACACGTTGCCAATGCACAATCATGTTCAGTGTAGTTTGGGTTACTTCATGAAAAAAGTCCAGATATTTACCGACACCCTCCCCTTGAATATGAGGAAAATGATGTTTGATGGTGAAATCCGTTAATAATTTGAGATTAACGTAGTCTTTTCGAGAAGAAAACAATTCGAAGCTACCAAAACGGATAAAAGAAGGAGCCACTCTACAAACGATGGCGCCTTTTTCGTAGGCCGGATTTCCATTATACAATATATCCCGCAGCACTTGATCACCAGAAAGCATTAGCGATAGTGAACGCGTTGTTGGAACACCTAAATAATGCATCGCTTCGGCACATAAATACTCTCGAATTGAAGAACGTAAAACCGCAAAACCATCCGCTGTTCTAGAGTATGGTGTAGGTCCTGCGCCTTTTAATTGCAAAGTGTATGTTTTATTGTCATGAACGACTTCGGTAAGATTGATAGCACGACCGTCTCCTAATTGTCCTGCCCAGTTGCCAAATTGATGTCCGGCGTAACACAAGGCAAATGGTTTTGTTTCCGGATAAACGGCGCTTCCAGAAAAAACATTTAAAAAATCAGTTGAAAGTATATCTTCAAGAGAAAGGCCAATAGCATTTGCTATCTCCTTTGAAGCATGAATTAGGGAAGGATTTGAGGGTATTTTGGGCAATACATACGAATAGAAAGCTTGCTCTACCTGTCTTGGCGTATTGATTTCATTTGGATCCGCAGGCAATTCAGTTATAAAATTATTTTGCAAATGAAGTTTCATAGTATTTTAAAAATATTTTTTATTCTAGTAAAGATAATAATTGCAAGCACTACAATTTATACTTTCATTTTTTTTATGATTTGTTTAATAAAAAATCTAATTCAAATTTATTGAAATAACAATTAGCATCGGTTTAAAACACAAAAATCCTGAGCTTTCACTCAGGATTTCTTAATATATAACTATTTTCTAAATTAAGAAAGTGCTGCTTTTACTTGATCAGCTGCTTCTTGAAATTCAACAGCAGATAAAATTGGCATTCCTGAATTATCAATTAATTCTTTTGCAATAGCTGCATTTGTACCTTGTAAACGAACAATTATTGGTACTTTAATTGCATCACCCATATTTTTGTAAGCATCAACAACTCCTTGCGCCACACGGTCACAACGAACAATTCCACCAAAAATATTAATCAAAATTGCTTTTACGTTTTGATCTTTTAAGATAATACGGAAAGCAGTTTCAACACGTTTTGCATCAGCAGTTCCACCTACGTCAAGGAAGTTAGCAGGCTCGAAACCAGCGTACTTGATTAAATCCATAGTTGCCATAGCTAAACCAGCTCCGTTCACCATACATCCTACTGTACCGTCAAGATCAACATAGTTTAAACCTACTTCTTTTGCTTCAACTTCGATTGGGTTTTCCTCACGAACGTCACGCATATCAGCATATTTCTTTTGTCTGTATAAAGCATTATCATCGATATTTACTTTAGCGTCAACAGCCATGATTTTATTGTCAGATGTTTTCAAAACCGGGTTGATTTCAAACATAGAAGCATCAGATCCAATATAAGCATTGTATAAAGAATCGATGAATTTCACCATTTCTTTAAAAGCATTACCTGAAAGACCTAAGTTAAAAGCAATTCTTCTTGCTTGAAAACCTTGTAATCCAACAGAAGGATCAATTTCTTCGGTAAAAATTAAATGCGGTGTGTGTTCCGCAACTTCTTCAATATCCATTCCACCTTCAGTAGAATACATAATCATGTTACGACCTGTAGCTCTGTTTAATAAAACAGAAACATAAAATTCAGAAGTTTCACTTTCACCAGGATAATAAACATCTTCAGCGATTAAAACTTTATGTACTTTTTTACCTTCAGCAGAAGTTTGAGGTGTTACCAATTGCATTCCAATGATTTGTGTTGCAATTTCTTCTACTTGTTGTAAATTTTTGGCCAGCTTAACTCCACCACCTTTACCACGTCCACCTGCATGAACTTGGGCTTTTACTACGTACCAACTTGTACCGGTTTCGGTAGTTAATTGTTTTGCAGCAGCAACGGCTTCTACTGGACTATTAGCAACGATTCCGCGTTGAATGCGAACTCCGTAGCTAGCTAAAATCTCTTTTCCTTGATATTCGTGTATGTTCATAATATAGAATTTGTCTGGATTCTGAATTTATTTCAGAATAAAAGTGGCACAAAAATAGCAAAATTAAACTTAACTGCTATTTTTTTTTATTAAATGTAGCGCCTAAATTTGTATATTTCTAACTAATCATTGGTCGACGCAAAAAATATAAAAAATAACAAACATTTTGTTATAATTCTAAAACAAAAATAATCAGTAAAATAATTCTCTCAAAATAATTGACATAAGGCCTTTTAATCGGTTTTCTTTTTATAGAAAAATCAATTGAACTGTATTTAAATACAATTATTGTGATTTATCGCACCTTTTTCTACTATTACTGTAAAAATACATTCAATTTGGCTTTTACACTCATTATATGTTACTAAATCTTTAATTTTGTAAAAAAAATATTAAGCATGAAAGTTAAAGAACAAGGCCTTTATTTGCCCGAATTTGAACATGATAATTGTGGCGCAGGATTTATTTGTAATTTGAATGGAATTAAGTCTAATGATATTATCCATAAAGCACTAGATATCTTAATAAAGTTAGAGCATCGTGGAGCTGTTAGTGCGGATGGAAGAACCGGAGATGGAGCAGGAATTTTATTTGACATCCCTCATATATTTTTCAAGAAAGTATGTGATTTTGAAATCCCTGAAGCGAGACAATATGCAGTAGGAATGGTTTTTATGCCTAAAAGTATAAACCAAGTAGCTTTTTGTAAAACAACTTTTGAGGATTCTATACGCAATCAAAATTTAGAAGTTCTAGGGTGGAGAGATGTTCCTGTAGATATTTCTAATTTAGGACAAATTGCGGCTGAAAAAGAACCAACTGTAAAACAAGTATTTGTTAGTAAAAATGGATTGGACCTTACGGAACAACAATTTAACGCTAAAATGTTTGCTGCAAGAAAAATTGCAGAACATACCATAAGAAACTCCAGAACTTCAGAAAGTCATATGTTCTATTTTTCTAGTTTTTCAACAACTACCATTATCTATAAAGGGTTGTTGATGCCAGAAGACATTAGTCGTTATTATACTGATTTATCTGATACTGATTTAGTTACCAGATTAGCTTTAGTTCACCAACGCTTTTCAACAAATACGTTTCCTTCATGGGAATTAGCACAACCATTTAGATACATGTGTCATAATGGAGAAATCAATACACTTCGTGGTAACATTAGCAGAATGCGTGCTCGTGAAGAATTGATGCAAAGTGATGTATTTGGTGATGATTTGAAAAAATTATTCCCTATTATACTAGAAGGAAAATCGGATTCAGCTTCTATGGATATGGTTGTCGAATTGTTATTGATGACCGGACGTTCTTTACCGGAAGCAATGATGATGGTAGTTCCTGAAGCTTGGGAAAAACACCAAACCATGTCGGAAGACAAAAAAGCATTTTACGAATATAATGCTTGTATCATGGAACCTTGGGATGGTCCAGCTTCTATTCCTTTTACTGACGGTAACGTTATTGGTGCCTTATTGGACAGAAATGGTTTGAGACCTTCTCGTTATACATTGACAAAAAGCGGTTTCGTAATTATGTCTTCAGAAATTGGTGTTCTTGATATCAAGCCAGAAGATGTAATTCAACACGGTCGTTTAGAGCCGGGAAAAATGTTCTTGGTGGACATGAATGAAGGTCGAATCATTGAAGATGATGAGATCAAAAATGCTATTGCTACCAAACGTCCCTATAAAAAATGGTTGGATGAGAATTTATTGCAATTAGCTCAAATTCCTTATACCAATAATCCAATACCAACCGAAAACATAGACTTTGAAACAAGACAACGTTTATTTGGTTACACAATAGAGGATTTAAAAACAATCATAAACCCAATGGGAGCTCAAGGTAATGAAGCTTTAAGTTCTATGGGTAATGATACTCCGTTAGCGGTTTTATCAGATCAACCACAACTTTTATACAACTATTTCAAACAATTATTTGCTCAGGTTACCAACCCACCATTGGATGGTATTCGGGAAGAAATCATTACTGATATCAGTTTAGCAATTGGTGGTGATTATAATATTTTTGATGTTGATCCTAAACATTGTAAAAAATTAAAGATTCAAAATCCAGTTATCTCGAATGAAGATTTAGATAAAATAAGAAATATCGATCATGCTGATTTCAAATCGGTGACTATTTCTACTTTATATGATATCGAAAAAGGAGTAAATGGATTGGAACGCGCTTTGGAAAGAGCAGTTCAAGCTACTTTTAAAGCGGTTTCAGAAGGATGTAATATCGTAATCATTTCTGATAGAGGTGTAAGCGAAAAAATGGCTCCAATACCAATGTTATTGGCTTGTTCATATATTCATCATTCACTAAATATTCTACAAGTTCGTTCGAAATTTGGAATCATAATTGAATCTGCTGAACCACGTGAACCGCATCATTTTGCACTATTATTTGGTTATGGTGCAAGTGCAATAAATCCTTATATGGTAAATGAAATCATTCATGACCAAGTTAACCAAGGTTTTATTACTGGTATAAAAGCGGATTATGCCATTAAAAATTATAATAAAGCGATTGCAAAAGGAATCCTTAAGATCATGAACAAAATTGGTATCTCTACTTTACATTCGTATAGAGCGGCACAAATTTTTGAAATTTTAGGATTAAATAAAACATTCACTTCTAAATATTTCCCTTACACCCCTTCTAGAATCGAAGGAATTGGGTTAAATGAAGTAGAAAAAGAAATCAAAAAAAGATATCAAAAAGCTTTCCCAAATTCAAAAGTGGCCAATTTATTGCCGCTTGAAATTGGAGGTGTCTACAGATGGAGAAGAACTGGTGAAAAACACATGTTCAACCCAACAACGATTTCTAAATTACAACAGGCTGTACGATTAAACAGTCCTGAAAGTTATAAGGAATACTCCAATATGGTTAATGACCAAAGTAAAAACCTAATGACTATTAGAGGTTTATTTGAATTCAATAATTTAGACCCAATTTCTATTGACGAAGTAGAGCCTTGGACCGAAATTGTAAAAAAATTCAAAACTGGAGCCATGTCTTATGGATCAATCAGTCAGGAAGCCCATGAAAACTTGGCAATTGCCATGAATAGAATTGGAGGAAAAAGTAATTCTGGAGAAGGTGGAGAGGATTCAAAACGTTTCCAAAAAGACTTAAATGGTGATTCTAGAAATAGTGCCATTAAACAAGTCGCTTCAGGAAGATTTGGTGTATCTATCAATTATTTGACAAGTGCCAAAGAGATTCAAATAAAAATGGCTCAAGGTGCAAAACCTGGAGAAGGTGGGCAATTACCTGGAGAGAAAGTAGTACCGTGGATTGCCGCTGTAAGAAATTCAACTCCTTATGTTGGACTAATTTCGCCTCCGCCACATCACGATATTTACTCTATTGAAGATTTATCTCAATTGATTTTTGATTTAAAAAATGCCAATCGTGAAGCACGTATTAACGTTAAGTTAGTTTCCGAAGTAGGTGTTGGAACAATTGCTGCCGGTGTTGCTAAGGCAAAAGCTGATGTGATCTTGATTTCAGGATACGATGGAGGAACCGGTGCTGCACCATTAACTTCATTACAACATACAGGTATTCCTTGGGAACTTGGACTTGCCGAAGCACAACAAACTTTAATCTTAAATGATTTAAGAAGTCGTGTAGTTCTAGAATGTGACGGACAATTAAAAACAGGACGTGATGTAGCTATTGCTGCGTTACTTGGAGCTGAAGAATTTGGTTTTGCAACAGCGCCGTTAGTCGCGTCTGGTTGTATTATGATGAGAGCTTGTCACTTGAATACCTGTCCAGTTGGTATCGCTACACAGGATCCTGAATTGAGAAAAAATTTCAAAGGAACTCCAGAGCATATCATCAACTTCATGTATTTTATTGCAGAGGAGTTGAGAGAAATCATGGCGCAATTAGGATTTAGAACACTAAAAGAAATGGTGGGACAATCTCAAAAATTGAATGTCAATAAAGCTATCAAACACTATAAAGCAAGCGGATTAGATTTATCTACTATTTTATATAAACCAGAAAAAGCTAAAGTAGTTCCAAATCATAATACAACTACACAAGATCATGCTTTAGATAATGTACTTGACTTTGAAATTATAAAAGCAGCTATTCCTTCTATTTATAGAAAAGAAAAAACAAGAGTTACTTTTGATATCAAAAATACAGATCGTTCTGTTGGTGCAATACTAAGTAATGAAATTTCAAAAATATATGGTGCACAAGGTTTACCTGAAGACACGATATTAGTTGATTTTGAAGGTTCTGCCGGACAAAGTTTTGGTGCTTTTGCAACAAATGGTTTGTCATTCAAAATTCATGGAAACTGTAATGATTATTTAGGAAAAGGGCTTTCAGGTGGTAAATTAATTATCAAAGTCCCTCCTACTGCAACATTCAAACCCGAAGAAAATATCATCATTGGTAACGTTGCCCTTTACGGAGCAATTACTGGTGAAGCCTATATCAATGGTATGGCTGGAGAACGTTTTTGTGTTAGAAATTCTGGAGCAACAGCAGTTGTTGAAGGAATTGGAGATCATGGATGCGAGTATATGACTGGAGGAACTGTAGTGGTTCTAGGAAAAACCGGAAGGAATTTTGCCGCAGGTATGAGTGGTGGTATTGCGTATGTTTTTGATCCAAATAAAAAATTCGACGATACTTTATGTAATATGGAGATGGTAGCTTTTGAAACATTAGAAGATGATGATATAACTAAACTGAGACGTTTAATTAAAAATCATTCTATGTACACCAATAGTCCATTGGCAAAAAGAATTTTGACTGATTGGGAGAACCAACAAAAACACTTTATCAAAGTGATGCCAACAGATTACAAAAAAGCATTGAAAAGATTAGCAGAAGAAAAGCAAATAGAAGAACTAATAGCATAGTCATGGGTAAGATAGGTGGATTTAAAGAATATAGTAGAACTGACGAAAATAATATAGCTGTTGTAGAACGTGTATCAAACTATAATGAGTTTACAATTGCGTTAGAAAAAGATAAAATAAAAGAACAAGGTTCAAGATGTATGGATTGTGGTATTCCTTTTTGCCACAGTGCTTGTCCGTTAGGAAATTTGATTCCTGATTTTAATGACATGGTACATCAAGAAGAATGGGAAAGTGCTTTGGAGATTTTACAATCAACAAACAATTTTCCTGAATTCACAGGAAGATTATGTCCTGCTCCATGCGAAAAATCATGTGTTTTAGGTATAATCAGTGAACCGGTAGCTATTGAAAATATTGAAAAAAACATTGTTGAAAGAGGTTTTGCAGAAGGATGGATAAAACCACAAATTCCAGCAACAAGAACAGGCAAAACAGTAGCTGTAATAGGCTCTGGACCTGCTGGTTTAGCGGCTGCGCAACAATTAAATCGCGCAGGACACATTGTTACTGTTTTCGAAAGAGACAATGCTATTGGTGGTTTATTACGTTACGGAATTCCAAATTTTAAATTAGAAAAAGGAATTATCGACAGACGTGTGGCGATTCTAGAAGCGGAAGGAATTGTATTTAAAACCAATGTAAACGTTGGTGTAAATTTCAGTATTGAAGAATTAAATTCTTTTGATTCCATCGTATTGTGTGGTGGTGCAACTGAAAGAAGAAGCTTACCTACAAAAGGAATTGAAAGCAAAGGAGTTGTTCAAGCAATGGATTTTTTAACACAACAAACAAAAGTTTTATACGGAGAATCAATTCAAGACCAAATCAAAGCTACTGGTAAAGATGTTATCGTTATTGGTGGTGGGGATACTGGTTCGGATTGTGTTGGAACTTCAAACCGACACGGTGCAAAATCGGTTACTAATTTTGAGATTTTACCAAAACCACCAGTTGGAAGAAGTGAAACTACTCCTTGGCCTTTTTGGCCATTACAATTAAAAACTTCATCTTCACATGAAGAAGGTTGTGACAGAAACTGGTTAATCAATACCAAAGAATTCATTTCTAATGAAAGCGGCCAATTAACAGGATTGAAAACCGTTGAAGTAGCTTGGAAAATGACTCCGGGACAAAGACCTGAATTAATAGAAAAAGAAGGATCAGAAAAAATCTGGCCTTGTGATTTAGCTTTATTGGCACTTGGATTTACAGGTCCTGAAAAAACATTAAGTGATCAATTAGGATTGGAAGTAGATTTTAGAAGCAACTACAAGGCAAATAATTATCAAACGAATGTTCCTCATATATTTACTGCCGGTGACATGAGAAGAGGGCAATCCCTTATTGTTTGGGCAATATCTGAAGGTCGTGAAGCTGCTAGAGAAGTAGACAATTATTTAATGGGTTTCACAAATTTACCAACTAAAGGTAACGGTGATTTACCTAGTTTATAATAAAAGATAATTGTACAAAATCCCTTGATAATTAATTTATCAAGGGATTTTTATTTTATAAAAGTTACAAAAAACCAATAAATCATATTAAATGTTACAATAGTAACATTTTGTTATATTTTGTTAAAACCTGTATTTTTATTTGTTTGTATTGATAAAGAATAATAAATTTGCCTAAAAATAGAATCAAAATGCAAGGAAAAGACTTATTACAATTAGCAGAACAATTCGGTAGCCCGATATATGTTTATGATGCAGAAAAAATACAATCCCAATATAATAGATTAACAAAAGCTTTTTCAAAAGTAGATAAGTTGCGTATAAATTATGCTATGAAGGCACTTTCAAATGTGGCTATACTTCAATTACTCAAAGAAATGGGATCTGGTTTAGATACTGTATCTATTCAAGAGGTATTGTTGGGACTACATGCTGGATATGAGCCTGAAAAAATATTCTATACCCCAAACGGAGTTTCTTTAGAAGAAATTGAAGAAGTTTCTGCTATGGGTGTTCAAATAAATATCGATAACTTATCTATATTAGAGCAATTTGGTACAAAATACCCAAGCGTTCCAGTATGCATTAGAATAAATCCTCACGTAATGGCAGGAGGTAATGCAAATATATCTGTTGGTCATATTGATAGTAAATTTGGTATTTCTGTTCACCAATTGCCCCATTTGGTTCGTATTGTTGAAAATACAAAAATGAATATTGTTGGTATTCATATGCACACAGGTTCCGATATTCTTGATATAGAAGTGTTTTTATATGCAGCAGAAATCTTATTTGATGCCGCAAAAAACTTCAAGAATCTTGAATTTCTAGACTTTGGAAGCGGATTTAAAGTACCCTACAAAAAAGATGATATTGAAACCGATATTGAGGAATTAGGAAAGAAACTTTCGAAAAGATTCAATGCATTTTGTGTAGAATACGGTAAGGAATTGACCTTAATATTCGAACCTGGAAAATTTCTAGTAAGTGAAGCTGGTTTCTTTTTAGCTAAAGTTAATGTGGTAAAACAAACTACGTCAACAGTTTTTGCAGGAATAGACAGTGGTTTTAATCACTTAATAAGACCCATGTTTTATGGTTCGCAACATCATATTGAAAACATTTCACACCCAAAAGGGAAAGAACGTTTTTATTCCGTTGTTGGATACATTTGTGAAACTGATACTTTTGCAAATAATAGAAGAATATCCGAAATAAAAGAAGGTGATATTTTATGTTTTAGAAATGCAGGAGCCTATTGTTTTTCTATGGCATCTAATTATAATTCTAGATACAAACCTGCAGAAGTATTGTGGATGAAAGGCGAAGGTCACTTAATAAGAGCACATGAAACCTTTGAAGATTTATTAAAAAATCAAATTCCATTACCAGTAGCTGCTACTGTTTAAATAAACTTAAAATCCCATCTCATTTAAAACTTGAGATGGGATTTTTCATTAAACATAATAGTTCCAGCTTATTTATTTTCTAAAACTTCTTCCAAAACATTAGCTTCCGTTCCATTTGGAAAAGGAATTTTAATTTTTTGAGCAATTGTAGGTGCGATTTGTGTGATATATTTCTTCGCAAATGATTCTCCCTTTTTAACATGCCAACCGTAGAAAATAACTGGTACATGCGTATCGTAGCTGTACGGGGTTCCATGTGAGGTCCCAGTCCCTTGGTATTCTATATAAGCCGCTTTATCAAGAATAACAAGATCTCCATCTTGTGTTGGATCATACCCTTTTGTTATAAAATTAAGATAGTAATCATTTCCCGTAGAACCCAGTATTTCTTCTTCAGAATAAACTCTTTTAACGTGTTCCTGTGTCATTAAATAGTCTTTAAAAGACTGTTTAACTTTACTCAAATCAAATCCTTTAGACTTAATAATATCTCTATTAAATAAAAGATTGAAATTAGAATAATTCACAATTAAATCGGCTCCAAAAGTAGCGATAGAAAAGTCTTTTAACCCTTTAATAATATCTTTTGGATTGATGCTTTTTACTTTGTACTTATTATCCCTTAGATAATTTACGTTTTCAGCTCCCGCATGATCTGCAGTAAGAAAAAGCAAATAATTATCTTTCCCCACAGTTTTGTCTAAATAAGCTAAAAAATCAGCTATAGTCTGATCTAAACGTAAATAAGTATCTTGTAGTTCGATAGATCTTGGCCCAAGTAAATGGCCTACATAATCAGTAGAAGAAAAACTAACTGTCAAAAAATCGGTAATAGTATCTTTTCCCAATTCTTCTTTTTCAATTGCTTGCATTGCAAATTCCGCCAAAAGGTTATTACCAAATGGGGTAGAACGTATAACTCCTGCATCATTTTTATCATACATGTCTTTTAAATTATATGGAAATATAGCCGCAGTACTATTGTATAATTTTCCCTCATAAGGATTATCATCTGGGAGGCTTTCGTTATAAGTTCCGGCAGGTTTGAATAAATCCCACCCTTTAGTTATATAAGGCATGTATCTTTTTTCTTGATTGAATTGAGTAACCCAGTCCGGTAATGCAGAACCATAGAAAGAACTAGAAATAAAAGATCCCGTTTTACTAAACCAAAAGGCCCAATTAGCAAAATGTCCGGCAGGCAAAATAGCTCCACGGTCTTTTAAACTCATGCCAATCACTTTCCCTTTAAAATTTGTTGCTAATTTCAATTCATCAGTAATTGTTGTACTTAATAAATTCTTTGGAGACATTTCTCCTTCTTTGACTGTACCATCTCCAATTGTTTTAACAGATGCATCGTCTGTACAATACATCTCTTTACCCAGACTTCTGCTAAACCATTCATTTCCTACAATTCCATGAGTAGAAGGAGTAGTACCGGTATAAATAGAAGCATGCCCAGGTGCTGTATAAGTTGGCATGTAATTATAATGCATATTTTGGAAAGTATATCCATTCCCCATTAATCTTTTAAAACCATTAGGTAAAAAATCATCCGAAAAACGATATAAATATTCCATCTTCATTTGATCAACAACAATACCAACAACCAGTTTTGGTCGATCTTGAGCCTGCATATTTAAAGACATAATAAATGTCAAAAACAAAATAATTTTTTTCATATTGTATTTTTATATAGTTCAACAAAAATACAATTTAATGTTATAAAATAAGTCCTAAGAAAACGGTAAGTACGATAAATTAATCATTTCTTAAATCGAATCCGTCTGGATCATTTTAGGTTAATTAACTGACTGGTTTTGCATTTGACTATAACGAAAAAATCCTCATCAAATTAATGATGAGGATTTAATAGAATCTGAAACGGGTTCAGATTAAAGAAAGGCGACGACATACTCTCCCACATAACTGCAGTACCATCTGCGCAGGCGGGCTTAACTACTCTGTTCGGGATGGGAAGAGGTGAGCCCCGCCGCAATAACCACCTTAAG